>NZ_JBHULH010000005.1:0-4788 GCF_042684245.1 Pseudotenacibaculum haliotis
TAGCTACTATTGATATCGATAATCCTGGATGGAATGGAACTTTCAACGGAAAAGTGCTTCCTTCAGATGATTACTGGTTCTCTATCAAACTTACAGACAGAAATGGAATCCTTAGAGAAAGAAAAGGAAATTTCTCTCTCCTCAGAAATCGATAAAAACAATAAAAATAGTTTTTGAAATCCCTCCCCAAAAATGGGGAGGGATAAATTTCACCTTTTATAAGGATTGTTTTTTCTGTTTTCCTATCCTATTTTTGATACCATCATGAATAAACAGTCCCCCAAAAAAAATTATTCATGGGTATTATTATGTATGCTTTTTTGCTTTAGTTTGACCTATGGTCAGCTAAGCAATAAGCATTACATACCGCCCCTGACTTCTGCCGAATCTGGTAATGCCCTCCCTGGATTACAATATATTTACATTTCAACTCCAAGTAATCAAGATATTAGTTATTCTATAAAACCTCTTGGACAAACTCCTGCAGGTTATATTCATGGAATAGTAAACAATGCTTCTCCTGCTGAAGTGTTTTTAGGCAATTCATTTGGTCAATTATATATAAATCCATCTACTACAAGTACCATATATAATAATAAAGGATACATAATTGAGGCAAGTGAGCCTATATACGCATCAATAAGAACAAGATCTTCTAATGATTCTCAAGCTGCAGCATTAGTAAGCAAAGGAGAATTGGCTTTAGGAACTACTTTTAGAGCAGGGTCTTTTACCAATGAAAATGCTAGTGATAACAATTACTTAAGTTTTATTTCTGTTTTAGCAACCCAAGACAATACAGCAATTAGTTTTGATGATTTGCCCGTAGGACTCACGGTAAAAAACTATACAGGTACTTTTCCTATTCAAGTAACTTTAGATGAAGGAGAAACTTATGTTCTGGCCGTAGATACAGGAGAAAGCAACATTAATAAAGATGGTCTTATAGGGGCGCTTATAGAATCTAATTACCCTATTGCAGTTAATACAGGATCTACTAGTGGAAGTTTTAGCAATACCGGTGGTAGAGATTTTGGAATTGACCAAATTGTTGATTTATCTAAAGTTGGAAACGAATATATTTTTGTGAAAGGATCCGGATCAAATAGAGTTGAGAATCCTTTAATAGTAGCTCATACAGACAATACAATTATTAATATTAATGGAGTTTCCAATATAGCTACAATCAATGCAGGGGAATACTATGTTATTGAAGGGGATAATTATTCTACAGATGACAATATGTATGTTTCCACAAGCCAACCTGTATTTGCTTACCAAGGGATAGGTGGTTTAGGTAACGATCATAATCAAGGGTTCTTTTTTGTTCCTCCATTAAATTGCGAAAACAGAACAAATGTGAACAACATTGCTCATATTGAAAAAATTGGAGCAGAAACATATACAGGAGAAGTTATTATTATTACTAATAATGGAGCAACAGTTACGATTAATGACAGCCCTATTAATACATACACAGTTCAAGGTCCATTTACAGTGCCTGGAAAAACGGATTACGTTACTTATAAAGTAACAAACTTATCTGGCAACATAGCTGTTAAAAGTAATCAAGAATTGTATTGTGCCTATATTAATACAAACACAGACGCAAGTTCAGGAAGTTTTTATTCGGGATTTCCTTCTCCTCCTCAAATAGATTTCTCCACCGGCATTGCTACCCTAGGAAATTGCATTCCTAATATCATCTTATCGGTATCCAATATAGATTTTTTTGACTCTTATGAATGGTACTATGATGATGGTTCAGGGTTTGTTTCCACAAATGTAACAAGTACAACTTTCACACCATTAAATCCAGGTAAATACAAACTTGCCGGAATAGTAAGTTGCACAGGGCTAACGTTAGAATCTGAGGTAGTTGTAGTAAGTAATTGCCCTAACGATTTTGATAATGATGGTATTATTGACAATGTTGATATTGATACAGACAATGATGGCATTTCAAACCTAGATGAATCTCTAGGTAATGGTCATGTAGATATTAGTAATATATCAACTCCAGTTGTTGTTTTTCCTGACGCAACAACCAATAATGCAATTGTCAGCTCTCAGCATAATAGTTCTAACAATGCTAGTAATAATTTTCAAGGAACAAATAATGGTGTTTTTTACTCTCTAGTGGCAGCTGGTTTTAATGCAGAACAAACTTATAAATTAACTTTTACCACACCTGTAAATGCTACTCTTCAACAAGAATCAGGGACTACTCACACTATTGTTGCCGGAGAAGTTTTTACTGTATCTGTTTCTGATTTAGAAAGTATTACATTAACCGATCCTGACAATCAATTATTGGTAGATACCAATTTTGATGGTATTTTTGAATTAGGCGTAAACACGCATACTGCTTCAGAAATTAGATTTATTTACAACAACTCTCCTTTAGGGAATACTCCGTATCGTTTCTCTACATCCAAAGTAAACGAAATATCTTTTCATCATGCTTTAGACAATATGAGTCTAAACTCTGAATTTAGAGGCCGTTTTCAATTAGTAAATATGCATAAGGATACTGACGGTGACGGGAACTCTGATGATTTTGATGTAGATTCAGACAATGATGGTATTCCAGATTTAATAGAAGCCAATGCTACTATAACCACCTTATTAAATACTGATAGCAACTCAGATGGATTAGACAATGTGTTTGCAGGTTCTTTTGTAACACCTATTGATAGCGATAGAGATACTATTCCTGATTACCTTGATCTGGATGCTGATAATGATGGAATTTTTGATCTTTTTGAAGCTGGGCATGGACTTCCAGATGCTGATCTTAATGGTGTTATTGACAATATTAATTCCCTTATAGGAAACAATGGTTTTGCAGACGGTTTAGAAACTAGTTCTGACAGTTTTCTTATTGGATATACAATAACAGACTCTGATAGTGACAACTCTCTAAATTACACTGAATTAGACAGTGATAATGATAACTGTTTTGATGTAATTGAGGCAGGATTTACAGATAATGACACTGATGGATTATTAGGGGATTCTCCTGTTACTGTCGATAGTAATGGACTTGTAACTTCTGCCACAGACGGATATACAGTGCCCAATTCAAATTATATAATTTATGCTCCTATAACTCTAAACACTCCTTTTCAAGATGTAGTTTTTTGTGAAGGAGAAACAGCTTCTATATTTATTGATGCTACAGCAGATTCTTATCAATGGCAATTAAGTACAGATGGTTCTACTTGGTCAAATCTATCAAACGATGCTATATATAACGGAGTTATTAGCAATACTCTAACAATAAACAATCTAACCAATTCATTTGATGGGTATGAATTTAGAGTGCTTATGCAAAAAGCTGGAAATTCTTGTGGCGCAATTAGCAACAGTATCACCTTAAGCATAAACCCATTACCAATAGTAAACAACTCTGTTGAGTTAATTGAGTGTGATGATAATTTAGATGGAATCAGCAGTTTTAACTTATTAAATGCACTACCTTCTTTATCTTCAAATCATTTAAACGAAATATTTACTTTTTACACTTCATTAGCTGATGCTCAAAACGATAGTAACCCTATTTTAACTCCTAATGCTTTTGTTAACTCTCAAGCTAGCATTCAGAACATATGGGTAAGAGTAACATCAAATACAGGTTGTTACACCATAACTTCAATAACCTTACGTGTTCCTACAACACAAATTCCTTCTGGATTTCTGAGAACATTTAACACCTGTGATGACTTTTTAGACACCAATGGTAACGACAACAATAATAATGATAGTGGAGATGGTATTTCTTCTTTTGACTTTAGTTCGGTAACCACAGAAGTTCTTGCTATGTTCCCTAGTAACCAACAGTTATCAATAAATTATTACAGAACAGAGCAAGACGCAATTAATCAAGTTAACCCAATTACAGACACAAATAATTATAGAAATATTGGATTTCCAAATAATCAACAAATTTATATTCGTATTCAAGATCTAAACACTAATTCTTGTGTATACATAGCTTCACACATTAACCTATTGGTAGACCCTGTTCCTCAAATTAATCCTACTTTGAATTTAGAGTTATGTGATATTGATGGAGATGGTTTTGTGCAAGGATTTGATTTAGACAGTAAAACAGCAGATCTTTTAGCCGGACAAAATCCCTTGCATTTTTCTATTCGCTATTATACTTCTGAAGACGACGCCATAAATGAAGTTAACCCTATTATAAACACAAGCTCATTTGACAATACTGTACCCTTCTTACAAACTATATATGTAAGGATTGTAAATAACATTAGTAATTGTTTTTCAACAGGTCGTGCTTTTGATCTTATTACCGTTCAAATACCAAATCCATCTCCTGTTAGCAATATGGTTTTTTGTGACGACAATACTGATGGTATAATTTCCGGCATCGATTTAGACTCTCAAATTCCACAAATATTAGGAAGTCTAAACCCAAGTACACATCAGGTTTCTTTCCACACATCCTTAGCTGATGCCGAAACTGCAAACAACCCAATCAATAGTCCTTTTACCAACACAACCCCTTTCTCGCAAACAATATATGTGAGGATAACCAACAATACAACAGGGTGCTTTAGTACTAATAGTCAATTTGATATTATTATCAACCCTGAACCTCAGTTCCTTTCTCTTCCTGATCAAGAGTTCTGTGATGATGATACTGACGGATTGGTGGCTAACATAGACCTCAATGCTCTGATTCCTCAAATCTTAAATGGTCTAGACCCTAGCCTATACAATATCTCTTTTCACATATCAGCTAGTGATGCTAATAGCGGA
>NZ_JBHULH010000005.1:4866-5663 GCF_042684245.1 Pseudotenacibaculum haliotis
TAACATGATCAACCCCAACACTCAAACCATATACGTAAGAGGAATCAATAACAATACAGGATGTATCAATTCTGAAACCTCTTTTGATATTAGAGTCAATCCAATACCTAACATTAGTTCCCCCGCTAATCTTCAACTTTGTGATGACGACTCTGATGGATTGATCAGTGGGTTTAATCTAGACAATCAAATAACAACGATCCTTAATGGATTAAACCCTGCTGATTACAGTGTAAGCTTTCATCTTACAATAAATGATGCCATTCTAAATAACAATCCGATTGTTGATACTAACAACTTTCAAAACACAACTCAAAATCAACAAACTATATACGTCAGGGTTACTAACAACACTACGACTTGTTTCAACACTGTGTCTTTTGATCTAATTGTGAATCCTCTCCCTGTAAACAGCCCTATAAGCGATCTTGTCTTATGTGATACTGATACTGATGGGCTAGTGCAAAACATTGACCTTAGCCTACAAACACAAAACATTATTGACGGACAAAGTCCAGGTGATTATTCTGTAAGCTACTACACCTCTTTGAATGATGCGCAAAACAATACAAACCCTATTGTTGGGCCTTTTACCAACACAACCCCTTTCTCGCAAACAATATATGTGAGAATAACCAACAATACAACAGGATGCTTTAGTACTGATAGTCAGTTTGATATTATTATCAACCCTGAACCTCAGTTCCTTTCTCTTCCTGATCAAGAATTCTGTGATGATGATACTGACGGATTGGTGGCTAATATAGACCTCAATGCTCTGATTCCTCAAATCTTAA
>NZ_JBHULH010000006.1:0-2841 GCF_042684245.1 Pseudotenacibaculum haliotis
TTAACGTAGTTTTATTTACTCTATATACATATCTCTACTTACCACACGAAAGATTCGTGCGGGAGCGGGGAGCGGGGCTAAATTGAGACATTACCCCTATTTAGGACGCTACCTTTTCTTTGAAAGTCCCAACAACAAAAAAAAGTAACAAACTAAAGAGTATTAAATTCAGCTTTTGTAGAATATTATAAGTTTCATCTGTAAATGGCATTACTTTATATAAGAAATAAACACTCATAAGATATACTGGAAGAGCCCAGATGTTAAACTGCCGATGTTTAAATTTCTTAAAACTTATATAGATAAATACTATAGTAATAACATTTAAAAATATTAATAATATTGTGCTAAATTCTCCCTCTTTATCTTCTCTTAGTATAAACAAGAGAAAAAGCATTATAATATAATATAATATGAACCAATAAACTTTTTTAATATTCATAACTAACATCTTTACTTTTAATTACTTCTTTTTTATTTTCAAGAACCAAATCCTTTCCAATTTCTGTGGGGTCGATTTTAATTTCATTTGATATTGCTAATGCTACCATTCCAACTGTTACCCCCCAAAAACCACTTGCCACTTTTGTAGCAGACAAACTACTTGCTCCAGCTCCGACAGGAATTGCCAACAAGTCAACCATGCTTTTAGTTTGCTTGTTATCAGAAGCTTGCGTCTGACTTGGACTTTCTTTATTGGACTTTTTATAAGCAGATATTCCTTGAGCAAAATTTTGAAATTCACTAGGTGCATCAGACATATTTATTTTTTTGGGGTCAAGTTTAATATTACCTGGTTTTTCTCCATTTTGATAAGTATAAATTTCACTTGTTACAGATACATCACCTATCTCTCCTTCACTATCAATCATTGCATGAGTAGTAGTTATTTGGACTGTCGTATAATGATGAGTACCATCATCTTTGTTAAAACGATGAGTTGTGGATTTAGTGTGCATAATGTAATCATTTCCTTTTTTATGATTAACATCTGCATGCCTGAAATGAGATGACATAGTTCTACGAGTAATTTTTGTTACCCCCAGCTGGTGCCCCCCAGCTGGTGCGCGAATGCCTCGCGTTCCAATAAAAATAAAAAAACTACGCTAATTTCTTAACGTAGTTTTTATTTACTCTCTCTATATCTCTACTTTACCACACGAAAGATTCGCGCGGGAGCGGGGGCTAATTTGACCCATTACTGCTTTTTGGAATCTGAATCAAATAATTTATTCCCTTTTTTATCATAGACAATTACTCTGCCTACTTTCTCCTTAATTAACTTATCAAACTCCCATTTCAAATTCTTATCAAATCTCTTATCAACAAATTTGAATTCGTTAACTCTAAGTTCTATTTCCTTATCATCATATAACAACATCAATCCAGATAAGGTTCCTGGCTTATCATCAAACATTATTTTTTCCTTGTAATTTGAATAAACAGAGTTTTTAAGCACATAGCTAATCTCTTTATCAATCAAATTCATATAATTTTTTTCCTCTTGTGCATACATACAGGAATACAATATCATTAATAATGTACTAAGTAAGATATATTTTTTCATTTATTCTTGAATTAATTTAGACTTCTTTTTATCCTTATCTGTCGTTCCATACAAAGACACTCCTGAGTTTTTCAAAACTGATTTATTAGCATTGATAGTTGCTTCAGACCAAGATTGGCCAGCCTTTAAAAAGGCTTTTAATGCGGACCTCATATTTTTTTGTATTGTAGCCCTTGAGTTATTTTTAAAAAACTTACCTGCTTTCTTAACGTCAGTTACTACCATTGCAAATCTCATACTTCCTGCCTCCACAATTTGAGAGTTCCCTTCTCCATAATCACTCATATTTGCAATATCAGCTCCAGAAAAAGCAGCACCTAATAAACTCTCGCCTGCTCTGGCTTCTTCTGATTTAGAATATGGATGAGTATGAACGAGAGCAATAAATTCTTCTCCTTTATCCCCTTTAAAATCACTATAAGAAAATTGAACTGAACCTTTATTTCCTACTTTAAAGTTTTTTGCCTCATATTTTGTTTCCTCAGAATCTATTACACCCGAAATAGTAATATCAGTATTTTGAACAGTACTACTAAATACCGAGAAACCATGTTCTTTAACTTTTGTTTTATTTTTATTAAAACTCATCTTCCAAGCCTTATCTAGTGATGAATCAATACTTTCAACAATATTATTTAATTGTTTAATAACTTTTTTTGGATCAATTGGGGCTTTCCCATCTGGGTCAATATAATTGACTGGATTATTGAATGCATACACAAATGGTGAATGTTCATAAAATTTTTCCGCTAATGGATCAAGATTCATCCAACGTCCCAAACTCACATCATAATTACGTGCTCCAAAATCGTACCAATCTATTCCGAGTTCCTCATTTAATTCTTTTCCGTTATAGCCAAACCGTTGTGCGACCGAGTTTCCATTGGAAGAAATCACGTTATTATACCCTTTATGCTTCAAGCCAAAAGGATAGTAATTACTTTCCTCAACAATCTCTGTACTAGCATTAATAGTACCATTGTTGTCAGAATCCGTATAAGTCCCCTGCTCCCGCACGAATCTTTCGTGTGGTTATTCTAACTTAATAACCCTGCTCCCGCACGAATCTTTCGTGTGGTTATTCTAACTTAATAACCTAAAAACAGTCACATCTCTTACCAATCCTTGTTCTCCAGAATAATCTAAAGCACTACTATATACATAATCTTCCGGATGAAAAACCAACCCTGCTTCTACAGGATTGTTATGAATATAATCTATCTTCTCTTTAATTACTTTATTACTCCATAATTCAATGGGTTTATTATCATGTC
>NZ_JBHULH010000007.1:0-6867 GCF_042684245.1 Pseudotenacibaculum haliotis
TAGCTACTATTGATATCGATAATCCTGGATGGAATGGAACTTTCAACGGAAAAGTGCTTCCTTCAGATGACTATTGGTTCTCTATCAAACTTACAGATAGAAATGGAATCCTTAGAGAAAGAAAAGGAAATTTCTCGTTGTTGAGGAATAAATAAAAATTATAAAAACATAACCTCGAAAAATGCGCATTAGAAATAATGCGCATTTTTTTTACGTGTTAAAAAATATCATAAATCTCTTAACAAAGCGTTAACATAATATATTTTTATATTTTAGTGCTCACATTACCCTTACAATGAACAAACTTTTTCTACTCTTTACAATAGTAACCCTATTTAATATCCAACAGAAGGATTTTAAAATTGACATAAAAACAAAAGAAGTTGCTTCTAGCTTAGTCTATTCTATAGAATCTAACCAGAAAAGTGATTTTCAATTAAAGGTTATAAATGAATACGCTGATTCAGAAGTTGCTAAAGAAATTACTCATAAAAATGTAATTGGGAAAAAGTATTTTAAAATGGATTTAAGTTCCTTGCCAAAGGGGGAGTATAATATTTTAATTACGAATATTAATTCTAAATCTTTTATTCAAAAAAAAATACATAAGAAGTAATTTTGAAAAGTTTCAAATCCCTTTTATTATTTTTATTCCTATTCGCTTTTTCCAAATTTTCATTTGGTCAAATTTGTGATGAGTTAACTCCTGTTTGTAGCAATCAACCTATACAAGATCTTAGTGCAGAAGACCCTTCTCCATTTACTATCAACTCTTCATGCCAATCATTACTAAGTTCTAGAGTTCTTTGGTATAGAGTTCGTATTGAGACAGGTACTCGATTTACGTTTCATATCGTTCCTAGTGATCCTAATGCAGATTATGACTTTGCAGTATTTGGCCCAGATTCTGATTGCTCAAATTTGGCTAGTGAAACTCCTATAAGAGCATCATACTCTGGTACAACTGGTCTTACGGGACTTAGCCCTAACCCTGCTCAAAATGAATGTGACACCGCTGGAGGAGATCGTTTTGTAAGGTATATTGATGTTAATCCGGGAGAAGAATATATTATTGTAATAGATAGATTTTCTGGCGCTCCATCTACTTTTGATCTTTTATGGAATGTAGATGAAAGTGGTAACCCTCTAGGATCTTCATCATTAGATTGCTCCATAGTTGTAGGAGATCTTGGAATGGATCAAGAAGTGTGTGAAGGAACAGAAGTTACTTTAGACGGAACTCCTTCTACATTAGTAGGTACAGAAACATACAAGTGGTTTATAGACGAAGGTGCCGGATTTACAGAATTGGTGGGGCAAACCAATCCTACTTTGGTCATCAACGATGATCGTTCCGGGACATATAAAGTTGAAGTTACTGATGGAGATGGAAATATGGGAGAAGATGAAGTCGTTATCACCTTTTTCCCGCAACCTACCATAGGGACTCTCCCTTTTACCACCTACGAACAATGTGATACAGATGGAACTGAAGATGGTTTTTTTACTTTTGATCTTGAAGCCCTTTTTAGCACAGACCTCCTAAACGGTCAAGATGCTTCAACCTTTGAAGTTGTCTATTACGCTTCTCAGTCAGATGCAGATAACAATGCAAATCCATTAAACGCCAATAGTTATACCAACCCAACAGCTTTTACTTCTGTAGAAGTCTTTGCTCGCGTCATTGTTTCGGCAGTACCGAATGTATGTACTGCGGCCACCACAAGTTTTAACCTATTGGTAAATCCAAATCCTACATTGCAAAACCCTGCGGATTATGAAATCTGTGACGATGCAACCGATGGAGACGATACCAATGGGACAGTACAAAACTTTTTGCTCTCAACCAAAGACACAGACGTATTAGGTTCTTTAAATCCTGCTGATTATACAGTTAGCTATTTTGATATCGATTCCAATCCAATAGACAAAAACAATCCTTATACAAATATTGCTAACCCACAACCAATCATTGTACGAGTAGAGAACAACACTACTGGCTGTTTTACTGAATCAACAGGAGCCTTGTTCAATCTAGTTGTAAACCCATTACCTAATATAACCACTCCTGTATTATTAGAATTATGTGATACTGATCAAGATGGTTTAGCAAGTTTTGATTTAACACTTGCCAACTCAAGTATATCTGCAAACTCTGCCAATGAAACATTCCGCTATTATCCTACGGAAGCGGATGCTATTGGCAATACCAATGAAATTTTAAATCCAACCAACCATACTAATATTGTAGACACAAATGATGCTGTTTGGGTGAGAGTGATTACAGTAAACGGTTGTTATCGAATTGCACGAATCAATTTAGAAGTCACCAACACTGTCATTCCAAATACATTCCAGAGAACTTACAATGAGTGTGATGATTATTTGGATACTAATGGAAATGATAATGCCAATAACGATGATACAGACGGAATTACCACCTTTGATTTTAGTTCTGCAACCAACGATATTATCGCTTTATTCCCGGCATCTCAAACATTGAATATTTCCTATTACGAATCTCTTACTGATGCCAACAATGCAATGAATGCCATTACGGATATCAGCAACTATAGAAATATCAACTCACCAAATACACAACAAATCTTTATTCGTGTAGAGAATCCGGCTAACAATGCTTGTTTGTATACTGGAACTCATATTACATTAGTTGTAGATCCTGTTCCAACTGCCGATGCTGTAACCGACATGGGTATTTGTGACGATAATGATGATGGAGATGATACCAATGGTTTTATCCAAAGCATTGATCTAGAAACACAAACAGCAACTATCTTAGGCACACAAGATCCCGGAGATTTTACGGTAACCTATCATGAGTCGACTACAGACGCTACATCAGGAGCAAATGCTCTTAGCTCGCCGTTCAGTAATACAACCGCCAATACGCAAACTATTTATGTAAGAGTTACCAATAATGCTACCGGATGTTATACAGATAGAACTTCTTTTGTTGTAAACATTCGCCCACTTCCGGTAATTACTGCCGCTGTAGAGCTGAAGCAATGTGATAACGATACCGACGGATTCTCTGTTTTTAACCTAAATGAAGCTGCAACTGATATCTCTACAAACTATATGAATGAAACGTTCATATTCTATGAGACATTGGCAGACGCGCAATCCGGTAACAATCCTATTCCAAACCCAACAACTTATACAAATCAAGTAGTTACAAGTGATACGGTTTGGGCACGTGCTATTAGCAGTTTTGATTGTTATAGAATTTCAGAAGTAACACTTACCGTGTCTACCACAGGGATTCCATCTACTTTTCAACGTGTTTTCAATGTATGTGACGACTTCTTGGATATCAATGGTGATGACAATGCTAATAATGATGACACAGATGGAATAACGACTTTTGATTTTAGTTCTGTAACTACAGAAGTCCGTGCTTTGTTCCCAACAACTCAGCAATTAACCATTACATATTACCGAAATGAAGCTGATGCTTTAGCGGAACAAAATGCGATTACCGATCCTGCAAATTATAGAAATATCGGATATCCAAACTCACAACAGATCTATGTTCGTGTAGATAGCAACCTAGACAATGACTGCTTAGGTTTTGGGGCTCACATCACTTTAAATGTAGACCCTATACCAACAGCAAACCCTGTGACAGATCTTGAGCTTTGTGATAATGCTGATGATGGTGACTTTACCAATGGAATTGTGCAAACTTTTGATTTAGACAGTCAAACACCTGTGCTGTTAGGTACACAAAATCCTGCAGATTTTACAGTAAGTTATCACCTAACAGCTGCTGATGCCAATTCAGGAAATAATCCTATTACCAACACATCAGCTTATGAGAATGCATCGGCCAACCAACAAACTATTTATGTTCGTATGGTTAACAATACCACAGGATGTTTTAATGATCATGCATCGTTTGATCTGATTGTAAACCCGCTTCCTGTTGCAAATTTTGTAGAAGACCTTGAGGTTTGTGATGACGATACAGATGGATCTGCTCAAAACGGGTTCTCACAAAACATCAACCTAGAATTGCAAACTGCCGGAATTTTAGGAACTCAAGATCCTACAAACTTTACAGTAACCTATCATGCTTCATTTGCCGATGCGCAATCCGGAGCAAATATCCTGACTAGCCCGTATACAAATACGCAGGCATTTACCCAGATCATTTATGTAAGAATTACCAATGGGACAACCAATTGTGTGAATAATATTTCCAATTTCAATGTAATCATCAATCCGGAGCCTACAGCAGAAGCAGTAGATGATCTGTTGACTTGTGATGACGATGCTGATGGAGACGACACTAATGGTTTTGTACAAGACATCAATCTAGACAGTCAAATTCCATTGATCTTAGGAGCAACACAGGATGAAGATGATTTTACAGTAACTTTCCACGAAACACAAGCAGATGCTACTTCCGGAGCCAATCCATTATCAAGTCCATTTTCAAATACTGTAGCAAATCAACAAACAATCTATGTTCGTGTTGCTAATAATGATACTGGCTGTGTAAACGATGATCTTACTTTCGACGTGATCGTAAATCCATTACCGGAATTTTCTGTAACTTCACCTCAGATCGTATGTTTGAACGGGCCTGAACTTACCATTGGTGTAGAGAATCCGGCAGGCATTTATGATTATGTATGGACAGATCCTGATGGAAATACCATCATCGGATCACAAATTACTGTTACCTCAGGAGGATTGTATACAGTTACTGCAACAACAACTGACGGTACAGGATGTTCCAGAACATTAGAAATACAAGTCAATGAGTCTATTATTGCAACCATTACAGACAATGATGTAACGATAGTAGATGATTCTGATAATAACTCAATAAGCATAGACACTTCCAACTTAGGGATTGGAGATTATGAATATGCGTTAACGGATGAAAATGGAGTAATCATACATCCGTACCAAGACGAACCACTCTTTGAGAATCTTGAAGGTGGTTTCTATACCATCCGAGTTAGAGATAAGAACGGATGTGGAATTGTTTCGCTGGATGTTTCAGTGATCGAATTTCCAAAGTTCTTTACTCCAAACAACGATGGAATTAATGATACCTGGGCTATCAAGGGCGCCAATTCGACCTTCTACCCTACCTCTCAGATCCACATCTTTAATCGATTTGGGAAAGTAATGGCAGAGATCAATATTGACAACCCGGGATGGAACGGAACCTTTAATGGAAAAACGCTTCCTTCTGACGACTATTGGTTTGCTATTAAGCTTACAGATAGAAACGGAAATACAAGGGAACGTAAAGGAAATTTCTCCCTTTTGAGGAGGTAAAATAATTGTATCTTTGAGAACCATAATTAAAAAATCCCTAAATGACCAAGTATATTTTCTCATACAAGAGAATTAGCCACCTCGTGTGCCTATTACTCTTCTTGGTAAGTACTTTATCTATACAGGCACAAGTAATCACAGTTAACAATGCAGCGGATACCGAATCAGGGTTTTCTCCTGAAGAATTGATTCGTAATGTTTTGATCGATGGAAACTGTGCAGATGTGAGAAATATCTCAACAAACCTTAATATTACCGATCCAGGCTCAAGTCAGCATCCATCCAATACCAATAATAAAAGTTATGGATACTTTAAAGGAAATAGTAGGTTTCCTTTTTCAGAAGGCCTTATCATTTCAACAGGTAGTGCCTTTCAAGCAGGAAATACAGCAATAGCGCCTGCCAATCCTTTGGGGATTGATGTAGGAACTGGTTCAGATCCGGATTTAGTAACAGCTACCGGCAATCAAGATTTGTATACCAATGCTGTTTATATAGAATTTGATTTTGTTCCTGTATCAAATACAATCAGTTTTAGATATGTAATGGCTTCTGAAGAATATAGTCCTTCAAATAGTTTTCCTTGTCCGGATCCAACTACCGGACAGGTGTTTGCAGATAGCTTTGCCTTTTTATTAAGACAAGAAGGAAGTACTAATTTTGAAAATATCGCTTTAATTCCAACAACCGGAGAACCTGTTAGTGTAGAAAATATAAGAAATAACTCTTCTTGTCCTCCAAAGAATGAAGAATTTTATGCTGGAGATATTAGTAGTACTCCTCCAGTTGCTGACACAAATTATGATGGTAGAACTGTAGCTTTAACTGCTACAGCTACTGTTACACCCGGAGTAGTCTACAGAATAAAATTAGTTATTGCTGATTATGTTGACAGCTCTTATGACTCTGCTGTATTTCTTGAAGCAGGAAGTTTCAACTTAGGATTAGATTTAGGTGATGATTTTGTTACCGCAGACAATTCTGCAGTATGTGGAAACTCTATTCCGTTAACTGCAAACATTACAGCAAACTCTTATCAATGGCTAAAAGATGGAGTGCCAATTCCAGGCGCTACCAACCAAACTTATATTGCCAACTTAGGAAACGGAACTTATACCTGCGAAATATCAAACAGTGCTAGCTGTACAGATAGTGATGACATTGTGCTAGAATTTGTAGAGGAAGCTACCATAAATCCAACTATTAGCAATTTTCAGCTCTGTGATCCTGATGCCAATATGGTAGAAACCTTCGACTTAACCTCGAAAGACACAGAAATCCTCAACGGGCAAGACCCGGCCACTTTCGTAGTACAATACTTCTCAGACAGTGCCTATACATTACTCATACCGAATCCTACAACTTACAACAATACAAACCCTTCAGAAACCATTTACGCTAGAGTAGTCAACAGAAATAGTAGTAATTGTGTTGCTGACGGATCTTTTACCATTGAAGTAACAGGCATACCCGTTCCAACCCAACCCACAGACTACGAGATCTGTGATGATGCCAATGATGGTGATGATACCAATGGATTTATACAAAGCT
>NZ_JBHULH010000008.1:0-308821 GCF_042684245.1 Pseudotenacibaculum haliotis
TTTGTGGGAGAGTAGGTCGCTGCCTTTCTTTTTAAAAAACCTCAGTTAGCAATAACTGAGGTTTTTTTATGCCCTAAACTCAACACCTTTTCAAAGTTGGCTCCTTAGATTTATTACATTTAAATTCATTTAATACAAAATAGGTTATGAATTCTATTAAAAGGACACTAGCCATCCTTCTAACACTTTTAGGGGTGCAATGATTTACATTGGCAGATGAAAGTGATATTGACTTCAATTATTACAGGAATAGACTTTTACTTAATCGCTTTGGTATTCTATTAAGAGAAATAAGAAAGAATAGGGTACAAAAAAAAAGCCATCTAATAGATGGCCTTGTTTTATAATGGTTAAGAAGTTATTTAGTCTCTTAAAACTCCTCTGGAAATAACAATCTTTTGAATTTCAGAAGTACCTTCATAGATCTGAGTGATCTTAGCATCACGCATCAATCGCTCTACATGATATTCTTTTACAAATCCATTTCCTCCATGAATCTGTACAGCTTCTACTGTTTGTTCCATTGCAACTTTAGAAGCATATAACTTCGCCATTGCACTAGACATATCATAGTTATTACCTTGATCCTTATCATAAGCAGATCTCATTACTAATAATCTAGCAGCTTCGATCTCAGTTGCCATGTCAGCTAACTTGAAAGCAATAGCTTGGTGGTTGCAAATCTCAGTACCGAAAGCTTTTCTTTCTTTTGAATATTTTAAAGCCAATTCATAAGCTCCTGAAGCTATTCCTAACGCTTGAGAAGCAATTCCAATTCTTCCTCCAGATAATGTCTTCATTGCAAACTTGAAACCAAATCCATCTTCACCAATTCTGTTTTCTTTTGGAACTTTTACATCATTAAACTGTAATGTATGAGTATCACTACCACGGATACCTAATTTATCTTCTTTAGGTCCAATATCAAAACCAGGCATTCCTTTTTCTACAATAAATGCATTGATTCCTCTGTGACCTTTTTCACGATCAGTTTGAGCAATTACTAAATAAACGTCAGATCGTCCACCATTGGTAATCCAGTTCTTTGTTCCGTTCAATAAGTAATGGTCACCCATATCTATAGCAGTGGTTCTTTGAGAAGTAGCATCACTACCAGCCTCAGGTTCACTTAAACAAAAAGCTCCTAAATACTCTCCTGTTGCTAATTTGGTCAAATACTTTTGCTTTTGCTCTTCGTTTCCATATTTCTCAATCCCATAACAAACCAAAGAATTGTTTACAGAAACAATTACTGAAGCAGAAGCGTCAATTTTAGACAATTCTTCCATTATCAATACATATGAAATGGTATCCATTCCACTTCCTCCATATTTAGGATCTACCATGATTCCTAAAAAGCCTAGTTCTCCCATTTTCTTTACAAGTTCATCAGGAAAAACTTGCTTCTCATCTCTTTCAATAACTCCTGGTAATAATTCTGTTTGTGCAAAATCACGAGCAGCATCTCTAATCATCAAGTGCTCTTCAGTAAGATTAAAATCCATTCTTAAGTTGTATTATTAAATTCGTAAAAAAAGTTATCAAAGATACTTTTTTAATAGCAGATTTTCAACAGACATTTCATATTTTTATGGATATGAATAGAAATGGAACTCATGCTATAGGTTTAATGTCTGGGACTTCTCTAGATGGAATCGATTTGGTTTATGTGTATTTTCCTTCTCAACGAGAGGATGAATTTGAAATCATTGCATCGCAAACAATAGATTATTCACCGGAATGGAAGCTAAAATTGAAAACTGCGATAGATTTGAACGAAAAAGCTCTGATTGAGCTAGACGCTGCATATGGTCGTTTTTTAGGAGAGCAGATCAACAAGTTTATACATCAGCATGAAATTCAAACCATAGATTTTATAGCCTCTCATGGGCACACAATTTTTCATCAACCAGAAAAAGGAATCACCAAGCAAATAGGAAACGGACAGTATATAGCGGACGCCACTAATTTTTTGGTTGTCTGCGATTTCAGAACTCAAGATGTGCAGTTAGGAGGCCAAGGAGCTCCTTTGGTTCCGATAGGAGATCGAATTTTGTTTTCTAATTATGATGCCTGTGTTAATTTAGGTGGATTTGCAAACATATCTTACGAACAAGGTAGCAATAGAATAGCTTTTGATATTTGTCCTGTGAATGTGGTGTTAAATCATTACAGTCAGAAATTAGGATATGAATACGATAATGGTGGTATATTGGCCTCGCAAGGAAAAGTAAATACCAAGATTTTAAGCGAATTAAACTCTATGGCTTATTATGAAAAGTCTCCGCCAAAATCTTTAGGAATTGAATGGGTAAATGATAAGATTTTTCCTGTTGTTGAAACTCTCAAAGATCATCGTGATGTATTAAGAACTTTTGTAGAACATGTAACTGTTCAAATAGCGAACTCAATAGGTCAATTTCAAAAGGTCTTATTTACAGGTGGAGGAGTATTTAATGAGTTTTTGATCGAAAATTTGAAGCGTAAAGTAAATGCTGAAATCGCTATTCCTAGTAAAACGATTGTAGATTATAAAGAAGCTTTAATTTTTGCCTTATTAGGGAAGTTAAGATTGGAAGAGAAAAGTAACTGTTTGTCAAGTGTTACGGGCGCAAAAAGGGATCATTCTTCGGGGCAAATATTTCGTCCAAATTAATTCTGAATAGCGATTTATTTTTTTTATTTTGGTACAATTATTATAGCACTTCAGGAAAATAAAATTAAAGAACTCTTAATGAAGGAATTACTTAAAAAGTATGAAGAAAAACAACCTGAAATAGTTTTCAATTGGAAGGATTCGGAAACAGAAGCAGAAGGTTGGACGGTGATAAACTCACTTCGCGGAGGAGCTGCGGGAGGTGGAACAAGAATGAGAAAAGGGCTGGATAAGTACGAAGTTACTTCCTTGGCTAAGACAATGGAGGTAAAATTTACTGTTTCTGGACCAGCTATTGGAGGAGCCAAATCGGGGATTAATTTTGACCCTCACGATCCAAGAAAAAAAGGAGTTTTAGAAAGATGGTATAAAGCTGTTGCTCCTTTGTTGAAAAGTTACTACGGAACAGGAGGAGATTTAAATGTAGATGAAATTCACGAAGTAATTCCTATTACAGAAGATAGTGGTGTTTGGCACCCGCAAGAAGGAGTTTTTAACGGGCACTTCAAACCTACAGAATCAGATAAGATCAATAGAATTGGTCAGTTAAGACATGGTGTTATTAAGGTGATAGAGAGCGAAGAATACTCTCCGGATGTGTTTAAAAAATACACTGTTGCCGATATGATCACAGGGTTTGGTGTTGCTGAGGCCGTTAAACATTACTACGATATTTATGGAGGAACTGTTGTTGGAAAAAGAGCAGTAGTTCAAGGTTTTGGTAATGTAGGTTCTGCAGCTGCTTACTATTTAGCCCAAATGGGAGCTAAGGTTGTAGGAATTATAGATCGAGTAGGAGGGGTTATCAATGAGGATGGATTTTCATTTGAAGAAATTAAATCTCTTTTCCTAAACAAAGATGGAAATACATTGGTGGCTGATCAAATGATCTCTTTTGAAGAAATGAATGAGAGAATATGGAGTATGCCTACTGAAATTTTTGCTCCTTGTGCTGCATCAAGATTGATCAAACAAGATCAAATTAACAAAATGATCGATTCAGGATTGGAAGTTATTTCCTGTGGTGCCAATGTGCCTTTCGCAGATCAAGAAATTTTCTTCGGACCCATCATGGAAGATACAGATAAGAAAGTAAGTCTTATTCCTGATTTTATTTCTAACTGTGGAATGGCTAGGGTATTTGCTTATTTTATGGAAAGAAGAGTGGAAATGACAGATGAGGCTATTTTTTCGGATACCTCTGATATTATCAAAAAAGCGCTTGAAAATACACATGCTAGAAACACTTCTAAAACCAATATTAGTGAGACAGCATTTGAAATAGCATTGAAACAACTAATTTAAAAACAATAACAAAATTATGGAGTCAGTAATCATTGTAGTATTTGTTTTGGGGTATTTGGCGATTACTCTTGAACACAACTTAAAGCTAGACAAACTAATTCCAGCGTTGGCCATGATGGCTATCTGTTGGGCTGTAGTTGCTTTAGGGGTAGATTCTTTTTCTAGTTGGTTTGATTCTTCTAAACATGGATTAGTAGAAGGTTTTTCTTCTCTAGCTCATGAAGCGAAAATGCATTTGGCAGAAGAAACATTATTACATCACTTAGGAAAAACAGCAGAAATTTTAGTCTTTTTATTAGGGGCGATGACCATTGTAGAGATCATCGATTACTTTGACGGTTTCTCAACAATAAAAGGATATGTAAAGACAAACAGTAAGAAGAGGATTTTATGGATTTTCTCAGTATTGGCCTTTATTCTTTCTGCTATTATTGATAATTTAACAGCTACAATTGTATTGATCTCAATATTACAGAAGATCGTTAAGAAAAGAGAAGATCGAATTTGGTTTGCCGGATTAATTATTATTGCTGCAAACGCAGGAGGAGCTTTCTCTCCAATTGGAGATGTAACTACAACTATGTTATGGATTGGAGGTAAAGTAAGTACAGTAAAATTATTTATCTACTTATTTATTCCATCGCTATTATGTATGGTTGTCCCTTCATTTATTGCTACTTTCTTACCGGCTTTCAAAGGAACAATTGATACTGGATCTGAAGAAGAGAGCGATAAGCCTAAGAGTAAGCATAGTGCTACTATGTTGTATTTAGGATTAGGAGCTATTGTTTTTGTGCCAATCTTTAAAACATTAACACATTTACCTCCTTATGTAGGAATGATGTTGTCTCTAGCTATCGTAGCAACCTTTGCTGAAGTATTTAGTAGAACTAAAATCTCTTTGACAGACTTTAAAACTCAGGAAGAATCAGCAGAATTTGCTCATCATAGCCCGGTACACCACTCATTATCTAAAATTGAGATGCCAAGTATTTTATTCTTCTTAGGTATTTTAATGGCAGTAGCAGCATTAGAGTCTTTAGGTATTCTATTTGGTTTTGCCGATAGCTTGAAACAAGGAGTGCCATTAATGGGAACAGAATTAGAAGGAACGCAAGTTTCTGACTTGGTAGTAATGTTATTAGGAGTTGGGTCTGCTGTGATAGACAACGTGCCTTTAGTAGCAGCAAGTTTAGGAATGTTCTCTGAGCCTATGGACAATCCATTATGGCATTTCATCGCATTCTCAGCTGGAACAGGAGGAAGTATGTTGATTATTGGTTCTGCAGCTGGAGTTGTGGCAATGGGAATGGAAAAAATAGATTTCTTTTGGTATTTGAAAAAGATTTCTTGGTTAGCATTAATAGGGTTTCTAGTCGGTTCCTTCTCGTTTATGCTACTGAGGATGTTCATATAAAATATAAAACCGAGAAATTCTCGGTTTTTTTTGAAACAATTTCTTAGAAAAAAGGTCGTTATATAGAAGAACTTTAAAAGCTTATTAATGTTATCATTTATACAAGAAACCCCCGAAGTTTTAGATCCTGCATCGGAAGAAAAAACACTTTCTATATATAAATTGATTGTAGACGGAGGTCTGGGAGGTCAAATTATCATTGCAATTTTATTCGTTTTATTAGCAGTTTCATTATATATCTATTTTGAAAGATTCTTTGCTATTAAAGCAGCTGCTAAAGTAGATAAGAACTTTATGAACCAGATCAAAGATTATGTTTCCAGTGGGAAAATAGAATCTGCAGATGCACTTTGTAAGAGTACTAATTCACCTACAGCAAGACTTATAGAAAAGGGAATTTCGAGAATTGGAAAACCTTTAGAAGACATTAATACAGCTATTGAGAACGCCGGAAAATTAGAGGTATATCAATTAGAAAAGAATGTAAGTGTTATTGCAACCATTGCTGGTGCAGCTCCTATGATTGGTTTCCTAGGAACTGTAATTGGAATGATTGTTGCAATTCATGAAATAGCAAACTCAGGAGGGCAAATAGATATCAAAATGCTTTCAGACGGATTATATACAGCTATGACAACAACAGTAGCAGGGTTAATTGTAGGAATTATAGCTTATATTTCATACAACCACATTGTTGTTAGAACAGATAAGGTAATGTATCAGATGGAAGCTAAGTCTGTTGAGTTTTTAGATTTATTAAACGAACCTGTATAATGAATCTAAGAGGTAGAAATAAAGTCAACCCAAATTTCAATATGTCGTCTATGACGGATATTGTTTTTCTGTTGTTGATCTTTTTTATGCTTACATCAACCTTGGTTACTGTAAGTGCTATTGATGTGTTACTGCCTAAAGCAGGAGGGAAAACTGAGAATAAAACATCAGTTGCTGTAACTATTACTAGCAAGTCTAAGTTTTATATAGATAAAACTCAGGTAAGCGAAAAGAACCTTGAATTGGAGATCTTAAGTAAAGTAGGTCCTGATAAAAAGAAAACCGTAGTCATAAGAGGAGATCAAAATGTTCCTTATAAAAATGTGATGAAGGTGATAGACATAGCGAATAAGAATAAATTAAAAATGATCCTAGCAGTTAAAGGAGGAGGATAATGTCAATTTTTGATACCAAACATAAAAGAAAATCAGCAGTTATTACTTCAGTAATACTGGTTGCCTTGTTGTATCTCATTTTTAATTTTGGAATGAGATATCTCGATCCACCTGAAGAATACGGAGTTGCTATTAACTATGGAGTTTCTGATGTAGGTAGAGGAGAGCCTAAAGTTGTAGAGAAAATAAAAACATCTCCTAAACCACCGCTACAAGAAGAGAAAATTGAAGAAGAAGTAGAGGAAGTGCCTAAAGAAACTGTTCAAGAAGAAGTAATAACGAAAGAGACTAAAGAAGAAGTTCCTGTTATAGAAAAGCCAAAGAAAGAAGAAAAAAAGAAGGAACCTAAAGAAGAACCCAAAAAGGAAGAACCAAAACCCAAGCCTAAGCCGAAGAAGCCTTCAGAAAACACAATGAAGGCATTTGATAATCTATTAAATGGAGATAAATCTGACGGAAAGACAAAAGGTGAAGGAGATGATAAAACTGATGGATTAAAAGGAAGTGAGAAAGGTGATCCGAAATCTTCGAAATATTATGGGAACACTGGTAGTACAGATGGTGATAGTAACTATAATTTGGCAGGTAGAAAAGCCTTGACAAAACCCATAGAAAAACCGGAATGTCAAGAAGAGGGAACTGTTGTTGTGACTATTGAAGTGGATAAAAACGGTCGTGTAATCAAGGCAATCCCGGGAGCAAAAGGAACAGATAATACAGCGAAATGCTTAATGGAGCCAGCAAAAAGAGCTGCTTTAAGAACTACATGGAATGCTGCGGCAGATGCTCCGCCAATTCAAAAAGGGACAATCATATATAAGTTTACACTCACCAAGTAATGACCTATCTAGAAACGGTAAATTGGATGTTCTCTCAATTGCCGATGTACCAACGTCAAGGAAAGACAGCATTTAAAAAAGACTTAACAAACAGCATAGCTTTTTCTGAAAAGCTACACAATCCTCATTTCAAATTCAAATCAATTCATGTGGGAGGAACCAACGGAAAAGGTTCAACCTCACATATGATCGCTAGTATTTTGCAAGAAGCAGGGTATAAGGTGGGGTTGTATACATCTCCGCATTTAAAGAACTACACAGAGAGAATTAGGATTAATGGAGAAGAGATGTCGAAACAGTATGTAGTAGATTTCATTGCCGAGCAAAAGAGCTTTTTAGAGCAACAAAAGCTATCTTTTTTTGAAATGACTGTTGGGATGGCTTTTCATTACTTTGCAGAAGAGCAAGTAGATATTGCTGTTATAGAAGTAGGATTAGGAGGTAGATTGGATTCAACAAATATTATTACTCCAGAAATTTCTGTGATCACAAATATTGGATTGGATCATACACAGTTTTTAGGAGAAACACTACCGGAAATAGCTTATGAAAAAGCAGGGATTATAAAACCAAGTATTCCTGTAGTTATTGGCGAAAGGCAAAAAGAGGTTGAAAAAGTATTTACTGAGAAATCTTCACAAACAAATTCAGAGATTCTTTTTGCTTCCGATTCATATGAAGATTACAAAACAGACCTTTTAGGATCTTACCAGAAAAAGAATGCAAACACAGCGGTAAAAGCTGTTTCATGCCTAAATGATTTTCAAGTAGACGAAGAATCAATATCCAAAGGACTAAAGAACGTTGTAAAGAACACAAGCTTAAAAGGGAGGTGGCAAGTTTTAAACACTTCTCCTAAAGTGGTATGCGATACGGCCCATAATAAAGAAGGACTATCTTATGTGATGAGCCAACTCAACAACGAAAAATACGATCAATTGCATGTGGTTTTAGGGGTTGTAAATGATAAAAAACTAGATCAGGTATTAAATTTATTCCCAAAAAACGCAAAATATTATTTTTGCCGACCAAATATTCCTCGTGGTCTAGATGCGCAAGAATTAGAGAGAAATTCAAAAGAGTATGATTTGATGGGGGAGGTTTTTAATTCAGTTTCAGAAGCTTATGGTGAAGCGCTGTCGAGATCAAGTAATAGTGACTTGGTTTTTGTAGGTGGGAGCACCTTTGTTGTAGCAGAAGTTATTTAAAAATAAATTTCATTTTTCTTTGGTAGAATTAAAAACCGTTATATATTTGCATCCGCAATCACGCAGGGGCGCGTAGCTCAGTTGGTTCAGAGCACTTGGTTTACACCCAAGGGGTCAGGGGTTCGAATCCCTTCGCGCCCACAGGAAAAACCCTCACGTAAAGTGGGGGTTTTTTTATGGAAAAGAGAAAGGTCAAAATTAGTACAAGCCAACCCTTTTTTGTAATTTGCGACACGTTTTATCTAACTAATCAACGTTTGATGGATATTTGTTTATCTAATAAAAAAATATTAGTCACAGGAGGAGCTGGTTTTATTGGGTCTAATCTTTGTGAGGCATTGCTGGAGAAAAAGAATAAAGTTGTATGTTTAGATAATTTCGCAACAGGGAAGAAAGAGAACATAACTCCACTCTTAAAGAATCCGGACTTTCAATTTATTCAAGGTGATATTAGAAATCTTAACGACTGTAAAAAAGCCGTTAAGGGAATGGACTATGTGTTGCATCAAGCAGCTTTAGGATCTGTTCCAAGATCTATCAAGGATCCTGTAACATCCAATGATGTGAATATTAGTGGTTTTTTAAATATGTTAATTGCTTCTAGAGACGAAAAGGTAAAAAGGTTTGTGTATGCAGCTAGTTCATCGACCTATGGTGACTCTGTAACGTTACCTAAAATAGAAGATGAAATAGGAAAACCGTTATCTCCTTATGCAATTACAAAATATGTAAACGAGTTGTATGCAGACGTATTCTCTAAAACATATGGTATAGAAACAATAGGTTTGCGCTATTTTAATGTTTTTGGAAGAAAGCAAGACCCTAATGGTGCTTATGCTGCAGTCATACCAAAATTTGTGAGCTTGTTTATGAAGGGAGAATCTCCTGTTATTAACGGAGATGGTGAATTCTCAAGAGATTTTACTTATGTAGATAACGTAATTCAAGCGAATTTGTTGGCATTGATTGTCGATAAAGATAAGGCTGTAAATACAGTTTATAATGTTGCTTATGGAGAAAGAAATACATTAAATGAATTAGTTAGATATTTGAAAGAGCATTTATCTGAGTTCGACTCAAAGATCAAAAATATAAAAGTAACATACGGACCAAATAGATTGGGAGATATCCCTCATTCATTAGCCTCTGTAGAGAAGGCTAGAAAATTATTAAACTATCAGCCTGAGTTTTCTTTAAAAGAAGGATTGAAAAAGGCTGTAAAATGGTATTGGAAAAATTTATAAACTTATGAAAGTTAGAATTGGAATTATTGGACTTGGCTATGTAGGGTTACCGCTAGCAAGACTGTTTGCAACTAAGTATCCTGTAATTGGATTTGATATCAATCAAGAAAGAGTTGATGAGCTGATGTCTGGTAAGGATAGTACGCTTGAAGTAGAAGATGAATTATTACAATCTGTCCTTGTAGAAGGAGTTTCAGATGAAAAAGGACTGTATTGTTCTTATGATATGAACAATATAAAAGATTGTAACTTTTATATTATAACTGTTCCTACTCCCGTAGATAAAAACAACAGACCTATTTTAACGCCTTTAGTAAAAGCAAGTGAGACAGTAGGTAAAGTGTTAAAAAAAGGTGATATTGTTGTTTATGAATCTACCGTTTACCCCGGAGCAACAGAGGATGATTGTATTCCTGTTCTGGAAAAAGTATCTGGGTTAAAATTCAATGAAGACTTTTATGCGGGATACTCTCCGGAAAGAATCAATCCGGGAGACAAACTTCATACAGTTGAGAAAATTTTAAAAGTGACTTCAGGCTCTACTCCTGAAGTAGGTAAGGTCGTAGACGATTTATATAAGTCGGTTATCTCAGCAGGAACTCACTTAGCACCTACAATGAAAGTAGCAGAAGCTGCCAAAGTAATTGAAAACTCTCAAAGAGATATCAATATTGCTTTTGTAAATGAGTTAGCCAAGATATTCAACTTGATGGATATTAATACACATGATGTTTTAGAGGCAGCCGGAACAAAATGGAACTTTTTGCCTTTCAAACCAGGTTTGGTTGGAGGTCACTGTATTGGAGTTGATCCTTATTACTTAGCACAAAAAGCACAAGAATATGGGTATAATCCAGAAATAATTCTAGCAGGAAGAAGGTTAAATGATAGTATGGGAGATTACGTAGCTTCTCAGGTTGTTAAATTGATGATCAAGAAAGATATCAAAATAAAAGGAGCAAATGTTTTAGTCTTAGGAATTACTTTCAAAGAAAACTGCCCTGATGTAAGAAATACGAAAGCTGTAGATGTAATTACAGCGCTAGAAGACTATGGGGTAGATATTACTTTGTATGATCCGTGGGCAGATGAAGAAGAGGTGATGCATGAGTATGGTGTCAAATCAAGTAAAGAGCTACCTGATACAAAATACGACGGAATCGTATTAACGGTTGCGCATAACGAATACAAAGATTTAGATTTTAGATCTTTGCTTAAGGAAGAATCTATAGTGTATGATGTAAAAAACTCTTTGGATAATTCATTAAAAGACGGAGGGCTTTAATTCACTCTGAATGAAAATAGCAGTTATAGGAACGGGGTACATAGGATTAGTTTCAGGAACATGTTTTGCTGAAATGGGAAATACGGTTACATGTGTTGATGTAGATGAAAGAAAGATTAAAGCTCTGCAGAAAGGGAACGTATCCATCTATGAATCTGGATTAGAGCATATGGTTCGAAAGAACATAGAAAAGAATAGTCTTAAATTTTCTACAACTCTCAGAGAAGTAATACACGATGTATCTATTGTTATTATTGCTGTTGGAACCCCAATGGGGGAAGACGGGGCTGCAGATTTACAATATGTGCTTTCAGTTGCTAGCGAAATTGGTAAAACAATGAATGATCAATTGATTGTAGTTAATAAGTCAACCGTTCCTGTTGGGACAGCAGATATGGTAAGAGAAACAATTCAGAAAGAATTAGACAATAGGAAAGTTAAAATAAATTTTGATGTTATCTCTAACCCGGAGTTTTTAAAAGAAGGCGCAGCCGTTAACGATTTTATGAGACCAGATAGGGTTGTTATTGGAGCAGATAATGAATATGCTTTTTCAGTGATGAAAGAACTATACTCACCATTTTTTAGGACTCATGATCGTTTTATTAAGATGGATATTCGTTCTGCAGAAATGACTAAGTATGCTGCGAATGGAATGTTAGCAACCAAAATATCATTCATGAATGAGATTGCTAATATTTGCGAAAAAGTTGGGGCAGATGTAAATGATGTTAGATTAGGAATAGGGTCAGATAAAAGGATTGGATATAGTTTTATTTATCCAGGAGTAGGTTATGGAGGTTCTTGCTTTCCTAAAGATATTAAGGCGTTGAAAAAGATTGCTGAGCAATATGGGTATCGAGCACAATTAATCAATGCTGTAGAAGAGGTAAATAATAGACAACGATATAGGATAGCAGAAAAAATTGTTAAGCGCTTTGGAGAAGATTTGTCTGGACAAGTTTTTGCTTTATGGGGTTTGTCTTTTAAACCTGAGACAGATGATATGCGTGAAGCACCATCAATTTATGTTGTCAATGAGCTAGTTAAAAGAGGAGCTAAGATACAAGCTTATGACCCTAAAGCCATGCGAGAAGCTAAAGATTTTTACTTAAAAGAGGTAAAAGAAGTAGCATATTTTGAATCAAAATATGAAGTGTTAAAAGAAGCAGATGCACTAATCTTATTGACTGAATGGAAGGAGTTTAGATCGCCTGATTTTGATGAAATAAAATTACAATTAAAATTTCCAGTTATTTTTGATGGGAGAAATCAGTATAATGCTTTTAAGTTAGATAAAAAAGGGTTTGAATATTATCAGATTGGAAAATAATTAAGAGATACTTTACATAAGAGTAATAAGAAAGGGGAACAAATTATTATAGTATTCTTCTTGATTTTTAGAAGATTCTATATTTAGAAAAAACAGAAAATGAAAAATTTTGCATTAATTGGAGCATCAGGCTATATAGCTCCGAGACATCTGAAAGCAATTAAAGATACCAATAATCAATTACTTGCAGCATTAGACAAATTTGACAGTGTTGGTATTATGGATAGCTATTTCCCTAATGCAGATTTTTTTGTTGAGACAGAAAGGTTTGATAGGCATGTAGAGAAACTGAAATATGATAAAGGAATTCAGTTAGATTATATGAGTATCTGTACGCCTAATTATTTACATGATGCACACATTAGAATGGCATTAAGAAGAGGGGCAGATGCTATTTGTGAAAAACCGTTAGTACTGAACCCATGGAATTTAGATGCTCTTCAAAAAATGGAAAATGAGTCTGGTAAAAGGGTTTGGAATATTCTTCAGCTAAGAGTGCATAAAAGTATCATTGAATTAAAGAAAAAGATTGACAATGCTCCAAAAGATAAGATTTTTGATGTAGACCTAACATATCTTACCTCTAGAGGGAATTGGTATTATACTTCATGGAAAGGAGATATCAGTAAATCAGGAGGAATAGCTACCAACATCGGAGTTCATTTTTATGATATGTTGTCATATATTTTTGGGGATGTTAAAGAGAATATAGTACACATACATACACATGATAGGGCTGCCGGTTATTTAGAATTTGAGAGAGCAAGAGTTCGTTGGTTCTTATCAATTAACTATGATGTGTTACCTGAAGAGATTAAGGCTAAAGGACAAAGAACCTATAGGTCAATTACAATAGAAGGTGAAGAGTTAGAGTTTAGCGGTGGATTTACTGATTTGCATACGAGAGTTTATGAGGGGATTTTAAACGGAAATGGATATGGTTTGGAAGATGCAAAACAAGCAATTGAGATAGTGCATACTATAAGAAATACTAAGCCAGTAGGGTTAAAGGGAGTATACCATCCTCTGGCATCTACTAAAACAGTAAAGCATCCTTTTTCGTGAGTTTAAACATAAATCAAAATGAATTTTAATAATACAATACAAATAGGAGATTTCAAAATTGAAAGCAATTCTCCGACATTTATCATAGCAGAAGCAGGGGTCAACCATGGAGGGGACATGAAGATGGCAAAGGATTTAATTGATTTAGCAGTAAGTGCTGGTGCACAAGCGGTAAAATTTCAAACATTTAAAGCAGAACACTTGATTTTGAGTGATGTAGAAAAAGCTCCTTATCAAAAAGGGACGACAGATTCATCTGAATCTCAAATGGAGATGTTAAGGAGGTTGGAAGTTTCTAAAGATCAAAATTTAGAGCTTTTAGAGTATTGTAGAAAAAAGAACATAATATTTTTGACAACTCCGTTTGACGAGGTGAGCTTGGACGAATTAGATGAATTGGATTTACCTGCATATAAAGTAGCCTCAACAGACTTAACTAATTTACCTTTTTTAGAAAGAATAGCTAAAAAAAGTAAACCAATTATCTTATCAACAGGGATGAGTTATTTATCGGAGGTAGAGTTAGCTCTGAAAACAATTTACCCAATTAATAAAGATGTGATTCTCTTACAATGCACAGCTAACTATCCAATACAAGATTTTGAAGCTAATCTAGCAGTGATTAATACATTCAAAGAAAAGTTTGATGTTATTCTAGGATACTCTGATCATACTGTAGGTGTTGGAGCAGCTTCATACTCAATTCCAATGGGAGCTAAAGTTGTTGAGAAACATTTTACATTAGATAAAAGTAATGAGGGGCCAGACCATTTAGCTTCTTTGTCTCCTGAAGAGTTACATGACTTTGTTGAAACAGTAAAAAAAGTTGATGCTTTTATGGGAACTAGCATAAAATATCCAAACCTTTCTGAAACTCGTACAAGAGCATCTTTGCAAAAATGTTTAGTTGCTAATACAGAAATAAAGAAAGGAGATATTTTAAATAAATCAAACCTTATAGCTAAAAGAACTGGAGGCCAGGGAATTTCCCCAATTTATATAAATGATGTCATAGGGAAAGAGGCTAAGAAAGACTTTAGGAAAGATGAAATAATTTCGATATGAAGATTGTATTCTGCGGATACGGGAGGGCTGCCCTAGAGTGCTTTTATCAATTATTATCTAATTATAAAGTAGATAGGTCAAATATTATTGTATTTACCCATTCATCTAAGGGCAACGAAGAATTTATAAGACATTTAGAAGTTAATAATATTAAGTTTTCATTTGAATCAATTAATAAAAATCACGAAAAGCTAAGTCTATTCAAGCCTGATTATTTATTGTCTGTTTACTATAGATTTGTAGTGAAAAAAGAAATTCTTGAACTTGTAAATTATAAGGCAATGAATTCTCATCCATCACTATTGCCTGCATACAGAGGAGTAAAATCGTCAGTGTGGGCTATATTGAATGGAGAAAAATATACGGGGGTTTCATATCATTTTATGAACGATGATATCGATGATGGAAAATTAATTTTACAGAAAAAAATATCTATAAGTCAAGATGATACAGCATTTTCTCTTTATCATAAATTAATATCATTATTCTCTAAAAATTTTACAGAAGCTTTCGATCTTTTAAAATCAGGATATGAAGGTTTTGAGCAGGTAGGTGAAGCAACATATTACAAAAGGGAGCTTCCTCATGGAGGAATGCTAAAGTTTGAAGAAACGACATTTGATTACGCTAAACGATTTGTTAGAGCCATGTATTATCCTCCTTTTAAGGGAGCGTTTTTTATTGATTCTAATGAAGATAAGGTTGAAGTGTTAAGTCTAGAAGAGTTAGCACAATACAAAGAAAAATTTAAATTATATCTATGATTTTTGTTTCAACATCTTGTGTTAAGAACTCTAAAATTAGAGAATCGGTATTAGAATTGGCTCAAAATGGGTTCAAGAATATTGAACTATCTGGAGGAACAGATTATTATGAAGGTTTTGAAGAGGATTTAATAGATTTAAAAGAGAGGTTTAACTTAAATTATATTTGTCATAATTATTTTCCTCCTCCTAAAGATCCTTTTGTAGTAAACCTAGCTTCTCTAGACGATGAAGTTCACCAAAAAACATTTGATCATTTAACTGGTTCCTTAAAGCTAACCGAAAAGTTAAACTGCGATATTTTTGGATTTCATGCTGGGTTTTACTTGAATATACCAATCAGGGAAATAGGAAAAGAAATAAATAAAAATGTTCTTTTTGATAAAAAATTATCATTTGAAAGATTTTGCAAATCATATAAAGAATTACAATCAGTTTCTAATGTTAAATTGTACATAGAAAACAATGTAATTTCTTATCAAAATTATACAAACTTTAAAGAGAACTTCTTTATGCTTACAAACAAAGAGGAGTATTTAGAATTAAGTGAAAAGATTGATTTTGAGTTATTGCTAGATGTAGCTCATTTAAAAGTAAGTTGTAACAGTTTAAACTTAGATTTTGAAGAAGAATTAGATTTTCTAATGAGTAAATCTAATTACATTCATATTAGTGATAATGACTCCTTTGCAGATACAAATAAGGCTGTACATAAGGATAGTCACTTGTATGAGCTATTATCAAAACATTCTTTTAAAGATAAAACTGTTACACTAGAAGTTTACGATAACATAGATAGTATTAAAAATACATACGAATTAATTAATAATTTATGATACCTATTTATAAACCTTATTTAGAAGGAAATGAAACAAAATACGTCAATGACTGCTTAGAATCCACTTGGATTTCTTCAAGAGGAAGCTATATTGAAAAGTTTGAAAAAGCAGTAAGAGATTTTGTGGGTTGTAAGTATACAAGCTCATGTAGTAATGGTACTACAGCGCTAGATTTGGCCTTTAAGGCTTTAGAAATAGGGGAAGGAGATGAAGTTATTACTACAAATTTTACTTATGTAGCCTCAACAAATGTAATTCTAGCAAATGGAGCAAAGCCTATTTTTGTTGATATTGAAACAGAAACCTGGAATATAAATCCTGATTTAATTGAAAGTAAAATTACTCCTAATACGAAAGCTATAATAATAGCCAATATATACGGAGTATTACCAAATCTTAAAAAGATAAATGAAATTTGTTCTAAGTATAATCTATATTTAATTGAAGATGCTGCCGAATCACTTGGAGCAGAATATGATGGTGTTAAATCAGGAAATATAGGAACTATTTCTACATTTTCGTTTTTTGGAAATAAAACTATAACTACTGGAGAAGGAGGGATGGTTTTGACTAATGATGAGTCGCTTTACGATAAGATTGAAGTGTTAAAAAATCAAGGGAATTCGAGAACTCAAAAATATTATCATGATATGTTAGGGTTTAACTACAGAATGACAAATATTCAAGCAGCTATCGGATTGGCTCAAATGGAACAGATAGATAAAATACTAGAAATAAAAGCAAATATTTATAACTATTATTTAAAAAACTTGGGCTCTGATATTATTTATCAGAAAACCCTAAAGAACAGTACCAGTTCTTTTTGGATTGTTACTGCTCTTTTTGAAAGTGTAGAAATAAAAGAAAAATTAATTAAAGAATTAGAAAAAAATAATATCGAAACTAGACCATTGTTTTTCCCGATAGATGAATTGCCTTTTTATGAAAAAGCAGAAGGAGAGTTCATTTCTAAGGATATATATAATAGAGGAATTTGCCTTCCGAGTTTTCCTGGGCTGAAAATGGATGAGTTAGATAAGATTATACAAATTATTAAAAAATGTATTTATGGGTAAAAAAGTAGCTTTAATTAGTGGGATTACAGGTCAAGATGGAAGCTATCTTGCTGAACAGCTTTTAGAAAAAGGATATGAAGTACATGGAATAATTAGAAGAAATAGTTCTGATTCCACAGGAAATCTTGCAATTCTAGAAACAGGGTATCACAATCCATTAAAAAAAGTAAATCTACATTATGGTGATGTTACTGATTCTAATAATGTGGATAAATTGATGCGAAAAATTCAACCGGATGAAGTTTATAACCTTGCTGCGCAAAGTCACGTTAGAATATCTTTTGATATCCCAGAGTATACAGCCAATGTTGACGCATTAGGAACATTACGATTTCTAGAGTCTATAGTAAAGAATGATCTTGTTAAAAAGACCAAATTCTATCAAGCTTCTACTAGTGAACTATATGGAGAAGTTCAAGAAATTCCTCAAACAGAAAAAACACCATTTTATCCAAGAAGCCCTTATGCTGTTGCTAAGATGTATTCCTATTGGATAGTAGTTAATTACCGAGAAGCGTACGGAGTTTTTGCTTGTAATGGTATTTTATTCAATCATGAAAGTTTTAGGAGAGGATTAAGTTTTATTACTAAGAAAGTTGTAAATCTTGCAGTGAAGATCAAGAAAGGTAAAATGGATAAAATGTTCTTAGGTAATCTATACTCAAAAAGAGATTGGGGATATGCTCCAGAATATACCGAAGCAATGTGGGAAATTTTACAGCATGACCAGCCAGAAGATTTTGTAATAGCAACAGGAGAAACCCATACAATAAAAGAATTGGTAGAAGAAGTCTTTGTAAATTTAGGAGACTCTGTTAGATGGGAAGGTGAAGGATTGGAAGAGAAAGGTATTTTAAATTCCAATGGTCAAGTTGTAGTAGAGATTGATCCACATTATTTCAGACCAACAGAAGTTAATTTGTTAATAGGTGACGCAACTAAAGCAAAAGAAGTTTTAGGATGGGAAGCCAAAACTAGATTTAAAGATTTAGTCAAAATTATGGTCAGTGATGAGCTGAAATCAATGCAATGAAAGACTATCTAGTTGTAATACCAGCTAGATCTGGTTCTAAAGGGTTAAAAAATAAGAATATAAAACCATTTAATGGTAAGCCTCTTATAACTTGGACAGTTGAAGCTGCAAAAAAAGTGTTTGACAAAAGTGATATATGCATTTCAACTGATTCAGAAAATATTGCCCAGATTGTATATGATGAAACCGGAATCAAGGCACCTTTTTTAAGACCAGATAACTTATCAGGTGATCATGCTTCTTCAAGAGAATTTATGCTTCATGCTATTGAATATTATGAATCTAAAGGATATTCGTATAAGTGGATAGTTATGTTGCAATGTACTTCTCCGCTAAGGAATGAAAAACACTTAGAAGAAGCTTTAACTTTGGTAGAAGATGATTTGGATATGCTGATTTCAGTATATGAAACAGATTCAAACCCTTATTATTTACATAGATTAATATCAGAAGACAATAGATTAATCCCCTTGTTTAAAAATAGTTTTACCAGAAGGCAAGACTGCCCAAAGGTCTATGAATTAAATGGAGCAATTTATGTAATTAGCGTTGACTCAATAAAATCATCTGAAATTTCAGATTTTAAAAATGTCAAGCCCTACATAATGGATAAAAAACATTCTATAGATGTAGACGATGAAATTGACTTCAAATTATCTGAGTTCCTTCATGAAAAATTATCCAAAGAAAAATAAACCAAATTGATAACTTATTGAGGATACATGTTTTTCTTAAAAAAAGTAATAAATAGGTTAGATACTGATTTTAGCGAGTTACTAAGTCATGCAAAAAACTATGTTTCAGCAGATGTTTTAGCAAAAGGGTTGGTTTTCTTAAGTATCCCAATACTTACTAGATTATTAACTACTGAAGACTATGGTGTATTGGGGGTGTTTACCTCTATAACATCTATGTTGATTATAATTTTCGGTTTAGGTATCAGAGGATCAGTAACAAGATACTATTATGAAGACAAAAATGATTTTGATAAATTTTTGGGAACAAACATATCCTTGTTATTGGGGTTTGGGCTTATATCGTTATCAGGACTTTATTTTTTTAAAGACATTTTTTCGTCTTTCTTCGAAACTTCACCAAACCTCTTTACATATGCCTGCCTAGTGGCTTTTTTCTCGGTGATGTTTGAGATTTATCAAGCTTATCTCCAAGCTTCAAAAAGAAGTAAAGAATACTCTATATTAAGTATGATTAAATCTTTTTGTACAATATCATTGACTATCACAATAATATTGTTGCTAGAAAAAGAAAAATATTTAGGACAAGTTTTTGCTGAACTCATAGTTATTTTTCTAATCTCATTTTATTCACTTTTTAGAGTAATTAAGATTTCTAAGATTAATTTTGAAAAGAAATACATTACTTATTCCTTAGTTTTTGGAATACCTGTGGTTTTTCATTTGATTTCACAAACCGTATTATCATCATTTGATCAAATTATTATAAACCAACTAGTTGGAGAAAAAGAAACAGGTATTTACTCCTTTGCTTATCAGATAGGGTTAATTCAAAGTATAATATCTATGGGAATATTAAAGGCTTGGACTCCTATTTTTTATGAGAAAAAGAAAAATAAAGAACATAAAGATATTGAGAATTTAGCTAAGAAATATTCAGTATTAATTTACATACTAGCGCTATGTTTAATGTTGTTTTCATATGAAATTATATATATTATGGCAGATGAAAAGTTTCATTCTTCTCAAACTTTGGTGCCAATTATTGTTTTGTCTTATGTTTTTTTCTTTTTATATACACTTTATGTAGGGTATTCTTTTTATCATAAAAAGACATATTTAATAGCTGTTTTTTCGCTAATAACAGGTGTTGCTAATATTGCTCTTAATTATGTTTTCATTCCTATTTATGGCTTTCAAGCAGCTGCATATACTACCTTGGTGTCATTTATAATTTTATTTGGATTACACTATATCAACGTTAAGTTAATTATTAAGGAAGAAAATATTATCAGATTAAAAAGGTTGTTGCCAAATCTAGTACTAATAATTTTCGTTTTTTTACTATTTGTTGGGATTAAATCCTTTTTAACCAATTACCTTTTAATCTTGTTCACTAAATTGTTATTGATAGGTTTAGTTGTTGTTTTTTTTATGAAAAAAAGAGCATTTTGATGAAGAAAGTTGATGACATATCAGAAGGTTTTTTGAATCTTGAAAAAAAGCTAAACCTTTTTGAATACAGATTTTCAAATATTCTCATTTGGGATTATATTAGATATGGGATATATTTAGAGATCAAAAAGAAAACAAGTAAGGATACTGTTGCAAAGACTTCTCTCAAATCCTCACTTTTTAAATCAATTTTTTTATTATTAAAAAGCTTTTTTGATTTCTTAATCAACTTTTCTTGTTATAAAGTAAGTCTAGACAAGGATATTATTTTTCTAGGTCATCCTAGGAAGGTTTTTGAGGATAGTCATTATATAGATAAATATTGTAACGAAATCATTGAAGAGTTACATAAAGAATTTTCTGTTAAAACTCTTGATTTACCTTTTAGGTTAAAGCACTATAAAAATGAAGGAGTTATAGACTCAAAGTATTTAGATGTTTATGAATACCTAATGATTTTTGCGCCCTATCTTGTGCGGACAAGACTTACTGAAGAAGAAGAAAACTTTATGGAGAAGATAAAGTCTGAAATAGAAAAAGAGTTTTTAGTAGATATAAATGTATCATCTCATGTTAAAAAGGGATTAAAGCAATATAAAATACTGCAAAAGAGAATTGATAAGCTTTTTGTAAAGAATACACCTAAATGTTTGATTTGCGTTGATGGTTATGACTTTATTAAAAAGTTATTTATTGAAAAGGCTAACAAACATTCAATTCCTACGATAGAACTTCAACATGGAGCGGTTGGATACTTTCATATAGCGTACCGATATCATAAGTTAGAGAATCCATTATACTCTTTTCCAAAATGTTTTTTTATTTGGGGAGAGCATTGGGATAAGTACCTTCTTCTACCCGAAGGTAAATTTTCTAAAGTTGTAGGTTTCCCGTATTTAGAGAAAAGGGTTTTGGCTAAAAAGAGTACAGAAAAAAATATATTGGTAATTTCACAATGGACAATTGGTTTTGAATTAATAAAAAAAGTGAATGAATTGGCGGAACAATTACCTGAATATAATTTTCTTTTTAAACTTCACCCAAATGAAATTGATGAGTTTGGTAGATACAAAAGTTCCATTAAAGCAGAAAATATTAGTATTGTAGGAAATGAAATAGGTTTGTACGATTTGTTCAATAAATCAATTGCACAGATAGGAGTTTATTCAACTGCTCTAATTGAAGGTCTTGCTTTTAATTTGCCTACTTTTATTGTACCCATAAATGGACATAATGTATTTGCAGAATTTATCAATGAGCGAATCATGATTAAATTGACTTCATTTGATGATATAGTCAATGAATTAGAATCTAAGATTAGTAGCACATATACTAAAAATAAAGTATGGCATGAAGAAGCCTTAGCTAATAATATTAGAGAGATTAAGTTAATAGTACAAAATCATTGAAAATGAATATAAAAAAGATTATAAATAGTTGGTTTTTTCTCACCTTGATATTTTCAATTTTTTCATTGATTATGTCTTATAAATTTGAATCAAAAATATCATATTCAGCATTTTTTATAAATATCCTATACTTAATCCTTTTTTACATTTTTATTACAAAACAAGTCAACAGTAAAAACTATAATAAACTAAATCTAGTTATCAGTTGTTTTGTGTTTTCAATTCTCTTTCTGCTATTGTTCAAAATGTTATACTTTAATGAGTCAAATTCTTTTTTTGAGTTTAGTGCTATCGATAGTATGCAGTATCATGAGTTTGCATTAGATATAACTGAGGGAGGATTTTGGGATGGAATTTTTAATTATTTAAAGAATGAAGATGTTGAAGATTTTGGTGCTGTACTGTTTACAAGTTTAGCATACATTATTTACCCTTCACCTATAACATTTAATATTTTCAATGTTTTGGCAGGAATGATTACAGTGATTTATGCATATAAACTATCTAAGAATTTTATGTCAAAAGAATATGCATTTATGGCTTCTACTGTATATGGATTATCTTCTTTTGTTATTTACTTGTATTCAACAGGGATGAAAGAAACATTTTTTGCAATGTTTGTAGTTCTGTTCTTTGAAAAGTTAAATAAGTTTTTAAATACTAAAAAGGTTATAAATTTATTTTTATGCCTTTTATATTTATCTGTAGTATATTTTTTCAGACCTGCAGTTATGTTTATGCTCATAGCTTCTGTGTTATTGGCAATACTATTTTCTTATAGAAAAAATGTGCTTAACATTTTAGTATCTGGTGCTATTGTTTTCTTTTCTATTAGCTTTTTGTTAAAAGATTTTCAAGCACTAACAGATAGGTATTATACAAATGAAGATGCTATTGCAGAAAGAGTTAGTGGAGCTGGTGTGACAACGGATGCATTTTCTTATGTAGCAGCTTTTTTATCAGGGACTATAGGACCATTGCCAACTTACTCACCACTGAAAGGAAGATTACAGCAATATTTTTATTCATTCGGATTGGGGTTGAAAGTGTTTATATCAATATTTTTCTGGTTAGGGCTTTATATGGTGTTTAAAAATAAAAACATTACTTTAATTAGTATTTGTACATTTGTGCTTTTTGAGACTATTTCATTGTCTGCTATATTGCAATCATTCGAATTAAGATTCAGTTCCCCCCATTTAATATTAATTTATATTATTTCATTTTATTGGTTATATAAGAAAAGAGAAAGAGATAAAATTAAAATTTTTGAAAGAAAAATTATTTCACTCTATTTTATAATGTCGGCTTTAATGATTATTTATTGGAACTCGAGATTGTTTTAAATTAAAAACTATGAAAAATTATAATTACGTCATAATTACATCTGTTAAGGATGAAGAGGATGTTATTGAGAAAACAATAGAGTCTGTAGTTCAACAAACAACTTTACCTAAAGAGTGGCTAATTGTTGATGATAATTCTGTAGATAGTACACTAGAAATAGTAAAGAAATATTCTAAACAATATGAGTGGATAAAATATTGTAAGAATACAAAAATCACTACTGAAGAAAAAGGAGCTAGGATAGCGTCAATTATAAATACATACCTTCAATCAATAGAATTCAAAGAATATGATTTTTTTTCAAAACTTGATGGTGATCTATTATTGCCTGAGGATTTTTTTGAAAAAGTTATAAGTCATTTTAAATTAGATCCAAAGTTAGGTATAGCATCAGGGTCTTTAATATATGAAGGAAAAAAGGAGAAAAATATTTATGAAGACCTAACTAGAGGAGCTACTAAATTTTATCGTAGAGAATGTTATTTGGATATAGGAGGACTTCAGTTGACTACAGGTTGGGATACAATAGACAATATCATTGCTCAAAATAAAGGTTGGAAAACTAAAGTTTTAGATGTTTGGTTTGACCACTTAGAAGAAGAAGGGGCATCTCAAGGTTTTGTCAAAAAATATTATAACGTTGGGAGATATTGTGGTAAAATCCCTTATCATTCTTGGTATTTTTTGTTAAAGTTAATTTACAGGATCACAGATAAACCCTATGTTATCTCAACATTGATATTAACTTACGGTTATATAAAAACAAGATTTATAAAGAGAGAAAGACCGTTTCCAAGAGAGGTAACTAAATATTTTAGGAATAAGCAACAAAAATTATTAATAGAAGGCATCAAAAGTTATTTAAGCTAAAAGTATATGTGTGGAATTTCGGGAATTATCAACTTTAATAACAATAAGGTTGAAGAAAAAGACTTAAGGTTAATGATGCATAAAATGAAGCATCGTGGCCCTGATGATGAAGGAGTCTTTATTGATAATAATATAGGATTTGGTTTTGTAAGGTTAAGTATTTTAGATTTAACCAGTGCTGGACACCAACCTATGCATAGTCACGATAATCGTTTTGTGATAGTATTTAATGGAGAAGTATATAATTATATAGAAATAAGAGACGAATTAAAGGAGGAATTTCACTTTAAGACAGGAACTGATACTGAAGTAGTATTGGCTGCTTATCAAAAATGGGGTGAAGCTTGTTTAGATAAATTCAATGGAATGTTTGCTTTTGCGATATATGACAAAGAAAAACAGCAAGTTTTTGCGGCAAGAGATAGATATGGAATTAAGCCTTTCTATTATTATATGGATGACGACCAGTTTATTTTTGCCTCAGAAATTAAGTCTATCCTACCCTTCATTCCTAGAGAAGCAAACTTAAAAATAATATACGATTATTTGATGTTCAATAGAACAGATCATCGTACCGAGACTTTTTTCAAGAATGTTAAAAAAATGCAGCATGGATCATTCTTGAAGCTAAATGGAAAAGAAGTTACTTTTAGTAGGTGGTATAATTTAGAAGAAAGAATAAATAGTGATAAAAGTTTAACTTCTGAAGAATATCGAAAATTATTTAACGATTCAATTAAACTAAGGTTGAGGGCAGATGTCCCCGTTGGAGTTTCTTTAAGTGGGGGAATAGACTCATCATCAATTACTTCAGTTCTCGTTGAAGATTTTGACCTTAAAGAGCTAAATACTTTTTCAGCAGTTTATGGAGCTGATGAACCGACAGATGAAAGCGGGTATATTAATGAGTATAAATCATCTGTGAAGAATATGTACTATACTTCTCCAAATGCTGAAACTTTTTTTGAAGATTTTGAGTCTTTTATTGACGCACATAATGAGCCTTGTCCAGACTTAGGACCTTATGTTCAATTTAAAGTTATGGAATTAGCATCCGAAAGAGTAAAAGTGACATTGGATGGGCAAGGTGCAGACGAGCAATTAGCAGGATACCATAATTTTTTTAGTGTATATTACTTGGAGCTTATAAAAAAAATGAAGCTTTTGAAGTTATTAAAAGAAAACGTAAGCTATTTCAAGAAGCATGGTTCATTAGATGTTCTGAAATATTTGATATACTATGCCTTACCACCTAAGGCTCAAACCAAGATAAGTAAAAATATTTATCCTTCTATAAATAAATCTCTTTTTGACGAATTTAAGGCCGATCTAAGTGTAAATAAAATGTTATATAAACCAAAAGATTTAAATGAGTCTTTAGTACAACATTTTGAATATAAGCTTGAACACCTGTTAAGGTGGGAAGATCTCAATTCTATGCATTTCTCTATTGAGTCAAGAGTCCCTTTTTTAGATTACAGATTAGTTGAAGCTACTTTATCCTTACCTTCAAGTTATAAAATTAGAAATGGAGAAACTAAGCATATATTAAGAGAAGCGTTATTAGATGTACTTCCTCAAAAAATTGCCAATAGAAAAGACAAAAAAGGATTTTCAAATCCACGTGAAAAGTGGTTCAGGACTGAGATGTTTAAAAAGTACATATTAGAATTAATAAATTCTGAAGAATTTAAAAATCGAGGTATTTTTGATAGTAAAATAGCCAATGCTCAATATATAAAGCACTTAAATGGTGAAGTTGATATTTCCCCTGAAATTTGGAAATGGATTAATATTGAAGTCTGGTTTAGAAAGTTTATTGATTAAAGTATCGTAAATAAAAAAAGAGACTGATATTTAGTACATAGAAATCTGATCTAAGTATTTAATATTTGAGTCTAATCATAAATTATAAGAAGAATTAAACGAAATAAAGGATGAAAACACAAGTTTGTTCCAAATGTATATTAGATACAACCGTACCTGAAATATTTTTTGATGAGCAAGGGGTATGTAACTATTGTAAAATTAATGATGAAATCATGAAGCAATACCCTGCAAAGGAAGAAGGGAAAAAGCTCTTAGATGATATAGTTAAAAAGATAAAAAGAAAAGGAAAGGGAAAAAAGTACGATTGTATAGTAGGTGTTAGTGGAGGAACAGATAGTACTTATACCTTACATTTTGTAAAACAATTAGGATTAAGACCTTTAGCTGTGCATTTTGACAATGGTTGGAATTCTGAAATTGCAGTTAAGAATATTAAGAATGCTACAAACAAGCTAGGGATTGATTTGTATACTTTAGTGGCAGATTGGGAAGAGTTTAAAGATTTACAAGTAGCTTTTTTAAAATCTTCAACACCAGATGCAGAAGTTCCAACAGATTATGCTATTATTTCTGTTTTACTTAAAGTCGCTGCAAAAGAGAACATAAAATATATTATTGAAGGGCAAGCTTCAAGAGCAGAGGGTACAACTCCATTAGGATGGACTTATCATGATGGGAGATATCTAAGAAATGTTCAGAAAAAATATGGGAAGAAAAAATCTAAGAGTTTTCCTATTTTATCATTGTTCCATTTAATTTACTATTTCTTTGTTAGAAGGGTGAAACTTGTAAGGCCACTTGAATATATAGATTATAGCAAAGAAATGGCTAGAAAGCTAAATAAAGAAGAATTAGGGTGGGAAGACCCAGGAGGACACCACCACGAATCTATTTTTACAAAATTTTTCCAATCGTATTATTTAAATGAGAAGTTTCATATAGATAAAAGAAAAAGAGAATGTTCTGCTAAAATAAGATCTGGTAATATGACAAGAGAGGAAGCATTAGAAGAAGTTAGTCATCCTTATCCAGTTGAAGATGGAATTGTAGATTACACAAAAAATAAATTGGAATTGAGTGATGAAGATTTTGATGCAATTATGAAAGCCCCAAATAAATCGTTTTTAGATTATAAAACGTATTATCCTTTAATTCAATTATTAAGAAACCCTATTAAAATTGCTTGTTATTTAAATATATTTCCTCATATATTCTACCTGAAATATGGTGTAGATCATAGTAAGAAAATAAAGAGTTATTGGACAGAGTTTAATAGAAATAGAGTTAAATGATAGTAATAGTTGACTATGGAATGGGGAATTTGGGTTCGGTGTATAAATCCTTTAAAAGGGTAACATCTAAAGTTAAAATAAGTGAATCCAAAAAAGATATAGAGCTGGCAGATAAATTAGTGCTTCCTGGCGTTGGTCATTTTAGTAATGGAATGAATAAGCTTAGAGACTATGATTACCTTGGTATACTAAATCATAAAGTGATTGATAATAAGACCCCTGTTTTAGGTATTTGTTTGGGAATGCAGCTTTTCTCTAGATTCTCTTATGAAGGAAATGTAGAAGGCCTTAACTGGATAGATGCAGAGGTTGTTAAATTTGAAATGAAAAAAAAATCTAGATGGAAAGTACCTCATATGGGATGGAATTCTATAAGTATATCCAAAGATAACAGCCCGTTTTTAGATGGGATAACTCAATCAGAATTGTTTTATTTTGTTCACAGTTATTATATGAAATGCTTTGAATCCGATGATATTTTAGGAAGAACAAAATATTCTATCGATTTTACTTCGATGGTGCAAAAAGAGAATATTTTCGGGACACAATTTCATCCAGAAAAGAGTCACGACAAAGGACTAAGACTAATTAAAAATTTTGTTGAAAAAATTTAGTAGATGTATAGACCACGTGTAATACCTGCACTTTTATTAAAAAACAAAGGACTTGTTAAAACAGTAAAGTTTAAAAAGTCTAGATACATAGGAGACCCAATCAATGCTGTTAAAATCTTTAATGATCTAAGAGCAGATGAGTTGGTTTTTTTAGATATAACTGCAAGTAGTGAATCGAGAAAAGTGTCATTAGATTTTGTGAAAAATGTTGGAGCTGAAGCTAATATGCCCTTTAGTGTTGGAGGAGGAATAAAATCTGTATCAGATATTAAAGAAATTATCAATGCTGGGGCTGAAAAAGTAGTTTTGAATACCCATGCCTATCTTAATCCTTCTTTTGTAAAAGACGCTGTCAACGAATTTGGAAGCTCAACGATAGTAGTGTCTATTGATGTAAAGAAAAAATTCTTAAAAGGGCAACAAGTATACATATACGGAGGAACAAAATCTATTGGTGAAGACCCAGTAGAATATGCAAAAAAGATTGAAGATTTAGGGGCTGGAGAAATCATATTAAATTCTATCGATAATGATGGAATGATGTCGGGTTATGATATTGATTTAGTAAAAAAAGTGTCCAATTCTTTATCAATACCTGTTGTTGCATTAGGAGGAGCTGGGAGTTTACAAGATATAGAAAAAGTTATTGAAGTAGGATATGCATCTGCGGCTAGTGCGGGCTCTTTGTTTGTATACCATGGTCCAAGAAATGCTGTTTTAATTAATTACCCAACAAAAGAAGAATTAAAAAAATTGACTTATGAAGATTTTAGTTGATGTAGCCCACCCAGCAAATGTTCATTACTTTAAGAACTTCATTTTTGAAATGAAAAATAAAGGCCATGAAGTTCATATTACAGCAAGGGATAAAGATGTGTCATTTCTATTATTGGAAGAATTAGGATTGCCATATTATAATATGGGTAAAGGTAACTTGGGCAAAGGTATTATAGGAAAGATTTTATATGTAATTTATGCCGACTTTTTAATGTTTAAGCAATTTATCAAGTTTAAACCAGATATTGTTGTAAGCTTTTCGTCAAGTTATGCAGCACATAATTGTTTCTTATTTAGAAAACCTCATATCACTTTTGAAGATACAGAGCATGCTACTGCTAATATGTTGCTCTATAAACCATTTACAAATATGATCTTAACACCGTTGTCTTTTTATAAAGACATGGGGAAGAATCATTTTAAGTTCAAAGGTTTTATGGAGCTATTTTATCTTCATAAGAAAAGATTTATTCCTAATCCAGATTTAATGAAATCTTTAGGGATTGATATATCTAAGCCATTTGTTTTATTTCGCTACGTATCTTGGGGAGCATTCCATGATATAGGTCAAAAAGGATTATCAATAGAAGATAAAATAAGTTTAATAAGTGAAGCAGAAAAGTATGCAAATGTATATATATCTTCTGAAGGAGAACTTCCGGAAGAGCTAAAGAAATATCAATTAAAGATCAAGGCAAACGATATTCACCATGTCTTAGCTTATACTAGTTTGTATGTTGGAGAAGGAGGAACTATGGCATCTGAATGTGCAATGTTAGGAACCCCCTCTATTTATGTAAATAGCCTTCCTTTGATGGGATATCTTAAAGATGCTAACGATCATGATCTGTTACACCACCTTTCATCATATGAAGAAATAAAAGAAAGAATGGTATCTATTCTTAAAAAACAAAAGGAAGTACCAAACTATTATAAAAGTCAAAGAGATAAATTCCTAGAAGGAAAGATAGAACCTAATTCATTTTTAATCTGGTTAATAGAAAGCTATCCAAAATCAAAAGAGATATTAAAGGAATCCCCAGATTATCAAAATAAGTTTATATAAGTATGTGTGGAATATTTGGAGTCATAGCAAAAAAAGAAGCTAAGTATAACAATCAGTTTTTAAAGAAATCCTTAAATACAATTGCTAAGCTTTCAGAAACTAGAGGGAAAGATTCATCTGGTTTATGTACACTAAATCATACAACGAATAGTTTTGATATTGTAAAAGGACCAATACCTGCAAATAAGTTATTAGCAAGAGGTAAGGTTAAAAAGAATATTGATGGTGTTTTTTCAAAGGTAAATGATAATAATCTCAAATTTGCATTTGGGCATGCTAGATTAGTGACCAACGGAACCCAGTTAGAGGATGAGAATAATCAACCAGTTGTAAAAGACGGTATTATATGTATTCATAATGGTATTGTAGTAAATGTTGATGAGTTATGGGAAAAGAATCCTCAGTTAAAAAGAGATTATGAAATTGATACTGAAGTTTTACCTTCTTTAATTAGAGATGAGCTTAATAAGAAGAATAGCCTTGAATTGTCTATTAAAAATACGATAGATAAAGTTTTTGGTACCGCTTCTATTGCTGTAGCTTTTGACGATCTTAATAAGTTTGTTTTGGCTACAAACAATGGGTCTTTATATGTACTCCATAACAATAAAGATATTATATACTTTGCTTCTGAGAGGGCTATGTTAAATGGATTGATAAATAAAATGTCATTAGAAAGTAAGATTGGTACTTTCGAATTCTTTCAACTTAAAGCAAATGAAATGTTGTCTCTAGATTTGGAAGAATTTACTTTTAGTAAAGCATCTTTTGATAAGCTTATAGATACCAAGACACCTGAAGTGTTTATGGAAACTAAAAGAGACATTAATTTGTATAGTGAGCCATCACACGAAAAACAAATTTCTACAGTTTTAGATCTCAATAAGATTCATCTAAATTCTAATGCAGAAAGGGAAAAGAGTCTTTTAATTTACCCAGAGGATAAGATCAGAGAGCTAAAAAGATGTACAACATGTATATTGCCAGAGACTTTTCCTTTTATAGTTTTTGATCCTAATGATGGTGAGTGTAATTACTGTAAAAATTATAAAAAGAAAAGTAAAACAAAATCTTTAGACGAACTAAAAGCTTTGGTTGAACCTTATAGAAGTAAAGATGGAACACCTGATTGTTTAGTGCCATTTAGTGGAGGGAGAGATAGTATGTATGTTTTACATATTATAAAAGAAGAATTAGGACTAAATCCAATTGCATTCACATACGATTGGGGGATGGTAACAGATCTTGCAAGAAGAAATATTGCAAGAATTTGTGGAGAATTAGGTGTTGAGAATATTATTGTTGCAGCAGATATACATTGGAAAAGAGCAAACATTAGAAAGAATATTAAAGCTTGGTTGAAAAAACCAGCCTTAGGAATGATTCCATTATTTATGGCTGGAGATAAATTTTTCTTTTACTACGCAGATAAAGTTAAAAAGCAGACAAATATCAAGCTTAATATTTGGGGGATAAATCACCTTGAGAATACCGACTTTAAAACAGGTTTTGGAGGTTTAGCTCCAGAGTTTGATAAAGATAAAATTTACTCACTTTCGGTTAAAAATCAATTGAAACTATTCTCCTTTGTAGGGAAAAATATAATTCAAAGTCCAGGATATATCAATCAATCTATGTTAGATTCACTAGGGTCTTTTGCCTCTAGATATTTAGCTAAGAAGACAGATTATTATCACTTGTTTGATTACATGCTTTGGGATGAGAAAACCGTAGAAGATACGATTATAAACAAATATCAATGGGAAACATCTATCGATACAGATTCTACTTGGAGGATAGGAGACGGAACAGCAAGTTTTTATAATTATGTCTACACGCTTGTGGCTGGGTTTAGTGAGAATGATACTTTTAGAAGTAATCAAATACGTGAAGGTATGATTACTAGAGAAGAAGCATTGTCAAAGATATATGAAGAGAATCAGCCAAGATATAATTCTTTAAAATGGTATTTAGAAATTATTGGTCTAGATTTTAAAGGAACTATTGAGACTATTAACAAAATGAAGAAACTCTATTAATGTTATATTTCTGTTATGAAAACTTTTCTAACTTCTATAGCCTTAATCTTTTTTATAGTTTCCAATTGTACAAGTCTTTGCGCTCAATCTAATTCAGATATAAAGCTTGATCGTTCAGAGGGTAACAAGTGGTTTGCAAGTTTTAGCTACGGAGTACAAATGTCTGGAATTAAGAGTGAAGATTTTGTATCATCTAATTATTCACCAGTTTATAAATTGTCTTTTGGGAAATGGATCACAAAAGATGTTGCTTTAAGAGTTGGGTATCAAGGAAGGTACTTTCGTACCATAGCAGATGAAATTAGATATACTTATGACTTTTATTCTATTGAAGGAGTTTTAGATATTAGAAATTTTTTCTCAAAAGAGAAGCGAGATAGAATTTATATGATACTACTTCATGCAGGGCCAGGACTTTTTTATCATAAGGTTTATGATAGGATAAATGTTCACGGTAATATGGGAATCTCTAATGTTTTTACAATGTCAAAAAGAATAAAACTAGTATTTGATATTTCAACAATCATAGGTTGGGATATCTATCAAGGAGATCAAGATATTTTACCTAATACATCATTAGGGATTCTTTATAAATTCTAATTTTTAGAGAACTTGATATAGTGTGTCTTATATACTAATTTTAACCTTTTTGTTAATTTAGGGGAAAACCCCTTGTTTTGAATTTGTTTTAATTTTATATATTTGTCATGTGTCCTCCTAAAGTAACTAACCAAATATTTTAAAACAATGGGGGTGTTGGCTATAAAGAAGAAAAATAAATCGAATTCTATGATAAACGAGTTTGATTTTATAACTGCACTGAAAGATTGTGAGAAAACGCAAGACGAAATCAGTCAACTGATTTTAAAAGAAGTTGATAATAACTATGAAGTTTTAAACTTTATAAAGAAGTATTTTGATTTTTGCCTTGAGACAAATTATTTCACATCAACTTCTACTCAATTTAACATTGAAAAATTAAATGATAATAAATATTCTTCTATCATTAATTTAAAAAAAGTTAATGATGCTAGATATATCAATAAATTTTTTGAAACTATCAATTCTAGATTGCCAAATTCTGGACTTTACTTTGGTAAAGTAGAAACATATCCCAATAGGAGAAAAGCAATTTTAAATAAATACCCACCAATTATTAATCGGGTTGTGTATATTACGGATATGATATTTACTAGAATTTTCCCCAAACTTTTTATCACAAAAAAAATATACTTCTATTTAACAAAAGGAAAGGGAAGAGTTGTATCTAGAGCAGAAACTTATGGTCGTTTGTATTCATGTGGTTTTGAGATAGTAGATGAAAAGTCTATTAACAACTATTTATATTTTGTTGCAAAAAAAGTTAAAGAACCTTCTTTTGATACAGACCCTACATATGGACCTATTATTAAATTAAAAAGGGTGGGTAAAAATGGAGAGAAATTTAATGTATATAAGTTAAGAACAATGCACCCTTTTTCTGAATACCTCCAAGAGTATGTTTACAAAAAGAATAATCTTCAAGAAGGAGGGAAAATTAAAGACGATTTTAGAATATCGCCTGAAGGTAGAGTTTTAAGGAAATTTTGGATAGATGAACTACCAATGTTGGTAAATATTTTAAAAGGCGATATGAAAATTGTAGGTGTAAGACCTTTAAGTCCACATTTTTATAGTTTGTATGATAAAGAACTACAAGAGAAAAGAATACAAAATAAACCTGGATTCATACCTCCTTTCTATGTAGATCTACCCAAAACTATGGATGAAATAATGGATTCTGAGAAAAAGTATTTGGATGCATATAAAAAAGCACCTTTTAAAACTGATTTGAAGTATTTTTTCCTCGCGTTTAAAAATGTTCTTTTTAGAGGAGCAAGAAGCAATTAAACCCTATTGAAATTAAAAGATAAAATAGTTAAGAGAGTATTTGATTTTATTATTTCTTTTCTTCTACTCATTGCTCTCTTTTTCCCGATACTAATTTTAATTATAATATCAACAATAGATACAAAGCTCTTTGGGCTTTTTTCTCAGAAGAGAATAGGCTATAAAGGAATTCCTTTTGTGATATATAAAATTAGAACCTTAAATAAAAAAGGAGAGGCTAGTGCTTTTGGGAGCAAGTTAAGAACATACAAGTTTGATGAATACCCGCAACTGTTCAATGTTTTAATAGGAGAAATGAGTCTTGTTGGACCTCGTCCAGATGTTGAGGGTTTTGCAGATCAACTTAATGAAGAAGATAAAATTATTTTAAGCGTAAAACCTGGAATTACTGGACCAGCATCATTAAAATATAGGAATGAAGAAGAGCTTTTAAAAAATGTAGTTGAGCCCCAAAAATATATCAAAGAAGTTATTTTTCCAGATAAGGTAAAGATTAATAAAAATTATGTTTTAAACTATAGTTTTAGAAATGATTTAAGATATTTGTTAAAAACTATTTTTTTTGAAGACTAAAATAGATTTACTTAAGCCACATATTTCTAATCGCGAATTGTGTTATATAGAAGATGCATTCGCCGATAATTGGATTACTACAGGGGGAGGGAATGTAGATAGGTTTGAAAAAAAAATTGCGGCTTTTTGTAAAAAAAAAGAAGTTTTATGTGTTAATTCGGGAACTTCTGCCATTCATCTTTCATTGATATTGTTAGGGGTTAAAAAAGAAGACATAGTAATTTGTCAATCCTTCTCATTTTGTGCTTCTGTTAACCCTGTTAAGTATTTGGGAGCAATACCAGTTTTTGTTGATAGTGAAGAGCAAACATGGAATATGAATCCATATTACCTTGAGAAAGCAATTAAAGAATGTATTAATAAGAAAAAAAAGCCCAAAGCTATTATCGTAACCGACAGTTATGGTATGCCGGCTCGATGGAAAGAGATAAGCTCTATTGCAGAAAAATATGATGTACCCATTATAGAAGATGCCGCTGAAGCTCTAGGTTCTTTATATTATGGAACAAACTGTGGAGGATTTGGAGATATTGCTATATATTCTTTTAATGGAAATAAAATAGTCACAACTTCAGCAGGAGGAGCAATGTTGTTGAATTCTAAAAAACAAAAGGATGAAGCATTGCACTATGCAACTCAGGCCAAAGAAAGCAATGAAGGATATAAACATGACATGTTAGGATATAACTATAGAATGAGTAATGTTTTAGCAGGGATAGGTATAGCTCAGATTGAGTCCTTAGAAGAGAGAGTTAAACAGAAGAGACAACTTAATCAATTTTACTTTTCCTTGCTTAAAGAAGCAACTCCATTTACTTTAAAACAAGAATCACAAGATGTATATTCTAATTATTGGCTAAATTGTATTAGGTCTAATTCAATTTCATCTTTAGAAAAACTTAAGAATGAATTTAAAAAGGAGAGAATAGAGTATAGAGAGTTATGGTATCCATTACATTTACAATCTATATACAAAAATTGCCTTTTTTATGGTAGTGGAATTTGCAATCAGATATATGAAAATGGATTAGCTTTGCCTTCTAGCACAAATCTATCTGAAAAAGACAAGTCAAGAATAGCTAAAACTTTAAATCTTTTTAATGCTGGATAATCTTTTCAAATATCAACAAAAGCAAAAGGAAAGCACTCACGTTAAATGGGATGTGTTCAATAAAAAATATCTTGATAAGACTATCCTTATAACTGGTGGAGCGGGAACTATTGGTGCCGAAATTGTAAAAAGCTTAAGTTTAAGTCAAGTCAAAAGAGTTATTGTGTTTGATTTTTCTGAATTCTCTATTTTTAAGTTGAAGAATGAACTGAATCAAGATGAATTGATCCCAGAAATTATTTATAAAATAGGAGATATAAAAGATTCGAATAGAATACGAGAATTATTAATTGAATATAGTCCTGATGTAATCATACATACGGCAGCCTATAAGCATTTAGATTTAATGGAAGAAAATGCTATAGAAGCCTATAAAAATAATTTTTTAGGGACAAAAAATGTTTTTTTAGAGGCTCTAAAAAACAATATAAAAGAATTCATCTTCGTTTCTACAGATAAAGCTGTTGAACCTTTAAGTATAATGGGATTAACAAAAAAAATGGCTGAAATTTATTTGAGGTACTCTAAGAATGATTCAATACAATTTAAAATTATAAGATTTGGAAATGTTATAGGATCTCTAGGTTCAATAATCCCCCTGGTAAAAAAGCTAATAAAACATGATAAGACGATAACAGTAAGAGACAAAAACACACAAAGGTTTTTTATTTATCCTGAAACGGTAGCTAAAACGTTATTAAATACTTTAACTTTAAATAGCAAAAACACAACGTACCTTATAAAAATGGGAGATCCCATTTTTATAAAAGATATAGTAAAAGCAATTATCTCAGAAGAGGGTAAAAAGAATCAATTTGTAGAAGAAAATTTATTAAAAGGGGAGAAAATAAATGAGTCTTTGATAGAAAATTATGAATCTAAAAACTTGGTTGATGGTTATAACTGCTATGAAGTAATTGATATGAGTGATATTAAAGATCAGCCCTACTTAGAAATTTTTAATTGTTTTACATCTATAGAAAGTAAAGATTACCTAACACAAAAAGATTATCTCTCTAAGATAGCTAAATCAATAAAATATACTACTTTCGCTAAAAATTAAGAATCTATTTATGTTGAAAAAGATATTCATATTATCAATTATATCTTCATTTATTTTAAGTTCCTGTGTTTCAAAGAAGAAGATTACTTATTTTCAAAATGATGAAATAGACCAATCACTTGTCTCCAATAACTATAAAACAATTTTTAAACCTGATGATTTATTACAAATAGTTATTTCTGCACAAGAGTTAGAAACTGTAAGACCTTTTAATTTACCTGTAGTAACTTTTGATGTAACAACAGCAAGAGCAACAGGTATTCCGCAGCAACAAATGTATTTGATTGATTCAAAAGGAGAAATTGATTTTCCGATCTTAGGAAAGCTCAAAATAGGAGGATTAACTAGAGAACAAGTTATAGAATTATTTAAAAAGAAACTAGATCCAGAGTATGTTAAAAACCCTACAATTAATATTAGAATTGCGAATTTTAAGATAACAGTTTCTGGAGATGTTAGATTGCCAGGGACGTATACTATTCCAAATGAGAGAATTACTATTGCTGAGGCTATTGGTTTAGCAGGTGATTTGAATATATCCGGTCAAAGATATAATGTTAAAGTAATAAGGGAAGAAGGGAACCAAAAAAAGGTATATACTGTAGATTTATTATCTAATAAAACTTTTACTTCTCCTGTGTATTATTTGGAGCAAAATGATTTGATATATGTAGAGCCCAATAATGCTAAAGCACAATCAGCTGCCACAAATCAAAATACAGGGCTATTTGTTTCCATAGGGTCAATTATTATTTCCTTAATAGCTGTTTTAACTAGATAATTTACTATTTACTATGCAACATAGCCAAAATTATTTACCGAGTCATTTCAATAATGGAAAAAATGATATAAATATTCGTGCTGAGATTGAAAAATACCTTAGATATTGGAAATGGTTCGCTTTAGGAATTATTGTTTCTATCAGTTTAGCATTTATGTATTTACGTTATACCACACCTACTTATAGTGCAAATGCTTCAATTTTAATTAAAGATAATAAGAAGTCTGGACTTTCGGCAGAATTAGAGGCCTTTAAGGATTTAGGTATTGTTGGAGGAAACTCATTAAATAATACTGATAATGAAATTGAGATATTAAAATCAAGAAAGATAATAGGTAATGTTGTTGATTCTTTGAAATTAGATGTATATCATTACATATCAGGTCGAGTAAGACAAAGAGAAGTTTATAAATCTTCTTCACCAATACAAATCGATTTTATTTCCAAAGCTGAGATTCTAAAAGTCAAGGATACTATCTTTAATATAAAAATAATTGACGAAACTAAATTTGATTTAGCTAACACTGATGGAGAGAAAATATCATCTCATAATTTTAATGATATCATAAATAGTGATCTAGGTGTCTTTAAAGTGAAAAGGACGAATATAGATGAAAGTGAAATTGTAGTTCGTGTCGTGCCAAAATCAAGAGTTATAGATAGTTATCGAAATCGAATTAATATATCTCCAGTAAATAAAAATTCCAGTGTTTTAATACTTAAACTGAAAGACCCAGTTCTTAGGAAAGCAGAAGATGTGTTAAATGAGTTGGTTAAACAATATAATATAGATGCCATAAATGATAAAAATCAAGTATCTCAAAAAACCATTGAATTTATTAATGCAAGATTAAATGCAATAGGTAGGCAATTATCGATCATACAGGATAGCGTTAAAGAGTTTAAGGTTTCAAAAGATTTTACAGGACTTCCTGTTGAAGTTGAATTAGCATTAGAAACTTTAAAAGAAACAAATCAAGATGTAATTAAAACTCGCACTCAGCTTAGCTTAGCAAAGTGGATCGAAGAAAAGTTAGGAGATGAAGTAACAAAATTTGATGTCTTGCCTACAGGAAATGGCTTTGAAAACAAGGCTATATCTGACGCAATAGAAAGTTTTAATCAATTGATTTCGCAAAGAAATTTAACCAAAGAAAGCGCAGGAAGTAAAAACCCAATTTTATTGCAAATAGAAGGGCAGATAAATAATGCAAGATCATCCTTACTTAGGAGTTTATCCAATATTTCTAAGTCATTAGAATTGAAGCTTAATGAGTTGCAAAAAGAAGAAAGAAAAATTCTTACAAAAGTAAAATCTATACCTGAAAATGAGAGAGGTTATATTGATATTGCAAGACAACAAGAAATTATAAGTGGATTATTTCAATATTTACTTAGAAAGAAAGAAGAAGCAGATATTTCCTTAGCTGTTACTGTTTCCAACGCAAAAATTATAGATGTTGCTTATGGTTTAAACATTCCTGTTTCACCTAAAAATAAAATCGTATATCTAGTAGCTTTATTTTTAGGGTTAATTATCCCTTTTGTAATAATTTATATTTTTGATGTCTTAGATACAAAGGTGCATAATAAGAATGATATTGAATCGCAACTATCTGTACCGTTCTTGGGTGATGTACCTAAGTCAGAAAGCAAAGAAAAGGTTGTTATTGGAAACGATGTTAGATCTAGTACTGCTGAAGCTTTTAGGTTGATTCGTACAAACCTTGATTTTATGCTAGCTAGCAATAGAAAACAAAGCAAGTCTATTTTTGTAACGTCAACTACTAGTGGAGAAGGGAAATCTTTTATCTCTATCAATATTGCAGCTACTTTAGCATTATCAGGAAAGAAAGTTCTATTAATGGGTATGGATCTTAGAGCTCCAAAAGTAACTGAGTATTTAGGAATACCAGATAGAAAAGGTGTTACCAATTATATTACAAATGAAGAAATAACTTTAGAAGAATTAATATTCTCTATTCCAGAAGTAAAAGGATTAGATATTATAGCTTCAGGTGTAATACCTCCAAACCCGGCTGAATTATTAATGACTAAGAGAATTGAAAATCTTTTTACTATAGTGAAGCAAGAATACGATATCGTTATTGTAGATACTGCTCCAGTAAATCTAGTAACAGATACATTATTGATAGGGAAATATGCCGATATGTTTATGTATGTAGTAAGAGCAAATTATTTAGACAAGAGACTATTAGCTGTTCCACAAGAATTATATAACGAGAAGAAGTTGCCTAATATGGCGATTGTTCTTAACGATACAGATCCAAAACGTAGTTATGGTTACGGATATGGAGGTTATGGATACGGTTATGTAGTAGTAGAAAAACCTTGGTATAAAAAGATTTTCAGTAGAAATTCTTAAAAAAGATAAATGAATTTTTATAAGAACTTAGAATTGTTTTTCATTAACGATTCTAAGTTTTTTTTGTTCTTCTCTGTAGCTAAAGTCTTTAAGAGATTCAAATGGTTTGAATGATGTGTATCTGTACCCACAAAATCATACATGTTTAAATCCAATAATTTTTGACTAATCTTCTTAACATGAGGTCCGTATTGATCGGTAAGGGATAAAAAGTTAAGTTGAAATAAACAACCTGCCTTTTTCAATTTGTAATAACTGTCAAAGTTATTATGGTAGAAATTATAACGTTCAGGGTGAGCTAAAACGGGTTTATAGCCTTTTAACTGGATATCGAATAATACATCGTATAAATTCATTGGAGCGCTAAAGTAAGACATCTCTACTAAGAGGAAATCATCCTTTAAAGTTAAAAGGTCACCTGCATTAAGGAGTTCAATAAACTGCTCGTCCATCATGTATTCCGCTGCTGCAGAAAAATTAATATCTTCTAGACCCTCTTTTTTAAGTTCCTCTCTTACTTCTTCAACTTTCTGTAAGATAACCTTTGAAGAATTAGGGTATACGTCGCCCAAAACATGAGGCGTAGTAATAAAGTTTTTGATACCGTAAGAGTACATAGTTTTGATCAACTGAATGCTATGAGATAGATCTTTAGCACCATCATCTATCCCAGGAAGAAGGTGTGAATGTATGTCGACAAAACTATCAGTAAAAAACTCTGTGACCTGTATCTTTTTCTTTTTGACAAAAAACATATGGGAACTTTTGACAAAAATAAGGTTTTTAAAATTATTTTATGAGCGAAAACGTTTGAGTTTGTTGGGATTGTTGTACGAGAAGTTTTGTTATAATATATTTGGTTCCACAAAGAGAAATAGTATGATTTTAATTGCAGATGGTGGCTCTACAAAAGCTGATTGGATTGCGTTAGATAATAATAAGAAAGAACTTTTTAGAGTAAGAACTTTAGGATTAAACCCTGCGGTTGTTCCACAAGAAGAACTATCTAACAGAATTATAAACATGTTTCAGCTCATCAATAGTAAGGATAGAGTAGAAGAGATTCATTTTTATGGAGCCGGTTGTGGTACACCCAAACCTGTAGAGATTTTAAGAGGTGTGATGCAAGACATCTTTACAAATGCCAAAATTCATATCGCAGAAGACATGCTGGCTGCTGTTTATGCAGCTTCAGGGAAAAAGCCAGCCATAGTTTGTATTTTAGGTACAGGCTCTAATAGTTGCTATTTTGATGGAGAGGTTATGCATATGAAAGTAGCTTCTTTAGGGTACTCACTTATGGATGAAGCTAGCGGGAACTACTTTGGAAAGCAATTGATAAGGGATTACTATTACGAGAAAATGCCTAAGAGGATTGCTGAGGAGTTTGAAAAGCAATTCGATCTCGAAGCAGACACGATCAAATTCAACTTATACAGGCAACCGAATCCTAATATGTATTTAGCAAGCTTTGCAAAATTCATGTTTGAATTTAAAGAAGATAAATACATAAAGAAGACGATTAGAAAAGGTTTTAGAGAGTTCTTTAAATACAGAATACTTCCATTGGAAGCTAAGCATGATACGCCTATCTTTTTTATTGGATCAATAGCCTACTATTTTAGAGACATTTTAGAAAAGATCGCTAAGAAATACGAGTTGGAAATTACCGGTGTTATTCAAAGGCCTATAGACAACTTAATAGAGTACCACAAGGCTCATATTAATTGATCAGATCAAGCAGACGTTCTAAGGCCATTCCTCTGGAACCTTTGATCAAGATAAAACTGTCATGAATCGGATGATCGATCAAATGAGATTTTAAATCTTCAAAAGATTGATATTTTTCTGAAGCATTGGTTTCAAAATAGTGAGCTCCAACAAAGATAAAACGATCGATGTTCAATTTTGTTCCTTGATCAACAATACTCTGATGTTCACTATCAGCATCTACTCCCAACTCGAACATGTCTCCAAGAATAGCAACTTTTGAACTCGCGTCAACTTTACTAAAGTTCTCCAAAGCCAACAAAGTACTCGAAGGGTTTGCATTGTAGGCGTCTAACAATATCTTATTGCTGTTTTTCTCCACAATTTGAGAGCGATTGTTATTAGAAATATAACGTTCCAATGCCTTTTGTATATTTTCTTCAGAAATACCAAAATGCTCTCCAATAGAAATTGCAGCTAGTATGTTTGGGAGGTTGTATTCTCCAACCAAATGAGTTTGTATTGGAGTGTTCTTGTAAGAAATTTTAAGATATGGGTGGGTTGATACTACACTTAAGTGATCCGAGCTTAAAAATATTCTTTGCTGCCCTTCAGTCAATTCAACTTGCTTGTCGTCTTTAGGGTTTACAAATGCTGTTTTGTTGTCCTTTAACAAGTAACGATACAGCTCAGATTTTCCTTTAATAACTCCTTCAACACCTCCAAAACCTTCTAAATGTGCTTTTCCAAAATTTGTAATATAACCGTAATCAGGTTCAGCGATATCACATAGAAATTCAATCTCTTTTTGATGATTGGCTCCCATTTCAACAATACCAATTTCTGTTTCTTTGGTAAATGATAGCAAAGTCAGAGGAACACCAATATGATTGTTCAAATTTCCTAAGGTTGCTCCGGTATTGAACTGAGTTTTTAAAACAGAATGGATTAACTCTTTCGTAGTGGTTTTTCCATTACTTCCTGTTAGACCAACAATAGGAATGCCTAGCTCTTTACGGTGGTAGTTAGCCAATTCTTGTAGAGCCTTTAAACTATCCTCAACCAAAATGGTCTTTCCAGCTATCTCAAAATCTTTTTCATCAATAACACAATAGCTTGCTCCTTTTTCTAAGGCTTGTGAAGCAAACTTGTTTCCATTGAAATTTTCTCCTTTTAAAGCAAAGAAAATAGAACCTTTTCTGATTTTCCTTGTATCTGTATCTACAAGGTAGGTCTTTTGATAAAGTTGATAAAGATCTTGGATTTCCATTATTTAAAGATAAAAAAAACCTCATTGAGAAAAATTCAATGAGGCTTAATATTTTCAAAAATTAAAATTAATTTCTTGATGGGTTTCTTGCAGTTCTTTTCTTGTAACTTAATGCACCTACAATGTCCGAAGCACATCTGAAACCAATATAGTTGGTAGACATATACTCAGGAAGGTATCTTCTTTGAGCCGGATCTAACCAGTACTCTCTATCTTGCCATGATCCACCTTTATGAACTCTAGTCTTATCACTAATCAACGTACGACGTTTTTTAGTGTCATACTGATTTAACTTTCCTGTGATAGAATCTTTTTGATTGATAGGAGAGTTGTACATTCTAGGTTCTTTGTTAAACTGATCATCTTCTAGATCGTAGTGTCTACTTGAGTTCTTATCTCCATCATTTTTGTTCAAGTTAGAAGCAATTCTGTAATTTCTTCTCATGAATGCATCGTCTTTACTGATAGGAACATATTTGATCTCTCCAGGTAATTCTAATGGAACGATCTTACCATTTGGCAATGTGTCGTACTTGATTGTAGCATTAGCGCTCTCTCCAACTACAACTACTTGTCCTGTAGAGTCAATCAACTTCTTAGTAAAGATGTTTCCTCTAAAGTAATTAAAGTCGTTTGCTTCAGTATCAATAATAGGTCTATATACATCAGCTACCCATTCAGCAACGTTTCCGGACATGTCATACAATCCAAAAGCATTTGGTGGATAAGACTTCACTTTGATTGGAATATCAGATCCGTCATCACTCCATCCTGGTAATCCACTATAGTTACCTTGTCTTTGTTTGAAGTTTGCCAGCTGATCTCCTTTATATCTTGTAGAACGATCTCTAGTATACTTACCATTCCACGCATATTTCTTTCTACCTCTTACGTTGTTGTACTCTCTGTTTTCAACAACAGCTTTTGCAGCATATTCCCATTCTACTTCAGTAGGAAGTCTAAACTTTTGAGCTAAGATACCATCTTGAGCTGTTACCTGACGCCCGGTAAAAGAACCTCTTGGAGGTCTTGGTTGTCCTCTTTTTCTTGCTCTGTTATCAGGAAGTCCCCTCTTGTAAACAGTAGAGTCACCTTCAAATAATCTGTTAGGATCTTCTAAATAAAGGTCAGTATCAAAGAAGTTTCTTATAGAGTCGTTTTCTAAAACGTTGTTTAAAATTCCTCTATCAATTAATCTCTTCATGTTTACAGCACTTGTTCTCCACTTACAGTATTGAACAGCTTGTAACCAGCTTACCCCTACAACAGGATAATCTGCATAAGCAGGATGTCTTAAATAGTTTTCAGATAAAAGTTCTGTATTACCTAAACTACTTCTCCAAACCAAAGTATCCGGTAAAGCAGCGTTATAGATGTTTTTGTATTTTTCTTCTTCAGGTGGGAAAATATCTTTTGTTACTTGTAAGTATAAAAGATATTCTGAGTTGGTAACTTCTGCTTCATCCAAATAAAAAGAACGAACATGCATCTGTCTAGGAGTAGTATTCCAATCAAACATTACATCATCTTGTACTTGTCCCATAGTAAAAGTACCACCTTCAATAGCTACCATTCCATCAGGTATCTTCTGTCCTTGGAATGATGTCCCTTTGATATAATTACCATATTTTGGGTCATTAAAATTCCATCCGGTTAAAGAAGATTTACTTTTATTGGCTGAATTACAATTGTATAGTAGTAATGAGCTTAATAAAAGCAAGTTTATTCTAAATAAGTTTTTCATATCTTATTTCAAACATTAAGGGTTTTGTTTCAGCTTTGCAATTTACAACAAAATTGTATTCACGCAAGATGAATCGTAAATTTTTAGCCTCCTATTCATTTTCAACTATTACCTTAAACGTAGATGTTTTTGGTTTATTATTACATATCCTCTTTTCCTGTAAAATATATGAGTTTAATTTCCGTTATTTGAGGTATGATTATGATGAGGAAAACTACTGTAGTCGCTATATTTTTTCTTCTTACTAGCACGCTGTACGCACAAGTAACCAACTCAGTACTTGCTAACGGAAATTGGTATAAATTTTCTGTAGATACAACAGGTGTTTTTAGAATAGATAGATCGTTGCTTCAACAGATAGGGGTCTCTACTACAGGCTTAGATCCCAGAAAGATTCATATATACGGAAATGGAGGGAATCGACTTTCGGAATTGAACTCCGATTTCCGACACGAAGATCTACAAGAGAATGCCATTTATATAGAAGGAGAAGCCGATGGCTCTTTTGATGCAAACGACTTTATTTTATTCTATGCCCAAGGTCCTCATCATTGGGTTACAAATCCTGCATCAGGAACGGCAAGTCATCGACAAAACATTTATTCAGATAAAGCCTATTATTTTATTACTGTAGACGGAACAAACGGGAAGAGAGTTCAACCCTCAACACCTGTTACAGGAACTCCGGACATACAAGCAACCACATTCGATGATTTTGTTTTCTACGAGCAAGAAACAGTCAACCTTTTTGCTGCCGGAAGAAAATGGTTAGGAGAAGAATTTAGTATAGAGAATCAGCAGACTTTTGAAATTCCTTTTCCCAATGCAGTTGCCAATCAAGATGTATCTATAACCGTTAGAGCTGTAGGAGTTTCAGCATTGCCTACTAGTAATATGCGAGTATCAGTGAATTCTCAGGATTTGTATACACTTAGTTTTTTGGCAATCAACCCTAATAGCCTCATTCTAGCATCTGATCAGATACGAACAGGTACATTGATGAATTCATCATCAACTTTCAATATTACAATAGATTATAATAACGGAGGAAACCCAGCCGCAAGAGCCTATTTAGATTATATCGAAGTGGTAGGGAAAAAGAATTTGGTGGCAGATAATTTTCAATTTTCATTCAGAAGTTTTGACGCGGCTAATGCTACAGGAATTGTAGAATATCAAATTCAGAATGCACAAAACATTCTTCAATTATGGGATGTAACAGACCCTATCAATGTAGCATCCATAGAAAATGAATCTACAGGGAATTTCACCTTCAAAGCCAATGCAGGAGAACTTAGAGAATATGTAGTTCTTAACTCAGGAGACTTTTACACACCGGAAACGGTAGCAGGTTCAAGAGTCGAAAACCAAAACCTTCATGCTTTACAAGACATTAATTATTTATTAATCACCAATGAAGAACTGTCTTCACAAGCACAACGAATAGCAGATTATCACCAGCAAAATTCAGGGCTGACAACCCAAGTTGTTATCGTAGATGATATATACAATGAGTTTTCTTCCGGAGCTCCGGACATTACAGGAATCAGAGATTTTATCAAACATATATATGATAATAATACAACAGCCGACAAAAAATTAAGATACGTATGTTTCTTTGGTGATGGATCTTACGATTATAAAGATCGTATTACAGAAAACAACAATATAGTTCCTGTATACGAATCAGAGCAAAGCTACAGTTTGGCTTTCTCATATGTAACAGATGATTTTTTTGTTATGTTGGATGATAATGAAGGTTCTATGTCTCCAACCCATACTTTAGATGTTGCCACCGGAAGAATTCCGGTAAGCACATTGTCACAAGCAACACAGGTAGTTGACAAGATATTGAATTATTACGAGACAGATGGGTTGGGAGATTGGAGAAATGTAGTTACGTTGGTAGCTGATGATACAGATGAGCCAACAGACAATAGTATTCAGATTGGTGTAGAAAGAATTGCAGATGATATCAAAAACAACAAACCTGTCTTTAATGTAAATAAGATCTATGCAGATGCTTTTGTACAAGAGAATTCATCTGGAGGAGAACGATACCCTGATGTAAAAGAAGCCATTACCACAGCTATAGAAAGAGGAACTTTGGTGTTTGATTATTTTGGACATGGAGGGGAAGACGGATTTGCCTCAGAACGATTTTTAGATGTGCCTCAAGTGCAGGCTTTTCAGAACTCTAACACATTACCTCTTTTTATTACGGTAACCTGTGAATTTTCACGTTTTGATAACCCTAGCAGAATTACAGCAGGAGAGCTTACTTTTTGGAATACTAATGGAGGCGCTGCAAGTATGATTACTACAACCAGAGAGGTTTTTGTAAGTGTAGGGCAAAATTTTAATGAAGATTTAATCAGTATACTCTTAGAGTTTACTCCCAACAATTTTTCAATTGCAGAAGCTTTAACAGAAACGAAAAATGGATTCTCAAACTTTCAAAAATTCTTTATCTATTACTTTGGAGATCCTGCTAAAGAATTGGCAATTCCGGAACCCAATGTGAGAATTACCAGAATGAATGGCGTAGATGTAACTCAATCTTTAGACACATTAAAAGCTTTGTCAAAAGTAAGTTTTGAAGGAGTGGTTACAGACAATGCAAACAATACACTATCAGATTTCAACGGAACATTATCTACCACAGTTTTTGATAAGCCTATTGATAAATCTACATTAGATAATGATGGATTTAACAATGTAATGATCTTTGATTCTCAAGAAAGTAAACTATTTAGAGGTCAGGCAACCGTAGAAAATGGAGCTTTCAGTTTTGAATTTATAGTGCCAAGAGATATTAGAATAGCTTTCGGAAAAGGGAAGTTGAGTTTTTATGCAGAAAATCAAGTCTCGGACAGAGGAGGGTTTAATAATGATGTCATAGTAGGAGGAATCAATGAGAGCGCGCCGGAGGATACCACCGGGCCGGAGATTCAATTGTTTATGAATGACGAATCTTTTATTGATGGAGGAAATACAAATGTTTCGCCAAACCTCATTGCAAAACTGTCAGACATCAGTGGAATCAACACCTCAGTTACAGCTGTAGATCATGATATTGTGGCTATTTTAGACGGAGATGAGTCCAACCCAATCATTTTAAATGACTTTTATCAAACAGAATTGGATGATTTTACCAATGGGAAAGTTGTGTATCGTTTGCGAGACCTAAGTGTTGGTCCGCATACAATTAAACTAAAGGCTTGGGACACTTACAATAATTCATCAGAAGCAACAATTAACTTTGTAGTTGTAAGTGATGCAACGCTAACTTTGGATAATGTTTTGAATTATCCAAATCCATTTGTAAATTACACCGAATTTTGGTTCAACCATAATAAGCCGAACGAGTCCCTCGAAGTTCAGGTACAAATTTTCACTATTTCAGGAAAATTAATCAAAACAATCAATCAACAAGTGCTAACAACAGGTAATTTATCAAGAAGTATCGCTTGGAACGGTTTGGATGATTTTGGAAATAGAATAGGAAAAGGAGTATATGTATACAAACTAAAAGTAAAATCAACCGTAAGCAATATCTCAGCAGAGAAGTATGAAAAATTAGTCATACTATAATAAATGACGATATTTGCGTTTAAGAAGGAAACCAATCATATGAAAAAATTAGGATTATTATTTGTCGTTAGCTTGTTAAGTATCGGTGGAGCAGTAGCTCAAACCAATACATCACAAACAGGAGGGATTACAACAGCTACACCATTTTTATTGATCGTGCCCGATGCAAGAGCAGGAGCAATGGGAGATGTTGGAGTATCTACATCTGCAGATGCAAGCTCGTTGTTTCACAATCCGTCTAAAATTGCATTTAGTGGTAGAGAAGTACTTATTGGACTGAACTACTCTCCTTGGTTAAGAAATTTAACGGATGATATTTTTATCGGGAGTGCATCCTATATCAAAAGATTTAGCGAAAATGCAGCTTATGGAGTTGAATTTCGTTATTTCTCTTTAGGACAAGTAGATTTGACAGATAATCTTGGAAATCCAAACGGAACCATTAACCCTAATGAATTTGCAATTTCCGGAACATACGCCTTAAAACTAAGTGAAACATTCTCTATGGGAGTTAGTGGTCGTTACTTTAGATCTAACTTAGCTTTTACAGGAACCAACTCAACATTACAACCAATCAATTCATTTGCTGTAGATGTTTCAGGATATTATCAATCTCCTGAGGAAAACTACGGAACATTTAACGGACGCTATAGAATTGGATTCAATATTGCCAATATTGGACCTAAAGTATCTTATGTTCCTGGAGAAGAAGATTTCATTCCTACCAACTTAAAGTTTGGTGGAGGTTTCGATTTTATCTTGGATGATTATAATGTAGTAAGTGTAAATACTGAATTTACAAAGCTTTTAGTTCCTACTCCACAAGCTGACGGATCTGAGCAAGATGATGGATTTATTTCCGGAATCTTTGGTTCTTTTGGTGATGCACCGGGAGGATTTAGCGAGGAGTTAAAAGAAGTAACCTACGCTTTAGGAGCAGAATACTTATATAACAATGCTTTTGCTTTAAGAGCAGGATATTTTCACGAAAGCCCAGACAAAGGAAATAGACAGTTCTTTACCATTGGAGCAGGGTTCAAAACCAATGCGTTAAATGTAGATTTATCGTACTTGATCAACTCTTCAGATGTGAACAATCCTTTAGAGAATTCTCTTAGATTTTCACTATCCTTTGATTTAGGTGAAATTTACAACGATTATTAGTACCTTAGTTTTTTCAAAAGAACTTACTCTTGATGAAAAAAATTAATATTGCTGCATCTGGCTATCTCTATGATAGCATGGACGAACTTTCCGACTCCGATAAAAAACTGATGCAAGCCGCTATAGAAGCAACCAAAAGCTCTTATGCTCCCTATTCAAACTTTAATGTTGGAGCAGCGCTCTTGATGGAAGATGATACTGTAATTACCGGAAACAATCAGGAAAATGCAGCATACCCTTCAGGTATGTGTGCAGAACGTGTAGCTATCTGGAAAGCAGGATCAAGTTTCCCAAATAAAAAAGTAAAAAAAATAGCAATTTCTGCTATTTCTAATAATAAAACAGTAGATAAACCCGTAGGACCTTGTGGAGCTTGTAGGCAAACATTACTGGAATATGAAGTAAACCAAGAAGAGCCTATAGAAGTCCTGTTTATGGGAGAAATTGGTAAGGTGGTAAAGACAGAGTCTATTACCTCTTTATTGCCATTTTCATTTGATAGTTCCTACTTATAAATCAGTAATTATCATATTCGTAATTTTTTAGTTAAAAATTTAAATATCTCTAATTTTTATGATAGCTATTGAGAATATGATAAAAGTTGAAAAATATCCCTCTCAATTATAGGTAAAGCATACAAAAAAACGTTCATTTGATATGAACTAAGCTAACTAAAAAAAACGCAGGGAATCATGGTAAAATCAGTTATTACCGGAACAGGATCTTACATTCCGTCAATTAAAAAAGAGAATGATAAATTCTTAACGCATCGATTTTTAAATGCAGATGGAACCGAAATCCAAAATCCCAATGATATAATTATTGATAAGTTCAAGTCGATAACAGGAATTGAGGAGAGAAGATACGCAGATACCAAATTGAATGCTTCAGATATTGGATATTTAGCAGCTCAAAAAGCTATAGAAGATGCAGGGATTGATCCGGAAGAATTGGACTATATCATTTTGGCGCACAACTTCGGAGATGTAAAATCAGCAGCAATTCAAAGCGACATTTTACCAAGTTTAGCAACGCGTGTTAAGTATAGATTAGGTATAGAAAACCCTAACTGTGTTGCTTATGATATTTTATTTGGTTGCCCGGGATGGGTAGAAGGTGTCATTCAAGCTCAAGCGTTTATCAAATCAGGAATTGCAGAGAAAGTCTTGGTTATTGGCGCAGAAACTTTATCCAGAGTTTTAGACAAACACGATAGAGACTCAATGATCTATAGTGATGGTGCAGGAGCCTGTATTGTAGAAAAAGCAAATGGAGACTCAGAAGATTCAGGAATTTTAAGCCACGCCACACAAACCTTTACCAAAGACGAAGCTTATTATTTATTCTTCGGAAATTCTTACGATAAAAATGAACATCCTGATGTCCGTTATATCAAAATGCACGGTAGAAAAATCTATGAGTTTGCATTAAATAATGTTCCTAATGCGATGAAAACAGCATTGGAAAGAAGTGGAATTGATATTGACGAAGTAAAAAAAGTATTTATCCATCAAGCTAATGAGAAGATGGACGAGGCCATTATCAAGCGTTTCTTTAGGTTGTATAAGAAGCCAATCCCTGAGGGAATTATGCCAATGAGTATTCACAAATTAGGGAATAGTTCCGTAGCTACAGTGCCAACTTTATTGGATTTGGTCTTAAAGGGAAATATCAAAGATCAGGAGGTAAAAAAAGGAGATATTATCATTCTTGCCTCGGTAGGAGCAGGGATGAATATCAACGCAGTTGTATACCGATATTAAAGGTGTAAAATTTTCTCTTTTCAAAGCTTTCTAATCTAAATTGAAGTACTATTTTTGCACATGCAACAACACAACGTACTTATACTAGATTTCGGATCGCAATACACGCAGTTAATTGCGAGACGAGTGAGAGAATTGAATATCTATTGTGAGATCCATCCTTACAACAATCCTCCAGAGAATATCAACGATTTTAAAGCAGTTATTTTATCAGGAAGCCCTTTTTCTGTAAGAGCAGAAGATGCACCACATCCAGATCTTTCAGAGATTAGAGGAAAGCGTCCTTTATTAGCTGTTTGTTACGGAGCTCAATATTTAGCTCATTTTTCAGGAGGAGAAGTAGCACCATCCAATACAAGAGAGTACGGAAGGGCTAACTTATCGTTTATCAAAGAGGGAGAAGATTTCTTTGCTAATATTTCTGAAGGAAGCCAAGTTTGGATGAGTCATTCAGATACCATCAAGCAATTACCGGAAGGAGCAGTACATTTAGCAAGTACTTCCGATGTAGAAAATGCGGCGTACAGAATTGAAGGAGAAGACACCTATGCAATTCAATTCCATCCGGAAGTATATCACTCAACTGATGGAAAACAATTACTAGAGAATTTCTTGGTAAACATCGCCGGAATTGCTCAAGATTGGACATCAGACTCATTTGTAGATTCTACAGTACAAGAACTAAAAGAAAAATTAGGAGATGATAAAGTAGTACTTGGATTATCAGGAGGAGTAGATTCTACTGTTGCCGGAGTATTATTACATAAAGCCATTGGAAAAAACCTTCATTGTATTTTCGTAAACAACGGATTGTTACGAAAAAATGAGTTCGAAAGTGTACTCAAGCAATACGAAGGAATGGGATTAAACGTTAAAGGTGTAGATGCATCGGCACGTTTTTTGGATGCTTTAGCAGGAATTAGTGATCCAGAGCAAAAGAGAAAGACGATCGGAAGAGTCTTTATTGAGGTGTTTGATGATGAAGCAAATAAAATAGAAAATGCAAAGTGGCTGGCTCAAGGAACTATTTATCCGGATGTGATCGAATCGGTTTCTGTAAAAGGACCTTCAGCTACCATCAAGAGTCATCACAACGTAGGAGGATTACCGGATTTTATGAAGCTGAAAGTAGTAGAGCCTCTAAGAATGTTGTTTAAAGACGAAGTGAGAAGAGTAGGAGCTTCTATGGGGATTGACCCTGAGTTGTTAGGACGTCACCCATTCCCGGGACCTGGATTAGCAATTCGAATTTTGGGAGATATCACCTCAGAAAAAGTTCGTATTTTGCAAGAAGTGGATGCCATTTTCATCGATGGATTGAAAGAAAATGGATTGTACAATAAAGTTTGGCAAGCAGGAGCCATGCTATTACCGGTAAATTCGGTAGGAGTGATGGGAGACGAAAGAACTTACGAAAAAGTAGTTGCCTTAAGAGCTGTAGAAAGTACTGATGGTATGACTGCCGATTGGGTAAATTTGCCGTATGAGTTCTTGCAAAAAACGTCAAACCAGATCATTAATAAAGTAAAAGGAGTAAACAGAGTGGTATACGATATTAGTTCTAAGCCACCTGCTACAATTGAATGGGAATAATATATGAGAGGATTTAAATTATTAGTAATTCTATGTTTAATGGTTGTTGCCACATCCTGTGCGCAGCAGAGAAAATACGTGTCCTATACTGTTAAGAAAGGCGAAACAATGAAGACGATCGCCAAACGATTGGATATGAAAACCAGAGATTTGCTTCGTTTAAATCCCGATGTAGGTAGAAGGCCGAGCCCTGATACCGTCATTATTATTCCGAATAAGAATTTCAAAGAAGAAGATACAACTACCAACGATACAACGATAACCACTACAGAAGAGATTGATAGTACTGAAGTAGTGAAAAAAGAAGTTGATATTGATGAACTAAAGAAGAATTTTGTAGTCCATCAGGTAAAAAAAGGAGATACTTTCTATAATTTGACTCGCTTTTACAATGTTTCTGAAGAAGAGTTAAAAGAGTTGAACCCTGAGCTTTCTGAAGGTTTGAAATTAGAAATGTACATTAAGATCAAGCCTATTACAGATGAAGATGAGATCTTGATCTACCAAGATACCATTCAGGAAAATGCTTCAGTTCGATTGGCGATGCTTTTGCCTTTTAGAGCCATAGAGTATGATACCATTGAAGAGAAAGACATCTTTAAAACCAATACATTGGCTAATATTACTACCGATTTGTATTTAGGGGCTTCTATAGCTGTAGATTCTTTAAGAGGACAAGGTATTGATGTTGATATTTCACTGTTTGATACAGGAAGAAAAAACACCAAGATTGATTCTATTCTAAGAGTTACAGATTTTGATGAATACAATGCTATTATTGGGCCTTTATATTCTGATGAGGTGCCTAAAGTAGCAAACCGTACACGTATTCCGGTTGTGTTTCCTGTTTTTTCTAGAAACCAAGATAGATTCAGATCGTCGCGAGTAATCAAGACCTATGCTGATAAGGAAGTGCATCAAAAAGCATTGATTGATTATATACTGGAAAAGTATACGAATGAGAATATTTTGATCATTGGAGATAGCACAGCAGCTTCTATACGAAATAGCGATGCTATCAAAGCAACTTTGTTGCAGCATGACTCTATTCAGGAAGCAAAGATTCTTCATCCAAATACAGGCTATATCGCCAAACATTTCATCATCAATTCTCTGAAAGCAGAAGTTGGAAATTGGGTGATCTTAGCAACAGATCAGAGTGTGATTGCATCTGATGCGATCAATAGTTTGATTAGTTTGCCAACTGAAGAGGAAGAAGAAGAGGAAGACGATAAAAAGAAGAAAAAGAAGGATGATGAGCCGGAAATGCAAATCCTTCCAGAAGATACAGTCATTAGAATATTTGCTTGGGATAAAGCCAATAAGTTCAATCGTGTAGACAATAACAAACTGGCTAAATTAGGATTTACATATACAAGCGATATTCTTGTAGATGAGAACTCACCGGGAGTTCAAATGTTTAACAGGCAGTATTTGGAAAAGAATAACGCTTTACCGTCTTATTACGCAACCAAAGGTTTTGATATTGTTTATGATACGGCTATGCGATTGGCTTCAGGAGACAACTTAAAAGACACCTTTAAAAAAGGAACTTCTTATAGAGTAGAAAGCAAGTTTGAATATTCTAGAATGCTGTTTAGTACGTCTTCTAACGAAGGAATCTTTATCATTCAATACAACCCTGATTTAACATTAACAAGATTGAAGTAATATGATTCTTGGAATTGTATTCATTATAATTTCTATCATAGCCTTTTATCTAATTTATAAAACTGACTTAGAAGATACAGCTGTAGAAAGTGAGTCTTTTGGAAGATTGAAACTTTACGCAGGTATTATTATTACCTTTCTTATTGGAATAATTTCTGTACTAAGAGATGTAACATAAAAAAAACTCCTGATTTACTCAGGAGTTTTTTTATGATTGACTGTCATTACGAATGGAATGAACTAATCTATTTTATTTATGAGATTGCTTCGTTTATAAACTCGCAATAACAAAAATTAAATTCTTTTCATTTGTTGCTTCATCATCTGCATTTGCTCTTTTAACATTCCGTGTTTATCGAGCTTCTTTGCTTCTGCTAGTAAAGTAGTAGCTTCACGTTTACGTCTTTTGGTCATGGCAATTCCTGCCAATTGCAATTTAGCCATTGCTAAATCGTGGTTCATAGATAAACCTAAACGAATTGCTTTACGCAAATACTTTTCAGCTTGAGTGATGTTGGTTTGCGACATCATAATTCCGTGCAAGTAATTGTAGTAACCTTCTTGCTTTTTGGTCAAAGCCGCACTTGGATTTTTAATATATGAAAGCCATTTTTGAGCACCAGGAAAGTTTTGTCTTCTCAATTGTAAAAAGGCTAATAAAATAAACTCATTTTTAAAGTATAACAGTACAAACATTCCTGTAAGAAGTAAAATGGCAATACCATTTCCAATGTTTCCTTGCGAGAACTCATAAACAGACCAAGCAAAGGTTAATGCTGCTAATACTAACTTTATATTCTTATGAAACATATTCTTTTTTTAAGGAGTACAAAAGTACACTTTTCTTAACTTTTATAAAACTTTCTGTGTCGTAACCATGCTACAAATCCTAAAACTGCAACAAAAGCTACTGAGTAATACACTGAGCTTGGAGTAATCACTTGATCACCACTCGCATAAGAGTGTAAACCGGATAAGTAAAAGTTTACTCCAAAGTAAGTCATCATAATAGAACCAAAAGCAATAATAGACCAAAGGTTAAAAGTATACCTGCTTCTTAGCCCCGGAATCAACCTCATGTGCAATACAAAAGCATAGATCATAATAGAGATTAAGGCCCAAGTTTCTTTTGGATCCCATCCCCAATAGCGACCCCAACTTTCATTGGCCCACATTCCACCAAGGAAGTTACCAATGGTTAGCATAACCAATCCAACCGTTAAAGCCATTTCATTAATAGCAGTAATCTCTTTGATATTTAACTCAACACGTGCTTTATTGTCTTTATTGGTAAAGATGGTTAGCAATAAAGCTACAACACCTAAGATCATACCTAAGGCAAAAGGACCGTAACTAGCAACAATAATAGAAACGTGAACTAATAACCACCAAGAGTTTAATACCGGTTGTAAGTTGGCAATTTCAGGATCTAACCAGTTCTGATGTGCAAAGAACAAGAACATAGAGGTTAAAAACGCTGCTGCGGCAATCGTTAGAGAAGATTTTCTTCCAATGATAAACCCAAATAACATAACCGCAAAGGCCACGTAAATGATAGATTCATAAGCATTACTCCAAGGAGCATTTCCACTAATATACCATCTGGCTCCAAGCCCGGCAATATGAGCAACGAATAGCAAGATGATGGTTCCAATCAAGAACTTTACAATAATGCTAAGCCAGTTTTTAGGGAATACAATCTGTAAGACAAGCAGTATAGCAAGTATGATTGTCATGATAAGTCCCCATTTTCCTATGACACTTGAGAGATACAACCCGGCAAACACTACAGCGAGACCTCCTAAAATGTATTTAATGTTTTTCGATTTCTCTTCGTTGTACAAGATCTGAAAGATCACAAAGAAGAGCATGACAACACTGATCATTCCGTAATACTTGGAAAGCTTATTAAAAATAGAAAGTTTGTTGTAGCGAATCTCCATATCAATTTTTCCTTCATCAGGATATACTTCAGATCCGTATTTCTTTTGAAAGTTTTTTAACCCAACAAGCATTTTATCTGCTTCAGTATAATCGCCATTTTTCTTGGCTACTTGCAAGAGCTGTAAATAAACAGGAATAGCTTGTCTCACAAAAACAGAATCAACTCCCTTGAACGGTGCTCTTGAAGTTTCAGGCATAGAAACCCATGTATTGTTTTCATCATTAGGAATTGGGAAAATTCTAAAAATTCCACCTCCAATAGCACTGTACAATAAACCAACTCTGCGGTCTATTTTAATCAGGTCTTTTTCAAACTTATTTTTAACATTCTTCTTTTGCGCTTCAGCAACAGCATCACGAATTTTATATTCTCCTCTGGCAGTAATAAAATCAGATAATCTTGCATACTCTACATCTTTATCCAGACCTAGATCTTCTCGTATTTTGGTGTTCCCATCTTCCAAATAGATAAATGGAACATCAAACCAAAGCCTTGGATTTTCAATAATAGAAAGTAGTACCTGACTAGGTTCCATTCCTTTAAAATCTTCTTGATAGCTTACTTTTCTGATTAGCTCAGATGCAAACGTATGGGCAGGCTTCATTCTACCTCCCGCATCCTGAATAACAATTTTGTTGAAAGTCTCAGCGTGCTTTAGATCAATCATGTTGGCTTCCAAAATAGAATCGATCTGTTGATCGGTAGCTCTTGCAGGAGCGTGTGTATTATGATCTTGAGCAAAAGAAGAAGCTCCAACAAAGATTCCGAAGAACAGAACAAGAGCAGCCTTTTTCTTTTCGATCTTTTTCAGCATCTTTTTCAATTGATCAAAACGAGTTTTTGGAGCAAACAATAATGAGATCATACCAAAGTATAGTAGTGAATAACCGATATAGGTAATTAGAGTTCCCCAAAAATCATGATTTACTGAAAGGTGGGTTTGTTCTACAGGACCGGAAAGATCATAACTTGCTTGGAAGAATTTATATCCTTTGTGATCCAAGATATGGTTCATGTAAATTCTATAATCAAAAACTTCTTTTTGATCGGTTACTGTAATTTCACTGGCATACGCAGCGGCACTTTCAGAACCCGGATATTTTTCTAATTGGAAATCGTTTAACTTGATACTAAAAGGAGTTTCTAAGATCTTAGAACCGTATAGCAATCTAAAATTCAAACCATTTACACTCAATTGCTTTGAGTTTTGAGAGTTGTATTGTCCTCCGGCCAATTCTATCTGTTGTGTTTGCCCATCAACATTAACATCCAGTACAAGTACATCTAATTTCTTATCATCTCTCTTCTTACCTCGTACAGTTCTTATTTCTCCCTTTTTTACAGGCTCAGGAACAACAAAAGGTAATCCAGCAACATTGTATAGAGATCTTAACTGAAACTGTTGTACACTATCTTTAGCAACAGCTCCTTGTCTTTGATCTGCCATGCGCATCCAAGTACCATCTGTTTTTGATTTGATCTTTAGGTTTCCATTTTGTCTGAAAATATTTACAGAAGCATTTTCTCCCGGAGCTTCAAAACCAACCAAGATTCCATGAATATTTTGTAAAGTTCCTTTTTTGATATAGTGTTCATGACGAGAACCACTACTAGATTCTACAACAAATAAGAATTCAGAACCATTTTCATCTTCAACAAGTTTTTTTTCTGCCCAAGGGATATAATCTACTAAATCAATGGAAAACTCTTTACCTCTAAAATCATCTTCAATACTCCAACTATTCTTTCCTTTAGCAGAGAATAGTGTTTTTCTGTGAATGATCTTTTGCTCTTTATCGTTATCTACAACTAAATTTACATAGGTTGTTTCAGACAAGAACTTATTGGTTGTTTCTCCTTCATCAATCAACATCAAACCTTCATATCCTATATAACGAGTAATTCCTGCTCCAATAATTATAAATAGAAAAGCCAAGTGAAACATTAAAACCGGCCATTTCTCTTTCTTGGTCAATCGATACCTGAAAATGTTTCCAAAGAAATTGATGACAAAGAAAACCATAATGGCTTCAAACCACCGAGTGTTATAAACCAGTGCTTTGGCTGTTTGAGTACCGTAGTCATTTTCAATAAAAGTGGCTATTCCCATAGCTGTTGCAAAAACAATAAAAAGGATAGCCATTAAACGTGTAGAGTAAAGAATATTGAAGAGTTTTTTCATCCCAAAGAGGCTTTAAAAAAAGATTATGCAAATTTACGCATTAAACGCCAAAATAAAGACGCTTTTCTATCTTTTTAGACGCAAAATCTCCCTTTTAGATGTAAAAATTCCCTACAAATTTTACAATGCAGGGAATTGAGCTTATTTCTTCTTATTAGGTATTGGTGGTGGACCTTCAGGAATAATGGCCTTGTACACTTCTTTTCCCTTGCGTTCTTTGTATTCTGCCTTTACTTTCTCTACAAGTTTTGGGTTTTCAAATAAGTCTAACATGGTCATAGACATTGCTTTGGATGCATATACCATTCCTTTATGCCCAATACTCATTCCTCCACAAGCCACCACAGCCCAGGAGTGCCAAGGAGTATCTTTAGGCGCAGTTGTTACTCGTAAATTAATATTAGCTACATTCCAACTAACATCACCTACATCTGTAGATCCGCCTCCCGGATTTTCTTTTGTTTCTTCCAGTGGGTTGATATCGGCATCCATTCCTACTTGTGGCTTTTTTGTTACTTCCTGTATCTTTTTTCCAAAAGCTACTTCTTCATCAGTATAAGTAATAGGTCCTAGGAGTTCTAGATTCTCTTGCATGATCTTTCCGCCTTCACGATTTACCAAAACTTCATAGATTCCCGATATCAACGATACCTTGTAATCCACATTTGCAAGAATAGCAGCTCCTTTCGCCATTTCCTTCACACGCTCATATACCGGAAGCATTCCGGAACGCTTGCTGTCTCGTACACGAACCCATATTCTTGAATAATCCGGAACTACATTTACTACCTGACCACCATCTTGAATATGATAATGCATACGAACACTAGGTCTAACATGTTCTCTGTAATAATTGATTCCGGAAGCATAGAGTTCTAAAGCATCGGAAGCACTGCGTCCGTTCCAAGGATCTCCGGCAGCATGAGCAGCTTGTCCAAAAAATTCTACTTTAAAATCTACCAATGCCAAAGAGCTTTGTACATCTGATTCTGTTTTTGCTGAAGGATGCCAGCTGATATTTACATCTACATCATCCCATAAACCGGCATTTACCATCCATATTTTTCCAAAGAACTTCTCTTCAGAAGGAGTTCCAAAGAATTTTACAGTTCCTTTAATTTTTCCCGCTTCAATTAATTCTTTTATAGCAATGGCTGCTCCAAGGCTTCCTGCACCAAATAGATTATGACCGCAACCATGACCGGCTCCGCCATCTACCAATGGAGATTTTGTAGGTTGTGCTTTTTGTGAGATTCCGGGTAAGGCGTCAAATTCACCCAATACACTGATAACTGGAGAGCCTGAACCATAGGTAGCAACAAATGCTGTAGGCATTTCGGCTACACCGCGTTCGACTTTAAATCCTTGTTTTTCGGCGTAACTGGCCAAAATTTCAGCAGAATTGGTTTCTTCAAATGCAGTTTCTGCCAAACGCCAAATCTCATCACTAATTCTAATGAGTTCTTTTTTGTGTTTTTCTACCGAAGCGATTAAAGCTTTTTTATTTTTTGAAAGTTTTTTCTTTTGACCAAAGGTGAGGCCAAAACTCAACAAGAAAGTTAGAGCTAAAAGTGTAGTTTTTTTCATGGTTGGAAATGTTTTCTTAAAAGTAAGAAATTCTGAGAAAGAGGAGTTTAATTCGTAAATCTCTGTTAAATCTTTGATAGGAAGGTTGAAATTGCATAAAACGTTCTATATTCGTAGAACGAAACGAAGATTATGAATTTAACACCATCCGAAGAAATAATTATGCATTTCATATGGAAGCGAGAAAAAGCTCTTATGAAAGATATTTTAAACGATTTTCCTGAGCCAAAACCTGTAAAGACAACAGTTGCTACGATGCTAAAGAGAATGACTGAGAAAGGATTTATCTCATACGAGCAAATAGGAGTTAAAAGAGTTTATTATCCTTTGATCAAAAAGAAAGATTATTCTTCGAAAAGAGTAAATAGATTGATCCAAAACTTTTTTGACAACTCTGCTGCACAACTAGCTTCGTTTTGCACCAGAGAAAATGACTTAAGTAAAGACGAACTGGAAAAGCTAAGGTCTATTATAGATGAACAGATAAAAAAGAAAAGCTAATGCAAGTATATATTATCAACTCAATCTTATGTATGGTCCTGTTGCTAGGGTTTTACATGTTGTTTTTGGAAAAGAAGAAAATGCATCAGTTCAACCGATTCTATCTGTTAGGGGCTTTGATCTTTTCAATAACAGTTCCGAGCTTGAAGATTGGTTTGGAGAATGAGATCACTAATATAAACTCTTATGTAGCCAGTATATCTTATCATATTCCGGAAAACTATGCAACCATTGCTTTGTTGATCTATTTAGGAGTCGCTGCAATTTTAATGTTGAAGTTTGGGCTAACTCTTTATACCATCATCAGAAAAATTAAAAACAGTAAAAAGATACATCAAGAACATGCTGTGATCGTTTTGGTACAGAATGAAGTTTTACCTCATACTTTTTTACACTATGTTTTTGTGAATGAGAATGATTATAATAATAATCTAATAGAGCAAGAACTGTTTACCCACGAGTTTACGCATGTAAGAGAAAAGCATACTGTTGATATTCTTTTCATGGAAATACTTCACATCTTTTTCTGGTTCAATCCATTTATGATTCCAATCAAGAAAGCTATTCGTTTAAACCATGAGTACATTGCAGATGATGAAGTGATCAATACACATAAAGATGCCATTTCTTATCAAGAAATCTTATTAAATATTGCTACTTGGAAGAATAGAAATGTATTAACCAGTAATGCTAACTATTCTGCAACCAAAAAAAGGTTTTATATGATGTATAGCCAAAACTCTACTTTTAAGAAGAGAGCTGTAATGTTGGCAGTAGTACCTTTATTGGCCGTTTTAATTTTCTTCTTCGCACAGATTACTTTAGGGGGTGAGCATTCAGATGAACATTCTTTTTCTCCTTATACTGAAGCAGAACACCACTAAATTTCATTCTTCTTAAAGAGAAGAATACCTAAACACTCTTAGTTAAAAAGCTGTTAACATACTGTTCTAATTTTGTAGAACTAATTATTTGTTCTAATTTTGTAGAACAAATTTTAAAAAAGAAATAAAATGACAACAAATTTTAACAAAGGAGGATTTTTAAAGAAACTATTTGCATTACCTGTATTAACAGCCGCACTATTTGTATTCTCATGTACTTCAAATGCACAAACACATAATGAAGGAAGTGGGCACGATAAGGATGGTAGAAACCATGGAAAAGAGGTAAGAGGTCATGATAAAGATGACAATGAAACTCGTGGTGCTCATACTAGAGATAGAAAAGGAGGTCCTGGAGAAGAAGATGGAACTGAGTTGAGTATTAACGATACTTACAATGTGACGAAGCGTGGAGTGAAGCTTGTTTTAAAATATGATAAGCGCTCTAACTCTTTTAAAGGGTATATGAAGAATACTACCAACAAAAGCATTAAAAAAGCTAGAGTAGAGATCCATTTATCTAACAATACAGAATTAGGGCCAACAAAGCCAGTTACTTTAAAGCCATATGCAACTAAAAACGTTGTGTTAAAGGCTACGAAGAAGAGCTTTAACGGTTGGACAACTCACGTTGAGGTAGGTGGTTCTGAACACGGTGGAAAAGAAGGTGGCGAAGGCGGCGAAGGTCACGGAAAAAGAGAAGGAAAAGAAAGACACGGCAGCGAAGGCGGAGAAGGAGGAGAGAATTAATAATTCTTAACCCTTTTCCTAGAAAGCTAGTGAATATTTGTTTTGGTTTATTTGAAGAAAGGTCGAAGTAGTAAGTACTTCGACTTTTTTTATTCCTCTACAGATTCAATCAAAATGTTTAACATATCTATGGCTGCTTGCGCTATTTTTGTTCCCGGACCAAATACTCCTACAGCTCCGGCATCAAATAAGAACTGATAATCTTGAGCAGGAATTACACCTCCTACAATTACCATAATATCTTCTCTACCGTATTTTTTAAGTTCTTCTATAACTTTTGGTACCAGCGTTTTATGACCGGCAGCTAATGAAGAAATTCCTAAGATATGTACATCGTTTTCAATGGCTTGCTTGGTAGCTTCTTCCGGAGTTTGGAAAAGTGGACCAATATCTACATCAAAACCTAGATCGGCATATCCTGTAGCAACAACTTTTGCTCCTCTATCGTGACCATCTTGTCCTAACTTGGCAATCATGATACGAGGTCTTCTACCTTCCAATTCAGCAAACTTGTCTGCTAATTCAGAAGCTTGTTTAAAAAGTTGATCGTTTTTAATTTCTTTACTATACACTCCGGATATGGTTTTATGAACTGCTTTGTGTCTTCCAAAAATAGTTTCTAAAGCATCAGAGATTTCACCCAATGTAGCTCTAGCTCTTGCAGCTTTTACAGCCAAATCTAATAAATTTCCTGAACCTGATTCTGCAGCTTTAGTCAAATCTGCTAAGGTTTCTTTTACCTTTTGATCGTTTCTTTCAGCTTTCAGTTGGTTCAGTCTATCTATTTGTGATTTTCTAACAGCTTCATTGTCTACTTCTAAAATATGCAGTGGATCTTCTTCTTCTAACTGATATTTGTTTACACCTACAATAACATCTTCACTACTATCAATTCTGGCCTGCTTTTTTGCAGCGGCTTCCTCAATGCGCATTTTAGGGATTCCCTTTTCAATCGCTTTGGTCATTCCGCCAAGTTCTTCTACTTCTTGAATAAGTTTCCATGCTTTGTTGGCAATGCTCTCTGTAAGTTCTTCTACATAATAACTTCCGGCCCAAGGGTCTACCGTTCGTGTAATTTGAGTTTCTTCCTGTAAAAAGATCTGTGTATTTCTAGCAATTCTTGCAGAAAAATCTGTAGGTAAGGCTATCGCCTCATCCAAGGCATTTGTATGTAAACTTTGGGTTCCGCCAAATGCGGCAGCCATAGCTTCTATTGTTGTTCTGGCTACATTATTAAAAGGGTCTTGCTCTGTTAAACTCCATCCGCTTGTTTGGCAATGTGTTCTTAAAGCTAAAGATTTTGGGTTCTTAGGGTTGAACTGTTTTACAATCTTTGCCCAAAGCATTCTGGCTGCTCTCATTTTGGCAATCTCTGTAAAATGATCCATTCCAATAGCCCAAAAGAATGACAATCTTGGAGCAAAGGCATCTATATCCATTCCGGATTCTAGTCCTTTCCTAATATATTCAAGCCCGTCAGCTAAGGTGTAAGCCAATTCAATTTCAGAAGTTGCTCCGGCTTCTTGCATATGATATCCAGAAATAGAGATCGAGTTGAACTTTGGCATGTTCTGACTTGTATATTTAAAGATGTCTGCAATGATCTTCATTGAAGGAGTTGGAGGATAGATATATGTATTTCTCACCATGAATTCCTTTAGAATATCATTCTGAATGGTTCCTGAAAGTTGTTCCGGTTTTACTCCTTGTTCTTCGGCAGCAATGATATAAAAAGCAAGTACCGGTAATACGGCACCGTTCATTGTCATAGAAACAGACATTTTATCTAAAGGAATACCGTCAAAGAGTACTTTCATATCTTCAACAGAATCAATGGCAACTCCTGCTTTTCCAACATCACCTTGAACTCTTTCATGATCAGAATCGTAGCCTCTGTGTGTTGCTAGGTCAAAAGCTACAGAAAGTCCTTTTTGTCCGGCTTCTAAATTCCTTCTGTAAAAAGCATTACTTTCTTCAGCAGTAGAGAAACCGGCATATTGCCTAATAGTCCAAGGTCTTCTTACGTACATAGTAGAGTAGGGACCTCGTAAGTTGGGTGCTATACCAGCAATAAAACCTTCATGACTGAAGGTTTTATTGTTTTGTGATTTTGAAAAGTTTAAGGTAAGATCTTGTATGTTTTTTCTACTCATTGTTCCAATCTCATTAATCGATAGAGCTTACTTCTGATAATCTTAATTTCTCTTTGCCTTTGTTTTGTTAAAACTATAATGATAACATAATAGACTGCTGTAGAAATTACAAAAGTCGAAAGAGTTGTGATCAAGAATGTTGCTGCACTACCAAAAACTTTATATGCACTCTCTAAAAATAGAATGGATATAAAAGCCAAAGTAATTGCTAGGTAGAAAACGTGTTTTTTCATTTTCTCCTTATAGACCTTAATCTTCTCTCTTTTTCTTGCTTGCTCGTGCTTTAATTTCTTAATTCTTTCACTGTTCCCTGTCATAATATTCCGTTTCCAATCGATGTTTTTCGTACTGCTCAGAGAGCCTAATTGGGGGAATTGGGGGAATTAATGTCTTTGAGTTATTCTGTTTCAAGAAGGGATAAATTTCAAGATTGTCTTTCATTCTATCCTCCTTGTTAGGTAATTTATTAGTACCTAAGAGTGCTATTTCTTGTTTATTAAATTGTTCTTGTTCTCTCTTTGCGCTTTCTTGTACTTTCTTCTGTATAGAGCCATTTTTTAATTGTTTTAAAAAACCGCCTCCTTTCTCTATTTGCTTAAAAACCTCTAAGGCCTTTTCAGCAAATTGCTTTGTTATGTTCTCTATGTAATAAGTGCCGTTAGCTATATTTTGTGCTTCTTGTAAATAGGCTTCTTTTTGTAAAATAAGAAGCTGATTTCTTGAAATACGCTCACCAAATTCGTTTGACTTATGATACAAAGAATCATAAGAAACATTGGAGATTGTATCAGATCCTCCTAGGATAGCACTCATACATTCGCTAGTAGTTCGTAACATATTTACATTGTAATCGTAAATTGTTTTATTACGCAAACTAGGCTGTGTAAATATATGAGCTTTTGCGCTTTTTACACCATGTCTTTCCGCTAAAGACCTGTGTAAGATACGAAAAGCTCGCAATTTGGCAATCGAAAAAAAGTAATTACTTCCTACAGAGAAAGAATAATGCATCTTCTCTATGATAGATTTTCCAAAGATTTCGATGTATTCGTTGGTATGCGCCAAAGCATAAGCCAGCTCTTGAACAGTATTGGCACCGGCATTTTGATAAATAGATGTATTTACATGCAAGGAACAATCGATATGCTCAACAATTTCTTTCGTATGATTAATATCTGCGGTAAGATTTGTATACCAATTTCCTGTTCTGGCCAAATGCCCAATAGGATCTATTTGATAATAAACATCAGCATTTTTACAGTATTGATCTAATAGCTTAACAAAAGCCGGGTCTAAAAATTGTAAATGAAAATAAAGTGTTGTTTCAGAAAGATCAATGCCTTTTAAAAGGTTTTGATGATCAAAGGAAGATGTAGCAGTAAATTGAATTGCATTGGCACCTCTTTTTAAAGCATCTATTGCCAGTTTATTGGAAATACCAATATCATCAACAAAAATAGATTGACAGATACGAAAACCTCTTTCGGGCAAATCAATAGCAGCATTATTTCTGTCTTCTAGCGAATAAAAAGGTTTTACAACAATCCCTTCATTACTTTTCCAAAGCAATGTTTCATTATAATCAGCACCTTTAAGATCTACTTGGATTTTTTGTTTCCAAGCAGAAGGTGAAAGTGTTTCAAAACCGTCAAATAAGAAAGTACTCATTATTTCTTTAGGGTGTCAAATTCTATAATATACACATCTTCATTATCCTTCTTCATTAAGTATTTTTCTCGTGCAAAACGTTCGAGCTGCAATGAATCTTGCAATTGCTTGATCGTCTCTTTATCTTTTTCAATCTCTTTTTTATAAAAAGTGATCGTATTTTTTAATTCTTTGATCTCTTTGTCAAACTCTCTGTTGAGATGGGTGTTTTCATCAAAAAAGAACATCCAAACAAGAAACAAGGTTAGTATGACAATGTAACTATTTGTCAAAAGCTTGAAAAAACGATTCTCTTTTAATTTTTTTACCCCCATATATAATTATAAACGTTCGCTAATGACAGTTCGTACAATATCAATAGCTACAGTGTTATAACGATCGTTTGGTATAATAATATCTGCATAATTCTTAGTAGGCTCTATAAATTGCTGATGCATTGGTTTTAAGGTGTCTTGATAACGGTTTAAAACTTCATCTATATCTCTGCCTCTTTCAGATATATCTCTTCTCACCCTTCTTATCAATCTTTCGTCTGCATCTGCATGAACAAAGATCTTGATATCAAAAAGGTTGCGTAATTCTTCGCTGTTGAAGATCAAAATTCCTTCAACAATCACTACTTTTCTAGGGTGTGTTTTTACAGTGTCTTTAATTCGGTTATGAGTAACAAACGAATAAATAGGTTGTTCTATAACCTTATTTGCTTTTAAATTGGCAATATGCTCAATAAGCAAATCGAAATCAATAGCTCTTGGATGGTCAAAATTGATCTTGGTTCTTTCTTCGTACGTAAGGTTATCGGTGGCTTTGTAATACGAGTCTTGTGAGATGACACAGACTTCATCTGCAGGAAGTTCATTAATGATCTGATTAACAACTGTTGTTTTTCCGCTTCCAGTACCTCCGGCGATTCCAATTATGAGCATTCGTAGAATTGTTGATTTGACAAATAATTGGATACAAAATTAACAAAATAATAATGGAAAGGAAATAAAAAAGAGTCCTTTCAATGAAAGAACTCTTTGGAGCCGATAGAGGGACTCGAACCCACGACCTGCTGATTACAAATCAGCTGCTCTAGCCAGCTGAGCTATATCGGCTTTTGCGGGTGCAAAGATATTTTTTTCATGAAAAAATCAAACGAAAAAAACATTTTTTTTCATACCCTTTTACACCACTCTTTTTTAGTGTATTGATTCTTAGTTGATATCTTCAATTTGATTCAATTTGTTCATTTTTTCAATCAAATCACCTGTAATGGCAACCACAGCAGACTTTGGAATATTATCTTCATCAAAAGGCCATTTACTGGTAGGGCTGTTTAGATCTTTGGTTTGTTCTCCCGGGTGTTGTACACTTAAGAATAACGTTTTTCCGTCGGGAGAAAACCATGGCCCTGTTAGTTCTGCATCTCTTGGTGCAGAAGCAACACGAATTACCTCTCCAGCTTTTTTTCCAAATCTTGGTATCACAAACAAACTGTTATTTTTGAAAGGTAAATACGGGCCATTTTTTTTATTCATTGCACTTCCAGACATGTCGGAAGTCATCCAAAGGTTTCCTGATAGGTCAAATGCGAGATTATCCGGACAAGAGAATCCATTTTCTTCACCACCGGCTTTGTAAGTAGTAGCTTTGAAGCTTAAAGCATCAAACTTTCCGTTGGTTTCTTCGATCTTTAAAATAGAACCGTGATAATCTTTTTTACGTTTGTTGTTGGTTAATGTAACAAATATGTTTCCTGTAATAGGATCGATCTCAATATCTTCAGGTCGGTTTAACTCAGTTGCGCCTAATAATTTAGAAGCTTCTCGAGCTCTAATAAGCACTTCGGTTTGATCCTTGAATTTAGCTTTTAAGATGGGTTGACTTTCCCAATCTAAAGGGAGCCATTTCCCATTTTTGGTATCCGCTACATAAAGCGTTCCTTCTTTTAAAGAACCTGGTTTGGAAGAAATAAACTTGTACAAGTGCTCATTTACCTTGTCATCTCCGGTATATGCAACTACTCGTTTGTCTTCTAATTCATAGAGGGTACAGCATTCATGAGCAAATCTCCCAAGAGCCACATGCTTTTGAGCTTTTCCATCTTTAGGGTTTATTTCTACTACCCAGCCATAATGCTCAGGTGGATAGTCGTAAAAGTTTTCCCAACCGTAGGAGCTAGGTTCTTTGGTAGCAATATTATTTTCATCATATATAGTTTCACCAAAAAAGCCATCGTAGTTTTCTTCGCAAGTAAGAAAAGTGTTCCAAGGAGTAATCCCCCCAGAGCAATTGCTAAGAGTTCCAATAACAGTAGATTTCCCTTTAATTGGAGTATCCCAATTTAATTGGATAGGTGTTTGTGCCGTAATTCTTCTGTTCAAAGGATCATTTTCAACAACTTTCCATTTTCCATTCTCCTCTTTCACTCTTATAATACTTCCACCTACTTCATACATTTCTTTGTTTACCTGTTCTAAAGTTCTATGTTGTAGCGGGTTTTTATATTCTCTGTAGTTAAATCCGGAAGCAAAAAGAGGGTTAACATATTCGTGGTTAACCCATAACAACCCGTCTTTAGGGTTGTTTTTGTTTAGTGGGATAAAACAAGTAAAATCATTGTTAAAACCAAATGTATCTTGATCACTTATCTTATCGCCCCATTTTACTATCGTATGGTAATCTAAGCCTTTTGTAAGTAAAAGATCATCTTTATCAGATGCTGCTAAAGCTTCTAATCTTAGCTCTTTAAGTTTGTTTAGGTTTTCTTTCGAATCGTTTTCAGTAGCAATTGGGGTAGTTGTATTACCGCAACCAACTAAAAAAGGAGGAGTTATTATGGTTCCAAGACTAGCTTTCCCAAGGAAAGAGACAAATTTTCTTCGACTATATCCCATGATTGTTTTTAATTCAGACAATGCTTTTCTATACAGATTAGATCAGAATATATATCGTAGAAAGTATCTTGGTACTTATTATAGATCTTACCATGTATATTAACTGTATTATTTAATAAGCTGTCAAGTTCTTTGATCTTTTTGTTTAAATAGTAGGAGAGAACTGAAAACTGATGAAATCCCTTTTGCCACACTATTTCTGAGTGCTCTTTTTGTCTCATTATCTCGCCATAAAACTCCTCCAACCCCCTAATGTCGGAAAAAAATTGCCCTCCCAATGCATCTAAAAATATAGGATTGTCTTCTGAAAGGACAAAATAGATTTCCCGTATGTGATGTTTTTTTACCAACCCTCTTATATGCCCTATTATTTCAGTTTCAAAGGCAAAAGAATTGCCAAGAGAAGTACAAAAATAATTTTGATGATTGAATGTTCTATTGATGTTAGATTCCAAACAATCTGTAGGACATAAAAGAAAAAGAGAGTTACTCATTAGAATTAAGCGTTTGGATTATAAGGGAATGATGAGTGGTGTAGATCAATTTTTAAAGTACCATCCATAAGCTTATAACCAAATGTATACTCTACTTTAGCTTCGTTACCATCTAGGTCTGTAAAAAAGTAATTACCCATAGCAATGGCACGGTTTTCTTCTAAAATAAGGTTTGAATTCTCAAATCTAACTTTTGTCCAAGGCTGAATAGCAAAACCTTTATCTTCTTGACATGCGCGATCTTCTCCTGCGATGAAGTAGGATAGAGCTTCCGGCTTGGTTGGTCTAAATTGCTCTATAGAGCACTTAGTAGGTTTGAATGAAACAAGACCAACTTCAAAAGCATATAATTTGTCAAGGAAATCACTCGCAAAGTCTTCACATGCACTTCTGTTATCTTTAAGTGAACCAATTTTTACAACTCCATCACCCCATTCTTTTTGCGCGTCTAATACTTGTTCTTTTGTAATCATTTTATTTAAATATTTGGATTGTTTTAATGCAACTTAGTTGCAAATATAAATATATAATTCATTAATGCAATTGAGTTGCATTGTATTTAAAATAAAATTAATGCATGATAATGTGGGGAATTGACAAGAGAAGGAGCTGTAGAGATGAGAGATCTAAATGAACTACAATAAAAAGTTTAGTTCCTTTCAGAAATTTTGAAATAAGAAGCTTTTCAGTAAATCAAGCTACAGTTAAAATCTGTAAAATAGAGGGGGTTACAAAATGTAACCTTATTTGTAACCCCTTTCTTTTTTGAGTTTACCCATATCAAGACTAACATTGTTGCGTAAAACCAAAAACACATTATATCTTGAAATACTTTTTACTTTTTTTCATGTTAGCCCCTTCTATTATGTTCTCTCAAATACAAATTGGACAAGACATTAATGGAGAATTCCCAGGAGATAGTTCAGGTGTTTCTGTCGCTCTTTCTGCAGACGGTTCTGTAATGGCTGTTGGAGCAGACGACTCTAATAGTGGTATTGGATTTACAAATTCAGGTTATGTTAGAGTGTATCAAAATCAATCAGGAAATTGGGTGCAAATTGGTCAAAAGATTGAAGGAATTGCAAATTTTGATGAATTCGGATTTGCCATTAGTCTATCTGCAGACGGTACTGTTTTAGCAGTTGGAGCTTCTGCATACTCTCCACACATTGCCACACCCAATGTTGGTAGGGTTAGAATTTATGAATACCAATCGAGTAGTTGGGTTCAAATAGGTCAAGATATAGATGGAGAAGTTTCAGCAGACTATTTTGGATATTCAATAAGCTTATCTTCCGATGGAAATAAAATTGCCATAGGTGCACCAGTTAATGGAGCCGGATATACAAAAGTATACGAAAACCAATCAGGCACTTGGACACAAGTTGGACAAAAAATAAATGGTGAAGCTGTTGGAGATCAATCTGGATTTTTTGTTAGTCTGTCTTCTGATGGTGGTATTGTTGCTATTGGTGCTGATTCTAACGACGGGAATGGAGTTGATGCCGGACACGTAAGAGTATATCAAGATCAATCAGGTATTTGGACACAAATAGGTCAGGATATAGATGGAGAAGCTAGTGAAGATTTTTTTGGATTGTCTGTTAGTTTATCTGCTAACGGAAATATTGTTGCAATAGGAGGAATAGGTAATGATGGTAATGGAACAGATTCAGGGCATGTAAGGATATTTGAGAATCAATCTGGTACATGGATGCAAATTGGGCAAGATATAGATGGTGAAGCTGCTGGGGATCAATCGGGATTTTTTATTAGCCTGTCTTCTGATGGTAGTATTGTTGCTATTGGTGCAGATTCTAACGATGGTAATGGAATTGACTCTGGTCATGTTAGAGTATATCAAAATCAGTCTGGAGTTTGGACGCAAATAGGTCAGGATATAGATGGAGAAGCAGCTTCCGATTTTTCCGGGCAATCTGTAGCCTTATCTGCAAACGGAACTATTGTAGCCATAGGAGCTCCTAATAATGATGGCAATGGAGTTGATGCCGGTCATGTAAGGGTATATGATAATACATCTATTTTATCTGTTGAAGAATTTACTACAATTATGAAGTATAAGGTAGTAAGTGAGGACTCCAAAATTACAGTATTGACAAATGAAGAAACTACATTGTCTGTCTTTACTATAAATGGAGTAGAGGTACGTAATGAAAATTTAGTAACGGGAATATATCTTGCTAGAATAACAGATGAGCAAGGAATAAGTGTTGTTCAAAAAGTTATTATTAAATAGTTTTTATTTATCGAGATGAGAGGATTATTCACTTTGCTCATGATCCTCCATTGAAGCTTTAATTAAAAAAAGCTTCTCAACTTCTTAAGAAAATAAATTTTCTATAAAGTCTTAAAGCTTTTATTAGTCGGGATGAGAGGATTCGAACCTCCGATCTCTGGTCCCCCAGACCAGCACTTTAACCGGACTAAGCTACATCCCGAAAATTTAAGGACAGCAAATATAGAACTCACATAATAAAGAAGCAACTTTTTACTTTAAAGCTTGTTTGTAGGTTGCTAAGCACCGTTCTCTGGCAAGTTTGTGATTTATCATAGGTGTAGGGTAGGTGAGCTCCTGAAAATCGGGAACCCATTTCTTGATGTATTGAAGATCTTTATCAAACTTTTGAATTTGTGTGATAGGGTTGAAAATTCGAAAATAAGGAGCGGCATCTACACCACTTCCCGCTACCCATTGCCAATTTCCTACATTACTTGCCATCTCGTAATCGATTAATTTTTTTGCAAAATAAGCCTCTCCCCAACGCCAATCGATCAGAAGATGTTTGCAAAGAAAACTCCCAACCAACATTCGTACTCTGTTATGCATAAACCCTGTTTGATTTAATTGACGCATTCCTGCATCAACCAATGGGAAACCGGTTTCTCCGTTACACCACTTTTCAAATTCTTTGGTATTATTTCTCCAAGGTATTCTATCATATTGAGGTTTGAAGGCCTTATCAACCGTATGAGGAAAATGCCATAGTATCTGCATAAAAAACTCCCTCCAGATCAATTCTTTTAAAAAAGTAGGATTCTCTTCGTTTTTAGCCTTTAAAACCATCTCACGAATACTAACTGTACCAAACCTTAGGTGAGGTCCTAATTTTGAGGTTTTATCCAAACTCGGAAAATTTCGGGTAGCTTCATAAGTCTGGATGAGGTTGGAGGTAACGATATATTCAGGAACCGGAGTTTGGCTTCTTACAAAACCAATATCAGTCAGCTCAGGAAAAGGGTAAGGTGTCGATTTACAATTCTCTAACAAACTCTCTGAAGGAAAATATTCAAAGGCTTGAGCATGGTAAGTTTCTAACCACTTTTTTGAATACGGAGTGTAAACAACATAAGGAGACCCATCTGCTTTTACAATATCATTTCTTTCAAAGATGACCTGATCTTTGTAGGTTCTGAAGTCGATGTTCCTTGAGTTCAAAAGTTCTTCAATCTCTTGATCACGTTTGATTGCGTAAGGTTCGTAATCATGATTAGTGAAAACAGCTTCGACTTTAAATTCAGAAATAAGTTTTTCAAAAACCTCTTTTGGTTTCCCATGGTATACATGAATACCTGAACTTACAGATCTTAACTGTTGATGTATTGATGCCAACTGGTCATAAATAAGCGTAACACGAGCATCATTTTTGGGTAATTCTTCTAAGATATCAGTATCAAAGATAAAAATGGGAAGTACATTACTACTTTGTTGTAAAGCGTGATAGAGCCCTGTGTTGTCTCGAAGCCTTAGGTCTCTACGGAACCAAAAAATGGTTGTCTTATTCATGATGGGTTATACTCTCCAAAAAGTTCAATTAATTTTTTTTGACGGTATGCGAAGATTTCGTCTAACTTAGGCTTTACCAGAAATGGGTGCATCCACCTTCCTAAGAATCCAAAAGGAACTTTGTAATCGATGATGTCTTCCATTTCTACTCCACCTTTAATTTCTTTAATGAAATGCTTATGATGCCATAAAGGATAAGGTCCAAAGCGTTGCTCGTCAACAAAATATTTACGATCTACAACATGAGTAATCTCTGTAACCCATTTTGTTTTAATACCTGCAATAGGAGTTACGATATACTGAATGATTTGACCGGGATACATAGGACGGTCTGCACCTGATAGAATATCAAAACTCATATAATCAGGTGTGATAGTTTTTAAGTTGGCCGGACTAGATAAAAATTCCCAAGCTTCATCAACAGAGATGGGGAGATTTTGTTTTTGATGTAGTCTGTATATCTTCATGCTAATTATATATTAGTATGTATAGATTTAGTGAGGTTGCCACACACAGCCAGATCATATAAGGTAATAAGAAGTAACTGGTTTGCTTTTGTTCTTTATAAAAAATGAAAAAGAAATAAAAGATCAGAGAGGTTAATAAGATCAGAACAATCAAACCGCCTGCAACCCAATGTTGATTGAAAAAGACATAGTTCCAGCTTACATTCAAAACAACCTGAATGATATATAAACGTAGCTTCTTAATGCTGTAGTTTTTAGTGAAGAAAGGAACTAAGTAAATAGAGAAACAGATCATGATTGTAGACCAAGCTGTTCCGAAAACCCAACTAGGCGGAGTCCAAGGCGCTTTATTTAAATCATAATACCAATTAGATTGAGGGCCATTGTTCATCAACCACATTCCCAAAGCTAATCCACCAAAATTAATGGCAAAGAACAATGAGAAAAGAGCTGCTTTTTTCATAACTCTACTTAGTTTAAATGTTTAAGGATCTTCTTACTCATTGGTTTGGTGATAGAGAAATAATAATCTATGAACTCACCATTCTCATCAACCAAATACTTTTGGAAGTTCCATTTTACTGACGAACTCTTTTTTCCGTTTTCTGCTTTTTTTGTTAGCCAGAGATATAAAGGGTGCTGATTAGGTCCCTTTACATCGATCTTTTCTGTAATAGGAAACGATACCCCATAGTTTAGTTCGCAAAATTGTTGAATGTCTTCAGAAGAACCGGGTTCTTGCTTTCCAAATTGATTGCAAGGAACACCTATGACAACCAATTTGTCTTGATATTCATCATATAATTTTTGAAGTTCTTTGTATTGAGGTGTAAATCCGCACTTAGAAGCTACATTAACAAAGAGTATTTTCTTTCCCTTGTAGTTTGAAAGATCCAAAGGAGATCCTTGTAGCGAATTTATGTTAATGGTGTAAATAGAGTTAGTTGATGTCATGTTCTTTTTTAAATTTTAAAACTTACAATCCCACAGTCCAATTCAAAGATCTGTCCGGATATGGAGGCAGCTTTTTCAGAGATAAGAAAATCAGCCATCTCAGCTACTTCGTTTGGTTGTAAGTATTTTTTCAAAGGATGGCGTTGTTCCATATTTTCGATCATCTTCTCATTTCTGAGAAGTTTAGCAGCCAGTTCGGTATCTGTAATTGTTGGAGCTATGGCATTCACTCTGATTGTAGGAGCTAGTTCGGCTCCAAGAGATTTTACCAAGCCTTCAATACCGGATTTAGCTACAGCAATACTGGCATGAAACGGCATGCCTAGCTTACAAGCTACGGTGCTAAATAATAAAATTGAGGGGTTGTTTCCTTTTTTAAGTACAGGTAAATAATGCTGTATGGTTTTTACAGCACCCAATACATTGATCTCGAAATCTTTTTTGAAATCATCGAGAGATAACCGAGAGATAGGCTTAAGGTTAATACTTCCCGGGCAATAAATAAGAGTGTTTAACGCTTCTATTTCCGGCAAGTCATCAATTAACACATCACTACTGTGATGTGTTAAATTGACGTGTTTAAGATTAGGGATGGATCTACTTACATTACTAACTTGGTTCTGTTCTACCAACTTTTGAAGTATAGCAAAACCTATTCCTTTACTGCCACCAATAATAGCAACTCGTTGCATTTTAAGCTGCTGTTAAAGGGCGACCTTTTAATCGTTTCTCGATCTTTTGTTTGATAACAGTTAGTCGTTTCATTAGGTCCATCAACTCTCTGTCTTTACTCTTTTTATAAATTTCGTTGATCCCTAAGATCAGAGATTTTACTTCTCTAGAAGCAAGGATGCGATCACTAGTAGTCACAAACTTGTGTTTTCTTTGCTCAAACTCGAGTCCTTTTTCTACGATATCCATAGTTACTGATTATTTATATAGTTGAACAATTCATTTATTTTAGAAGGAGTGTTAAATTTCCCTCCATAGTATGAGGTAACCGTTGCAGATGTATCATCTTTAATACCTCTTGATGATACGCATAAGTGCTTTGCGTCAATTATGACAGCTACATCTTCTGTTTGTAAAATATTTTTCAATTCCTCAGCGATCTGATTGGTCAATCGTTCTTGTACTTGCGGTCTTTTTGCATAATACTGTACAATTCTATTTAATTTAGAAAGACCGATTACTTTTCCTGAAGAAATATATGCAATATGTGCTTTTCCAATGATAGGAACAAAATGATGTTCGCAGTTAGAATAAAAAGTGATATTCTTTTCTACCAACATTTGATCATAATGATACTTGTTGTCAAACAATGCCACTTTGGGCTTATTTTTTGGGTGTAAACCGGAAAAGATCTCATCAATGTACATTTTTGCTACTCTTTTAGGAGTACCTTTCAAAGAATCGTCTGTAAGGTCTAAGCCCATTACATCCATAATTTCTCCAAATAGGTTTGCGATCTTTTCCTTTTTTTCTTCGTCTGAAAGTAAAAAAGCGTCTGGTTTCATCGGGGTTTCGATACCCGTATACAGGTGGTCATCTCCAATTTCGTTATGAGAAAAACCATTGAGACTGTATCCGTTCTTCTTCTGTTGAGTTAAAGTTTCGTTACTCATCTTGTGTGTCTTTTTTTAGTGCTGTTTTTAAGTAACTCCAAGCTTAAAACAAAGCACTGTTCTACCTTTTTGATATAGAGTTGTTCGAGATTTGTCGTTGACGATTACATTTAAATCGTCCCTGATTAAAATCTCTCAGGTTACTATGTTTTGTTTTTCTACCCTGAACTCTCTTGCGCCAGAGTCGAAAACTTTTAGGCTTAAGTTCGTTTCTCATAAGTTCAATCACCTGTTGCTCTTTGAGTCCGAACTGAAACTTAATGGCACCAAACGTGGTCCTGTCTTCCCATGCCATTTCGATAATTCGATCGATAGCCCTATCAGTTAATTTATTCATAGGCAGGTATAGAAAACCTTTCCTGATTTTTAACTTTCAATCGAATGAGCTTTTTAAAGAAACTCGTGTTTTCTTTAAAAGTTTTATTGTTTTTAAAACGAATGAACTTTCCTTCTGCATGAATGCTTAAACCATAAGTCTTATAAATGACCAATTGTCTGTAAGGAATTACCCAAGTATAATTTTCAAGACCTTTATTGATCATGACCAAAATTCCGTTGGGTCTCAATTCTATATTTCCGTAATTCATGTCAGAAACCTTATTCAATAAATTGTTCAAATTATTACTGGTTTCTTCTATGATCATCCTTTTTGATCCAATACCACCAAGCTTTAACGCTTGAAAAAATGAAAAAGGTTTGCCAAGAACATCATTTATCAATTCTTTAACACCTTCATTTTTATATGTCGTATTGTATACCATATCCTTAAAAAAATATATATCAAAGATAACTTTGTTTAATGCATTAGTCAAATGATTAAACAAAAATTAACATTTAATTATAAAATGTTGTATCTGAAACATGGTTTTTTGATACTCTGCTACTTAGCAAAGTAAATGTAGATCATAAAAACTCGATTTTTAGTATAAATGAAGTTTATTATTTTATACTAACATAAGATAAATTTATGTAATTAAAAACAGTTCCCTTTACGGATTTACTCATTTGATAACATTCGCTTTCTATCACGTAAAGTATGCTTAGCTAAAATTCTTGCATTCTCTTTTTTAACAGTAGGATCTTTTTTCATGCTCCATAGAATATCAGAAGCTCTTTTTCTAGTTTCTTTAATGTCTACTATTGGATAAGGATAGTCTTTTCCTAAATGAAAATCATTAAACTGTTGTTCCATAGGAGACATAAGGTAAGGTTGGTGAGCAAAATGAGCCTCTAGTTTTGCCAGTTCGGGGACCCATTTTTTAATGAAGATCGCTTCCTCATCGTGATCAATCCCATTTTTAATAGGATTGTAAATTCTAAGATTATTAATTCCGGTTTCACCTGCTTGCATTTGCAGTTGAGAGAAGTGAATTCCTGGCTCAAAATCTAAAAACATTTGCGAAAGATGAGTGGCTGCTTCTTGCCACGGTTGCCAAAGAATATGTGTAAAAAAGGAAACAGTTAAAGCTCTCATTCTAAAGTTTAAATAGCCGGTTTCTTTCAAACATCTCATGCATGCATCTACTAAAGGAAAACCTGTTTTACCTTCTTTCCAAGCTTGTTGATATTGCTTTGAAATAGATTTTTTTAGTTTGTGGTATCCTTTGTTAACACTGGCTTCTTCCATGGTATGCTCCATTTCAAATTTCTGTATGAAATGAGCTTGCCACCTTAGTCTTGATAAGAAAGCTCCAATATGTCTCTTATTTTTTGATGTTTTGGCTTGCTGACCTAATTGAAAGACCTCTCGAACAGAAAAATTACCCCAAGCCAAATAGGGAGAGATACGACTACAACTTTTGCGGGAGAATTCAGGTTTTGAAATATGAAACATATAGTTTTTGTATCGATTCAAAAAGAAAGAATCGATGTACTTTATTCCGGTAGATCTGCCACCTTTTTGAAAGGAAGTTTTGGAGGGTGTTGTTAAGGAAACCGGAACGCTTCTTTGTTGTATTTTTTCTAGTTCATCTAGGATAAGCAACTGATCCTTTTGAGGAGCAAAAACTTCTTGTTGTAATCTCATGTATGAGTTCCAGTTTTCAAACCAGTTGTCTCTGTTTTGTAAACCTCGTTTGACACCGTTATTGATATTTTCAACCCATTCAATATTGTTGTTTCTGCAATACCTTCTGAAATCTTTATCTCGATTGTAAGTCGTAAGTATTCCGGTTTCTATATGTGAAAAAACTGTATCTATTTTATAGTGATCTTGAATGTGATTAAAGATGCTAATGATATCTGACTGAACAGTTAGAACTGATGAATTGAATTCTTCTAATTCTTTGTTAATATCAACTATAGATTCTTTAATGAAATTCCAATGCCTTTCGCTATAATGAGGGTCATGAAGAAGGATGTTTTCAAAGGGAAATAACAATAAAAAGCGTTTCCCTTCTCTGATCGCGTTTGAGATGGCCTCATTGTCATGAAGTCTTAGGTCTCTTTTTAACCAAACAACATTAATTTTTTCTTTTCTCTTCTGCATCGTTCACTACAATATTTTACTTCTTTCCAGTTTAGTTTCCATTTTTTACGCCATAAAAAAGGACGCTTGCAAACAGGGCATATCTTCTCAGGTAGCTTTTGCTTTTTCATCTAGAACCTTTGGACGTTGGTACTCAAAACGTGTGTTTTCTTTTGCAATTGCATAAGCATCAAGGCCATTGATAGCAGCTATTTTCCCTTTAGCTAGATTTATAAAACCATCTTCTTCTAGTAAATCATCATTTACGTAGATGTCTTGAATTTCTGCAATGATATGTAAGACTTCGTTTGTTTTGATAAAGTATTCTTCTAGGTATTTCATCTTGAGTTGTACAGGGCTTCTTTTTACAAAGGGTGCACAACAATTTTTCTTGTATTCGACTTCTAAGCTTGTCATGTCAAACTCAGAAATATGCTCGGGATATTTTGCTGAAGTGTGATGAGCGTCTTCTATGATCTCATTATAAATGTGATTAATGGTAAAGACTCCGGTTTCTTTGATATTCTTATAAGTGTTACGGGGGATACTAGTTGGACGAAGAATAAAGCCCAAAACCGGAGGGTTTGAACCTAAATGTGTTACAGAGCTGAATACAGCGACATTGGTAATGCCATCCTGAGAAATTGTAGCCAAGAGATTAGCAGATTTATACCCGGAACAGGAATTGATCAGGTTAATTCTCTGAATATGCTTTAAGCCATCTATGTCTTTTCTCGTGTAATGCACTATAGATTCGTGAAATTTTTAATCTTAATGTTATTTGCCTTCAAGTCGAACATTAAATTATAAAGACCAAAAAATGTTCTGTTGATGTAAATAAAGTGTTTAGACCCTCTATTTCCGTTCATATTTCTTAGCTCTGTGCTTTTGGAATATCTCTCACTTAAGTCAGCAATTTTGCTGAAGAATTCTCCATTACCAAAATCGAAAGTTTCTTGATTGAAGGGTTGAGTGAAAACACTTAAAAGCTCGTGAAACATAGCTGTAAAGAATTCTATTTCTTCAGCACTGTCATCAGGTCTTAAGATCTCTAGTTCGTAGAGTTTTTTGGAGAAGAATTCTGGATTTTTCAGATTCTCTTTTTCAGCCAATTCGAAATACGGAACATAAAAATCTTCAGGGATGATCTTCATGCAACCAAAATCAAGAGCGATCAATTCTCCTTCTTTGGAGATCAAAAAATTACCGGGATGTGGATCAGCGTGTACTTTCTTCAGCACATGGATCTGATACATGTAAAAATCCCATAAAGCTTGTCCTAATTTTTGAGAGAGTTCTGTGTCTGTATTGTGAGCTGTAAATTCCGAGAGATGTTCTCCTTTCATCCAATCCATGGTAATAATCCGCTCTGAGGATATTTCCGGGTAATATGTCGGAAATTTAAGATTGGGAATGTGAGCACAGGCTTCTGCAATTTCTTTACTCTGCTCTACTTCCAGAATATAATCGGTCTCTTCAATTAGCTTGTTTTCAACTTCTTTAAAATACTTATCTGAATCTTTCCCTTTAATATTGAACATTTTGATGGCAATGGGTTTAACCAGAGCCAAATCGGAAGCAATGCTATCGGAAACGCCGGGATATTGAATCTTTACAGCTAGTTTCTTTCCATCTTTTTCTGCAAGGTGTACTTGCCCAATGCTAGCGGCATTCACAGAAGTTGAATTGAAAGAATCATAGATGTCATTGGGATGCTTTCCAAAATATTTCTTGAAGGTTTTAATAACAAGAGCTGGAGAGAGAGGCGGAACAGAAAATTGAGCCAGAGAAAACTTCTCAACATAAGCTTGAGGAAGTATGTTCTTTTCCATGCTCAACATTTGAGCAACCTTTAGCGCACTTCCTTTTAGTTGCTTGAGTCCGTCATAAATATCTTCGGCATTATTTTGATTCAATCGCTCTTTTGCTTCCTCTTCAGAATTGACGAGTTTATCGCCATAATATTTGATGTAATTCACACCAATTTTAGCACCGGTTTGCACGAGTTTAGTAGCTCGTTGAATTTTTGAAGTGGGTATTCTGTCTATTGTTTTCATACAACTAATTCATGTGAATCTTCTCTTTATAAATAAACTTCCCGAGATCAATAATACTTTTGATCGGAGCTGTGTCAATAATATCAAAACCGGTATTGATCGACTTCTCAATAAAAACATCTGTTTTTTCGAAAGAAGGAGAGGTGTCATCCAACCAAAACTTAAGTGTAAGCATTAATTGAAACCAAGCTGTTTCTTTGATGCCTTTGTCTTGAATTTTCTCGAACCTTTCGTTCTTCAGGTCAATTGTTTCTATTTGCAAAGTTTCTATATAGCCAAGAAAAGACTTTCGTAGTTCTGATAGTGATTTTAACGATTTAAGACGATCTTTAGCACTTCCCAAAGCATATACAACATAGCTTCTGTTTGCTGTTAGATTTTCAAAGAATGTATAGTAGAAAGTAAGGAGTTTGTTCCTCGAATCAAATGTTTCGTATTCTTCACTTTTTTCTAATACCGCATGTGTGTTATCAAAGAAAGCTTTGAAAATAGATTTTTCTAAAACTTCAAAAGAAGCGAAGTACTTATAAAACTCAGCTTCATTAAAATCATGATGCTTTGCAAAACTGAATACAGATTTTGGTGGTTGCTCATTCTCTAAGACATATTCCATGTAGCATGAAATGATGTCATTTGCTGTGATAGTATCTTTTTTACCCATAACTTTTTGAATTATAACATAAAGATACGGCTTGTTTAATTAATTTTAAATATTGTTAAACAAAATTTTTGTTAAAAATTGAAAGTAACTTATGATTTTGTATAGTATTGAGAATGTTATATCAAAAAGCCCTTTATAAAAGATAAAGAGGGAGGATTATTCGTTTACTCATGATATTGAGGAGAGGTCAGTTGCTCATTAAAAGCCAACTTTAAAGAGTTTGCTTTTTTGTTTTCATTTCGATTTAGAAGCAAGCTTTAATCTTTTTCAAACAAAAAAAGCCAAAAACCTTTTAGATTTTTGACTTTTAATGGTCGGGGTGGCAGGATTCGAACCTGCGACCTCCTGCTCCCAAAGCAGGCGCGATGACCGGGCTACGCTACACCCCGAAAATTTGAAATTCGTTGCGTAGTTTATTTCGAGCAAAGCCGAGAAACTACACCCCGAATAATGGACTGCAAATCTACTACATTATTTCTATATACTAAAGTTATTAATAATCATTTTTTTGCGACTACATGAAAGAACTTTTCTGTAGAATACTGTTTAAAATAAGAGGAGGATTTACGTTATCGTTAGAATATTAACAAACAATCTAATTGCCTACAGTTTTTAAATATCTTTACTGTCATACTTTATAGAAGATACCTGTTAATGAGAACTGTTTTTTTGTTTTTCCTTTTGTCGTTTTTGATGGTAACTGCCCAAGCTCAAGTAAAAGGAAAAACTGTAGATAAAGAGACAAATACCCCTTTGTCAAATACAAATGTTTATAATGTAAAGACTAATGAAGTAGTTGTAACAGATGCATTAGGACAATTTACACTTCCTTCAGAAGGAGAGTATCGCTTTCAAAGAGTAGGGTATGAGGAAAAGGTTGTAACAATTACCTCTAATCAATTTTTAATTGTTCAATTAAATATAGTTTCTACAGAGTTGAATGAAGTAGTTGTTCATGCCAATCAAATTCCTAAAAAGCTAAAAGAGAGTATCGCTACTATAGAAATACTCACAAAGAAAGAAATAGAACGAGGGAACGATATCAACATTTCTGAAGCATTGAACAGAGTTCCCGGAGTTTTTGTGCAAAGTGGTGCTTTGAACACAAATCGATTTACCATTAGAGGTATTGGTTCCAGAAACCTTTTTGGGACCTCAAAAATAAGAGCCTACTTTAAAGATATTCCCTTAACAAATGGTAGTGGTGAAACGACTATAGAAGACTTTGAACTAACTTCTATTTCACGAATTGAAATACTAAAAGGAGGAACCTCCAGTATTTATGGTGCCGGATTGGGAGGAACTATTCATTTAACTCCACAAAACGCATATATTGATGAAACTTCCGTCAATAGTCAATTAACCTTTGGGTCTTACGGCTTGGTGAAAAGCACCGTTAATTTTAATCAAGGATCAGCCAAAAATAGTTTTAGAGGAGTATATAGCGATACTCATTCTGATGGCTACAGAGATAATAATGAATACGATAGACATACATTTACCTTAAGTACAAACCATTTTATAAATGATCATAATGAGATTTCTACTTTAGTTAGCTATGTAGATTTAAAAGCTTTCATTCCTAGTTCTTTGAACGAAAACTCTTTTTTAAATAACCCAACATCAGCAGCATTTACTTGGGGACAAGCGCAAGGATTTGAAGATTCAAAAAGAGGAATTATAGGAGTTACTTGGAATCATCAATATTCCAAAGGAGGAAAGCAAGTTACCAGTGTTTTTGGTTCTTTTAGAAATGGCTATGAACCAAGACCTTTTAATATTTTAGAAGAGAATACTCTTGCATTTGGGTTGCGTAGTAGGTTTTTAGGTGAAATTAAGTTATTTCAGAAGTCTTTAACTTATACGATAGGAGGTGAATATTTTAAAGATCGATATACATCAAAAACATTCCAAAACCTATATAGAGATTTTCCGGTTGGAACAGGTAGTGTTGAGGGTGATCTTTTATCTAATTTTAAAGAGAACAGAAAGTATTACAATCTATTCTTAGAAGCCAATTATGCACTTTCAGAACAAACTAAAGTAGTAATAGGACTCAATTACAATCAAACTTCTTATGATTTGGATGATCGTTTTGAAGTTTCAGTACAAAACCCCGACCAATCCGGAAGTTTCAAGTTCGATGGAATCTTTTCACCTAAAATAGGAGTAAGCCATTCTTTTTCTGATAACATCAATATTTACAGTAGTATAAGTCAAGGTTTCTCACCAATCTCTTTGGCGAATACCTTACTGCCGGATGGGCAAATAAATACTGAATTAAAACCGGAAACAGGTTGGAACTATGAAGTAGGATCTAGAGGAACACTAGTAAATAAAAAGCTACGATACAACTTGACTGTTTATCGTTTGGCTGTAAGAAATCTATTGGTATCAAGACGTGTGAGTCAGGATCAGTTCATTGGAGTGAACGCAGGAAAGACACAGCATGATGGCTTGGAGTTGGGAATAGATTATCAATGGGTAGCAAATGATTCATTTGCATTGAACACTTTCATGAACTACACGCGAAACAATTTTACGTTTGAAGAATTTGTTGATGAAGATGATGATTTTTCAGGAAACAAACTTACAGGAGTGCCTTCAGAAATATTGAATGCAGGAATAGATATTAACTCAGCATTTGGCTTGTACGGAAACATCAACTATCAGTATATAGGAAGTCAACCAATAACAGATAGCAATAGTTTGTTTAGCGATAGCTACCAGTTGACCAATCTTAAAATTGGGTATAAAAAAGAGCTTTTCAAGCGATTTACAATACATACTTTTTTCGGCATCAACAATATTTTTAACGAAAGCTATGCTTCGCAAATTTTAATCAATGCCAGTAGTTTTGGCGGAAATGCACCTCGTTATTTTTATCCGGGAAACCCTGTGAATTATTTCGGAGGGTTGAATATTAACTATTTATTTTGAACAAAACTGTATAACTTTATATCTCTTAAAACCACTTACAATGAAACAACTAAGATTTCTAATAGCGATCTGCTTTATATGGCTTTTAACCTTTGCACAAAAAAAAGAATCACCAATACACGATACATCAAATACAGCTCTTAACTACAAAACTGAAGTTGTAGTACCGGGTTTAAATATTCCTTGGGGATTTACCTTTCTACCGGATAACTCAATGTTAATTACTGAAAAAGAAGGAAAGCTTATTCATTTTAAAAATGGAAAAAAGCAAGAGGTGTCAGGATTACCGACTATGGGATCGTACGGACAAGGAGGATTGATGGATGTTGAGCTACATCCTAATTTTGAGAAAAACAACTTTATATATTTTACCTATGCTGCTACTCACGGAAGAGGAAAAGGAGCAAATACAGCTTTGGTAAGAGCTGTTTTTAAAGATGGAAGATTAAGTGATACGAAAATATTATACAAAGCGTCTCCAAACAGTAGAAGAGGTCAGCATTTTGGCTCGAGAATAGCATTTGACAGAGATGGCTATCTCTATTTTAGTGTTGGAGATAGAGGAAACAGAGATGTAAACCCGCAAGATATTACCAAAGATGGAGGAAAGGTATACAGGTTGCACGATGATGGTCGTATCCCAAAAGACAACCCTTTTGTAGGGAAGGCAAATGCTAAAACAGCTATTTATAGTTATGGGCACAGAAATCCACAAGGAATGGAAACCAACCCGTTTACTGGAGAAATCTGGACTCATGAACACGGTCCTAGAGGAGGAGATGAAATAAATATTATAAAACCTGGAAATAATTATGGATGGCCTAAAGCTAGTTTCGGAATCAATTACAGTGGTTCGTCTTTTACAGATCACACATCCCTTCCGGGAATGGTAGATCCTTTACATCAATGGACCCCTTCTATAGCTCCAAGCGGAATGGCTTTTGTTTCCAGCAATCGATATGGAACTTTAAAAGGTAGTTTGTTGGTAGGATCACTAAAATTTCAATATGTATCTGTTTGTACACTTAAAAATAACAAAGTAGTTAAGGAAGAAAAGATTGTAGAAGGTTTAGGAAGAGTACGTTCTATTGAACAAGGAAGAGACGGATATATCTATGTTGGAATAGAGAATTTGGGAATTGTTAAGTTGCTTCCAAAAAAATAATTTCAGCTTTCTGAAATAGCTTACAGTGTAAGGATCGAATTTATTTATCTTCTAATTGCAAAAATATATATGATTTCAATCGTATAAAATCAAAAAAAATTACATTTGTAAGCATCAAAAAATAGAAGAATAAAATGTCTGAAAATATAGAAAAGATAGAATGCCTGATTATTGGTTCAGGACCTGCAGGATATACAGCGGCAATCTATGCCTCTAGAGCTGATTTAAAACCGGTTATGTATACAGGTTTGCAAATGGGAGGTCAGTTAACAACTACTACAGAAGTTGATAATTTCCCGGGATATCCTAACGGTACAGATGGTACCATGATGATGGAAGATTTAAAGAAACAAGCTGAGCGTTTTGGAACTGAAGTACGTTTTGGAATGGTTACAAAAGTTGAATTGTCTGACAAGGTTGGAGGAGTTCACAAAGTAACTGTAGACGGTTCTAAAGAGATCGAAGCTGAATCTGTTATTATTTCTACAGGTGCATCTGCTAAATACCTTGGATTAGAGAATGAGCAACGTCTGATTGGTGGAGGTGTTTCTGCTTGTGCTACTTGTGACGGATTTTTCTATAAAGGACAAGATGTTATTGTAGTTGGAGGAGGAGATACTGCTGCAGAAGAGGCAACATACTTAGCTAAATTATGTAGAAAAGTAACTATGTTGGTTCGTAGAGATGAGATGAGAGCTTCTAAAGCAATGCAACACAGAGTGATGAATACTGAAAATTTAGAAGTATTGTTTAACTCAGAACTTGATGATGTATTAGGAGATAACGTGGTAGATGGAGTAAGAGTGGTAAACAACTCAACTGGTGAGAAACACGAAATTCCTGTAACAGGAGTGTTTATAGCTATCGGACATAAACCAAATACAGACTTATTCAAAGGAGTAATTGATATGGATGATACAGGATATATTATTACTGAAGGAAAAAGTACAAAAACAAATGTACCGGGTGTTTTTGCTGCCGGAGATGTACAAGATAAAGAATACAGACAAGCAGTTACAGCTGCAGGTACAGGATGTATGGCTGCATTAGATGCAGAACGTTACTTAGCAAGTTTGAACTAGTACTTAGTTTAAAGATATACAATAAAGAGCCACGCATTTGCGTGGCTCTTTTGCTTTTTTAAAGGTTATGGAAAATAAAAATGAACTAATTTGTAACGTTTTTAAAAATCAACTGTATATCTATTCGAAATACAACTAACCAGTTATACAAATTGAATACACTATCGGACAATTCATTAATGCTCAGAGTGAAAGAAGGAGATGTTCAGAAGCTAGGACTCTTATACGAACGTTATAAGAAGAGACTCTTCGGATTCTTCTATCAAATGAACAGAAATGCAGATCTAAGTGAAGACCTAGTACAAAACGTGTTCATGAAGATCTTAAAATACAAGCATACCTATACAGAAGAGAGCAATTTTGTAGTGTGGGTATTTCAAATAGCTAGAAATACGAGTTACGATAGTTTCAAGAAGAATAAAGCCTCAATGTATAAAGACATTGATGATGTTGGACACCTGATCAATGCAAATGATGACATACATGGAAGTATTGCTAAAAGAGAAAACATGATCACTCTTAAAAGAGCGATAGAAATGTTATCACCAGAGCAAAAGGAATTGATCGTGTTAAGTAAGTTCAAAGAATTAAAGTATAAAGAATTAGGAGAGATTGTAGGGTGTACAGAAGGAAATGCTAGAATAAAAGTACATCGAGCATTAAATCAATTGAAAGATATTTTTCTAACACTAGAAAAGAGATAAGTATGAATAACAAGGAGTTTAAAGAAATGATGATCGACTATTTGTCAGGAAATCTTACAGAAGATAGTCAACAGGAATTTGAGCAGTTTTTAGCAGCTCACCCTGAATATCATGAAGAGTTTGAAGCAACTCAACTGATTTGGAAAGGTGCAGAAGAGGAAATTCCGGAGCCATCAACATCTATGGATGTAAAGTTCTATACAATGTTAAATGCACAGGGAAATTCTAATGAGAAAGAATCATTTCTAAAAAAGCTAGAAACTCTTTTGTTTGGAAATCTGCCAAAGCAGTTAGCTTACACTGTGGTAATTCTAGTATTAGGATTCTTTGCTGGAAACAACTTTATCAAAGAGAAAACAGAAAGTAAAGTAGAGTTGGCTAAGAAGGAAACAGAAAATGTGCGTTCGCAGTTGGTATTAACATTATTAGATCAACCATCAGCAACGCAAAGATTGCAAGCGGTAAATGAAGTGAATAAGTTAGATAATGTAACAGAAACCATTATCAAAGCCTTGTTCTCTACACTAAATAACGATGAGAATGTAAATGTTCGATTGTCTGCTATTGAAGCACTTAAAAACTATACTGATATGGCTATTGTACGAGAAGGGTTGGTAGCTTCTATCATGCATCAAAAATCACCGATGGTTCAAGTAGAGTTAGCAGACTTAATGGTGTTATTACAAGAAAAGAAAGCGGTAAAATCGTTTGAGAAATTAATTAAGGAAGAAGGAGTAAACACCAGTGCAAAACAAAAAATGGAAGAAAGCATAGAGAGTATCTATTAGTAAATAAAAGTTTGATGTAAATGGCAAATCCTAGGTCGCTTTTTACAGAAAGAAACAAAGTCATTCCTGCAAGAAGCAGGCAAACATCAAAATTAAAAACCATGAAATCACTAAAATTATGTATCGTATTCTTGTTGACAAGCATAACTGCAGTATCAGCTCAGTATTACGATAAAAAATTTAAAAACGAAGAAACCCTAAGGAAAGAATTAACATTCACCAGAGCTTCATCAGACAACATTCTAGTTGTAGATAATATATATGGATCTATTGATGTGAAAGGATATAATGGAAGTACTATTAAGGTAAAAGTAACCAAAACCATTTATGCCGATACACAGAAAGATCTGCAAAAAGGAAAAGAAGAAATAGGAATCAAATCAGCAAAAAAAGATGATGCCGTATATGTATACTTAGATTCACCTTACTCACATTTTAATCCTGAGACTGGAGAGTTTGATTATCGAGAGTACAGCCATAATTACCGTAGAAATTATAAGCATCGAAAAAAGCGTATGTACAAGTACAAGTTAGACTTTGAAATTATGGTGCCTAAAGGAGCTAGTATCGACGTAAAAGCTGTAAATAAGGGAAATATAACTGTTGAAGATGTTCATGGAAAGTTATTAATCGTTCGCAATATTAACGGAGCGATTGACATGAAGAATGTATCAGGACAGACAGATGTTAATGCTTTGAATAAAGATATCAATATCACCTATGCTAAGAACCCTACAAAAGAGAGCTGGTATAAATCCTTGAATGGAGATATCAATATCAAATTCAAAGAAGGTTTGGATGCTACCATCAGTTATAAGACAATGAACGGAGGTTTCTATACCAATTTTGATGTAGAAAGAACAACGCCTACACTCAAAAAAACGCAAGAAAAAAGAAGAAAAGGAACTAAGTATAAAGTTAACTCAAACAGACATTTTAAAATAGGAAATGGAAATGTACACCTACATTTCGATCAATTAAACGGAGACGCAATTGTAAAAAAATAAGACATGAAGATGCAATATATAAAATCAATGATCGTAAGTGTGTTGTTATTGGTAGCAGTAAATCTAACAGCACAAGAAACAGTAAAAGTACCTTTGTCTAACCCATCTAAGCCCGGACATTTAAAAATAGGGATCATCAGCGGATCGATCACAGTAAAAGGATATTCAGGAAAAGAAGTGATTGTAAAAGCAACTCGTAGAGAAGGAGGAAAATCTTGGCGTAAAGATGGAGGCGGAGATAAACAAGGATTGAAGAGAATTTCTGTAAGTTCATTAGAATTTAGTGCAGAAGAGTACGATAACACAGTACGTGTAAGAAGTAAAGTGCACGGAACAACAGATTTTGAGATTCAGGTTCCTACCAATTTTTCATTAAAGATCTCAACCATAAACAAAGGAAAGATTCTTGTAGAAAATGTAAACGGTGCTATTGATGTTAGCAATACCAATGGAAGTATTACATTAACAGACGTAAGTGGTTCTGTAAGTGCAGATGCTTTAAATAAAGATATCAAAGTAACCTTTGTAAAGGTAACTCCAAATACACCTATGGCATTTAGCAGTTTGAATGGAGATATAGATATTACTTTTCCAAAAACGATCAAAGCAGATATCAAGATAAAGTCTGATAGAGGTGAAGTGTATACAGATTTTGATATCAATGCGAAACCTTCCAAAGCCAAGATCACTACTGGAGAATCCAAAAAAGGAAACACCTATCAGGTAAAAGTAGAAAAATGGATCACAGGAGCTATTAATGGAGGAGGAGCAGAGATCTTATTTAAGAACTTCAATGGAGATGTAATCATACGCTCAAGATAATTAACAGAGTTCTTTATATAAAAAAGGCTGCATTATGCAGCCTTTTTTAGTTTTCAATCAATTTTGAGTATTCCTCTTTTGTACAGAGGTGTCCACAGTCTTTTGATATGTACTCTTCTTATCAGCTTTTACCTTAAAAGATGACTTTTCATAATAGGAAAGATGCGAACGAGAACAGAAAGCAGAACTTAATTGAATGATAAGAACTAGCAAAAAAAGAACTGCTCTTCTCATAGTCTTGGATATTTGGATTGAATGGTACGTTCTTTTAGCTTTCTTCTAGTTTTGAGACCTTCATCATAAGTTCTCTGTTTTCAGGATCGTATTCTAAAGCTTTTTTATAAGCTTTTAAAGCTTCAATCTTTTTACCTAAGGATAATAAGCTATTACCATAGTAGTGGTAAATGCGATGCGTGAAATAACCATAGTTTGGGTATAACTTCAGATTTAACATATAAAACTTAATTGCATCTTCATGCTTTGACTCATCTGCCAATTGTAATCCATATTCGTTGATCAGACGTTCAGAGATCGCATACTTTGAATCTTTATTCTTGTATTCTTCTTTCAAAAATTCAATGATTTCATCAGTTGATTTTTCTGAGGCTAACTCTGCAATATCTTTTCTATTCAACATCAATTTTCTTAAAATCCACCAGTAGCGCCATTTAGGTGTACTAGTACGATTAGAAAATCCAGATAAGGTGAGAAGGTCTCGTGTAGTTTTATGAATGACTACTACATTTCGTTTGGGAATTACTGTAATAAAATGACCAAAAGCACCATCAGCTGTATAGGCTCCATCGAAATCAGGGTTGTCATAAAATCGTTCAAAAAGCCACCACATATACCCGTAGGATTGCTGAAGAGGACTCGATGGATCTCGTCCATATCTTGCATTCATTGTATCTTTTGGAGTTACTGTTGAAATTGTTTTTTGTATCCACTCTTTTGAAATCAATTGTTTTCCGTTCCACTGACCTTTTTGTAACATTAACTGCCCAATCTTAGCCATATCTCTTGTTGAAAGATGCATATGATAAGCTGAATATCTTGACTTATCTTTATTAACAGTTCTAGATTGATTCTCGATATGCCAATCCTCAAACCCAAGAGGAATCGCTAATTGTTGCTCCAGTTCTTCATAAACACTATTTCCGGATTTTTTTTCCAACACATAACCGGCAGCATTAAAATCCCAATTGTTATAAAGAAAATACTCCCCCGGTTGTACACTCCCTCTTTCTTTTAGATTGTTAGTATCATAACCTCCATTGGCAGGCTGATGAAAAACTCCGGATCTTGCTGTAATTAGGTGTTCAACAGTAGCTTGTTTTTCAATAGGTAACAATCCGTCATCTTCATCCATACCCAAACTTCCAATAGTTTCCTGTAAATCAATAGTACCATTGTCTACATACTTTCCGTAGAGCATGCTCAAAATACTTTTCCTTACAGAAGCAGTATAGCTGATTTCTGAAACATCTCCATATTCAAAAACAATTTTACCGTTTTCTAAGACCATCATGCTGGTTGTTTCCGACTCTTCTTTCAGGTACTTTTCAATTTCATGAAGCTTTTCTTGTGTAAAACTGCTTGAAGAGGCAGGACTTATCTTAGCTAAAGGTGTTCCTTCAAAAGAAGGACTTTTATAAAACCAGGTCTGTGGACTTGAATAAGAAACCAAGAACCCAATCAAAAACAATGTGCCAAGCCCCGTAGCTATTTGCTTCATATAGAATTTCTTGTAAATAGTTTTACGTTCTTCTTTTGTTTTGAGTATAAAATAAACAACAATCATATTAGGAACCCAGCTCAACCAAGCAACAATTTGGTAAGCAGCAATAAACCCTCCAAAAACCATGATAAGAAGAGGTAACCAAAGACGTAATGTAACAGCACCAAAGGTTCCTGCATAGTTGTACATCATGTATTTTTTATGAGCAGCAACATTTCCTTTCCTAATCGTAGTATACCCAAGAACAGCAAGAACTACCCATAAAATGGCACCAATACCAAATCCTAGTTTTGGTGATAAACCTCCCGTAGCATGAAGTGCAATATAAAAACCGGGAATTCCACTAATTAAAACTGATGTGATATAAATTTTACCAATAAGTCGATGGATATTCATGTACTTTCTTCTGAACTTTTCACTGAATTGTATCCAACCGATTAGCAAGGCAATTCCACCAAAAACAATATGCAGATAAAAGCAGATCATATAGAAATTGCTTGATAACAATGTAACCGGTTTTGATAAGAGTAATAGGATAGGCTTATCAGCTAAAAAATATTTAACTGGATGGAAACTAAAGAAGATACTAAGGCTTCCGAATAAGATCCAAAGGATAATTTTTACAACTTTTTTCATGTGATTTGTTTTGATTAGACAGGGCCAAAATAGAAGCCGAAAAATCACTGAGAAAAAGATTTGACCAGTTAGGTATAAGCAAACGCTTTTTAGGTGAATTTAAAATGGTTAGGTATAAAATATGCCTTTTTAGGTATGAAAATTAAAGAGCTAAAAGTCGGTTTTTGTAATTTTTTGAAACAGGAAGCTCTACTTGGGTTAACAAAATTGTTGTTGAATCTTTCCAAGATTTAAAATGCGAAGGGTTAATCAAATGAGATCGGTGAACTTGAATTAAGAAGTCAAATTCGTGTTGAATTTTCTTCAAGGAACTGCGAATTAATTTGGTTCTCAATACATCATTTTCCAGAAAGAAGATCTCTACATAATTCTGTGAATTGGAAATACAGATCAACTCGTCTTTTTTAATTTTTAAAATGTCCAGTTTGTTTTCTCCTTTGATCGTAATTTCTTCAACTTCTTTAGGAATTAGCTTTAAAGTATAGTATCTGGCAATAACAATTAAGGGTGTGAATATAACAACGATATTCAAAATGATCTTTGTAAAGAACTCTTGAAAATCATAAAACCCAGTAATAATTGGGCTTCTGTAGTAATAATAGGTAGCTAGTGTATAAATAGTATAGAAAAAGAGGTAAACACCTATTTCAAAAAGGATACTCCACTTTGTTAACTTTTGAAAAACGATTTTTTGAAACCAGCTAACAATTACATAAGATAAGAATGCGATCAAGCTAAAACCAACACTCACTTCCATCCATCTTGAAAAATCCATTTCTCCATGTTCAAATGGTCTTGTTAGAATAGAAAAAAGAAAACTCCAAGCACCTAAAGATATTCCAATAATCGAGTGGTACTTGATAGAGGGATTTAATTTCATCGCGATAAATTGTTTCCTAAATGACTAACGAACAAAAAAGTTGTTACAGTGATTGATCATAATTCTCTATAGCCTGAATGATCAGTTTTACAGCATCCACATAAAACTCTTGATTGATGTTTTCAAAAGTATCAGTGTCTTTGTGATAATCTTTGTGATCTTCTACACCAAAGTAGATGAACGGAATTTTACGTTTGTGAAAGATTCTGTGATCAGAAGCATAGGTCCAATCATCCAATTCTTTATTATTAGGATCATCATGACCAAAAAGAAGTGTAATTGGCGACTTAATATCTACAAGTTGTGTTTTCAATTGTGGATAATGGTATAAACCAGAAGCGTATAATCGAAGAGAATCATTATGAGCAATCATATCCATATTAACATTCAAAACAATGTTCTCTTTGGCGTTTTTATAGTTTGCTGCAAAATATTCTGCACCATGAGAACCAATCTCTTCTGCATCTACAGCCACTAAGATCAAATTGTGCTTAGGCGCATTGTTCTTAAAATATTCAGCAATAGCAAAAAGTGCAGCTGTTCCAGAGGCGTCGTCATCGGCACCGTTGTAAATCTTTCCATTGCGAATTCCTAAATGATCTAAATGCCCAGTAATAACAATAGATTTGTCTGTTTTTCCTTTGATCATTCCAACAACATTACCACCAACAACGGTTGTGTCTGGAACATTAGATAAATCCTTTTCGGCATTTTTTACAGGGAACATACGCTGTCTCCATCTTCCAGAAAATGTATGCTCAAACTTTTGAATGTATCCGGAACCTTCATAAGGTTCTAATCCTAGTTCTTTAAATCGTTTTGCAATAAATTCCTGCGCTTTGTAGTTTCCAGGCTTGGAAAACCCTCTACCTTCATAAGCGTCACTAGACAATTCTTTTAGGTCATTTAATAATTGAGTTTCATTAAAACTTACTTTCTCAGTTTGAGAGCATGAATAGAAACAAAAAGAAAGTAGGGCAGATGCTAAAAGAATTCGTGTTTTCATTATAGATATTTTGAACTCAAAGATACAGTTCTATATCTAATAAAAAAACCGCCCCTTACGGAGCGGTCCAAATCAACTATTCAAATAATAAAAACCTAGAAAGCTTGAAAAAAGTAGTTTAAATACAAGCCGTCTTTTGGTTTTTATGCGGTAAAAATGTCTGTATAAGGTGTGATTGCAATTAAACTCCATTTATCACCTTTCTTATTAAAGGTTGCTATAGTGTGCATGCTGCTATAATGAATACCATACATTGATTCATAGAACCCGGTAGTTCATTGATTAATCATTGAATTGTATATACAGCTATTGATAAAATGGAATGGGTAAAGCCACTAGTTATTGATAGGTGGCGGACGCCCAAAAAGCACAGAAAATTGTTGCTTTGGATAGAACTCAGATACGTAACCATTAATGATAGAATCTCGAAAATCTTTTTGAATTTCTGTAATATCAACATGATGATCTGAGAAATCTAGAGGAGAAAACTGATCAAGTAAAGCTTTGTCACACACTTCACATTCTATAATCATAGTATCATGATCGTGAAAGAATGCGTGATAACCATAAGCTTTGCTACCTGCAAAAAGTAGCAGGAAGAAAAAGGCAAATGATGTTTTGAACAGTTTGGTCTTCATAACGTTGCATTAAAATTACATATTATCTTAATACAAACTCAAAAAAGTTTTCATAAAAAAAACCGTTCCTTTTCGGAACGGTTTTAAACAAACAACTAAATTCTAAAACCTATTAAGTTGAAGAAAATTTTTAGAAACAATACCCGTTTTCAGCTTTCACTTTCTCAGCGATCGTGTTTCTTAAAGCTACTACATTCGGGTAGTTTGCATATTTTGTAAAACGTTTTAATCCCATTAACATCATGCGTTGTTCATCACCTTCAGCAAAAGAAATAATTCCCTCTCTTCCTTTTCTAGTGATGATCTCTACGGCATTATATAGGTATAATTTTGCCATTGCGATCTGACCTTCTTGCGCTTCTTCACCAAAACGCTTGGCATTTTTCTCTGTTCTTAAGATGGTAGATTCAGCCATATAGATCTCGATCAGAATATCTGCAGCAGCCATTAATAATTGCTGATGTTGTTCTAAATCAGGACCAAATTTTTGTACAGCAGATCCGGCTACCATTAAGAATACTTTTTTCAATTTCTTGATCATTTCTTTCTCTTCAGAGAATAACTCAGAATAATCAGGAACATCAAAAGAAGGAATTCCCATCAATTCATCAGCAACAGCCATAGCAGGATTTAGTAAATCTACATGTCCTTTCATTGCTTTCTTAACCAACATTCCAACAGACAACATTCTGTTGATCTCATTGGTTCCTTCGTATATTCTTGCAATACGAGCATCTCTCCATGCAGCTTCCATAGGCGTTTCTTCAGAGAATCCCATTCCTCCAAATACTTGGATTCCTTCGTCTGTACAATTCTGTACATCTTCAGAAACCGCTACTTTTAAAATAGAACACTCAATGGCATATTCTTCAACACCTTTTAACTCTGCTTCTTGATGTGTATTACCATCGGCAATTCGAATGGCAATTCGGTCTTCAATATTTTTTGCTGCTCTATAGCTAGCCGATTCTCCGGCATAAGCATTGGTTGCCATTTCTGCCAACTTAGACTTGATAGCACCAAAATCAGATAATGGAGTTTTAAACTGCTTACGCTCATTAGCATATTGAACGGAATGATCTAAAACACGTCTTTGAGAATCTATACAAGCAGCGGCTAGTTTGATACGCCCTACATTTAAAGCGTTCATTGCAATCTTAAAACCACCACCTCTTACAGATAACATGTTTTCTACAGGCACTACTGTATCGTTAAAGAAAACCTGGCGTGTAGAAGAAGCACGAATTCCTAATTTATGCTCTTCTTCTCCCATGGTTATTCCGTTACTAGGATCGTTTTCAACAATAAACCCTGTAATATTTTTATCATCTTCAATACGAGCAAAAACAATCATTACATCACAAAAACCGGCATTAGAGATCCACATTTTTTGTCCGTTGATCTTGTAAGCTTTCCCGTCTTCTGTTAGCTCAGCAGTAGTTTTTCCTGAGTTTGCATCAGAACCGGCAGTTGGCTCTGTCAAACAATAAGCTCCCATCCACTCGCCGGTAGCTAGTTTAGGCACATATTTCTTCTTTTGCTCTTCATTTCCATACAGAGTAATAGGCATAGTTCCAATTCCGGTATGAGCTCCAAAAGCAGTACTAAAAGAACCTGTTCCACTAGAAATATATTCGCAAACCAACATGGTAGAAACAAACCCCATTCCTAATCCTCCATATTCTTCAGGAACAGCAACACCTAAGAAACCAAGTTCTCCGGCTTTTTTCATCACTTCTTCTGTAAGAGCATAATCTTTTTTCTCAAATCTCTCTTTATGCGGAATGATCTCACGATCGTTAAATTCTTTTACCGCTTCCTTCATCATTTGTTGCTCCTCAGTAAAATCTTCAGGAGTGAAGATATCCTCACAACTGGTTTCTTTTACTAAAAATTGCCCCCCACGCAAAATGTCTTTATTTATAGTCTCCATATTTTTAATCTTATTTCTTTTTTCTAAATAGTCTTCTTAATTAAGGAATTCGAAAATACCCGCTGCACCTTGACCCGTTCCTACACACATGGTTACCATACCATATTTATTTTGCATAGAACGCTGGCGCATTTCATCAAAAAGCTGTACTGATAATTTTGCTCCGGTACATCCAAGTGGATGACCAAGTGCAATGGCTCCACCATTAACATTGATAATGTCTGGGTTTAACCCTAACTCTCTTATCACAGCTAATGACTGAGAAGCAAAGGCTTCGTTTAACTCGATCAATTCAACAGCGTTTTGTTGTAGTCCTGCTTGTTTCAATGCCTTTGGAATAGCAGCAACAGGCCCAATACCCATAATTCTTGGTTCTACACCGGCTGCAGCATAACTTACCATTCGAGCAATAGGTTCAAGATTTAACTCTTTCACCATTTCTTCACTCATCACCATAACAAATGCTGCACCATCACTCATTTGAGATGAGTTTCCGGCAGTAACACTTCCTCCGGCAGCAAATACTGGACGCAACTTAGCTAATGCCTCTTTATTAGTTCCTTTTCTTGGACCTTCATCTACTGTTACTGTATAACTCTTGGTAGCCTTTTTACCGTTCTCATCTAAATAGGTTTGGTTTACGGTAATAGGAGCAATCTGATTTTTAAACCGATTTTCTGCCTGTGCTTTTAAAGCTTTCATATGTGAGTTGAAAGCAAATTCATCTTGATCTTCTCTAGATACTTTAAATTGATTGGCAACAGCTTCGGCTGTATTTCCCATTCCCCAATAATAATCTTCATGCCCTGAGTTTACCAAATCGTAGTTTAATTCAGTCTTATAACCTGTCATAGGTACTGCACTCATACTTTCTGCACCTCCGGCAATGATACAATCTGCCATTCCGGCTTGAATTTTTGCAGCAGCCATGGCGATGGTTTCTAATCCAGAAGAACAAAATCTGTTTACGGTTACACCCGGTACATCTACAGTGTCTAATCCCATTAAAGAGATCAATCGAGCCATATTAAGACCTTGTGATCCTTCTGGCATTGCATTTCCCACAATTACATCATCTATACGAGATGTATCTAGTTGAGGTAGCTCTTTCATCATGTATTGAATCGTTTCTGCTGCTAGCTCATCTGTTCTTTTGAATCGGAACAAACCTCTTGGAGCTTTTCCAACGGCTGTTCTGTATCCTTTTACTATATATGCTGTTTTCATTTTCTTAGTTTCTTAATGGTTTACCAGTTTTTAACATGTGCTGAATACGTTCTAGAGTTTTACGTTCTGTACATAAACTCAAGAATGCTTCACGTTCTATATCCAGTAGATACTGTTCTGTAACTCTGGTAGGCTCTGATAAATCTCCTCCTGCCATTACATAGGCCAACTTATTTGCAATTTTCTTATCGTGTTCAGAAATGTAATGAGCAGCTTCCATAGAATCTGTTCCTACTAAGAACATTCCTAAAGCTTGTTTTCCTAATACTTTGATATCTTTTCTTCTTGGTGGTTGTGTATAACCAGCTTCAGCAAGCATTAAAGCATGTTTTTTAGCTTCAGCGATCTGACGATCTTTGTTAACTACCACAACATCTTTACCTTTTTGTAAAATACCCAGATCAAAAGCCTCGTAAGCAGAAGTTGCTACTTTGGCCATTCCAATAGTTAAGAAATACTCTTGCAGTACGTTTAACTCAACATCACCTTTCTTAAAAGAATCTGCAGCTCTTAGAGCAAATTCTTTAGACCCACCACCACCTGGGATTACTCCAACACCAAACTCTACCAATCCGATGTAAGTTTCTGCGGCTGCAACAACTTTATCGGCATGCATAGATAATTCGCATCCTCCACCTAAAGTCATTCCATGTGGTGCAGAAATGGTTGGAATAGAAGAGTAGCGCATACGCATCATGGTATCTTGGAAATATTTGATAGCCATGTTTAACTCATCATACTCTTGCTCTACAGCCATCATAAAGATCATTCCAATATTGGCTCCAACAGAGAAATTGGCAGCTTGATTACCAACGACAAGTCCTTGGTAATCTTTTTCTGCCATGTCTATAGCCTTATTTAATCCGGCTAACACATCTCCCCCTATTGTGTTCATTTTGGATTGGAATTCTACATTTAAAATTCCATCTCCTAAGTCTTCTACAACAACACCAGAATTTTTAAATACTTGTTTAGATTCTCTGATATTGTCTAATATGATAAAGGCATCTTGCCCTGGTTTTTTCGTTTGTTTTTTCGCCGGAACATCGTAATAATAGGTCGCTCCATCTTTTACAGTGTAGAATGAAGTTTCTCCGTTGCTTACCATTTCAGTTACCCAAGCAGCAGGTTCTTTTCCTTCTGCTCTCATCAATTCGATTCCCTTTTCAACACCGATAGCATCCCAAATTTCAAAAGGACCATTTTCCCAACCAAATCCAGCTTTCATTGCATCATCAATTCTATACAATTCATCAGAAATTTCAGGAATACGATTTTGAACATAGGCAAACATGGCTGCAAAATTCTTTCTGTAGAATTCTCCGGCTTTATCTTTTCCTCCTACCAACACTTTGAAACGATCGATAGGTTTATCGATGGTCTTAGTTAACTCTAATGTTGCAAATTTTGCTCTTTGCTTAGAGCGATACTCCATCGTATTGAGGTCTAACGAAAGGATTTCTTTCTTTCCTTCTGCGTTTACAGTCTTTTTATAGAAACCTTGTCCGGTTTTGCTTCCTAACCACTTGTTTTTCATCATGGTTTCAATGAAGTCCGGTAATTTGAACAATTCGTGAGCTTCGTCATTCGGACAGTTTTCATACAATCCGTTGGCAACATGCACCAAAGTATCTAAACCAACAACATCCACAGTTCTGAAGGTTGCAGATTTTGGTCTACCAATCACAGGTCCTGTAAGCTTATCTACTTCTTCAATAGTTAAGCCCAATTCCTTTACTTGGTGGAATAAGCTCTGAATTCCGAAGATTCCAATTCTGTTCCCGATAAATGCAGGAGTGTCTTTGGCTAAAACTGATGTTTTTCCTAAAAATTTCTCTCCATACATCATTAAGAAATCTGTAACCTCTTGCTTACACTGAGGTCCCGGAACTACTTCAAATAATCGTAAATATCTTGGCGGGTTAAAGAAGTGAGTAACTGCAAAGTGTTTTTGGAAATCTTCACTTCTTCCTTCATTCATAAATTTGATAGGAATTCCGGAAGTATTTGAAGAAATAATAGTTCCCGGAGTTCTATACTTTTCAACTTGTTCGAAAACTTGTTGTTTGATATCCAATCTCTCTACCACAACTTCCATTACCCAATCTACATCTTTGATCTTGTGAAGATCATCTTCTATATTTCCTGTGGTAATCCTATCAGCAAACTTCTGGTTGTAAATAGGAGAGGGCTTTGATTTTAATGAAGCAGTCAAAGCATCGTTTACAAGTCTGTTACGAACTACTTTGTCTTCTAAAGTCAACCCTTTTGCTTTTTCTTTATCATTCAATTCTCTAGGGACAATGTCCAACAAAAGAACTTCAACGCCAATATTAGCAAAGTGACAAGCAATACCGCTCCCCATGATTCCGGAACCGATAATGGCAACTTTTTTAATTCTTCTAGTCATTTGTTTGTATTAATTTAAACAGCTTTTTTGTTGATCTTTTTTTCTTCTTGATAGATCACTTTATCAGCTATGAGTTTATTTATGGTTGATGTTACTTTGAAGAAAGCATCGAGTTCTTGTTCTGTAACATGTTCTCTAATCTTATTGTTAAAGCCAATAACATGACCTTTTGAGATCTCTCTCATCTCTTTACCGTAATCAGTCAGTTTGATGATTACACTTCTTCCGTCATTGGGATTCTTCTCACGAACGATGGCTCCTTTTTCTTCCATTGTCTTTAAAATTCTGGAAAGACTGGTAGGCTCCATTCCCATAGAAGGTCCTAGAGCAGTAGAAGGCGTTCCTTTGTCGTAATCAATGTTAAGCAAAACAAAGGCGGTAGCCATTGTACTATCGTGCTTAGCAGCTTGCTCATTATAGAGTTTTGCAACGGCTTGCCAAGTTGCTCTTAATTGATGATCTATCGATTTATTTTTATCCATTGCCTCAAAGATATAAAAATTTGTTATGCATGCATAGTAAATAGTAAAAAATTATGCATGCATAGTAAAAATTCTTGTAACAAAAGAGAAAATCAAGTTACTAATGATAGTAAAATGAGTAAGTTTGTGGCACTCGATCAACAATAATCATTCAAACATATTATGTCGAATTTATTAGAAATTAACAATGTGGTGAAAACCTATGGGGACTATACTGCATTGAATGATGTATCTATACAAGTTCCCAAAGGAAGTGTCTTTGGTTTATTAGGACCGAATGGAGCAGGAAAGACCTCTTTGATACGAATCATCAACCAAATTACGATGCCGGATAGTGGTTCGGTTTTCTTAGACGGAGAAGAATTACAACCAAAACATGTAGAGCATATTGGTTACTTACCTGAAGAGCGTGGACTCTACAAGAGCATGAAGGTAGGAGAACAGGCAATGTATTTAGCTCAATTAAAAGGGTTGAATAAAAAAGAAGCCAAAGAACGCTTAAAGTACTGGTTCGAGAAATTTGATGTGTATACTTGGTGGAACAAGAAGATTCAAGAATTGTCTAAAGGAATGGCGCAAAAAGTACAGTTTATTGTTACAGTAATGCACCGCCCAAAGTTGTTGATCTTTGATGAGCCTTTTTCAGGTTTCGACCCTATCAACGCTCAATTGATCGCTCGCGAAATCTTACAACTAAGAGATGAAGGAGCCACGATCATTTTTTCAACACACAGAATGGAATCTGTAGAGGAGTTATGTGACTATATCGGATTGATCGATAAATCCAATTTAATTCTTCAAGGAAAACTGGACGACATTAAAAGACAATTTCGTACCAATACCTTCCAAGTTGGGTTAGAGACTGATCATCCAAGTGAGGTTGAAGCTAAATTAAGAGAGAATTTTAAAGTTTCTGAAGCAGACTTTAAATTGTTGAACGAAGGATTGAGGTTGAATGTAAAACTTCAAAACGGAAGTTCTGCCAACGATCTACTTTCTTACTTAACAAGTCAGGGAGAAGTACAGCATTTCGTAGAATTGGTACCGGATGCGAACGACATATTTATTCAAGCCGTAAACAAAAACAGTTAAGAGATGAGCAAATTAGGAATTATCATACAGAGAGAATTTGTCGCGAAGGTTCGTAATAAATCGTTCATCGTAATGACGTTTTTGAGTCCACTATTGATGGTGGGAATTGGTTTCTTGGTTTTCTTTTTAAGTAAGAAGAATGATGAGAAGGTAAAGAATATTGTCTACGTAGATCATTCAGGAGTATTTTCTAAAGACGATTTTAAAGATCGAAAGACAGTGAAGTACGAGGATTATTCCAGTATGTCTTTTGAAGAAGCTAAAAAGAAAGTAGAAGAAGGGAAGTTCTATGGAATGCTCTATATACCTAAACAAGATAGTTTAGAACTTTTGGCTTCGTCTATTGAGTTCTACTCAGGTTCTTCGCCTAGTATGACTACTATTGAGTCATTGGAGAGAAAGATAGAAAGTAGGCTTCGAAAGAATAAATTGAACAAACTAGGAATTGATCTGAATGATTTAAAATCATCAGAATTCAAGACCAATATAAAACTGAACAATTATTCAGGAGAAAAATCCTCTAAAATGAGTAGTTGGATCAAAATTGGAACGGGTGCCATTTCAGGGTATCTATTAATGATGTTTGTAATTATTTACGGAACATCAGTAATGAGAAGTGTTATTGAAGAAAAGACAAGTAGAATCATCGAGGTGATTGTTTCTTCGGTAAAACCTTTCCAGTTGATGTTAGGAAAGATCATAGGAAATGCTTCAGCAGGTTTGTTGCAGTTTTTGATCTGGGGAATTATTATTTTGGTTTTAGGAACTGTAGCATCTTCAGTATTTGGAGTAGATTTGGTAGAGGCAAATTCTTCTCAAATAAATGCAGAACAATTAGAAGCGATAAAACAATCGGTGAGTGGAGAAGAGCAATTATTTAGAGAGTTGCAAAAGCTGCCAATCTTTTTGATGTTTGTGCTGTTCATTTTCTATTTCTTAGGAGGCTATTTCTTATACAGTTCTGTATTTGCTGCTGTAGGAGCAGCGGTAGACAACGAAACAGATACACAGCAATTTATGTTGCCAATTATGTTACCGTTGATCTTGGGTGTGTATGTAGGTTTTGCAACAGTAATTAATGATCCTCATGGACCTATTTCTACGATTTTCTCAATCATTCCGTTAACATCTCCTATTGTTATGCTTATGAGGGTTCCTTTTGGAGTACCATGGTATGAGATCGCTATTTCTATGGCATTGTTATTGATTACCTTTGTGTTCATGGTATGGTTTGCAGCCAAGATTTACCGAGTAGGAATTTTGATGTATGGTAAAAAGCCAACCTACAAAGACCTCTATAAGTGGTTAAAATATAAAGGGTAATTTTTTTGATGCAAGACTTTTAGAAGAAAGACTTGAAGATAGAAAAAATCAATATTTAAAAAAGTGTTTTATCTTTCTACAAAATAATTGCTAGGTAAGAAATGATTAAACACAACTTTAAAAAGTTAAAGATATGGCATAAAGCAATGGAACTTTGCAAGGGAATATTTAGAATTACTGATAAGTTTCCAAAGTCAGAGTTGTATTCTTTAACATCACAAATGAATCGTTCTGCTGTATCAGTTCCTTCTAATATAGCAGAAGGATCAAGTAGAAGTTCAGAAAAAGAATTTAAAAGATATTTAGAGATATCCATGGGATCATTATTTGAATTACAGACTCAAATTATGTTGTCAAATTATAAAGGATATTTAAATGAAGAAAAATTAGAAAGTATAGAAAAACAGACAGAAGAATTACAAAAAATGATATCTGGTTTTATGAAATCATTATAGTATCTTTTATCTTTTTTCTAGATGTCTAAAGGTCTAAAAGAAATGAGTAAAATATTAATTATAGAAGACGAAGCTGCAATCCGCAGAGTGTTAAAGAAAATTATTTCTGAAGAAAGCGATAGCTATCAGGTTGAAGAAGCCGAAGACGGTTTGTCTGGAATAGAAATGATCAAAGACAAGGACTACGATTTGGTATTGTGTGATATTAAAATGCCAAAGATGGATGGTGTTGAGGTTTTAGAAAAAGCCAAAAAGATCAAGCCGGAGATTCCTTTTGTGATGATCTCAGGACACGGAGACCTAGATACTGCTGTAAATACGATGCGCTTAGGAGCTTTTGATTATATCTCAAAACCACCGGATTTAAATCGCCTGTTAAATACTGTACGAAATGCTTTGGATAGAAAAGTATTAGTGGTAGAAAATAAGCGATTAAAGAAAAAAGTAAGCAAGAATTACGAAATGGTAGGTGAGAGTAAAGCCATTACTCACATCAAAGATATGATCGAAAAAGTTGCCGGAACAGACGCACGAGTTTTGATCACAGGACCTAATGGAACAGGAAAAGAATTAGTGGCTCACTGGTTGCATGAAAAATCAGAGCGTTCAAAACTACCGATGATCGAAGTAAACTGTGCAGCCATTCCTTCTGAGTTGATCGAAAGCGAATTGTTTGGGCATGTAAAAGGAAGTTTTACAGGAGCTAATAAAGATCGTGCAGGAAAGTTTGAAGCTGCCAATGGAGGAACAATTTTCTTAGATGAGATCGGAGATATGAGTTTGTCTGCTCAGGCAAAAGTATTAAGAGCCTTGCAAGAGAACAGAATTCAACGTGTAGGAAGCGACAAAGACATTAAAGTAAATGTTCGTGTTGTAGCTGCAACAAACAAAGATTTAAAGAAAGAGATTGCTGAAGGAAGGTTTAGAGAAGATTTATACCACAGATTAGCAGTAATCTTGATCAAAGTTCCTGCATTGAATGATCGAAGAGAAGATATTCCATTACTTATAGATTTCTTTACCAATAAAATAGCTGCTGAGCAAGGAACCATTCAAAAAGGATTCTCAAAAGGAGCGGTTAAGTTGTTGCAATCGTATGATTGGACAGGAAATATCAGAGAATTACGCAATGTAGTAGAGAGATTGATCATTTTGGGAGAGCAAGAAGTTTCAGAAGATGATGTAAAATTATTTGCAAGCAAGTAGCTCTTTTTTACAGAAAAAATAACAATATAGATAAAGTTGATGCACACATAAATAAATGCATCAACTTTTCTTTTTTAAATCATTTTTAAAATAGATACTTTTGCCTCTTGAAAAATTAAAACGAATTATTAATTCTTTAAAAAAAAAAGTAATAAAAAATGGCTACAGTAGTAGGTAAAAAATTCCCAAACATCACTGTTGATGCAATGGATAAAATGGGAAGTACTCTTAAGATCAACGTATTGGAAGAGGCAGCAAAAAATGGAAAAAAAGTATTGTTATTCTGGTACCCGAAAGATTTTACTTTCGTATGTCCAACTGAATTGCACGCTTTTCAAGCAGCTTTAGCTGAGTTCGAAAAAAGAAATACGATTGTTATCGGTGCTTCTTGTGATACTCCTGAAGTTCATTTTGCTTGGTTAAGTACTTCTAAGAACAATGGTGGAATCGAAGGTGTTACATACCCAATCATTGCAGATAGTAACAGAAACTTATCAAGTATTTTAGGTATTTTAGATATCACTGGAGAAAGATATGACGAAGATACTGATACTGTTCAAGTAGAAGGAGACAACGTTACTTACAGAGCTACTTACTTAATTGATGAGGAAGGAACTGTTTTCCACGAAGGAATCAACCACATGCCTGTAGGAAGAAATATTGAAGAGTATTTACGTTTGATCGATGCATATTCTCACGTTCAATCTCACGGAGAGGTTTGCCCTGCAAACTGGAGAGAAGGTGAAGCTGCAATGGCACCAAACGCAAAAGAAACTGCAGAATACTTAGCTGCTCACTAAGAGTTGGCTTATCGCTATAAAAAAAGACCGAGCATTGCTCGGTCTTTTTGTTTGATAGTATATAAAATTATGCAAGATCAAAACGGTCAAGATTCATAACTTTTGCCCATGCAGCAACAAAGTCATTGACAAATCTTTCTTCTCCATCGTTGGCTCCATATACTTCGCAAACCGCTCTTAATTCTGTATTAGATCCAAAAATAAGATCGGCACGTGTTCCGGTATATTTTACCACTCCTGTTTTACGATCACGTCCTTCAAAAAGACTTTGATCAGAAGAGGTTGCACTCCATGTAGTTCCAAGATCAAGAACATTCACAAAGAAATCATTGCTCAAACTTCCTACATTGTCTGTAAACACTCCATGATTTGATCCGTCGTAGTTGGTTCCAAGAACTCTTAAACCTCCAACTAATGCCGTCATTTCCGGAATAGAAAGCGTCAATAAGTTAGCTCTGTCTACTAATAAATCTTCTGCAGCAACTTTTACTTTTGGATTGATATAATTTCTGAATCCATCAGCCAATGGTGTTAAATAGCTAAAAGATTCTATATCTGTCTTTTCTTGAGAAGCATCACCACGTCCTTGTGTAAAAGGAACATTTACATTATGACCTGCATTTTTAGCAGCTTGCTCAACTCCAACATTTCCTCCTAAAACAATCAAATCAGCAATAGAAATCTCTCCGTTAAAATCATTTTGAATGCCTTCATATACAGCTAATACCTTATTCAATTCGGTAGGGTTGTTTACATCCCAGCTTCTTTGAGGCTCTAAGCGAATTCGTGCTCCATTAGCACCACCTCTCATATCTGAACCTCTAAATGTAGAAGCAGATGCCCATGCAGTAGAAACTAACTGTGAAACAGATAATCCTGAAGCAGCGATGCTTTTCTTTAATGTATCAATATCAGAATCACTTAGGGTATAATTTACTGCCGGAATAGGATCTTGCCAAATCATCTCTTCTTGAGGAGCCTCAGGTCCTAAATAACGATGAATAGGTCCCATATCTCTGTGCGTTAACTTAAACCAAGCTCTGGCAAAAGCATCAGCAAAAGCATCATGATCTTCATGAAAACGTTTTGAAATTTCTAAGTATTTTGGATCTATCTTCAAAGCCATGTCAGCTGTAGACATCATCAACGCTTGTGTTTCATTAGAGTTTCCTGCTTTTGGAGCTCTTCTTGCTTTTGATGCTTCTGTAGGAGTCCATTGGTGTGCGCCTGCAGGACTTTTTGTCAATTCCCAGTCATAATTTAATAGCACATCAAAATACTCGTCATCCCATCGAGTAGGGTTGGGAGTCCATGCACCTTCTAATCCACTGGTAATAGCATCATCTAACACTCCTGATTGATAGGTGTTTTTCCATCCCATACTCATTTGTTCTATAGGAGCACCGTGAGGTTCAACACCAACATATTTATCAGGATCTGCAGCACCATGAGCCTTACCAAATGTATGCCCTCCGGCAACCAAGGCTACAGTTTCTTCATCATCCATTGCCATTCTACCAAAAGTCAACCGAATGTCGTGTGCAGATTTTAAAGGATCCGGGTTTCCGTTTGGCCCTTCAGGATTTACATAGATTAATCCCATATGTACAGCCCCTAAATGTCCGGCTAAGTTTTTATCGCTCGTATCATAACGATCTTCGTTATCTAACCAATTGGTTTCTGATCCCCAATCAATATCTTGCTCAGGTTCCCAAACATCTTCGCGTCCACCGGCAAAGCCAAATGTTTTGAAACCCATAGATTCCAATGCACAGTTCCCTGCCAAGATCATTAGATCGGCCCAAGAAATTTTGTTTCCATATTTTTTCTTTACCGGCCACAAAAGCAAACGAGCTTTGTCTAAATTTCCATTGTCGGGCCAACTATTTAATGGAGCAAAACGGTGTGTACCTGTACCGGCACCACCACGTCCGTCGCCAACTCTATATGTACCGGCACTATGCCAGGCCATGCGTATCATAAAAGGACCGTAGTGTCCATAATCTGCAGGCCACCAATCTTGAGAATCTGTCATTAGATCAATGACATCTTGTTTTAACTCATCATAATTTATACTGTTAAATGCTTTGGCATAATCAAAATCATCACCCATAGGATTTGATTTTGGAGCATTCTGACGCAAAATATTTAATTTCAATTCATTAGGCCACCAGTCACGATTGGAAGTTCCGCCTCCGGCACCTTTGCTAAGTTCTCCACTCATAAATGGACATTTGCCTTCACCATTCGAATGATGAGAAGCATGTGGGTTTGTGTGATCTTGCATTTTTGATAATTTTTTTAATTACTTCCTTCAAATTTACAACAATATCTGAATAATTTTTATCTATATTTTTTATTTAAATATAAATTTACTCTATATTAATTTTAATTCAAAATACTGACATTGTTGTGTTTACGTATTTTTGCCTGTTTTTAGAAAACCATATTTATGCGCTTTTCAAAAAAAACGATGAAAATTACTTTTGGATACAGAGAACACTAACCTTATAAACTAGCTTAAGATTTTAGAAGTTTCATAGTCACTGTTTGGGGGGCAAATTACAGAGCTATATGAGAAGAAATAAATCTCAGTTCAGACGAAAGTTTTAAACTATGTGAATGACTTTCACAAGATAAGGTATGATGTTCGTGTCTAGTCAAGAGTGATGAAGAACACTCATTTAGTTAGACAGACGGAAAACCGAGGTTATGCTCGGTTTTTTTTATTTACCAATATCATCTATAGTATTAATATTCTCTTGTGTTGTTCTTTCCTTTTCTTTTTTAGTCAATTTTCGTGTCATAAGGAAAATCCCTACAAAAAAGGAAATATAACCTACAGCTCCTATAGTCATGGTCATATATTGAAAGAAAGTACTTTCGTAGGGAAAATGAACTCTTACAAAAAGAGGTTCAAAGACAAATAATTCTAACCATGTAAGTAAAATGAGGAGCGCTCCAAAAGTTATCAGTTTACTGATTCCATTCTTTTTCACTCTCATATAATTATAAGCTCCTACAAAGGCTAAAAATGTAGGTGCTAAGAGAATGATGAATTCTAAAAATAATTCTTCGAATTGAATCATATATTTTTTTAATGGTGAGTTAGTTTAGAAATGATCTTTTTATACTGAGGAAATAACTCGGTTAACTCTTTTCTTTCAGGCAATACAAAATCGGCAAAATCAAATCCGGGAGCTACCGTACACCCTACCAATGAGTAAGCATTGGCATCTATAACTTCAGCAGCAAACCAATCACCGCCATTCACAACATACTGAGGCACTTCTCCGTTTTGAAGATCATTTCCAATCATATGGTAAGAATATTCACCTTCTTTAGAGATGATGTGCAGTTTAAGTGGAGTACCTTTGTAGAAATGCCATATCTCATCTTGGTTGATCTTATGAAAAGCAGAAAATTTTTCTGAAGTCAACAAAAAATAAATGCAAGTCGAATAATTTCTATTGCCTTGATATTTTTCTCCTAATACAGTAGTAGGAATTTCTCCTGTGCTTCTGTACGTTTCTTTAAAATAACCACCTTCAGGATGTTCTTGAAGTTCTAATTTTTCAATGATTTCTTGTGCTGTCAATGTGTATCGATTTGATTCCTAAAAGTATCAATTATTTTCTTAGCATCAGCGTCAATTTCCGATCCATCAAACCAAGCATGAACATCTCCTAAATAGGCCATACCTAAATAATTTGCACTTTCTCTAAATGGCATATCATATCCTTCTTTACGATCGTTCATTCCTGAATTGCTGATCATTGCCATGCTTTTACCACGTAATGTTCTTCCTAATTCTTTTCTGTAATGGAGTAAGTCAGAAAGTCTATCAAAGAAAGCTTTCATAATTCCACTCATACTATACCAATAAACAGGAGTTGCAAAGATGATAATGTCGTATTGTGCTGTTACTTTTTCCATCATTGGAAGAAAATCATCAGCATGATTTTTGAAATCATAATCAAACTGACCGATCTTTTTGTCCAATAGATCGATCACGTCAAAATCATTGTTCTTATTAAGGTATTCTATTACTTTTTGTGTATTTCCGTTTCTGTTGGAGCTTCCTTTGATGATAACTTTATTATTCATTCAGTAAAAGTCAGCAATCAATACATAAGAAGCTACTCATTGCAATTGGAAAATTCGATAACTTAGAAGAAAATATTGATAGGAAGTATAGTGCTATTCCATCTTTTTTTTCTTAGTTCTGTAGACGTGATAACTGAACTTGTTCATAAGGTTTCCCCAAACAATTTTCATGTCTGTCCAAGAGTTTGATTGGGTAATGAAACTAGGAAACAAAAAACTTTGCTTGGGCTCAGATATGAAGTGATAGATGTTAAAAACAGTATGTTTGGAAGAAGAGTTTTGTAAAGTACCTACAATTTTGAGATCTACTTCCGTAGTCTCTTCATCTCCCAAATATTCATTGTTAGCGTCATAAAAAGCATCAAAAGAGCTTTTCTCACTTAGAAAAATTGTGTCAATACTAAGTGTTAGATTGCTATTTGTGTCAATCACAAAATTACGGGCCTTTAATTTTTTAACAAGTACATCGTGTAAAGCATTTAATTTTCGATCGTTTTTAGCATAATCGCCTAAGAAATGTGGAAGCGTATCTATTTGTTTAATATATACAGGATCGTACTTCAGATATAGTGGAGTAGGAGTTTTAAACTTTTTACGTTTCCATTTAAAATCGTTTTTGATCAAATGAGGATTCAAAGGTTGGCAAGCCCATATAAAAGATAAGGCGATAACCAAAAGAGTAATTTTTTTCAAGAATTTTTTGTTAGGATTGATGGCTAGATCATATCAAAAGAAGTGCCAAACCATAGAAAATAAGGTAACTATAATTATCCTTGAAATATGCCCAATCTTGACTTCATTTTTCTTACTTTTATTGTTACTTAAGAAACGAATTTATGGAATTGAAATTAACAAAACCCCTAGTCTTTTTTGATTTAGAAACCACAGGTGTAAACATAGGAACAGACAGGATTGTAGAGATATCAATTTTAAAGATTTTTCCAAACGGAACTCAAGAGAGTAAGACCTGGTTGGTAAACCCTGAGATTGAAATACCGGCAGAAGCTACAGCAGTTCACGGAATTACCAATGAAAAAGTAGTTACAGAGCCTACCTTTAAAGAATTAGCACATACAGTGAATACTATGATTGCAGATTCAGATTTGGCCGGATTCAATTCCAATCGTTTTGATATTCCTTTATTGGCTGAGGAATTGTTAAGAGCGGGAATTGACTTTGATATGAATACCAGAAAAGCAATTGATGTTCAAGTAATATTCCATAAAAAAGAGCAAAGAACATTAAGTGCCGGGTACAAATTTTATTGTGGTAAAGATCTAGAGGATGCACACTCAGCTGAAGCGGATACAAATGCGACTTATGAGATATTAAAAGCTCAGTTAGATAAATATGATGATATAGAGAACTCAGTAGATGCCTTAAGTGAGTACTCCTCTCATACGAAGAGAGCAGATTTTGCCGGATTCATTTTGTTTAATGATCAAGATCAGGAAATTTTCTCTTTTGGGAAATACAAAGGAAGAACTGTTGAAGAAGTATTGAAAGAAAATCCGGGGTACAATGCCTGGATTCAGAATGCAGATTTCCCATTGTACACCAAGAAAGTATTAAGAGAGATCAAAGAGCGAATATCAGCACCTAAGAATACCATGACGGATGAAGAAAAGCTGAAAGCTCTACAGCAAAAGTTCAATTTGAGATAACTGTTTAAGTACTTTTAATTGACAATTCTTTCGAAGTAACAAAAAGTGTTACATAGGGAAATGGATTTCAAGAGTAAGTACTTTTGTTTCTGCAATTTCCGTAACTTTATCAAATTAAAATTAGCGTAAGATTATGTTTGTAGAATACAATAACTTACCCGAAAATTCTAGAGTTTGGGTATATCAATCCGATAGAGAGTTTACACAAGAAGAAATATCATTTATATCAGAAAATGCTCAACAGTTTATAGAGCAGTGGACCAAGCACGGATCAGATCTAAAAGGATCTTTTCTGATCAAATACAATCAGTTTTTAGTATTGGCAGTAGATGAAGGATTCAACGATGTTTCCGGGTGTTCCATCGATGCATCTGTACGTTTTGTGCAAGAATTAGAAAAAGCATTGCGCGTAGATATGATGGATAAAATGAATATTTCTTTTAAAGACGGAGATCATATCAATGTTGTAAGAATGAATGATTTTAAAAAATATGCCAAAGAGCATAAAATAACGCAAGACACCGTTGTGTTTAACAATATGGTTAATACCAAAGAAGAATTTGAAAATCAATGGGAAGTTTCTGCAAACCAAAGCTGGCATAAACGTTTTTTGGTGTAATTTTTGAAGAATTAACAGTATGATGAAAAAACTACTCCCAATCCTTGTTTTATTACTTTCTGTACAATCCTTTTCTCAAAACCTAGACCCTTTAAGGACCAATGATTACTATGCACAACAGAAATGGGTAGATAGTATTATGAGTTCTATGACCATTGAGGAAAAAATAGGGCAGTTGTTTATGGTGCAAGCATATTCCAATAAAGACACTGTGCATGAAAATTTTATCAAAAAAATGATCAATGAATACCATGTAGGGAACTTGATCTTTATGCAAGGTACACCGGATAAACAGGCAGAATTAACAAACGATTATCAAGCTATATCTAAGATTCCAATGCTCATAGGATTTGATGGTGAATGGGGATTGGATATGCGATTGAAAAACACATATAGATTCCCATGGAATATGACTTTGGGAAGCATTCAGGAAGATAAACTGATCTATGAATTTGGAAAACATTTAGGAAAGCATTGTAAACGATTGGGAATCCACGTAAATTTTGCTCCTGTTGTAGATATCAATACCAATCCGGAGAACCCAATTATAGGAAATCGTTCTTTTGGTGAAGACAAAGTAAATGTTACTCAAAAAGCAATTGCTTTTAGCCAAGGTATGCAAAGTGTTGGAGTGTTAGGAACTGCAAAACATTTTCCGGGGCACGGAGATACAGCAACAGATTCACATATAGGTCTGCCTGTGTTGAATTTTGATATGGATCGATTGGAAGCGATAGAGCTTTATCCATATAAAAGAATCTTTGACGGTGGTGTAGGAGGAGTAATGACGGCTCATTTAAGTATTCCGGTTTTAGAATCCAATCCAAAGTTACCTACCTCTTTGTCTAAAAAAGTAGTTACAGATCTGCTCAAAGAAAAACTAGGGTTTTTAGGGTTAATTTTTACAGATGGATTGAATATGAAAGGTGCGGCTAACTATTCTACGTCTGCTGAGATTGACCTAGCAGCAATACAAGCCGGGAATGATATTCTGTTGATTCCGCAAGATGTACCTGCAACTGTAGAATTAATGAAAACATCTTTGAGTAACGGAACATTATCTGAAGATAGAATTAATGAATCGGTACGAAAAATCTTATTGGCAAAGTACAAAGTAGGATTGCATCAATACCAACCTATAGATACGCTAAATTTAGTTGAAGAACTAAGTACCGTTCAAGATGAGATCTTGCACAGAGATCTTGTAAAAGCCTCTATGACGGTAATCAAGAACAAAAAGAAGATCTTACCTGTAGAAGATTTAGAAAAGAACAAAAAGATAGCCTATGTAGCTCTTGGAGACGATTCTGGAGACGATTTCTTGAACATTCTGAGAAAGTATACAAAGATTACTAAAGTTTCAGGAGAGAAGTTAGATAAGATTGTCAGTGAACTAGAAGATTTTGATCTAGTTATTATAGGATACCACAAGTCAAACAAGCATCCGTGGAAATCGTATAAGTTTAGCAATCAAGAATTGGTTTGGTTGCATGAAATTGCAAGAAAAAATAAGACGATCTTGTCTGTTTTTGCAAGCCCTTACAGTTTGTTGGATGTAAAATCTTATAACAACTTAGAAGGGATTCTGGTGGCATATCAAAATAGTAAGAAGGCACAAGAAATAGCAGCACAAACTATTTTTGGAGCAATTGCAGCCAATGGAAAGTTACCGGTATCTATAAAAAAAGAATTTCCGGTAGGAACAGGATTTACCACCAAGAACTTACAAAGACTACAATACACTATTCCTGAGGAAGTAGGAATGTCTAGTGAAAAACTTTCTAAGATCGATTCTGTAGCAGAAGTTGTGCTGAAAGAAAAAATGGCTCCCGGATTACAAGTTTTGGTAGCAAGAAAAGGTAAGGTGATCTATGAAAAGAGCTTTGGATTTCATACCAATAAGAAAAAAGATACTGTTAGGAATTCAGATTTGTATGATGTGGCTTCACTAACAAAAATATTAGCTTCTTTACCAATGCTAATGAAAGCAGAAGAAGATAAGAAGATACCTTTAAACGCCAGTTTACGAGATATCTTACCCAAGTTTAAAAAATCGAATAAAGACACTGTAACAGTACAAGAAATTCTTTCTCATTACGGGAGATTACAAGCTTGGATACCGTTTTATACGCATACACAAGATAGCATTACAAAGAAGAACCTGAACAAGTTCTACAGTAAAAAGAAAACCAAAAAGTACAGTATTCAGGTTGCTGAAAATCTGTATTTGAATAAGTCGTATAAAGATTCGATTTATAAATACATCAAAGAAGCAGATCAAAGAGAAAGAGTAGGCTACAAGTATAGCGATCTAGGCTATTATTTGTTCAAAGAAGCGCTGGAAAGAAAATACAGAAAGAGTTTGGATGAACTGGTACAGAGAGAGTTTTATCAATCTTTAGGAGCTGATAGAATGACCTATCTTCCTTTGCAAAAATTTGAAAAGAAGGAAATCGTTCCAACAGAAAAAGACACCTATTTTAGAAATCAATTGTTGCATGGTTATGTACATGATATGGGAGCTGCTATGCAAGGTGGAGTAGGCGGTCATGCAGGACTGTTTTCCAATGCAAATGATATTGCTAAGTTGATGCAAATGTATTTGCAAAAAGGATATTACGGAGGAAAAAGATATTTCAAAGCCTCTACATTTGAAAAGTTTAACAAACGTTATTACGCTTCCGAAGAAGTGAGAAGAGGTTTAGGTTTTGATAAACCTCAATTAAACCCGGATATCAAAGCTACTTGTGGATGTGTATCCGACGAGAGTTTTGGACATAGTGGGTTTACAGGAACATATACATGGGCAGACCCACAAAGCGGGATTGTTTATGTGTTCTTATCCAATCGTGTGTATCCTACTATGGAAAACAGAGGTTTGGTAAAAGAAGACATCAGAACAGAAGTACAAAGACTTATTCAAGAGGCAATTCTGCCGGAGTAGGATGAAGCTTGCTAAACAGTAAGATTGCCAACAGAGAACAGGCAAAGTAGATCAAAGCTATTTTCCACCCAAAAAACCAAAAAGCAATGTAGGATTGTAGCAAGTATGATAATCCGAAAGTTAAGGTGTTAAACCCAAAGCGAAAAGTATCTACAAACTCTATTTCATCATTCTTTTTATCAACATACCTCCACAACAACCAAGGGATCAAAGTATTTAAAACAATCAAAGGTTTTAAGAAAGCCAACACGTTTATACTGCGCTTTCTACCGGTAATTTTTCCTGTTTTAATCATCTCATTAGCAGCTGTTACATCAGTAAAATCTACATTAGCCTTATTCATAGATTGTAGTATGCCGCTATAGTTTTCATCATCAGGAATATGCACAGATAATTGTTGAAGTTGTTGGGTAATTAGTTCTTTTAATTGTCGAGTTTTCGTTACCTGATCCTCAGGAGAAAAATACGAGTTAGCCAAGACAGGAGTTCCGTAGTTTAAGGTAACTTTTGATGGGTAAACCGATGAGTTTTGGTAGGTGATTCCAACCGGAACTATTTGGATTTTTAAATCAGGATTTTGCTCCAAAGCACCAAAAACAATTCGTGTAAAGCCTTTACTTAAAGGTCTGATCGTTCTCTTGCGACTGTGACTTCCTTCTGGAAAGATCATGAGTGCTTTCCCTTCATTGAATATAGAAAAACACTTCTCAAATATCTCTTGATTTTTGCCAAGCTTTTGAACCCCGTCACGAATTCTGTAGATAGGCATTAAATTAAGTGTGGCTAAAAATTTCTTTACCAGCGGTTTTTTAAAAACGGCTGCCCTCACCAAAAAATGTTGAATTCTAGGATTGTTCACTGCAACAATCAATGGATCTATCAATCCATTAGGATGATTCACCATAAACAAAACAGCACCCTTTCTGGGGATGTGCTTTTTCCCGGAAACATTAATGTTTTTCGTGTAAAAGAACAACGAAGATTTAATCAGAACCTTTACAAAATAATACCAGATTGTTTTCAAGTTCTATTGCAATTTAAAACCCTTCTGCAATTCGTTGCAGAGATTTGGAGTCTAAAATATAAATATCTTTTCCTTTGAGGTTGATGAGTTTTTCTTTTTTAAAGGTAGAGAGTAATCGAATAGCCGATTCGGTAGCCGTACCAATAATACTAGCAATATCTTCTCTTGAAAGTTGAATGTCTAGCGGCCCATCTTCAGTTGTCTTGTAGTTTTGTTGTAAGTGCAAAAGAGTCTCTGCTAAACGTTGTTTAACTGTCTTTTGAGCCATGTCTACAATAACGTTGTCAGCCTCTTTTAAAGAAGAAGCTAGTTCTTTTAACATGCTCATGGTAAAGTTGTGATTCTTTTTAAGATCTTTTACAATCTCTTCCTTTGGAATAAAACAAACTTCCATATCATTAATGGCGGTAGCTTTTAAGTTTGAAGCCTCTTCGCTAATCAAACTGCGTTCTCCGATCAAATCACCTTTTTTGATCAGTTTTACAATTTGATCCCTACCGTTGTTGCTCATTTTTGTGACTTTGCAAACACCATCTTTAATACAAAAAACACCATTGATGTATTCACCTTCATCAAAAAGAACATCACCTCTTTTGACATGCTGAGAGGTTTTACAGGCTGAAATACGAATGAGTTCATCCTTAGAAAGTTCGTTTAAAGAGTTCAGTTGACGTATGATACATTGTTCACATTTACCACTCATTTTCTCAGAAATTAGACAATCTAAGGTAACAAAAAAAGCTGATAAATGTCATGTTTTTTGACAAAAAGATAACGGAATTTTGTACTGGGCAAAGAGCAAATAAAATCATGAAGTCACAACCTTGTTTTCATTGTGGTACACCTTGTGATGATCAGCGAATTACAATAGAAGAAAAAAGCTTCTGTTGTTTTGGCTGTAAAACCGTGTACGAAATCCTGTCTGAAAACGACATGACCTGTTATTACGATTTCGAGAATAATCCCGGAGCTATCCCTGTAGAGATTCAAGGGAAGTATGATTATCTCGAGAATGAAAGTATTGTGTCAAAACTCATCGAGTTTGAAGATGACGACTTTCAGATCGTAACACTTTACATTCCTCATATTCATTGTAGTTCCTGTATTTGGGTATTGGAAAACCTACAACGACTCAACCAACATGTCATTTCATCTCAGGTTAATTTTCCTAAGAAGACCATTAGATTACACTACAACAGCAAAGAAAGTTCATTGAAAGAAATGGTAATCTTGCTTAGTTCTATTGGATACGAGCCATACATTAGCTTAGAGGATACTGAACATAAAACAAAAGCGGTAGACCGAACGATCTACTATAAACTTGGAATTGCAGGATTTGCTTTTGGAAATATTATGTTCTTATCATTTCCGGAGTATTTTGAAGTCTCAGAGTTTTGGTTAGAAAAATATAAGTATGTCTTTCGTTGGTTAATGCTATTCTTCTCGCTACCGGTAGTTTTCTATGCTGCAAGCGATTATTTTGTTTCTGCTTACAAAGGATTGAAATCAAAGCTGCTAAATATAGATGTGCCTATCGCGCTGGGAATTTCTGTACTGTTTATTCGAAGCTCGGCAGAAGTGATTTTCGATGTAGGAACAGGTTTTTTTGACAGTCTCTCCGGTTTGGTTTTCTTTCTGTTATTAGGAAAATTCTTTCAACATAAAACCTATAACTTTTTATCTTTTGAACGTGACTATAAGTCCTATTTCCCAATAGCAGTTACAAGAATTAAGAATAAGAAGGAAGAAAATATTGAGATCTATGATGTTCAAAAAGGAGATCGCTTGTTGATCAGAAATCAAGAGTTGATCCCAACAGACGGAATCTTAATCAGTTCCAGTACTTATATTGATTATAGCTTTGTTACAGGTGAGTCAAAACCTGTACAAAAACACTCAGGAGATAAGATATTTGCAGGAGGAAAGCAGTTACAAGGAGCTGTAGAGATGGAGGTGTTGGCTTCTGTTTCTCAAAGTTACCTGACACAATTGTGGACCAACGATGTATTCAATAAAGAAAACAGATCGTCTTTTCAATCACTAACAGACGGAATCAGTAAATATTTTACTATAGCAGTTATTAGCATTGCTGTCTTGGCAACTGCTTTTTGGATATTCTTTGATCCAAGTAAAGCTTTGTCTGTTTTTACTGCCGTTTTAATTATTGCTTGTCCTTGCGCAATTGCCTTGGCTGCACCGTTTACCTTAGGAAATATGTTAAGGATTTTTGGAAAGAATAAATTCTATCTAAAAAATGCACAAGTAATAGAACAGTTATCAAAGATTGATATGGCTGTTTTTGATAAAACAGGAACCATTACAAGCAATCTGGAGAATGAAGTTCTTTATGAGGGAAATGAGCTAACTATAGAACAAAAATCAGCATTAAAAAGTTTACTCAGGAATTCTAACCACCCTTTAAGCAGAAAAATTTATGATCAGGTGCTTGATGCAGAAACCGTATCAATTACAAACTTTCAAGAGATCTTAGGAAAAGGAGTGCAAGCAGAAGTAAATGAGAAATCTATTAAAGCTGGTTCTTCTTCGTTTGTAAACTCTAAAGAGAGTGCTCTTAATTTTGACACATCAGTTCATGTGAGCTTTGAAGATGAATACACAGGAAAATTTACAGTAAAGAATTCCTATAGAAAAGGAGTAGAGAAGGTATTTGACTCTTTAGAAGAAGACTACGATATCGCAATTTTATCAGGAGATAATGAGGGTGAGAAGGAATACTTGCAAACGATTTTGCCGGAGAATACTCAAATGTATTTCAACCAAAAACCAGAAGACAAACTAAGCTATATTAAAACACATCAAGAAAAAGGAAAGCAACTTCTTATGGTAGGAGATGGATTGAATGATTCCGGAGCTTTAGCACAAAGTAATGTTGGAATTGCCATTTCTGAAGACATCAATGTATTCTCTCCGGCCTGTGATGCAATACTAGATGCAAGAAAATTTAATAAGATTCCAAAATTCTTACAATTATCTAAACAATCTATTAAGGTAATTCGTCAAGCATTCTTGCTATCTTTAGTTTACAATTTAGTAGGGCTATATTTTGCTGTTACAGGACAATTGTCTCCTGTTATTGCTGCAATTTTAATGCCTCTTAGTTCTATAAGTATTGTTGTATTTACAACAATAACCACCAATTTAATTAGTAAAAAAATAAAATGATGAAAATTTCTAGATATATAGACCACACACTATTAAAGCCAGCGGCAACCAAAGAACAGATCGAGCAACTTTGTAAAGAAGCTGTAGAAAATAAGTTCTATGCTGTTTGTGTAAATGGTTCATATGTTGATTTTGCAAGTGACTATTTGAAAAATGAAGAAGTATATGTGGCAGCTGTAGTAGGGTTTCCACTTGGAGCGATGGACACAGATTCTAAAGCATGTGAAGCTAAAAACTGTATTGAAAAAGGAGCAGATGAAATAGATATGGTACTCAATATAGGGCTCTTGAAATCAGGATACTATACCAAAGTTCTCAATGATATCAAAGCCGTTAAAGAAGCAATAGGAGATAAAGTTTTAAAGGTGATCTTGGAAACATGTTATTTAACCAAAGAAGAAATTATTGTGGCTTCACAAATAGCAGTGAAAGCACAAGCTGATTTTGTAAAGACTTCTACAGGATTTGGAACAGGAGGAGCAGAATTGGAAGATGTAAAACTGATGAAAGAAGTTGTAGGAGATAAAGCTGAAGTAAAAGCATCAGGAGGAATTAGAGATCATGGTACAGCTATGAGGTTTATAGAAGCCGGAGCAACAAGATTGGGAACGTCTTCAGGAGTATCAATTGTAAATCATAAAAAAGGAACAGATGAGCATTCATATTAATGCAGAGAAAGGAGCAATAGCAGAAACTGTTCTATTGCCGGGCGACCCTCTAAGAGCAAAATGGATAGCCGAAACATTTTTAGAAGATGTAACTTGTTATAATGAAGTGAGAGGAATGCTTGGGTATACCGGATTTTATAAAGGGAAAAGAGTTTCTGTACAAGGAACAGGAATGGGAATCCCTTCTACACTGATCTACAGTGAGGAATTAATCAAAGAATACGGAGTTAAAAATTTAATTCGTGTAGGATCTGCAGGTTCCTACCAGGAAGAAGTTAAGATCAGAGATATCGTATTGGCTATGGCTGCCTCTTCTACTTCCAGTATTAATACGAGAAGGTTTCACGAAGCAAACTATGCACCTACCGCTAATTTCGAATTGTTTCAGAAAGCTGTGAAAGAAGCAGAAAAACGAAATATTGAGATCAAAGCAGGGAATGTGTTAAGTTCTGATGAATTTTATGCCGATAATTTCAATGACTATAAGTTATGGGCAAAATTTGGAGTTCTATGTGTTGAAATGGAAGCAGCCGGATTGTATACCGTAGCCGCAAAATACAATGTAAAAGCGTTGACTATTCTAACCATTTCAGACAGCTTGGTAACCGGAGAAAGAACAACAGCGCAAGAAAGAGAAGAAACTTTTGAAGAAATGATGCATATAGCTTTGTCAATAGCTTAATTATGGAAAACCTAATACAAAAATATAATGTTCCAGGACCGAGATATACAAGTTATCCTACGGTACCTTTTTGGAATGAAGAGAGTTTTAGCAAAGAAAAATGGATTCACTCTTTCCAAGAAACATTTAGCAATACCAATCAAGAAGAAGGAATTAGTTTGTACATTCACTTACCTTTCTGTGAAAGCCTGTGTACTTTTTGTGCCTGCCATAAGCACATTACCAAAAGACACGAAATGGAAGAGCCATACATACAAACAGTCTTGAAAGAATGGAATTTGTATGTAGATCTGATGAGTGAAACTCCAATCATCAAGGAAATTCATTTAGGAGGAGGAACACCTACTTTTTTCTCTCCTGAAAGTTTGCAAATATTGCTGGAAGGAATATTGGCAAAAGCAGTAAAGCATCAGGATTATGAATTTAGCTTTGAAGGACACCCAAACAATACAACTAAAGAACATTTGCAAATACTTTTTAACCTTGGGTTTACTCGTGTGAGTTTTGGAGTACAGGACTATAACGAGAAAGTGCAAAAAGCCATCCATAGAATTCAACCTTTTGAACAAGTCGAAAAAGTAACAGAATTGGCAAGAAACATTGGATATACTTCTATAAGTCACGATTTAGTTTTTGGCTTACCTTTTCAAGATAAAACCTGTATGGTTGATACCATTCAAAAAACAAAATCTTTACAACCCGATCGTATCTCATTCTACAGTTATGCACATGTGCCTTGGATAAAAGGAGTTGGGCAAAGAGGATTTAATGAAAAAGATCTTCCTAAAGACGAAGAGAAAAGAGAATTGTATGAAACCGGAAAACAATTATTGGCTGAACTGAATTATGTAGAAATTGGAATGGATCATTTTGCATTGCCAACAGATACATTATACACTTCTGCAAAAACACATAAGCTACATAGAAACTTCATGGGATACACGGCACAAAAAACGTCTCTTATGATTGGTTTAGGAATGTCTTCTATCTCAGATTCGTGGTCTGCTTTTGCTCAAAATGTGAAGACTGTTAAAGAATACCAGCAATTAGTTTCTGAAGGAGAAATTCCGGTATTCAGAGGACACATTTTATCAAAGAAAGATCTCGTAATAAGAAAGCATATTTTAGAATTAATGTGTCAGTTTCAAACACAACTTTCATCGGATTTTGACGACTTACATCTGAACGAATCTTTACTAAAAGAATTGGAAGATGATGGTTTGATCAAACTCTCTTCAAATACAGTAGAGGTTTTGGAAGAAGGAAAACCCTTTGTTCGTAATGTTTGCATGGCTTTCGATGCTTATCTTAACACAAATCTTCAACAGAAAAAGCGCTTCTCAATGACTGTGTAAAAAAGATTCCAAAACATGATAAATGTCATTTTTTAGGAGTCGATCCCGAGGTAATTTTACCTTGATTTTATCAGGCATTATATGAGCGTAATCTATTTACTACTCGCATTAAGCATATTAGTTGCTTTAATTTTTTTCGTTGCATTTATCGCGTCAGTGAAAAGTGGTCAATACGATGACTCGTATACGCCGTCTGTTAGAATGTTATTTGACGATGAAATCGTACAAGAAGATAAAAAGGACTCATCAACTAAAACTGTATAAACAATTAAATTATGGAAGTACAACAATTTTATTACGATAATAAGATCGTAAAAAAATTCATCTACGCAACCATGCTCTGGGGAATCGTTGGATTCTCTATCGGGCTATTATTGGCGTTTATGTTTTTGTTCCCGAACATCACCGACGGGATCTCTTGGCTAAGTTTTGGGCGTCTTAGACCTCTGCATACCAATGCAGTAATCTTTGCCTTTGTAGGAAACGCGATCTTTGCCGGAGTTTATTATTCGTTACAGCGCCTTTTAAAGACAAGGATGGCAAGCGATTTTCTCAGTAATTTCAATTTCTGGGGGTGGCAAGCCATTATAGTTGCAGCGGCGATTACACTTCCTTTAGGTTATACAACTTCTAAAGAATACGCTGAGCTAGAGTGGCCTATTGATATTGCCATTGCTTTGGTTTGGGTAGCTTTTGGAGCTAATATGATCTGGACTATTTTAAAGAGACGTCAACGACACTTATATGTAGCCGTTTGGTTCTATTTAGGAACCTTCGTTACTGTTGCTGTACTTCACATATTCAATAGTTTAGAATTACCGGTTAACTTTTTAAAGAGTTACTCTGTATATGCAGGAGTACAAGACGCATTAGTACAGTGGTGGTACGGGCATAACGCCGTAGCATTTTTCTTAACTACACCTTTCTTAGGGTTGATGTACTATTTTGTACCAAAAGCAGCTAACAGACCTGTTTATTCTTATCGATTATCTATTGTACACTTCTGGTCGTTGATCTTTATCTACATATGGGCAGGACCACACCACTTGTTGTACTCAGCTCTTCCGGATTGGGCGCAAAACTTAGGGGTTGCTTTCTCAGTAATGCTGATTGCACCATCTTGGGGAGGTATGATCAATGGATTATTAACCTTGCGTGGAGCTTGGGATAAAGTAAGAACAGACCCTGTTTTAAAATTCATGGTGGTAGCAATTACCGGATACGGTATGGCAACCTTTGAAGGACCAATGTTATCATTGAAAAATGTAAACGCCATTGCACACTTTAGCGATTGGGTTATTGCACACGTACACGTTGGAGCATTGGCATGGAATGGTTTCTTAACCTTCGGTATGTTGTATTGGTTGATTCCTAGAATGTTCAAAACAAAATTATTCTCTAGAGGATTGGCAAACTTCCACTTCTGGATCGGAACATTAGGAATTGTAATCTATGCGTTACCAATGTATATCGCTGGTTTTGTACAAGCTTTAATGTGGAAAGAGTTTAACGAAGAAGGAAAATTAGCGTACACATTTTTAGATACCGTTAAAGAGATCGTTCCTATGTATTGGATGAGAGCGATTGGAGGTAGTTTATTCATCTTAGGAGCTATTGTAATGTTATACAACGTTGTAATGACGATTCGTTCAGGATCAAAAGTTACAGATGAATTAGCTGAAGCACCTGCATTAACAAAAGTGCCTAAGAGAAGACAAAGAGGAGAAGGATACCACACATGGTTAGAAAGAAAGCCTGTGAAATTAACGATCTATGCTACAATTGCCATCTTAATTGGAGGTATCGTGCAGATCATCCCAACTCTATTGGTAGATTCTAACATTCCTACCATTACAAGCGTAAAACCTTATTCACCTCTTGAGTTAGAAGGTAGAGATCTATACATCCGAGAAGGTTGTGTGGGATGTCACTCACAGATGATTCGTCCGTTTAGAAGTGAAGTAGAACGTTATGATTGGACAGGTAATAAGCAATACTCTATGGCAGGAGAGTACGTATATGATCATCCATTCTTATGGGGAAGTAAACGTACAGGACCGGACTTATTGAGAATTGGAGGAAAATACTCAGATGCTTGGCATTTCAATCACATGTACGATCCACAAAGTACTTCGTCAGGTTCCATCATGCCTAGATATCAATGGTTGATCAAGAACAAACACGATTTATCTGAAACGGAAAGTAAAATGAGAGCCATGGTAAGTCTTGGAGTTCCATATACCGAAGAAGATATAGCAAAAGCTAGAGAAAGCATGGATCAACAGGCAGAGAAAATAAAGACAAGCTTATATGAAGTTCCGGATATCAAAGAATCATTCGAACAAGAAAAGAAAGATCTAGGAGACAAGTTTGTGCCTTTAAAAGAAAGAGAGATCATAGCACTAATCGCTTATTTACAACGATTAGGAACTGATATCAAATTAGAAAATGTAAAAGATAAATTAAGCATAAAAGAATAGAGGTATGTTAAAGTTCGTCAAAAATCATTTAGAAACGATCACAGGGATAGAGATCTATCCATTGATCTCGCTGGTTATCTTTTTCACCTTTTTCGTAGCACTTTTTTGGTGGGTGTTTACAGCAAAAAAAGAGTACATCAATAAAGTAAGTAGAATTCCATTAGATGACACTATAAAATCATAAGTCATGAAGAAATATTTTCAATCTATCGCATATGTTGTAAGTGTGTTTGCCGCGATGTACGGACTGCACATAGCTATAACCACTTATGAAAAACCATTCGACATTTATGAAAACCCATTAGTGTGGATCATTCTGATAGCACTTATTCTAATGGTACTCTTAAGAGAATTGGTAAACATTGTAGCTCTAGAGAGAGTAGAAAAACTAGAACTAGAGAAAGAAGGTATCGATCCGGAAACTGTAGACAGATATGCTTGGTTTAGAAAACTTTTAAAGAAGTGGACTAGATCTAAAGCTATTGAAGAAGAAGGTGAGATCGTTCTAGACCATAATTACGATGGAATTAAAGAATTAGATAATTCTCTTCCGCCATGGTGGCTATACATGTTCTATATCACGATCATCTTTGGAGTGATTTATATGGCACGCTACCACATGTTTGGAGGTGATGACCAAGCTACAGAATATCAAAAAGAAGTAGCTGAGGCTACAAGGTTGTTAGAACAAAGAAAACAACAAAATGGAGGCGTAGTAGAGGTAGTAGTTGATGCAAATACAGCTACAATATTAACCGATGAAGCTTCTTTAGGTAGAGGAAAAGCCGTTTTTAACCTGAACTGTGCCAGCTGTCACGCACAAGATGGAGGTGGAGGTATTGGACCTAACCTAACAGATAAGTATTGGATTTTAGGAGGCGACATGAAGAGCGTATTTACAACCATTAGTGATGGAGGAAGAACAGGAAAAGGAATGGTTGCTTGGAAATCTAACTTGAAATCTAAAGATATAGAAAAAGTAGCCAGTTATATATTGTCGTTGCAAGGAACGACCCCAAAGAAACCAAAAGATCCGCAAGGAGAGCTTTGGGAAGAAGAATAAAAAGAGGTTGATAAAAAGTTAGTTTTAGTAGTTAGACATGGAAGCACCCAAGAACGAAAATTTTAGAGATACCATTGGTACGATAAATGAAGAAGGTAAACGATCTTGGGTGTTCCCTAAAAAACCAAGTGGAAAGTTCTTTAAATACCGTACCTGGGTTAGTTACTTTCTGTTAGCGTTTTTATTTTCAGCCCCTTTTATAAAGATCAATGGAAACCAGTTTTTGTTATTCAATGTTCTAGAACGTCGTTTCAACATCTTTGGATTTCCTTTTTGGCCACAGGATTTTCACCTGTTTGTGATCTCAATGATCATAGGAATCGTCTTTATTACATTATTTACAGTGGTTTTTGGGCGGATCTTTTGCGGTTGGATTTGTCCTCAAACCATCTTTATGGAAATGGTGTTCAGAAGAATTGAATACTGGATTGAAGGAGACAGAGGAAAACAAATTCGTTTAAAGAAGCAGGCTTGGAATGCAGAAAAGATTAGAAAAAGAGTTTTAAAATGGATCATCTTCTTTATCATCTCTTTTTTAATTGCTAATGTCTTTTTAGCATATTTGATTGGAAGCGATAAGTTGATCAGCTATATCTTTTCATCTCCTTTCGATCATTTAAGCACCTTGATCTCACTGCTCATTTTTACTGGTGTTTTCTACTTTGTTTTTGCTTGGTTCCGTGAACAAGTATGTGTCATTGCCTGCCCTTACGGAAGGCTGCAAGGAGTTTTGTTAGACAACCAATCTGTTGTAGTTGCTTACGATTACAAACGAGGAGAAAAAGAAAAAGGGAGAGCAAAATTTAAAAAGAATGAAGATAGAGCAGCTAGCGGAAAAGGAGATTGTATCGACTGTAAATTGTGTGTACATGTTTGTCCTACAGGAATAGACATTAGAAACGGTACGCAGTTAGAGTGTGTGAATTGTACGGCTTGTATTGACGAGTGTGATCGTATGATGGAAAATGTAGGATTGCCTACAGGACTAATACGCTATGCCAGTATTGATAATATAGAAAAGAAGAACCGTTTCCGATTTACAGCCCGAATGAAGGGATATACAGCGGTATTAGGAATTTTAATTGCTGTGTTGGTTGGAATGTTGTTTCTAAGAAATGATGTAGAAGCAACGATCTTGAGGTTGCCCGGGCAACTTTATGAGAAAAAGGAGAATGGATCCATTAGTAACGTATATACCTATAAAGTTATTAATAAAACAACAGTAGATATTAAAGATGTTAGCTATAAACTATTAACTCACAAAGGAGAGATCAAATTAGTTTCTACAGATGCATTTGTAGTTCCAAGACAAGGATTGGCAGAAGGAACCTTGTTTATAGAAATCCCAACTTCTGAATTAGGGAAGGATAAAATTCGCTTAAAAATAGGAGTGTATAGTGGAGATCAATTAATAGAAACAACAACAACAAACTTCTTAGGACCAAGAAGTTTTAGATAAAAGAACTGAATCATGAAAATCAATTGGGGAAAAGGAATCGTTATTGCTATCATCTTTTTTGTAAGCTTCATCATGTACTTTGTGGTTACAATGATGACAGATCACAGATATGATCATGATTTAGTTACAGAAGGTTACTATGAAAAAGAGTTAAGCTATCAACAGAAGATTGATGCTCGTAAGAATATGGAAAATCTTAAAGGAGATACAGTATTAGACATCACTGCAGATGGAATAATAATTAAATTTCCTGAAGAATTAAATCATAAAAATATTAAAGGTAAAGTGTTCCTTTACAGGCCATCTGATAAACAAATGGATTTTGAATTCCCGTTTTCAAAAATCCAGGATTATTTGCTCGTGCCTGACAAACGTTTGTCGGGTGGTCGCTGGAACATTACTTTAGAATTCACTTACCAAGGAAAAACATTCTTGTATACAGACCAGATTTTATACCCATGATATATACAGCGTTGCTTTTTGGTTTGTTAGGTAGTTTCCATTGTATGGGAATGTGTGGGCCTATTGCCTTCATGCTACCTGTAGAAAGAACCAATAAGACAAAAGCTGTATGGCAAACAGGGTTGTATCATTTGGGTAGAGTTTTCTCCTATGGATTAATAGGAGCTTTGTTTGGATTGCTAGGAAAAGGATTTTACTTTTTCGGGTTACAACAACAGTTATCTATTGCAGTTGGGTTGATTATGATCCTATCCGTTACAGTTCCTAAATTGTTTTCACGATTTTCAATTGTTACTCCAATAGTACGATTTACCAATAAGATCAAAAATTCATTAGGAGCATCCTTAAAAAAGAAGGAAAGCTCAACGTTTTTTACTATCGGATTCTTAAACGGACTCTTACCTTGTGGATTGGTATACATGGCCATGATCGCTTCTCTTACATCAGAAACTGTTTTTGAAGGAGTACTATATATGGCATTGTTTGGATTAGGAACTGTGCCATTAATGAGTGCTGTAGTATTACTAGGAAATTTTACAAAAGCCATTACCCGTCAACGCATTCAGAAGCTAATACCAGTTGTGGTTGTAGTTATAGGAGTATTCTTTGTGTTAAGAGGATTAGGATTGGGAATTCCTTATGTTTCTCCAAAACCCGTTATGCTTGATCTTGTAGATGCAACTCAGATGTGTCACTAACCTTTGACTTTCTTCCCCAGTAACCTGCTAGTGCCATTCCGGAGAAGATATCCCAAACTCCCCAAAAGGCAGCCAATAAAGCCATGCCACCCAAACCATCAAAGAATTGAAAGATCAATAGTAAACCTAGTCCACCATTCTGGATTCCTGTTTCCATAGAAATGGTCTTTACATCCTTCTTTTCCAAGCCAAAACCTTTGGCAGTATAATATCCGATGATAAAAGCACCGATATTGTGCAAGATTACCAGTAGAGCCACTAAGTAGATATAATCTAAGAAGATATCGATGTTTTCATAAAAAGCAATAATGATCAATGCTAAGAATACCAGCATAGAGAAAGGCTTTAAAATCTTTTCTATTTTTTTCGCAGTATTAGGAAAACGATGATTGACGATCATTCCTAAGATCAGTGGAATTCCTAGAATTAACAGTACCAATTTGAACAACTCGAAAGGATCTAATTCTACTGTTTTTAAAATAGCATTTGTGGGTTCATACAAACCACCCCAAAACTGTAAATTAAAAGGAGTCATTACCAAACATACCAATGTGGCAAAAGCTGTTAAACTGATAGAAAGTGCTGCATTTCCATTTGCCATTTTACTGTAAAAATTGGAAACATTTCCTCCCGGACAAGCAGCAATCATCATCATTCCCAATGCAAAACTGGGGTGAGGTTTGATCAAAATAATAGCCAAAAAAGTAAGTGCAGGAAGTAAAATGAATTGAGAGAAAACTCCTACTAGTAAAATCTTTGGGTTTTTGATGAGTCTTTTAAAATCATCTAAAGAAATTCCTAAGGCAACTCCAAACATAATAACAGCTAAAGCAATGTTTAGAATCCAGAGAGATTCGGTGTCAAAATTGATTCTGATATCGTCTATAACGAGGTTCGGATCAGTTTTTAAAAGCATATTGGATAATATTAGCCCCCATCTTTAAAGCTTTTAAGCGTACTTCTTGAGGATTGTTATGAATAGAAGCATCTTCCCATCCATCACTTAAATCCGATTCATAATCGTAGAAGCACACCAATCGGCCTTCGTAAAAAATACCGAAGCCTTGAGGTGCTTTTTTATCATGCTCATGAATTTTTGGCAATCCGTTTTCAAATGTGAAAGTTTGGTTGTAGATAGGATGATCATTTGGTATCTCTTGAAAACTCAACTTAGGAAAAACTTTTTTCATTTCTCTACGAATGAATTTATCCATTCCATAATTATCAGAAATGTGTAAAAAGCCTCCTGAGATCAAATAGTTTTTTAAGTTTTCTGCTTCATCCTCCGAAAAGAACACATTTCCATGCCCGGTCATAAAGACCATTGGAAAGTTAAAAAGATCGGTATTTCCAACAGCAACAGATGTTGGGTCTTTAGAAATATTTGTATTGGCATTCTCATTAGAGAAGTCTATTAAATTTGGCAAAGCTGTTGGGTTAGAATACCAATCGCCACCACCATTATATTTTAAAATAGCTACTTCTTGCCCAAATATGTGAGTGCAAACACAAAAAAAGATAATTGAAAAAAAACTCTTGATCTTCAATACAATTGAATTTACAGCAAGATAAGAATTCTATTTTTATTGATTGATAAAGGCTACATTCTGTACAGCAACAAGGGCTGCCGTTTCAGTTCTCAACCTAGCTTCACCTAACGAGATCGGCGTATAATTTGCATTCTCGCTTTTTGAAACTTCTTGAGGAGAAAAATCACCTTCAGGACCAATTAGAATCGTAACTTCTTGCTTGGGTTCTACTACTTCTTTCATCAACTCCTTCTTACCATCATAACAATGAGCAATGTAGATGTTTTCTGAAGATTCTTGATTTAAGAATTCGTTAAAAGTAATCAGCTCGTTTAATTTTGGAAGGTGAAACTTTAAAGATTGTTTCATTGCAGATTGAATGATCTTTTCCAGACGTTCTTTCTTAATCACTTTTCGCTCCGAATTTTGTGTAAGAATAGGAGTGATCTCATCAATTCCTATTTCAGTAGCCTTTTCTAAAAACCACTCTAAGCGCTCTATATTCTTTGTTGGAGCAATAGCTACATGCAACCTGTAATTTCTTTCGTTTTCTTTTTCCTCTTTGCGAATAATTGTGGCAAGACACTTTTTATCACTGGCAATATCGATCTGGGAAACAAATAATAATCCCTTACCATTGGTAATAAACACTTCGTCACCTTCTTTTTTACGCAAGACCTTTACAATATGTCTACTCTCAATTTTGTCGAAAGTGATTTGCTGAGTATTGTGGTCGATATAAGGATTGTAAAATAATTGCATTATAAATTAAGACGATAAGTTCTTCTTCGTTTGTGAGTAACAGGGCTAAAATTTCTCCAAATTTGATGTATGGCAGTATTCTCTTCCAGTTCAGGAGTTCGCACCATTGTTTTTACTCTGTTTTTATCAAATACCTTTAAGTACTGATCAAAGATAATACCTGTAACTCCTTTGTTTTGGTATTCTTCACTAACACCGATCAAATATGAAGTCACCACTGTAGGCTTTTTTCTTGCCTTGAGCAAATGAAAAATTCCAAAAGGAAATAGTTTCCCATTGGCTTTTTGCAATGCTTCAGAAAAAGAAGGCATTATAATGGCAAAAGCAACCAGTTTATGGTTTTCATCTACCACAAACTTGATGAATTCAGGATTGATAAAACCAATGTATTTATTCTTAAAATAAGCGATTTGAGTGTCAGAAATTGGAACATAGGAGGAAAGCTTCGAATACGTTTTACTAAAGAGGTCAAACATCTCATCTACATAAGGCATAATATCTTTTGTTTTCGTAAAACTCAAAGAAGTCAATTTGAAACGATGCTTAATAATTCTAGCTACCTTATCATAATAAACTCTGTCTACATTGCTTAATTGGAACTTATTTTCTAAATATTCTTTCTCTTTTACAAAACCTAATTGCTCTAAATGATCTTTGTAATAAGGTAATGAATACCAAGTAATCATTGTTCCAATATGGTCAAAACCTTCAATAAGAACGCCTACTTTATCTAAATTGGAAAATCCTACAGGGCCTTCTAAATACTCTAAATTATTTTCTCTTCCTATTTCTTGTACTTTCTCTAGAAGAGCTTTTGTAACATTAATATCATCAATAACATCAAACCAACCAAAGCGCATTTTTTTTATTTGCTGTTGATTGACTTCATATCTGTTTATAATTGCAGCTACACGACCAACAATTTTGTTGTTCTTAATAGCGACAAAAAAACGAGCTTCAGCATTTTCAAAAGCAGGGTTTTTATCTTTATCAAGGGTATCTAACTCGTCCTTTATAATTGGAGGAACCCAATATTTATTGCCTTTGTAGAGTGAAAAAGGAAATGTAACGAATTGTTTCATCTCCTTTCTTGTAGTCATTTCTTTTAACGTAATCATAGGACTAAAATAAAAATTCTATCCGTTCTCATCTTTGTTATCTTCCTCGTTTTTCTTTTTCTTCTTTTTCTTCTTTTCTTCTTTTCTCTTTTTTGCTTCAGCCTTTTTCTTTTCTCTCTCCAATCTCTTTTTTTCTTTTTCGGCTTCTTTGTCCTTTTTAGCCTTTTCTTTTTCTTCTGCAGTTTTACCTTTTAAGAATCCGAAGAGACCTTTTTTCTTTTTGTCTTTTACAGGTTTGATCTTAGAAGGTCTTACTCTTACCCTCTTAGGCCTAACTCTTATGGTTTTAGGCGTAACTTTCTGTATAGTATCATTATTAATAGTAGCCTCATCTTTATTGGTGTTCTTACGAATAGATTCAATAGTTTTAGACTTCAATTTTACTTGATTACTAGCAGCTCTTTTCTTTTTGCTCTTGAAAATGCCAGTGATTTTACCAAACAAACGACCAAAGAATCCTTTTTTCTTAACAGCACCATCGTCTTCTTCAATTGGATTTCCAAACTCATCCAATTCAACAAAATCATCTTTATGTCTATCTAATCGATAAGAAGCTCCTATTGATGTATAGAATCCTCTAGATTTTCCATCAGCAATGAGTCGTAAAGAACTGTTGATCTGTAAATCTCTATTGTATAAAAATGCAATTCCGGAACCAAGGTTAGTACTGGTTCGAATCTTTGTGAAAATGGTTTGATTTTCAAAGAAAGTAGACCAACGATCGTTTAAACTATAAGTTGCTGTTACAATATAGGAAAGCTCAGGCAGCTCGGTTCCAATTTTATCGTAATAGATATTGCTTACAACATTCAGGTCTCTGGTAAGATTATTTTGTAATAAGATTCCTGCTTTAGGAGAGAAACCTCCCGACTCAAAAATATCACTTTCAATTCCCGGGTTTACACCTGCATAAACAGCAACAGAAGGAATTAATCTCTTCCAATCAAAACGATGTCTTTCTACCCAACTACGTACTTCTTTAGATTTGTCTTTGTATTCTTGCTCGTAGATCAAATATTTTCCTCCAATTGTTAATCTGCTAATTCCCGATTTAAAATAACTGGATGTAAAAATGTTATCAAAAGCAATTCTATCTCTTTGATAAGTGAAATCAAGATTTAATTCTAGGCGTTCTTTGAAAAAAGAAGTCCTGAAAAGAAAATTGATCCCATTAGATTGAGGTCTTGAAAACGTAGGAATAATTTGTGTCTTTCTGTAGAACAAGCTTGTTTCTAACTGATAAACGCCAGTTCCAACACTATACGGACTTTCAGAGAATCCAGGTCTATTAGAATTGATTACTCCGGTATATTGTGCAGAAAGTGTACTGGCAGATACAAAAATCAGCAGGAGACACAATTTTCGGAGTAGATTCATAAAGTTAGTTAGTTGCAAAAAGCTCAAAATATTTTTGAGTTTACACAAACATACTGTAAAAATAGGACTCATCAAATGCAATAAATACTTTTTTAGGAGTTTAAAGTTTTGTAATGTATTAACGTATCAATTATCTTCAAATTGTTACTTTTGATATTAATTTAAAAATCACATACAGGAAGCAGGATTCATGGGATTACTTAGAACACTTCTAATTATTGTAATAGTATACTATGCCTTTCGTTTTTTAGCAAGGTTATTTGCACCAATTCTTGTAAAAAGAATGGCAAGTAAAATGCAGGAGAGAGCGCAACAACAATACAATCAACAAAGACAAAATACTACATCGGCTAGAGAAGGTGAAACGGTTATTGATAAAAAACCTAGAGACCAAAAGCAAAGTAATGAGAACGTTGGAGAATATGTAGATTTTGAAGAAATCGACTAACATGAATTTTAAAAAGTACTTACCACATTTAGCATCACTAGTAATTTTTGTGATTGCCGCATTGCTCTATTTCCATCCGGTCCTGAAAGGGCAAAAGATGTCACAATCAGATATCACGCAGCATACCGGGATGGCCAAAGAGGTTAACGACTTTAGAGAAGCTACAGGAGCTGAACCTTATTGGGCAGAAAGTGCTTTTAGTGGGATGCCAACCTATCAAATAGGAACGTATTTCCCTAACGATTTTATTACGCAAGTAGATAGATTAGTTCGTTTTCTTCCCAGACCGGCAGATTACTTATTCTTATACTTTTTAGGATTTTACATCTTGCTTTTGGCATTAAAAGTAGATTGGAAACTATCTATTTTAGGATCCTTAGCCTTTGGTTTTTCGACGTATTTGATTATAATTTTCGGAGCAGGGCATAATGCCAAGGCGCATGCTATTGCTTATATGCCTTTTGTATTGGCAGGAGTGTTATGGATCTTTCAGAAACGGTACTTGCTCGGATTTGTTGTTACTGGTTTAGCTACAGCACTGGAAATCAAAGCCAGTCACCCACAAATGACTTACTATTTGTTATTTGCTATTCTGATCTTAGGAATTGTTGAATTAATTTCTGCGATTAAAGAGAAACAAATTCCTCGCTTTGCTACGCAATCAGCAATGATCATTGTAGCGATGCTTTTAGCAGTAGGAATGAATGCCAGTAGATTGATGGCAACTAAAGAGTATGCAGATTTTAGTACCAGAGGAAAAACCGAACTGACAATCAATCCGGATGGTACAAAAAAAGAGATTACCAATGGTTTATCTAGAGATTATATCACGCAATATAGTTATGGAATTCCTGAAACTTTTAACCTTCTTGTGCCTAGATATATGGGAGGAGGAACCGTTGAGAAATTAGGAAAAGGCTCCAATACTTATGAGTATGTAGAATCTGTCGCCGGACCAAAACAAGCAGATGGATTTGTAGAACAAGTATTAACCTATTGGGGAGAGCAGCCTATCGTAGAAGCTCCGGCTTATATTGGAGCGGTTATTTTCTTTTTCTTCTTTTTAGGAGCTTTCTTAGTGAGAGGAAAACTCAAGTATTGGTTAGTAGCTGCTACAGCATTTTCTATTGCCATGAGCTGGGGTAAACACTTCTTTCTTACAGATATATTTATTGATTATGTACCTCTTTACAATAAATTTAGGGCAGTTTCATCCTTTCAAGTCATCGCAGAATTATGTGTGCCGTTGTTAGGAATTTTAGCTATAAAGGAATTCTTTTATTCAGATACGAGCGAGCTAGAGAAAAAAGAAGCCTTAAAAAAGGCATTGTATACAACCGGAGGTTTGGTTCTAGTGGGACTTTTATATGCGCTAGGATTCTCAACGTTTGAAGGAATTAGAGATTCAAACTATGCTCAGTATGATGGTTTGATCGACGCTGTAATTGCTGATAGAAAATCATTGTTATATACCGATAGCTTTAGATCATTACTATTGATCGGATTGAGTTTTGGATTGCTTTGGCTTTATTTAAAAAAGAAAATAGACACCACGAAAGCCATTATAGCTTTTGTAATACTTGTAGCTTTTGACCTGATACAAGTAAATCTTAGATATGTAAATGCCGATGACTTTCTTTCTGCAAGAAGAGTAGAGAAGCCTTTTGTGATGTCGCAAGCAGATAAAGAGATCTTAAAAGATAAAAGTCATTACAGAGTTGCCAATCTTACAACAGATCCATTTCAAGATGGAAGAACATCGTATTTCCATAAATCTATTGGAGGATATCATGCAGCTAAGATGGGAAGATATCAAGATTTGATAGAATTTCAAATGGCTAAGAACAATCGAGAAGTATTTAATATGCTAAATGTAAAGTACTTCATTTTTCCTGGAGAAGGAGGGAAAGAACAAGTTCAGATCAATCCGGAAGCAAATGGAAATGCATGGTTTGTAGAAAAAATGAAGATTGCCAATTCTGCTGATGCAGAGATATTAGCTTTAGATAGCTTAAAAACAAAAGTAGAAGCCATTTACAATAAAAAGAGTCAAGGAGATCTTGCTATTGCCATTCAAAAAGATTCAACTGCTACTATAAAAATGACAGAGTATTCTTTAAATCATTTAGCATACGAATCAAATAGCTCAAAAGATCAATTTGCAGTGTTTTCTGAAATCTATTACAAGGATGGATGGAATGCTTATGTAGACGGAAAAGCAACACCTCATTATAGAGTTAACTATGTACTAAGAGGAATGAAAGTGCCTGCCGGAGAACATACGATTGAGTTTAAATTTGAACCTAAAGTAATTCAAACAGGAAGTACAGTTTCCTTGGTTTCTTACCTCTTGTTATTGATTGTCCCGTTAGGTTGGTTCTTTATTGAAAAAAGAAAAGCTACATCTTAGTTATTTAACTCTTTTAAAAACTCTGTAGGGGTCTTACCTGTTTGTTTTTTAAAAGCTCTGGCAAAAGCAGAAGCATTGCTATAACCAATTTCTTCAGCTAAAGCTTGTACCGTATATTTTCTAAGCATAGTATCGGATTGAAGTTTTTGAATCAAAAAATTAATTCTTAACTCTCCAATATATTGCTTAAACGTTTTTCCCTTTTTTTCATTGACAATAGAAGATAGGTAAGTGGTATTTGTTTTAAAGTGTTTAGCTAATACTTTGATATTGAATTCTTGATCCAAATAAAGAGTTGATTTTTCAAAATTGGCCAACTCTGACAGAATCTTTTTCTCCAATGATTTATCAATTGAGTATTCCTTTTTAGAAACTGTAAAAGCTTCGGTAAATTTTTTCCCTTTCCTATAGAACCGAATAATGAATACGATAAATAAAATGATTACTGAAGATAAAATGAAGATGACCAAATTACGCTTTGCATTTTCCTTTATTAAGAGCTCGTCGTTGAGTTCTTGAACTCTTTCAAAATCATATAAATAGTGAGAATTGTTGGCTTCAGAACGGTTTTTATTTAAAGTGTTAAACTCATTGATAGCAAGATCAGAGTATTTGTAAGCACTATCCATTTGGCGAGAGTTCTTGTAAATCTCTCCTAAAATATTCAAGATGACAATCTTGTTTTTCTCTGTGTTTGGAGTTTGTTTTTTGAACTTTAAAAACTTGTAAGAGTAACTTTTTGATGAATCAAGTTCATTCAAATTATAAAAAGTAATCGCCTTTAAAAAGTTTAAATCCTGTTTTACATTAATCTCTTCAGAAGCAATTGCTTGCCCTTTAATAATCCTTAAAGCCTGCTTATAACGCTTTTGTTTTAGTAAAACTTTTATACTTCTAAGCTCATATAAGGCATGGGAGTTTTTATGCTGAGGACTAAAAGACTTAGTTACTTCATAAGCTTTGTTATAATAAGCTTGTGCAGAATCTAGAGAGATGTCATTTTCGTTTTTTGATTGTTCAAGGAAAGAGTTTCCTATTAGATTTAAAGTTGAAGATTTAAAGATTAAACTATTGTATAACTTTTCGTTCTTCAGTTTCGGAATCAGTTTTGATATTTCTAGGTCAACTTCTTTTAAAATTTTTATTGCCTCTTTATATAACCCTAATTCTATCTTTAGGTTTGCCATGTTTGCTTTGTTAGACAAGAACAATCGTTGTTTGTTAGAAGAACTTAAACTCGTATTACTTAAAATTTCATTTTCTATTTTTTTGGTTGTTTCAAACGCTTTTAAAAGTTGATATCTGTTTTTATAGATCCAAAAAAGACGACTGTACGCGTTGATCATTATTTTATCCAAACAACGATCTCTAGTAGTAGAGTCTTTAATCCCTTTCAACAGACTAATGATCTCATCTTCTGAACTTTGAAATTTCCCTTCTCGATAAGCAAAATTTGCGTGAGCAATCTGCCCGGTAAATTTGATACAACGGTCATTACTTTTTTTTAGAATATTGATATAATGAAGCGTACTGTCCTTATCTATTAACTTGTAATAATTGTATTTGTTAACAGCAATAGAGTCTTGCTTGTTAGATTGCGAATGTAACACTAAGCTAATGAGTAATAGTTTGATTATCAATAGCTTTTTGAGTGTAGGGGCCAAAAACGTTTTATATGTCACTTCGTAAAAGTATCTTGCTTTTTATAAAAAGCAAGATACTTTATTTTTTAAGACTACGGGGTGTATTTACCTTTGTAGTAAAATAAATTGTCTATGAATTAGGGCAAAATTGTTATGAAAAGAAAAGAGGAGTTAACGCTCCTCTTTTTTTATATCCATTAATGAGATTCTAACTCTCTTAAAAATTCAGAAGGCGTTTTACCGGTTTGCTTTTTGAAGGCTCTTGTAAAAGCAGAAGCATTGTTATAACCTATTTCACCAGCCATTGCTTGAATTGTATAACTCCTGAATTTTTCATCTGATTTTAATTTCGATATCAAGTAGTTGATTCGTAATTCTCCAATATACTGTTTAAAGGTTTTTTTCTTCTTCTTATTGATAATTGATGAGAGGTATGAAGTATTCGTATCTAGTTGTTTTGCTAACACCTGAATGCTAAACTCACTATCAAGATATTCAGTAGAGCTTTCCAACTCTTCTAATGCTTTCAATACCTTTTCTTCAAGAGCTTTGTCTATTGAATAAGGTTTTTTGTTTGCAACAGCCTGTTTTTTAGAACCTGATTCCTGGATCTTAGACAACTCCTTTCCGCGTCTATAGAACTTTACAACCAACAAAATAGCAGATAAAACAAAAGCAGATAAGATGAAAATAATTAAATTTCGTTTAGAGGTTTCTTTGTTTAAAATTTCTTCATTCAAACTTTTTACCTTTTCAAAATCATATAAATAGTAAGAGTTATTGGCCTCAGTTCTGGTTTTGCTAAGGTTATTTAAGTTGCTCATCGCCAGCTCAGAGTACTTAAAAGCACTATCAATCTTTTTTAAGTTCTTGTATTGGTCGGCTAAAATGTTCAACACTGTAATCTTATTTTTCTCTGTGCTAGGAGTAGCCCTATCGAAATTTAAGAATTGATGACAATAATAAATTGAAGAATCTTGTTGTTTGAGATGATAGAAAGTAATCGATTTTAGAAAATTAATTGTTTGTTCTGTATTCATCTCTTTAGAAATTCTTTCGTTCTTTCTAATGAGCCCTAGTGTTTTATCGTACGCCTCTTTTTTTAGATATACTTCCGCAGTCCTTAGCTCATATAAAGGTTTAGAGTTTTTATGAGGGGGATAGAATAAGGTTGTAGTTTTATAAGCTCTCTTATAATAAGCCAAAGCAGAATCTAATGATTTACTGTCTTTATTTTCAGCAGATCTGATATAAGTGGTTCCTGTTAAATTAAGTACAGAAGCTTTAAAAATTAAACCTCTATATAGATCATGAGCCTCCAATGAAGGAATTATTTGATTGATCTCAGGAAGCATTTCCAAATAAAGCTTCCTTGCTTCCTGAAAAAAACCAAGATCCATCTTTAGGATAGCCATATTGGATTTGTTTTTCAGCAAAGCCCTCTGAGAATAAGGACTATTATTATTTAGTGACTCTATTGCTTTTTTGTGCTCAAGTGTTATGTCAAATGCTTTAGAAAATTCATTGGAATTCTTATAGATCCAAAACAATTTATTCAAAGCTTCGATCTTTACTTTTTTTAAGCACCTATCACTACTTTCATTTATCTCATCAATCAATGAAGAGATCAACTCTCTGGATGTTTGAAAATCACCTTTTTTATAATATGCATGAGCCTCTCTTAATTTTCCATCTGATTGAATACACGTATCTTTTGACTGCTGAATAAGTAAAGAATAATGCAAAAGACTATCTGTATTCCTATTTGTGTAGTAAGAAGCTTTTTTTAGGTATACAGAATCTAAATTCTTTTCTTGAGAATGCAAAGAATTGTAGATTAATGAAATAAGAAAAAAAAGTAATAAGGGTCTTTTCAAATTAATCTTAGTTTTTTATGTTAAATAGCGTGCTTTTTATGAAAAGCAAAATACTTTATTTTTTTATAACCCGCATAGCTGTTAATTTTGTCGGCGTATAGTTATAAAAAATATGCTTGAATAAAGAAAAAGGGTAACAAGGGAGCAAAAGCTCCCTTTTTTTATTTAAAATTATAACAGTTACATTTGGTCTTTTATTTAATTCAAATGTATTCTACCACTTCTTCTAGAGGTTATTTAAACACACCGATTTTTTTTAAAAATAAAAGTTAAAGGTAAAAAATTACTTATCGTTTTTCCAAAAGAGGATTGGAGAAGTTTATTTTTGCATTTGAAAATATTCTAAAAGAAGATATTTTGAGAATAGGAATGGTTTTAGATGGATTATACCCATCAGATATTAGGGTGAGGAAAGAGGCAGAGTTTTTATCCAAATCTCATGAAGTCTTTGTTTTGTGCAATAGAAATGAAGGTGAAGAAAAGTTTGAAATAATAAACGGTGTTAAAGTATTTCGTGCTATCAAAAGGCATAATACAGCCTTAAGAGGTATTATTGATATTATAGCGTCCATTAATTTCATTCATCCACTTTTTAAAAGAGAATTGCCAAAGTTTATTGATGAAAATCAAATTCAGGCTTTGCATGTGCATGATTTACCACTGGCAAAGACAGTACTATTAGCGTCAAAAAAGCATAAGATCGTATCTGTTTTAGATTTACATGAAAATTACCCTGCAGCTTTAACCACTTGGTTTTCATGGAGGAAAAATCCATTAATCAGGTTAAAAAATAACATCTTTTTCAATTACAACAGATGGTTTAAATATGAAGCCAAAATGATCGTAAAATTTGACTTCTTAATTACTGTTGTACATGAAATGAAAGAGCGAATCATATCACAACACAAGGTTTTGCCTGATAAGATAATTGTGGTTCCTAACTCTGAGAAAAAGGAGTTTGCTAGCTCTTTTCAGAATAATGAACAACCGTATTTTAATAATCAGAAAGATAAATTTATCATATCATACGTAGGTGGCTTTGGACCTCATAGAGGTCTGCACACAGCCATTGAAGGGATGAAATTTGTAAAAGAAGAAATTCCTAATGCTTTATTAGTTTTGGTTGGTCCGTCTAATAAAGATGTAAAACTACATTTAGAATCTATTATTGAAGAAAATGATTTAGAGAATTTTGTTGAATTAAGAGATAGAGTCAGTTTTAACAGTGTTGTAAATATTATGAAGGGATCGCATATTAATATCATTCCTCATATATCAAATGAACATACAGAAAGTGCCGTTCCGCATAAATTTTACCAGATATTATTATCTGGAAGCCCTTTACTTGTATCTGATTGTGCACCAATGAAAAGACTTGTTGTTGAGAAAGAGATTGGTTATTATTTCAAGGCTGAAGACCCCAAAAGTTTTGCAATGGAAGTTGTAAAAATTAATAAAGATTATAATCAAGCGACCAAAAAATCAGCCAAGGGGTATGACGAAGCTTTTAATGGAAGCTTAAATTGGGAGCATACTTCCAAAGAACTTCTTAAATTGTACGACGATTTAAAAGTTTGAAAGTACTCATTATAACATATTATTGGCCTCCGGCAGGAGGATCTGGCGTACAACGTTGGTTAAAGTTTGCAAAGTATTTACGGGAGTTTGATATTGAGCCGGTTATTTATACTGTTGACAATGCCAATTATGCCATAGAAGATGAAAAATTACAAGAAGAAATCCCGAAGGGAATTGAAGTCATCAGAAAAGACATTTTTGAGCCCAATAAACTAATTTCCTTTTTAGGAAATAAGAAAAAGAAAACCAGCGCCGGGTTTTTAAAGCCTAATCCAGGTCTGTTAGGAAAGATTGCGCAATACGTTAGAGCTAACTATTTTATTCCGGATGCAAGAAAATTCTGGATAAAACCTTCCGTAAAATACCTTAAAAACTATTTAAAGCAACACCCGGTTGATTTAATTATTACAACCGGACCACCTCATAGTTTGCATCTTATTGGATTGCAATTAAAACAAAAGTTAGGAGTCAAGTGGATATCAGATTTTCGAGATCCTTGGACTGAGATCGATTATTTCCATCATCTTCCACTTACAAAGAGGAGCCTGAATAAGCATAGAGATTTTGAAACGGAAGTGTTGAAAAAGTCAGATAGCGTTATTGTTGTTGGAAATGAAATGAAAAGATCGTTTCAAAAGCAAAGTAATAAGGTAGAAGTTATTACAAATGGATATGATGATGAAGTTTCCTCTATAACAAACCAATTAGATAATTCTTTCTCTATAACCCATATTGGTATGATGAATGCAGATAGGAACCCAAAAGTTTTTTGGGAAGCTATTGAAGAGTTATGTGTTGAAAATGAAGAGCTAAAGTCTGATCTAAGAATTAGATTGATAGGAGAGGTGTCAGATGAAGTGAAGAAGAATGCTAGTCAGTTAGGAGATATTGTAGAGCTCGTAAAATACGTGCCTCATGAAGAGGTGAAAAAATATCAGTGTAGTACACAAGTGTTGCTATTGTGCATTAATAATGTACCCTCGGCAAAAGGAATTATTACAGGAAAAATATTTGAATATCTTCAAGCGAAACGTCCTATCTTAGCAATCGGTCCTGAGGAAGGAGATGCAGCAGACATTTTGAAGAAAACCCAATCAGGAAAAATTTTTGGCTTCAGCAATAAACACGATCTAAAAGATCATATTGCAAAGCTTTATAAAGAATATAAAAAAGGAGAGTTGACAGTTAATTCTAGTAATATTACACAATATCATAGAAGGGAGTTAACAGCTCAGTTGGCAAACGTAATTCGTAAGACCGTAGAAGAACATTGAAAAAGATCATTACAATTTTAGGAGCAAGGCCGCAGTTTGTAAAAGCAGCTGTTTTAAGTAGAGTTATCAAAAAAAATAATGAGCTAGAAGAGGTTATCGTACATACAGGACAACATTTCGATAGCAATATGAGTGATGTTTTCTTCAAAGAAATGATGATTCCTAATCCTAAGTACAATTTAGATATCAATAGCATGAGCCATGGAGCCATGACGGGAAAGATGCTTGCTGATGTTGAATCGGTTTTACAAGAAGAACAACCGAATGCTGTAGTTGTATATGGAGATACCAATTCAACCATAGCCGGAGCTCTAGCTGCTAAAAAAATGGGAATTAAAGTGGTTCATGTAGAAGCCGGACTGAGGTCTTTTAACATGAGTATGCCGGAAGAGATAAACAGAATTCTAACAGACAGAATTTCCGATCTTTTGAGTTGCCCTACACAAACAGCAGTAGACAATTTAGCCAATGAAGGATATGCAAACTTGCCAATCATGATCGAGAAACATGGAGATATCATGAAAGATGCTGTAGAGTATTACAGTCAATTTTCTTCAGATAGATCGTCTATAATTGAAGAATTGAATTTACAAAAAGGTGAGTTTGTATTGGCAACAATACATAGGCAAGAGAACACAGATGATATTGATAAGTTAAGAGCAATATTTAAAGCTTTTGAAGAAGTGCATCAAAAACATCAAGTAGTATTGCCATTGCACCCTAGAACAAAAGCTGTTTTAGAGAAACATCAAATTTCACCTAAGATTACCTTTATAGATCCCGTAGGATATTATTCAATGTTAGAGTTGTTAAAAAATTGCTCTATGGTAATTACAGATAGTGGAGGCTTACAAAAAGAAGCTTTTTTCAATAAAAAGCATTGTATTATCGTTAGGGAAGAAACAGAATGGTTAGAATTGGTAAATCATGGGTTTGCTAAGATCGTTGGAAGTAATTCAGAATTGATAAAAGCTGCTTTTGAAGAATTTACAGCTTCAGATAAAGACTTTTCTATCGAATTATACGGTAACCATGTTGGAGAAAAAATTTATCAATCAATAAAAACACTAATAGAGGCATAAGTTGGGAATTGTATTTAAACAATCATTTAGGAATACCTTAATCATATATCTGGCATTTGTTGTTGGTGGAGCCAATACAATTATCTTATATCCTAGAATTTTAGAAGGCGAGTTTTATGGAGTGGTTGTTTTTCTACTATCAGCGTCTAATGTTATAATGCCATTAACAGCTATTGGTGTACAACACTCAATCGTTAAGTTCTTTTCTTCCTATGACTCAAAAGAAGAGAAAGATCGTTTTCTGTCTACCATTATTTTCCTGCCAATGTTCATTGCTATTCCAATTGGTTTTTTGGTCTCTCAGCTCTATGAACAAATAGGAAATCATATTTCTGAAGAGAACCCTATTCTTAAGGATTATACATTTGTCATCTTCGTTGTAGCTTTTGCTTGTGCCTACTTTGAGGTTTTTTATTCGTGGGTGAAAGTTCAAATGCAATCTGTTTTTGGAAATGTCTTAAAGGAATTTTGGAACAGAGCAATGGTTTTGATCTTATTGCTTGCAGTTTTGTTTGATTTCTTAACAAAGCCACAATTTATTTACTTCCTTACAGGAGCTTATGTGCTTAGAGCATTGGTAATGATGATCTATGCTTTTTGGCAATACTTTCCAAAGTTTACATTACAATTGCCTAAGAATTTTAAAGAAGTTGTTAGGTATTCGCTATACATGGTTTTGGCGGGAAGTGCAGGAGCTATCTTATTGGATATTGATAAAGTAATGATTCCGGGGAAAGAAGATGTAAAACTAGCTGCGTATTATGCTGTAGCAGTTTTTATCGGATCAGTTATAGAAGCACCGGGTAGGGCAATGGGGCAAATTTTGCAACCTATTACCTCAAAAACTTTGAATGAGAACAATACCAAAGAAGTAGAGAGCCTCTATAAAAAGAGCTCTACAAATTTGTTCTTGATTAGTGGATTATTCTTCTTGTTGGTAAACTGTGGAATAAATGAATTGTTTAAGTTGATGCCGGATAAAGGATACGCTGGAGGAGAATTGGTAGTATTGATGATTTCAGGTGCAAAGATGTTTACCATGTTTTTAGGAAACAATGGCGCAATCATAAACAATTCTAGTTTTTATAGAATTTCATTACCAATAAACGTAGGAATGGCGGTTTCAGTGTATTTCTTGAATGTTTGGCTGTTTGAGGTGTTTGGAACTGATGGATTAGCTTTAGCTACCTTATTAGTGATCTTTACATTCAATTCTATTAAACTGACCATTGTAAAATCTAAGTTGAGCATATCTCCCGTTACCGACAAAACATTTAAGATCTTTTCTCTTATAGCTGTTTTATTCTTTGGGTTCTACTTTTGGGATTTCAATTTCCACCCACTAATAAATATCGTACTAAAATCTGCCATAATTTTTGTTCTGTATGTTATAGTTGCAGTGAAGTTTAAATTATCTCCAGAGATCAACAATCTTATTTCAAGATTTATAAAGATCTAAAGAATGCAATCTAGATAGTCGGCTAACATGTGTAGCAAAAGTCCTATACCAACAACTCGCGTCTTTTTATAAAACAAGAAAATTACATAAACTCCCATAGCATAATAAGTATGGAGAGGGTGAAAATTAATACTACATCTATTGGAATCAAAGATTGGTGTGGCCAAAAGATGATCCAGATCCACCAACATGGTCAATAAGAGAATAAGATATACTTTCTTCCATTCAGATCTAAAAAAGAACAATGCAATTCCGAGAGGAACTAAGAAATGAAAACTATAATGAATAACAAATTTTAAACTGACCATTTTCCTTTTTCTAGAATAAAAAAAACTTGCTTAAAAAAAGCAAGTTTTCTAAATATGGGTAAAATAATAATTTCTTGGGGGAAATATTACGCGCTAAAAGTAGTAAAACTTTTAAATAATCTTATTAACCTATGTTAATTTATTCTTATAGAGGTCTTTCCGTATCCTGCTTAGCTGAACAGGCGTAATATTTAAATAGGAAGCAATATGATATTGAGGGATTAAATTCTCTATCTCTGGAATATGTTTTTTGAGTTTTAAGTAGCGTTGTTTGGCATCTAAAACAGACAATTCAAAAACTCTTTTTTCCATACGCATGTATATTCTTTCTAAAAAAGAACTGTAAAGCGTAGCCATTTCCATATTTCGATTTGTTAGGGCTTTAAATTTCTGAAAGTCTCCCACATACATTTTACAGTCTGTTAGACACTCATAAATAATCTCGTTAGGTTTTTTTTCGACAAGCGCAGAGAAAGCTCCAATGGCACGCATTGGAATGTATATGGAACGTGTGAATTCCTTGCCCTTTTCATCTGTTACAAAAGACCTGACAACACCAGAAGTTAGAATATAGAATTTTGTTGGAACCTCTCCTAAATCAGCAATTTTATCTTTTTTTTTGAATTCTTTTAACTCCAGGAGTTCTATATACTGTTTTTTGGTCTTTTCAGATAAAGAAGAAAACTCTGATAATGAATCAAATAGTTTTTTCATATACCTAAATTCTGACTAGGAGGTAGAACTAAAGCCGCACTAAGGTAACCCTTTTTTCTTAAAGAAGTTTAAAAAATAAAAAAAGGCCTGTTTTATAAAAACAAGCCTTTTTTTATTGGGGGACATATATGAGTCACAGGGGGTAAAACTCCCGACAAAAGTAAATACTAACTTAGAAATAAAAGTAAACCTATGTTTAGACTGACTATTGAGAGAACATTTTTTTACGGATTCTACTCAACTGTATAGAGGTGATATTCAAGTAGGAAGCAATGTGATTTAGCTGTATGAGATTCTCAATATTAGGAATTTTATTCTTTAAATGCACATACCTTTCAGTAGCATCAAGTGTAGAAAGAATAGTTGCTTTTTCTTCCATATTAATAAAAGCTTCTTCTAAAAAACGATTGTACAAAATGCTAATGTCATGATGTTTTTCTGTAAGCTCTATAAACTTTAAAAAATTACCTTCAAACAAGATAACATCTGTTAAGCAATTGAATTCAGCAACAGAAGGTTCATTGTTTAAGCTAGAGAAAAGAGAAGCAAAAATAGCAGGAGCATTAAAAAGTGTTCGAGTTTTATGCTTACCATTTTTGTCAATAACCACAGATCTTGTGAGCCCTTCATACAAAATGAAAAAGCGACTGGTAGATTCACCGGTTCGATAGATCACATCATTTTTTTTGTAGTTCTTTTTTTGAAATAGGTTTTCGAACTCTTTTAAAGACGAGGGTGATAGTGTATGATAATTTGAAACAAACTTGCTAATGATTCCCATAATATGGTGATTTACAACCAGTAAAAGTGGGGTCATTCCAAAGTTACGGCAACTTTTTCTAAAAAGCTAATGGTATTTGGCCCTTCCATAAAAATCAAATCCAAAATAGAGAGGTTTTGTATAGAGCCATATTTATCATCAAACATCTGAATATACGGTACGTGCGAACAGGAAGGATGTCTTTTTACACTAGCTAAATTTCTGTAATCTTTTTGATGATGATCAAAATATTCTGTGGTTAAAGAATGCTCTTTTTGTAGCTCTAAAGCATCATTAACAAATAAGAAACTATCAATATTCAGATCTAAAAGAAAGCGATACTTTTTCTCAAAGATCTTCATTAGATCATCTTCATAAAATTCAAAAAAAGGAGAACTGTTATAGGCAGTTTTTAATGATCGGTAATGTTGCTTTTGCCACTGAGCCCCTTCTTCAATTAAAACATCTTTGGTCTTTTGCTTTACCTCGGACTTAGCATGTGTTATTGGAATGTTTAGAAGTTGTTTTCCATTTGCTCCATAGATGTAACAACGATTTCTATAGGTTTGCTTTTGAAAATTATCCTCAACTTCAAAAAGAATCTCATCGGATTGAAATATCATTCCATATTGAGAAATAGGAGAGAAGTATGTAGGTAAAAAAAGAGACATGTATTATTGCTTAGACTTCCTGAGTTTTCCTTTTAAGAAGAAACTATACACAAGGTATAAAACCAAAGCAATCAGAACATAGCGTAGATAAGATACAGGCTCTCCGTCTCCACCAACTGTTGTAAACATACGATCCCAACGAATTTTTCCGGTATTGGCATCTCTACTAAACCAAATAAGAACAGGTTTTCCAACTACATGATTAAAAGGTACATATCCCCACATTCTAGCATCAATTGAGTTCTGACGGTTGTCTCCCATCATCCAATAGTAATCTTGCTTGAAAGTGTAAGAATCCGCTTTCTTACCATTGATAAAGTAATTGTCTCCAATGATGTCTAATTGATTTCCTTCGTATTCAGAAATGACCCTTTTGTAAAACGGCATAGAATAAGCATCTAGCTTAACTGTAGCTCCTTTTTTAGGAATATAAATAGGACCAAAATTGTCTACATTCCATCCTAAGCTAGGTACATGTGGAAAAACACTAGGGTCTGAATCTCCTTTAGGAGTCAAAAACTTTGTAACCGAAGTAACTTTAGAGTGCTTTCTTAGCATTTCAGCTTCTTTATCAGTTAATGTAACATAAAAGTCACCGTTTTGAAATGCTCGTACATCCTCTCTTGTATTGTAAACAGTATAGAAATCATTAGGATTGAATCCCGGAGCTTTTACTCTAAAATTATACTGAGGTTTAGCTCTGTCCGGTAAAACAGTTTGCTTTCCGTTGATAAAAACGTATCCGTCTCTGATCTCCAAGGAATCACCCGGAATACCTACACATCGCTTAACCAAATTGGTTTTCTTGTCAATAGGTTTGTAGTAATTACGATCTGGACGAAAATCATTCATATCCAAAAGCGTATCTGCCGGTTGATTGAACACTACAATCTCATTTCTTTTGATCTTCTGGAAACCGGGAACCCTCATATATGGGAGCTGTAATTTGTTTAATAAAGAAGTTTCTCTTTCTTCGTAGTTATCACTAAACAAATAAGATTTCTTCTTAGTTAACGGGATTGTATCGTGAATCATAGGTGCAGCTACTGTTGTCATAGGAGCTCTTGCACCGTAGTGAAACTTACTTACAAACAAATAATCTCCTACCAATAATGTCTTTTCTAAAGACGAAGAAGGAATCACATAAGGCTGCATAAAATAGGTGTGTACCATAGTTGCAGCAATAATGGCAAAAGCAATGGCGCTTACCCATTCACCAAGTGAAGTCCTAGGTTTTAAGTCTCTGTCTTTTTTATATGGAGCGTCTGTTGTATAGTTGATATAGAATAGATAAAGACCTAGTGTAAGTACTACTAAAATGGTGTCTTTACGTTGGTTGAACCCGAAACTGCGGGCAGTTTCTATCCAAAAAACAGGGAACATTAACTGATTTACAATTGGGAAGAATAATAAAATAACCCACCATTTAGGTCTTTTGATAATTCCTGCTAAAACAATAGCATTGTAAACAGGAATTGCTGCTTCCCAAGATTTTCTTCCGGCTCTTTGGTATAATTTCCATGTACCGGCAAAATGTATCAATTGAATTACCAAAAAGAAAAGAAACCACTCAGTAAAATTCATATTCTATATTTTTTATTTAGCTATTTGTTACAAATAAAAGAAATTGTTACGGGATTTAACCTATGTTTAACACATCTTTCATCGTATAAACTCCTGTTTTTCCGATCAGCCATTCTGCGGCTACAACAGCTCCCAAAGCAAAGCCTTTTCTACTGTGCGCCGTATGCTTGATCTCAATTGAATCTACTTCAGAATCGTAGTTGATAACATGAGTACCGGGTACATCAGGAATGCGTTTGGCAACTATGGGAATTTCATCTTGTTGAACAGAAGAATTCTCAGTTTCTAATTGCCATTTCTCTTTGCTGGAATTTTCAATAATTCCCTCAGCAAGCGTAATGGCTGTTCCGCTAGGAGCATCTAACTTCTTTGTATGATGAATTTCTTCCATAGACACCTTATAATCTTCCAAAGCATTCATCATTTTTGAGAGGTGTTTGTTCAGCTCAAAAAAGATGTTAACTCCTAAACTGAAGTTGGATGCATATATAAAACTCCCACTATGCTCTTTACAGACTGCTATGGCATCGTCATATTTTTCTAACCAACCTGTAGTTCCCGAAATTACAGGAACCTTATTCTGAAAACAGTTCGTAATATTTTGATAAGCCGCTGAAGGAATGCTAAAATCAATTGCTACATCGGCAACAGAAATATCATAACTTTCTTCTCCAGAAACTTTTAGTACAATTTCATGCCTTCTTTGTAAAGCGATCTTTTCGATCTCTTTACCCATTCTACCATAACCTAGTAATGCTATTTTCATTTAAAAGGAATATTTGAGTCGTAAGCCTACAACAGGAGCCTCTATTCTTAACGGATCCGGAACTACCACAGGCTTTACTGATAAATTATCGCTAGTGTCAAATTGCAAAAGGTGAGCATTTACACTAGCTTCTACGATCTGTAAGACGTAAATTAAGACAGTAGATAACAACGAAAGGTCTCTATTATTTCTAAGAGTTCTCTGAGCACTAATCAATCCATTTCTAGAGATCAATACAGTTCCATCATCTAATGTAAATTCATCTTGCAAACCGGCTTCTCTTTGTCTGAAAGCTCTTCTGTATCGTTTGTACTGACTGTTATTGTCTAAATAAAAGTAGGTACTCGTTCCTAAAGCAGCCCATACAATAGGAGCTTTCCAGTATTTTTTGTTGTAAATCTGTCCCATTCCGGGGAAAACAGCCGAATAGAAAGCCGCTTTGGAAGGCGACAAAGGATTATAGCTATTTTTAGGTACAATAGATGTTTCTTTGCTCTTCACTTTAGTTGAGTCTTGTCCCCAAACTAAAGAAGAAAAGAAAAGAACAAATAAGACAGATATGGTATAACGTTGAAGCACTTATTTTAATAGGTTTTTGATCCTTTCGAAATCTTCCTGTGAGTGAAATGGAATGGAGATCTTTCCTTTTCCTTTGGTATTCACCGTGACATCAATTTTATGACCAAAATAACTATTGATTTCCGGTAAGCTCTCCTTAATATATTTTGGCAAGGCCTTTTTCTTAGGCTTAGCAACACTACCGGATTTTAAGTTTTTAACTAATTCTTCTGTTTGTCTAACAGATAATTTTTCTCGTAAAATTTTCTCGTAGATCGTCAATTGATCTTCAGAACTTTCTACATTGATCAAAGCCCTTCCGTGTCCCATAGATATAAAGCCATCTCTCATTCCTGTTTGTAAGATAGGATCTAGCTTTAGGAGTCTAAGGTAATTGGTAACTGTAGATCTTTTTTTACCAACTCTTACACTCAATTCTTCTTGTGTTAGTTGAATTTCGTCTATAAGTCTTTGGTAAGAAAGAGCTACCTCTATAGGGTCTAGGTTTTTACGTTGGATATTTTCAACCAATGCCATTTCCAGCATTTCTTGGTCATTGGCAATTCTGATATATGCAGGAATGGTCTTATTCCCAACTAATTTTGAAGCTCTAAAACGACGTTCTCCAGAAACCAATTGAAAAGTGTTGTTAACTTTTCTAACGGTAATAGGTTGAATTACACCTAACTCTCTAATAGAACTAGCTAACTCACGTAAAGCCTCTTCATCAAAATATGTTCTAGGTTGATATGGGTTTACGTCTATAGAATCCAATTCTATTTCAATAATATTACCTACAAGTTTGTCGGCATTTTTATCGGAAACAGAGTTGATGTCAGTTGTATCTTTTAATAAGGCTGAAAGTCCTCTTCCCAGTGCTTGCTTCTTATTAGCCTTTGCCATAATATTGATTCTTTTTTAAGAGTTCGTTTGCCAAATTTAAATAATTTACGGCACCTTTGCTTGTTGCATCATAAGCAATAATGCTTTCTCCATAACTTGGCGCTTCTCCTAAACGCGTATTTCTTCGAATAATTGTGTCAAAAACCATTGTGCTAAAGTGCTTTTGAACTTCATCAACAACTTGGTTTGACAGGCGTAAACGAGAATCGAACATGGTTAAAAGGAGGCCTTCAATATCTAATTTAGGATTGTGAAGTTTCTGAACACTCTTAATCGTATTCAGTAATTTACCCAAACCTTCCAACGCAAAATATTCACATTGAATAGGTATGATAACAGAATCAGCTGCTACCAAAGAATTTAACGTGATCAATCCTAAAGAAGGGGCGCAATCAATAATGATATAATCATAATCATTTTTGATTTGCTCTAAAGAATCCTTCAACATGTATTCTCTACGCTCTTTATCAACAAGCTCAATCTCAATAGCAACTAGATCGATATGAGCAGCAATAATTTCTACGTTTGGAGAATTTGTTTGTTGGATAGCATTTTTAGCATCTACGGTGTGCTCAAGAACCTGATATGTACCTGCAGATACAGATTCAATATCAATTCCAAGACCCGATGATGCATTGGCCTGTGGGTCTGCATCAATCAAAAGGATCTTCTTTTCAAGTACACCTAATGATGCAGCTAAATTAACGGATGTGGTTGTTTTTCCAACCCCACCTTTTTGGTTTGCAATAGCAATGATTTTACCCATGTAAGATAACTGGTTTCAAAGAGTAAATTTACAATTTAATACGTTTTTTAAAAAGCAAAGATGTTAACAAAAAGATAAAAGTATAAACCGTTGCTTTACTTAATGTTAAGGCTGCTTTTTTAAAGTTATTAAATAATTAGTTTTCAGCTGTTTTTGATGTGTTTGATCAAATTAAGAACAAAACAATTAAGCAGCTTTTTGAGGAATATTTTCCAAGATCTTTAGTAAGAAGGTCCAAAACTTTTGCACTGATGAAATACTAACTTTTTCATCAGGAGAGTGAGCTCCTTTTATTGTTGGTCCAAATGAGATCATATCCATTTTAGGATAATTCTGACCCAAAATACCACATTCTAATCCTGCATGACAAGCAACAACATTAGGCTTTTCATGGAATAGATCTTCATATAGATGTGTGAGTGTCTTTAAGATTTCTGAATGGATATTAGGTTGCCAACCTGGATAAGAACCTGAGTACTCAACTTCAAATCCTGCCAATTCAAATGAAGCTCTTAAAGAGTTTGCCAAATCAAACTTAGAAGATTCAGAAGAAGAACGCGTTAAACAATCTATCTGTATAGTTCCTTCTTTTACCACAACTTTAGCGATGTTGTTAGAGGTTTCTACTAAGTCTTCAATATCAGAACTCATTTTATAAACACCGTTTAAAGCAGCGTAAATAGATTTGATAAAGCCTTCTTGAACTCCTAAGTCCATTATTTTTTCAGGAAGTTCAGCTTGCTTGATGTCAATTGATAAATTTGGATCTGCAACGCTGAATTCTTTTTTGATGGTTTCTATCAATGCATCGATCTCAAATAAGAAAGGTTCTTTAGAAATCTCATCAATTACAATAGTGGCAAAGCTTTCTCTTGGAATAGCATTTCGTAAACTACCTCCATTAATCTCGGCAATTCTCAAACCAAAGTGCTCAAAACCATCATACAAAAGACGGTTCATGATCTTATTGGCATTTCCTAAACCTTTGTGAATATCCATTCCGGAGTGTCCTCCTTGCAACCCGGTAATAGCTATTTGAAATGCAATAGTTTTTTCCGGAATATTTTCTTCAGTATACGTTCTTCTTGCAGTTACATCAACACCACCAGCACACCCCATATCAATCTCATCATCTTCTTCGGTGTCTAGATTTAACAGGATTTCACCTTCTAAAATGCCTCCTTTTAATCCCATAGCACCTGTCATTCCGGTTTCTTCATCAATCGTAAAAAGAGCTTCAATAGCCGGATGTGGAATATCTGTAGAAGAAAGAATAGCCATAATAGCTGCTACTCCTAAGCCGTTGTCTGCACCTAGAGTTGTTCCGTCAGCAGTTACCCAATCACCATCAATCAACATATTGATTCCTTGATTGTCAAAATCAAATACGGTATCAGCATTTTTTTGATGCACCATATCTAAATGACTTTGCATTACAATGGTTTTTCTGTTTTCTAAGCCTGCTGTTGCCGGCTTTCTAATGATTACATTTCCTACTGAGTCGACCAAAGTCTCTAACTGTAGTTTTTTTCCGAAATCAACCATAAACTGAATAACGCGTTCTTCTTTTTTTGAAGGACGGGGTACAGCATTTAAATCAGAAAAATGATTCCATAAGGAATTGGGTTCTAATTGACGAATTTTAGAATTCATAGGGAAGAATTTTTATAAAAAGCTTCTCCAAATGTATGAAAATGGAATTGAGAATTAGGAAATTTCTACAACAATTTCATCAATATTTTTACGAACCTTTTTGAGGTCTTTCATAAAGTCGTCTTCGGCTCTAAATCCTACCGGAAGTACCAAAACAGAAGAAAGGTTTTTAGATGCTAAATCTAAAACTTCATCATATTTTTCAGGAATAAAACCTTCCATAGGACAAGAGTCAATTTGTTCATTAGCACAAACGGTTAACAAATTTCCTAAAGCTAAATAAGCTTGATTCTTGGCCCAAGTAGTTAGATCTTCACTGCTTTTGTTTGTAATAAGTTGTTTTAAATAATCTTTGAAGGGGTTGATGATATCGTCTGGTGTGTTTCTGATCTCTTGAACACGTTCAAAATATTTCTCTACATCATTCTCATTCAAATGTGTGTCTATACATAAGATCAATACATGAGAGGCTTGGGCTACCTGCTGTTGATTCCAACTGTGTTCTACCAATTGTTGTTGTATCTCTTTGTTTTTGATGACTACCAGCTTGATAGGTTGCAAGCCGTAAGAAGTAGCTGTTAAGTTAAATGCTTCTTTTAAAGTGTTTATTTGTTGGTCAGACAAATAAGTATTGTTGTCAAACTTTTTAACGGCATAACGCCATTGCAAACTTTGTATACTGTTCATGAAATTTAAATTTTGTCAAAAATACAACTCATTTTTCACCTTCCTTTCATTTCTGTATTAATAAAATCAATATGCAGATAGAGGGATTCTTTTTCTTTTGTATTTTGGCAATCAAATGCTTAAGCTATGAAAGAAGATTTTCTACACTATTTGTGGAGATATCAATTGTTTGATGTTTCCTCTTTAAAAACAACGAATAATCAACCGCTATCGATAATTAGATCAGGATTACATAATGAAGATTCTGGTCCCGATTTTTTAAATGCAAGAATTTATCTGGAAGGACAAATGTGGGTTGGAAATGTTGAAATTCACATTCGATCATCAGATTGGTACTATCATCAACATGAAAATGATGAAAATTATGATGCAGTATTGTTACATGTAGTATGGCAACACGATGTTGAGGTTTTTATGAAAAATAACAAACCTATTCCAACATTGGAGTTGCGACATTTTGTAAATGACTCAATTGTAAAAAACTACCAAAGATTACAGGGGAGGAGTCCTCAATGGATTCCTTGTGATACTCAGATTGATAAAATAGATTCTTTTGTGATGAACAACTGGTTAGAGCGTTTGTACATTGAAAGACTCGAAAGAAAGTCTATTGATGTAAAAGAACAGCTAAAGAAAACAGATAATGATTGGGAAGCAGTGTTGTTCTTGCTATTGTCTAAAAATTTTGGGCTGAATAAAAATGGAGAAGCTTTTCTTGACATGGCGAGTTCTATTCCTTTTTCTGTTGTACGAAAAGAGAGTTGTCATGAAGAGAGGTTGTATGCCTTATTCTTTGGGCAAGCAGGATTTCTGGAAGAAGAGATAGAAGTATCTTATCATCAAAAACTGAAAGAAGAATACAAGTATTTAAAACACAAGCATCAGTTGAAGCCTATTCCTAAAAAGTTATTTCAGTTCTTTCGAATGCGACCTTCTAATTTTCCTACTATTCGTTTGGCGCAACTTTCGGCATTGTATACAAAAAATAGAAGTTTGTTTGCAGACTTGATGGCTTGCAAGCAAGTGGAAGATTTTTACAAATTATTTGCTATTGAGCTTGCCGATTTTTGGAAGACTCATTACACGTTTACCAAGGAATCCAAAACATCACATAAAAAGTTAACAACTTCTTTTGTAGATCTGTTGATCATCAATACGATCATTCCATTAAAATTCAGTTATCAGAAATCTTTAGGAAAACTAAATGAAGAGGAATTGATTGAGTTGTTGAAGAAAGTAAGACCCGAAAAGAACAGTATTGTAGAGAAGTTTAAAAGCTTGAAACTAGAGGTAGAAGATGCTTTTACAACGCAAGCACTGCTAGAGCTTAAAAACAACTATTGCGCAAAGAAACGATGTTTACAATGCGCAATAGGTAATCAGTTGATAAGAAATTAGATTATTTCTTAGGATCTAATATCGTGTTGATTCTAGAGATACAATCTCTGTAGTGATATTTGGTAATTCTATTTACTGCTCTGTTGCTAGCTGTTCGTAATTGACTTCGCAACGTAGTAAGCTCACCTCTTATAATTGAAAAAAGATCTGAGTTTTGAGCGTTATTAGTATTCATTAAGGTTCTCATTCTTTCAACGAAAGACTTTTGAAGGTTTCTTCTAAAAACATCTACGTTCTTTTGAGCATTGGCTTCAGAAAAGACACCTCTTCTTAGATCTCTGATCATTTCTGTAGGTGAGTAGAAACTTTTTTGTGTTACTTCTGCATTGGCCATTCTCTGAAGTCTGCTAGTGTTTAGAAGGCTGTATAATTGTCTGTTTTGAATTCCCAACATTCTTTCGGTATATCCGGTTGGGTTGATGTTCTCTAAAATGTCTTTTGACAATAACCATTGTTGAGTAGCAAAAACATTGTTTAGTAACCAATTTACGGCTTCCTTTTGACGAGCTTTAGGAACGGTTACATACACATTTCCGCTTTGAGAAGGCTTTTTGTTATACTCTGCCACACCACCAACAACTCCGGTAACATGACCTGAATATCTGCTGTATACACTTAATAATTCTCCATAAAGTTCAGCTAAATCTTCATAGTTGTTTGTTTGGTCTGAAGTCCAAGATTGTAAGTTTTTAGCAACGATCTTTAAGTTTTTAACACCATAAGTACTGGCTTTTACTTGATCATTACCAATTCCTTCTGTTTGAGATTCAGGGTCAAATGCTCCGCTTCCTCCACGTTGAATTCCGAATTTATATACTGGATCGTTTCCTTTTGCTTCTATCCATTTATCTAAAGTTTTTACTTCTGCTTCCGGAGTTTTCGCTGTTGGAATTACACGGTATCCCCAATTGATAGAGTAGTGGTCATAAGGTCCTAATTGACGTATAAAACGAATGTCTTTGTCTCCGGGTTGTGCTACATAATTGTATCTGGCGTAATCCATAATTGTTGCTGCAATACCATTCTTTTGAGTAAAAGGTCCAGATCGTAATGAATCTACTGGGTAAGCATAACTGGCAGCCATGTTGTGTGGTAATCCTAAAGCGTGACCAATTTCGTGAGCAATAACCATACGCATCATTTCTCCAATCTCTTCTGCCGGTGTATCTAAAGTTCTAGCGGAAGGGTTTGCTGCTCCTGTTTCAAGTAAATAACGATTTCTATAAGATCTTAAGTGATTGTGGTACCAAATGATATCACTTTCAATAATTTCACCGGATCTAGGATCAGAAACACTAGGTCCAACGGCGTTTCTTGTTGTACTTGCTACATATCTGATAGAAGAGTAACGAATATCTTCCATGCTAAACTCAGGATCTTCCTCTTTGGTTGGAGGCATTTTAGCCATAATGGCATTTTTAAATCCGGCAGTTTCAAATACTTTTTGCCAATCGTCTACACCTTGTTTGATGTATTTTCTCAATTTTTTAGGAGTCGCTGGATCTAAGTAATATACGATTGGTTTTACAGGTTCTACCAATTCTCCACGAGCATAAGCTGCAGGATCTTTAGGCTCTAGTCTCCAACGTCTGATGTATTGTTTTGCATCAGCTTTTAAGGCTTCTGAGCTATAGTCTACATTTCTTACTGTAAAATACCCAACACGCTTGTCAAAAATTCTAGGCATCATTGGCTTTTCCGGCAGCATGATCATAGATTGGTTTACGCGAATGGTAATCGTATTAGTGGTTTGATTGCTTGGAGGATTGTCTGCATCAAAAGTAAAATCCTGAATAACTTCTATGTTCTTTGGATAACTTCTTATAGCATTGATAAAGCTTCTGCTAGGGTCTAATCTTCTTACTCTGTAAGTTCTTCTAAATCTGGCAGGCAATCCTGAAATTGCTTTTACATCCGAAGCAAAGAACTTAGTTACGTCTACTAAGGTTGCTGTTGAGTCTGGATTGGTAGTTTTGATATCAAAAGCATAAATGATGGGCTCAAGATTGTTTGCTTTTACTGATTTGTATATAGGTAAACTATCTTCAGCAACAGCACTAAATGAACGTACTTTGAGCAATAGCTTCTTTTTAAATCGTTCCCACACAATTACTTGAGTGTTCACCTTGCTACCGGCGTTTACATAACCACCTCCTAATCCGGAAGGAATGTCTTTTAAACGTGTTACCAAAAGCATTTCTTTTCCTAAAAGATCATTAGGAACCTCGTAGTAAAACTTACCTTTTGTTTCGTGAACATCAAAGAGACCTTCATCGGTTTTGGTACTCTTATTTACAAAGTCACTGTACTTTGGAGTCTTCTTTTTGGGTTTTGGTTTTGGAACTTGTACTTCCTTTTTAGCTTTTTTATTTTTTCTTGATTTCTTTCTTTGTGCATCAACACTAGTAGGAATGACAATGCAAAATATTGCCACTATAAGTAGTAATCGTTTCATTATGCTAATGATATTGGTTGTTTAGACCTCTAAAATAAGAAATCAAATCATTACCAAAATGTTAAAAAAAATCTCAAACAGAAGTGTTTGAGATGTTATTTTTAATACAAGCTTTTGAATTTGTTAGGATCGGCTTCATGCATGATCTCATAAATCTTTTCAAAGATGTCTTCTGTAGATGGTTTTGAGAAGTAATCACCGTCTGTACCGTAAGCAGGTCTGTGAGCTTTCGCAGTTAGTGTAGCCGGTTTGCTATCTAAATATTGGTATGCATTCTGATTTTCTAAAATCTCCTGTAGTAAATAAGCAGATGCTCCTCCAGGTACATCTTCGTCAATAACCAATAAACGATTTGTTTTTGCTACAGATTTTACCGTATCATGATTGATATCAAAAGGTAATAAACTCTGAGCATCAACAATCTCAATATCAATTCCAACCTGAGCTAGCTCTTTGGCAGCTTCTTCTACCAAGCGTAAAGTAGATCCGTAAGAAACTACAGTAATATCTTTTCCTTCTTTGATGGTTTCTACCACTCCAATTGGTGTAGTGAATTCTCCAAGATTAGATGGAAGTTGCTCTTTTAAACGATATCCGTTCAAGCATTCTACTACCAAAGCAGGATCATCGCCTTGTAATAAGGTATTATAGAAACCTGCAGCTTTGGTCATATTTCTAGGAACCAAAACATGAATACCTCTTACATTGTGAATGATTCCTCCCATAGGAGATCCCGAGTGCCAGATTCCTTCCAATCTGTGTCCGCGGGTTCTAATGATCAATGGAGCTTTTTGTTTTCCGAAAGTACGGTAACGTAAAGTTGCCAAATCATCACTCATAATTTGAAGAGCGTATAATAAATAGTCTAAGTACTGAATCTCAGCAATAGGTCTTAAACCTCTCATTGCCAATCCAATTCCTTGTCCTAAAATGGTTGCTTCACGAATTCCTGTATCAGAAACACGAAATTCTCCGTGCTTTTCTTGTAATCCTTCTAATCCTTGGTTTACATCTCCAATCTTACCTGCATCTTCTCCAAACACCAAAACTTCTGGGTGTTTAGATAATAAGGTGTCGAAGTTATCTCTCATGATTACTCTTGCATCTACAGTTTCAACATTGTCTGAATACGCAGGAGCAACCTCAGCCACATTCAAAGCAGATTCTTCTGTTTCGCTTACTAAATGAGCAGAGTATTTTTCGTGAGCACTATTCAAAGAAGACTTGATGAAGTTTTGTAATTGAGTCTTCTCGGCCATGTTTTCATCTTTCACATAACGCAATGCTTTTCTGGCTGCAGATAGAATATCTTTTCTGATAGGTTCTGCAATAACTTCTAAATCATTCTTAAGTTTAGATATAAATGTGCCGTTAGCACTTTTCTTAGCTAATGCATCTATGATATCAGCTGCTTGAGCTACTTCATTTTTTATCTCACCAATAAAAGCGTTCCAAGCATTTCTTTTTGCAACGCTTACTTCTTTTTTAGCTTCTTTATCTATAGCTTTTAGTTCTTCTTCAGAAGCTACAAACTTTAAAGTACCTCCATTTCCATCTTCCAATTCAAAGTCTAAAATCCATTGACGCATTTTTTCAACACAATCAAAATCTTTTTCCCATTGTAAACGTTCAGGACTCTTATATCTTTCATGAGATCCAGAAGTAGAGTGACCTTGAGGCTGTGTCAATTCTTTTACATGGATGAATACTGGAATATGTTTTTCTCTAGCGATTTGTGAAGCCTTTGTGTATACATCAATTAGTTGAACATAATCCCAACCATTAACTACAAAGATCTCGTAACCGTTTGTATTTTCTTCTTTTTGAAACCCTTTTAAGATTTCAGAAATATTTTCTTTTGTTGTTTGATGTTTGGCGTGAACAGAAATTCCATACTCATCATCCCAAACGCTCATCACCATTGGAATTTGCATTACACCTGCGGCATTAATGGCTTCAAAGAAAACACCTTCACTGGTACTAGCATTACCAATTGTTCCCCAAGCAACTTCGTTTCCTTGGTTAGAAAATTGAGTATGCTTTTCTAAACCTTTTACATTTCTAAAGATTTTTGAAGCTTGAGCCAAACCTACCAAACGTGGCATTTGACCTGCAGTAGGAGAGATATCTGCACTGGAGTTGTACTGATCTGTTAAACTCTTCCAGTTACCATCCTCGTCTATAGAGTGTGTTGCAAAGTGCCCACCCATTTGGCGACCGGCAGACATAGGATCTGCATTGATATCTGTATGTGCATACAATCCGGCAAAGAATTGTTGTGCTGTTAACTGACCAATGGCCATCATAAAAGTTTGATCACGATAATAACCGGAACGAAAGTCTCCTTTTTGAAAAGCTTTTGCCATAGCTAATTGAGGAATCTCTTTTCCATCACCAAAAATTCCAAATTTGGCCTTTCCGGTTAAAACCTCTCTTCTTCCCAACAAGCTACACTCCCTACTAACACGTGCAATTCTATAGTCATTTAAAACTTCTTGCTTAAAATCGTTAAATGAAATTTGTGGTGTATTTGTAGTAGTGGCTGTATTCGGCATGATCAATTCATTTTTATGTCACGCAAAGGTAGTTTTTTTAGATGAAATTTAAAAATTTAATCTATCATTGAATAATTCGCAAAAAATCAGGCTGTAAAAGTTGTTTTATTGTGAATTCTATAAAAAACCTCTTCTAAAAAAGTTAAATATGGCTCTAGGGTTCAATTGAAGAACAAAACGAATCTTACTTGGATACGCACTTTGTCCTATTTCCCAGCCATTGTTTGAGTAAAGAGGGAAGTAAAATTCGAAGATATTATTGATAAAATTAAAGCGAATACCATTTTCATATCCAAAGAAAACACGATCGCCTCTGTTTTTAAGGAAAGCCACATCATTATAAAATTCTAACCATCTCCAAAGTCCAATACTGGAATTGAATGATACCAAGAATTGATTGGCGAATCGCTCTTCTAAAACGGATTTAAAACCACCTTCGGCTAAAATGAATTGTTGACTGAAAATACCGGAATCTTCCGATCTACCTATGTAGTTCAGCTCAAATAAATAATCGTTTGCTCTGTCTAATCCAAAGCTAAAGAAATCAGAATCTGTTTTATTGGTTAAAAATACTCCTGTATACAATCTGAAATCTAATTGCCTGTTTTTGGCTGTTAACTTACGGTATCTTACTTCACCGATAGCTTTCGAATACTCGCTACCAATTTCGGTTCCTACAGAGTAAAGAAACCCTCTAATGATATCGGGTTTGTTATAGAGATAACGTAGTTTAAAGATGCTATACTTATCGGAATCCGTTCGTGAAGCACCGGGAACTAACTCTCTGTTGATGTTAAGCAATCTGGCTTGTAAAAAACTGGTTCCAACATCGCGTAAGCTCTTTCTGCGGAACTCCATAGTAACAGCTTGATTGAAGGTATTGTATGATAGATCTTCTGTATAGTGCAAGTTGCTACCGGATATGGAGTAAATGATTCTATTGATCTTTGAATCTTCGAAATACTGAGTATATCTAGTTGTAAAAGTTCCGTTTAAAGAAGTACTTTTTGTTCCGTACAAAGGTGTTATGGTAAATTGTAAATCTCTATTCAGGATAGGCTTGTTGTGTATTTTGAGACCTAATAAAAGGCCATCATAGAAATTGTATTTTACCTGAGGTTGTACGTATAGTTGATGATAATAAGGATCATCAATGTCTTTAAAAAGCTTAAATCGTATGGGCTTGTTTAAGATATTCTTTCCAATTTTTTTCCAGTTGTCTAGAGAGTTAAATTCCGGGTAAGAGTTCTCAAAATTTAATGAGACACGGTCAAAATCTCCTTTTGGAATGGCTACAGTCTTTACACTATCGATGTCTTCTAACCATTTTTTGAATTTGACCTTTCTGTCTTTTACTCCATACAAAGCAACCGGAGCTGTAATGTTTCTTTTATTCTTAACAGTTACATATATAGAATCATTTTTTTCAACAGCTTTTTTTATGGTGTAATCGATGTCTTTGTCTGTATTCAAGTAATCGCCAAAAAACCATGTAAGATCTTTAGGAGTTTTAGAAGCTACGATCTTTCCAAAATCATCACTTGTAGAATGTTTCAAATTGTTTTTTAAGTAAAATTCTTGAAATGATTGTTTGATAATAGTGTCGCCTATGTAGTCAGATAGGTAACGTAATCCTAAACCGGCCTTGTATTTGTTTACGATTTTACGATTGAAATTTGATAAGGAATCTGATCGTGTTGTGAGCGATTGATCTAGAAATTGTCGCGCACTAAACTGATATACAAAAGGGTACTTGTCGTTAAAAGAAAGTTTAGAAAAGTTGAAGCCTCTGAACCCCCATATTTTAGCGACATTTCCTGCTAGTTTGATCTCTGGATAATAGTGTGATACATATTCCATCATCAAATAAGTCTGCAATCCGTCTGTGAGCCAATAATCCTTTCTTCTGTCAAGAAGAATGGTATTTTCTATATACTTCTTAGACATGGCTTTCAACATGGTCAAATCCCATTCAAATACATCGGGGAATGGCCTGATGAACCTAGGTAATTGATTGAGGCCATAAATGGGGTTCTTACTTTGAGTTATTTTATCAATAAACATCTCTTTATGCGGATATTTTCCTAAATATTGTTTGATAAAGAGTAATTGTCTGTTAAGAATGTCTGTACTGAGCTGTTGATTGATGGTTTTCTTGTGGAGGTCAGTAACAATGTTAATATCGGTTGTTTTAAAGGATTTAAAGTTGTTTTGAGTATCGATACTCAGTAAAACATCTGTTTTGTTTTTCCCTACCAATAAATATTCGTTGTAAGCTCCTTTTGGCGTTTTATACTCGTAAAGATTAGAGCTCAGGTAGTAATACTTTGGGAGCGTTAATCGTACTTCGTAATCAGTAACGTTGGTTAGAAGGTCATCCATGTTCAGGTTACTCATGATCTTCCATTGCTTGTCTTTAAAAACAGCAGGAACCAAATACCAATATCTAAGATGATATCCTGTTCTGGTTCTTCCATATCCGGTAAAACTAGCATTGGGAACCTTTATGTCGTAAGTAACAGAGATCTCAATAGACTTCTTAGGGTGTAAGGGCTTGTTTAGGAGTATTTTTACAACATCAGTTTGATCGTCTTCAAGCTCTAAAAAAGAAACAACTTCAAAATCAACAGTAAGGTTGTTTATATCTGTGTAACCACGATCTCTACTTTTTGCAAAGTATAATGATTTGTCGTAATCCTCGATTAATCTTTTGGAGAGTGGAGACTTTTTACTCCTATAGCCATTAGCCCAATTGTGTAGGTAAACCTCAGTTAAAGTAGAGTCGGAATTGTTGGTAAAGACAATTCTTTCTTTGATTCTTACAATATCCTTTTCGTCATTTAACTGCGCTTCAATAAATATAGCATGTTCTTGTCCGTAAACTTGAACAAAAAAAAGCAACAGAAAAAATGGTATGGATAATAATCTCTTCAATTAAATCTTTACGAACTTTAGAGGTCTACTCAAATTTTGTGCCGTAAGATAATAAATCCCTTTAGAAAGATGTTGAACATCAATCGTTAAAGTGGGTTCGAATTGATTTTTTGTGTCAACTGATTTGATCAATTGCCCGTTCGTGTTGTATATGTAAAACTTATTAATCGTATTATCTTGACTTAATGTCAATTCCAAAGAGTGATCAATAATGTTAGATTTTAAAAACTGTACTGATTGCGTGTAATTCTCTGTAGACAAGGTGTTCTGAGGTGTTTCAATCTCCATAACAACCGGTAGGTGATCACTTACTTGGATCAAAGCATCTCGTAAACTTTGAGAATATGTTCCTGAACATGCAGGATCATTAATAGCACCATTGTAACAATTGGTGTTATTTCCAATTGATTGGTAACTATCATTCACATAGAAAAGATCAGAACTGGTACTGAAATTTTCAGACATCATAATAAAATCAAATCGATCATCTAGCCCTCCTGTAGATCCACTTGTGTCAATCAAACCGGAGTTAGAAGTTCTAGTAGATTGTGTGTGAATATCAGAATATGTACTGTTTCTCCAAAAATAAGTCGAAGAAGAACTGTAAAAGGTAAAAGGATCTGATACTGACGGGTTATTGGGAAAAGGTTCTGCTGGTCTGTTGATAGGGTCTATCATTACGATTTTGTTTCCACCATCGATCAAACGTTGATAACCTTCTTCGTTGCTGGTGTAGAAATTAAAATCACCTGCAAATAACACATAACTGGTTTCAGGAATATCATTTAATGAAACAACAAAATCTTCTACTGAAGCCAATCTCCTCTGCCTGTTACTGGCACCAGTAGAAGCTTTTAAGTGAGTAACAAAAACTTCTAATTTGATTGGGTCTGTTGCAACGTTGACAGTATTGATCTTAAATGTATAGTGATTGATATCTCTTGTATCTGCTTGAATAACTCTGCTGGATTCTAAAACTAACTTTTTAGAATTATAATACACCATTTGTTGTAAACTAGATCCTCCTGATTGGTTAATTTGAAAAGTTGCTTTCTCAAAATCAGTATTATGAGGGGCAATGGCATTGGTAAACATATAGTTTGATCCGGCTTCATTTACCAACTCACAAACCATAAACAAATCTGGGTTCACTTCGTCTAAAACAGTTCTTAAAAAAGGTGTTTTATCTTGACTTACTGTAGAACTTGAATAGTTGAGCAAGTTGTACATCATTGCTTTGATCCGGGTTTGACTAAAACCTTGAAATACGAGCAGCGCAAATAGAAAGAACAAGACTGTTCTTTTACAGAATCTATGTAAAATCATAATTTAGAAGTTCGGTTTTAAGCTGTATTTCGCGTAGAATTTATTCAAGTGCTCAATTGCTTCATCAGCAGTATCAACAACTCTGAATAATTTTAAGTCTTCAGGACTTATGTTTCCTTCAGCTAGCAAAGTGCTTTTTACCCAATCGAGTAAACCACCCCAAAACTCCGAACCTACCAAGACGATAGGGAATCTTCCAATTTTCTTTGTTTGAATTAATGTGATCGCTTCAAAAAGCTCATCTAAGGTTCCAAAACCTCCCGGCATTACAATAAATCCTTGCGAGTATTTTACAAACATAACTTTTCTTACAAAGAAATAGTCGAACTCAAGATTCTTGTCACTGTCTATCCAAGGGTTGTCGTGTTGTTCAAAAGGAAGTTCAATATTCAATCCAACTGAAACTCCATTTCCACGATGTGCACCTTTGTTACCGGCTTCCATAATTCCAGGACCCCCCCCGGTAATTACACCATATCCGTTTTGAGTTAACTTAAAAGCAACTTCTTCGGCTAATTCGTAATATTTTTCTCCTGGTTTGGTTCTTGCAGATCCAAAAATAGAAACACAAGGCCCTATTTTACTAAGTTTTTCGTATCCGTCAACAAACTCAGACATGATCTTAAAGATCGCCCATGAGTCGTTCGTTTTTATTTCGTTCCAGGTTTTTTGTTGTAGTTTTTCTCTTATTTTTCTATCGTCATTCGTCATATTCAATAAATTTTATGATAACAAAGTTAATGCAATTCCTTTTCTAAAAACTTTGCAGTATAACTTTTTTTGTTCTTAATTATTTGTTCCGGGGTTCCTGTACAAAGTACTTGACCTCCTTTTTTTCCACCTTCCATTCCAATATCAATAATATGATCTGCCAATTTAATAACATCCATATTGTGCTCGATGATCAAAACGGTATTCCCTTTGTCTGCTAATTTGTTCAAAACTTCCATTAAAACACGAATATCTTCAAAATGCAGTCCGGTAGTCGGTTCATCAAGGATGTAAAATGTATTTCCGGTATCTCTTTTTGAAAGTTCTGAAGCTAATTTAATTCTTTGTGCTTCTCCTCCTGACAACGTGGTGGATTGTTGCCCAAGAGTAATATAACCCAAACCTACATTTTTGATGGTTTTTAGCTTGTTGTATATTTTAGGAATGTGTTCAAAGAAATCAACTGCCTGATTGATGGTCATTTCTAAAATATCTGAAATAGATTTCCCTTTGTAACGAATCTCTAACGTTTCTCTGTTGAATCGTTTTCCTTGGCAGGTCTCACATTCAACATGAACATCCGGTAAGAAATTCATTTCAATTACTCGAACTCCTCCTCCTTGACAAGTTTCACATCGTCCTCCTTTTACATTAAAAGAAAAACGCCCGGGTTTATATCCGCGAATAGAAGCTTCCGGTGTTTTTGCAAACAAACTTCTGATCTCGCTAAAAACCCCTGTATAGGTTGCAGGGTTAGAACGAGGCGTTCTACCAATAGGAGATTGATCGATATCAATTACTTTATCAACATGCTCAAGACCTGCTACTTTTTTATAAGGCATAGGTTCTTTAACAGCTCTGTAAATATGCTTGTTTAAGATAGGGTACAGTGTTTCATTGATCAATGTAGATTTACCACTACCGGAAACTCCGGTAACACAGATCATCTTTCCTAAAGGAAACTCAGCAGAAACATTCTTTAGATTGTTGCCGGTAGCACCAGAAATTTTAATGGTTTTTCCATTTCCGGATCTTCGTTTTTTAGGTACCTCAATCGCTTTTCTTTCAGCCAGGTAATCAGCCGTTAAGGTTTCATGTTTTTTAAGATCTTCAAACGAACCTTCACTAACAATTTCACCTCCGTGTCTTCCTGCACCGGGTCCGATATCTAATACAAAATCGGCATGCTCAATCATATCCTTATCGTGCTCAACAACTAGAACAGAATTCCCGATATCTCTCAGTTTCACGAGCGAGTCAATCAGTTTTTGATTGTCGCGTTGATGTAATCCAATACTAGGTTCATCTAAAATATATAGAACACCTACTAATTGAGAGCCAATTTGAGTAGCCAAACGAATTCGTTGTGCTTCTCCACCGGATAAAGATTTAGATGTTCTGTCTAGAGTTAAATAATCCAATCCTACATCCAATAAGAATTGTATGCGTGTTCGGATTTCTTTTAGAATCTCTGTGGCAATGACCAATTGTTTTTCTGACAATCTTTTTTCAATATCAGTAAACCATTCAGCCAATTCTAAAATATCAAACTTAGCAAGGTCGCTAATGTTCTTATGATCTATTTTAAAATGTAAGCTTTCTTTCTTTAGTCGGTTTCCATCACAAGTAGAGCAAGTAACTTCGTCCATAAATCCTTTTGCCCATCTCTTGATAGAGGAACTCTCGCTATGTTTGTATTGATTCTCTATAAAAGATACAATACCTTCAAAGTCAATTTCGTAGTTACGTGTGATTCCCATAGCCTTTGACTCAACCGAAAACTTTTCGTTCCCTCCTTGTAGAATAACCTCTAAAGCTTCTTTAGGAATAGATTTTATAGGATCACTCAACTTAAAATTATAGCGTTCAGCAATCAATTGCAATTGCTTAAAGATCCAACTGTTCTTTTGTTCACCAAGAGGAACAATACCGCCATTTTTAATGGATAGAGTATTATCTGGAATTACTTTGTTGAAATTGATCTCATTGGTAATTCCCAATCCATTACAGTTTGGGCAAGCTCCTTTGGGAGAGTTGAATGAAAATGTATTAGGTTCCGGATTTGGGTAAGCAATTCCTGATGTAGGGCACATTAACTCTCTACTAAAATATCTCGGCTTTTTATCGTCTACATCAATCACCATCAAGATATTATTTCCTGTATAGAGCGCGGTTTTAATGGTTTCTTCTAAGCGCTTTTCAGCATCTTTGTTTACCGCCAAACGATCAATCACCACTTCTATATCATGGGTTTTGTATCGATCTAATCGCATTCCTTTTTCGATCTCTACGATTTCACCATCTACTCTGGCTCTTACAAAGCCTTGTTTGGATATTTGCTCAAATAACTCTCTGTAGTGTCCTTTTCTTGATTTGATAAGTGGAGCAAGAACGGCAATTCTTTTTCCGTCAAACTCAGATAGAATCAGGTTTCGTATCTGCTCATCGCTATAGCTTACCATTTTTTCTCCTGTATTATACGAATAAGCATCTGAAGCTCTGGAGAATAAAAGTCTTAAGAAATCATAGATTTCTGTAATTGTTCCTACGGTAGATCGAGGGCTTTTATTGGTGGTTTTTTGTTCGATAGAAATCACGGGAGATAAACCGTCAATTTTATCAACATCAGGACGCTCCAGCCCACCTAAGAATTGTCTTGCATAAGCAGAGAACGTTTCGATGTAACGTCTTTGACCTTCAGCATAAATAGTGTCAAATGCCAAAGATGATTTACCACTACCGCTCAAACCTGTTACAACAACAAGTTTTTCGCGTGGGATTTTAACATCAATATTCTTTAAATTGTGAGCTCTGGCTCCGAAAACCTCAATATATTCTTGATCTTTCAACGTAGGTAAAATTCAGAAAAACGCAAAGTTACAGAATACTAAGTGAGTAGCAAAGTGGATGAGTGGCAAAGTTAATAAGTAAACAGTTGATAAAAATGGTTGAACTTTCAACCATTGTTGCTTTGCAACTTTTAACTTTTGAGTATCTTGCATAAAATTTAACTAATGAGTTTTGTACATTCCGTTCGGCATTTTTTTGAAAGACATGGGTACCATGTTTCTTCTCGATTGGCAGATCGTTTGGGAATGCGAGCACTGAATGTTAGGTTGTTTTTCATTTATATTTCATTTGTAACAGTAGGGTTGTCGTTTGGATTTTATTTGACCTTGGCTTTTTTGTTGAGGCTTAAGGATATGGTTTATACAAAACGAAGCTCTGTTTTTGATTTATGAGAAGAATCTTTAGATCAAAATTGCGAAATGCCTTAGGGCTTATAGTATTGGTGTTAGCCATTGGTGTAGCAGGATATATGTTGATGTCTGATTACACTTTTATTGATGCCTTATACATGACTGTGATTACAATCTCTACGGTAGGGTTTGGTGAAATAAACCCATTGAATGAACAAGAGAAATTATTCACAGTATTTTTAATCACAACAAGTATTGTAAGTTTTGGTTACACAGTATCTGCTTTTACAGAATACATTGTTAGCGGCCAGTTATTTCAACAAATAAAATTGAAGAAAGTGCAAAAAAGAATCGAACAATTAAATGGGCATACCATTATTTGTGGTTTTGGAAGAAACGGAAAACAAGCCATGGTAAAGCTTACGAATTACAAGCAAAAGTTTGTGATTATTGAGAAGAGTGAAGAGGTGATCAATAATATTGAAGGAGAGGTTTTTAGTGTGCATGGCGATGGTACTACGGATGAGGTTTTAAGAAGAGCAGGGATTGAAAGAGCTGCAAATCTGATTACAGCATTGCCTTCTGATGCAGATAATTTATTTGTGGTGTTATCTGCACGACAATTGAATAAAGATTGTAAGATCATCAGTAGAGCTTCTAACGAAAGTTCCTATGACAAATTAAAAATAGCAGGAGCTAATAATGTGATTATGCCGGATAAATTAGGTGGAGATCACATGGCTTCATTAGTGGTAACTCCGGATGTTATCGAGTTTGTTGGTAGACTTACAATTGAAGGAGAAACGACTGCAAACTTGGAAGAGATTTCGGTAAATGACCTTCCTGATAAATACTTGAACAAAACCATTTTAGATTTGGATCTTAGAAAGAAAACAGGGTGCACTGTTATTGGATTCAAAGCACCGGATAGCAGTTATATGATCAATCCGGAAGCATCGGTAGAACTACAAAAGGATTCCCATTTGATCGTCTTGGGAAGACCTGAACAAATATCAAAACTGAGAGAACTTTTTTAATGAAGATTGCAATTACGGGGAGCAACGGACTATTAGGACAGTCCTTATTGAACTTACTTTTAAAAGAACCTGAAACATATAAGGTTTACGGACTTTCGAGAGGAGAGAATAGAAGTGGAAGAGATGATTTTGAATATGTGAGTATTGATATTACCTCTGAACAAGACTTGAGCGATTGTTTGTTAAATATACAGCCTGATTTTATCATAAACACAGCAGCAATGACAAATGTTGATGCTTGTGAAGATCATAAAGAAGAATGCGATCTTTTAAATGTAGAAGCAGTTAGATATTTAGCAGAGATTTCTGAAAAAATAAATGCTCATCTTATCCATATCTCAACAGATTTTATTTTTGATGGAACACAAGGATATTACAAAGAAACAGACGAGGCAAACCCTTTGAGTTATTACGGTTTGTCTAAGCTTCGATCAGAAGAGATTTTGTTGAATTCTTCTATTGATTTTACTATACTCAGAACAATTTTAGTCTATGGAAAAGTATTTGATATGAGTAGGAATAATATTGTTTTATGGGTAAGATCAATGTTGCAAGACAAAAAAGAGATTACCATAGTTGATGACCAATTTCGCATGCCTACCTATGTAGAAGACTTGGCAATGGCTTGTAAGATAAGTATAGACAAAAGAGCGAAAGGAATCTTCAATATTTCAAGTAACGAATTGTTGAGTATCTATGAAATAGCACAACAGATTGCAGATGCTTTTGAATTAGACAAAGAGCTGATCAAACCAATTTCCACATCAACACTAAATCAAAGAGCCCCAAGACCACCCAAAACAGGGTTCAATTTATCAAAGACAAACAACGAGTTAGGGTTTTATCCAAAATCATTTAGAGAAGATTTACAGAGATTTAAACAAACCCTAACCTAAAAATTACTTTTAACGCTCAAAAGTTGTTCGGAGTACAATTTTTTATGATATTGCGAGCTACTAATTCTAAAACTAAAGTTTCTCATGAAGAAAAAACTTCTCTCACTACTATTGTTAGTAGTTCCCATGTTAACGTTTGCACAAGAAAAAGGACTAGATCAACAGATTGATGAAGCTTTTCAACCCGTTTCTGATTTTTTTAGCAGTGTTATTTTCTTTCAAATTGCAGGTACACCTTTTGTATTGATTTTATTAGTGGCGAGTGCCGCTTTTTTTACGATCTACTTTGGGTTTCCAAATATCAGACACTTTTGGACAGCTATAAATGTTGTTAGAGGGAAGTATGATCATGTAGATCACCACTCAGCTGGAGATCCTGCTTTGGCGATTGATGGAGATATTAAAGGAACAATTGAAGATGAAAGCAAAGATGGAGAGGTTTCTCACTTCCAAGCTTTGGCAACAGCAGTTTCTGGAACTGTAGGAAATGGAAATATAGCTGGTGTAGCATTAGCTATTGCATTAGGAGGTCCAGGTGCAACATTTTGGATGATCATTTGTGGATTATTAGGAATGTCGACAAAGTTTGTAGAGTGTACTTTAGGGGTACAATATAGAGATGTAGGAGAAGATGGGACTGTATATGGAGGCCCTATGTATTATATTAGTAAAGGATTGAAAGAAAAAGGGTTTGCGGTATTAGGAAAAATAGCAGCAATTTTATTTGCTATTTTCTGTATCGGAGGTTCTTTTGGAGGTGGAAATGCAGCGCAATCTAACCAAGCAACTATTGTAATTAAAGAAATGTTTGGGTGGGACAGTACAGCTGCCGGAGCTATTGTAGGAGTAGTATTAGCAATACTAGTAGGAATTATTATTATTGGAGGGATTAAGAGAATTGCTTCAGTAACGGAAAAAGTAGTGCCTTTTATGGCAGTATTATATATCCTTGCTTGTCTGTACATTTTAGGGTCGAATTTCTCTTTAGTAGATGATGCTATCAGCTTAATTGTAAAAGAGGCATTTAATCCAACAGCTATTGGTGTAGGTAGTGTAATTGGAGTTTTATTAGTAGGTTTCCAAAGAGCTGCTTTCTCTAATGAAGCAGGAGCTGGATCTGCATCTATTGCTCACTCGGCAGTAAAAACTAAATACTCAGCTTCTGAAGGGTTGGTTGCTTTATTAGAACCTTTCATTGATACAGTAGTAATCTGTACTATGACGGCCTTGGTAATCATTATCTTTAATTTTGGCGGTGGAGACGGAGCTATATTTCAATATGGAGGAAATGGAGAAGGAGCAGTTTTAATTGATGGAGTTGCTTATGAAGGAGCTGGAATTACATCACAGGCATTTGCTCAATATATTCCATATTCTGATATATTCTTAACAATTGCTGTAGTTTTATTTGCTGTATCTACTATGATTTCTTGGTCATACTATGGATTACAATCTTGGAAATTTTTATTCGGTAGAGGAAAAGCAGCAGATATTACGTATAAATTATTATTCTTATTGTTTGTAGTAATTGGAGCAGCAGCAAGTATGAAGTCTATCTGGGCGTTCTCAGATGCAATGATCTTTGCAATGGTATTCCCGAATATGGTAGGGTTATACTTCTTGTTCCCGGTTGTGAAAAAACAATTGAAGAGATATATGGATGCAATAAAGACCAGCAAAGCTTAATTGCTAGTCTTTATTTCAGGTTAACTTATCGGCGCTAAGAAAAAGAAAAATGAAAAAATTGAAATCCCATTTCTGGTATACAAAAAACCAACGAAATGGGATTTTACTTTTACTAGGGTTTATCTTGATAATACAAGGAGCTATTTATTTTATAGATTCTCATGTGTTTAAAGAAGTAGACGTAGAGAGTACAAGAGTATTAGCCTATCAGCATGAAATTGATAGCCTGAAAGTAATAGCACTAGAGAGAAGAAAACCTAAAATTTATCCTTTTAACCCCAACTTTATAACAGATTACAAAGGGTATCAAATAGGCATGTCGACTCAAGAGATAGATCGACTAATGAATTACAGAAGCAAAGATCTCTTTGTTAACTCATCAAAAGAATTTCAGCATGTAACCAAAGTTTCTGATAGTTTGTTAAAGGTTATTGAGCCTTATTTTAAGTTTCCGGATTGGGTAAAGAAGAAGAAAAAAAAGAAACAGCGAGAAAAGAGATTTGATCACACAGTAAAGAAAGATAAGAGTATTGTTTCTACAACTGATTTAAACCTGGCAAATGTTAATGATCTATTGTCTATTGAAGGAGTTACTGATGCTCTGTCAGAACGAATCATTGCCTACAGAACAAAACTACAAGGATTTTCGGTAGAAGGACAACTATTTGAAGTTTGGGGATTGAATAAAGATCTTGGAAAAGAAATTCTTGAAACATTTTCTATAGTAACACGCCCAGTTATAAAGAAGATTAATGTCAACACAGCTTCATTTAAAGAAGTTTTACGAATTCCTTATATAGATTATGACCTTTGTGTAAAGATTTTTGATTTTCGCGACGAAGTAGCAGAGCTTCAATCTATTTCTGAATTGAAGCAGATAGAAGGATTTCCCCTAGATAAATACGACAGAATAGTCTTATATTTGTTAGCTGAATAAACAAACAATAATATCGTTTAATGAGTAATATGTATTTTACTGAAGAGCACGAAGCCTTCAGAGAAAGTTTTCGAGATTTTTTGCAGAAAGAAGTAGTTCCTCATATTGATAAATGGGAAGAGACAGGAATTATTGAAAGATTTATTTGGGATAAGTTTGGAGAAATGGGATACTTCGGGATCAGCTATCCTGAAGAATATGGAGGCCTAGACTTAGACATTTTCTATATGGTAATCTTCTTGGAAGAGCTTCAAAAAATCAACTCAGGAGGATTTGCTGCAGCAATGTGGGCGCACGCTTATTTGGCAATGACGCATATTAATAAAGAAGGAGACGAAAGAATCAAACAAGAATATTTGACTCCGAGTATATCAGGAGAAAAAATAGGTTGTCTTTGTATTACAGAGCCTTTTGGAGGTTCTGATGTAGCCGGAATGAGAACTACTGCAATTAAAGAAGGAGATCATTACATCATTAACGGATCTAAAACATTTATCACTAATGGTGTTTATTCTGATTATTTAGTGGTAGCAGCTAAAACAGATCCGGATTCTAAACATGCCGGAATGTCAATTTTTGTAATTGATAGAGATACTCCGGGAATTTCATCAACCAAACTAGATAAGTTAGGGTGGAGAGCATCAGACACAGGAGAGATTGCATTTGACAATGTGAAAATTCCGGCTGAGAATTTGATGGGAGAAGAAGGGAAAGGATTTCCATACATCATGCAGCATTTTGCTTTAGAAAGATTGGTAATGGGTATTAATGCACATGCCAGAGCAGAATATGCAGTTGATTATGCAATTCAATACATGACCGAAAGACAAGCTTTTGGAAAGACATTAGACAAATTCCAAGCATTAAGACATAAAGTAGCAGAAATGGCAAGCCAGGTTGAAATGTGTAAAGAATTCAACTATTCAATTGCTAAAAGATTGAACGACGGAGGATATGTAGTAAAAGAGGCAAGTATGTCTAAACTACTTTCTACAAAGATGGCTGATGAAGTTATTTACGAGGCCCTTCAGTTATTAGGAGGGTATGGTTATATGGAAGAGTATCCTATGGCAAGGTTGTTAAGAGATAGTAGATTGGGACCTATTGGAGGAGGAACTTCAGAAATCTTAAAAGAGATTATCGCAAAAATAGTAATTGATAAGAAAGAATATAAGCCAGCTACTTAAGTAAGAGTAGAAAAGAAAAATAAAAGAAAAAGCCTGCTAAAATAGCAGGCTTTTTCTTTTAAAGTGCTGTTTTTGAGAAGTTTTCAACAACGAAATCGGTTTCGTTGATTTGTTTTTTTGGGAAGGGGAGGAAATATTAGTAGTCTTATATGAATTTAAAAAATTAATATTATGACACCCTCTAAAAAATGGTATAAGTTCATTATACCAATCGTACTTGTATGTTTCGGTTGTACAACCGAAAACTTTGAAGAGAATGTAGGTTCTCAATCACTAACCAAACAAGAAAATTTTACAACATCTAGAGCTGGTCTGAAATCTATTGGATCAGGAGTGATGATGCAAGCTTTTTACTGGGATGTTCCGGCAGGAGGAACCTGGTGGGATACTGTAGAAGGAAAAGTTCAGGATTGGAGCAATGCCGGAATAGATGCTATTTGGCTACCTCCGGCTTCGAAAGCGCAAAACGGAGCTTTTTCTATGGGTTATGATCCATTTGACTATTACGACTTTGGTCAATACAATCAAATGGGGAGTGTAGAAACAAGGTTTGGTTCGTTAACTGAATTGCAAAACCTTATCTCAAGTGCTCACAATGCACAATTAAATGTCATTGCAGATATTGTGATCAACCACAATAGTGGAGGTGATAGTGAAGTAAATCCGGTAAATGGACAGAGTAATTGGACAGATTTTAATCCGATGTCAGGAAAATTCTTTAGATCTTATAATGATTTTCACCCTAATGGAATTCATAATAACGATACAGGAGTTTTTGGAGGCTTTCCGGATCTTTGTCACCACCAGACCTATGTGCAGGATTGGTTATGGAAGAAAACAGAATCTGTAGCCAAATATTACAGAGATAGTATTGGGTTTGACGGATGGCGTTTTGATTATGTAAAAGGATTTGAGCCTTGGGTTGTAAAAGACTGGAAAAATGAAGTTGGAGGATTCTCTGTTGGTGAATATTGGGACGGAAATGCTTCAACCTTGGATTGGTGGACAGGGCAAGCAGAAGCAAGTGCTTTTGATTTTGCTTGTTACTATGCTATGGATGCTGCTTTTGACGGAAACGATTTGAATAGATTGAATGATGATATGCTTTGGAAACGAAACTCTATGAGAGCAGTTACGTTTGTAACCAATCATGATACAGATGAAATATATAATGGTAAGATGTTGGCTTATGCCTATATTCTAACTCATGAAGGATACCCGACTATCTTTTACAGAGATTATGAAGAATGGTTGAACAAAGAAAGGTTGAATAACTTGATCTGGATTCATAATAATCTGGCTGGTGGTAGTACCAATATATTATATACAGATAATAATGAGTACATCGCTAGAAGAAATGGATACAACAATGCCGGATTAATTGTCTATATCAACAACGCAGATTACTGGCAAGAAAGATGGATCGAGACAAATTGGTCAAATACACAAATCAAAGATTATACAGGGCACTCTAACTGGGAGCCTACAACACAAGGAGGGAAGTGGGTAAAGATTCAAGTACCGCCAAAAAGTTACTCAGTTTGGGCTCCTAAATAATTCTAACTTAAATAATTGTTAGTTTGTAAATAGTTCGTATCTTTGCAGTCCAATTTTAAAAAGACGACATTGAAAGGAGGTGCTAAATTATGTTAATCATTCCAGTTAAAGAAGGAGAGAATATCGATAGAGCTTTAAAACGTTTCAAAAGAAAATTTGATCGTACGAAAACAATGAGAACATTGCGTGAGAGAAAGCATTTTACAAAGCCATCTGTAGCAAAGAGAGCTCAAAAGATCAAAGCGTCTTATATCCAAAGATTAAGAACACAAGAAGAAGTTGGATAGACTTTTTCTAACCGAATAAACAGACCCGTATCAGATGATACGGGTTTTTTATTGCCTGCATTTTGTTAACTTTGATTTGCTAACAAAATATATGGATCAAATAGAAGCTTTTTTAGAGTATCTCTCTCTGGAAAAAAAATACTCAGTTCATACGGTTACGGCTTATAAGAATGATCTTATTTCTTTCCGTGACTTCTGTGAAACACATTATGACGAAGAGTGTATAAATAAGGTACATTACTCTCAGATAAGATCGTGGATTGTAAGCTTGGTTGATGATGGTATCTCTAATAGAACGATTAATAGAAAGATAAGCTCATTAAAAACCTTTTACAAATATCTTCAGAAGACCAAACAGATTTTAGTAAACCCTTTGGCCAATCATAAAGCATTAAAAACTTCAAAAGAGATTCAGGTTCCGTTTTCTGTGAACGAAGTAGAGAAAGCAATTTCTGAAATAGAATTGGATGAAACATTTGAGGGAGTTCGAGATAAATTAATGCTAGAGCTTTTTTATTCGACAGGAATGAGAAGAGCTGAGCTGATCAATTTACAGTTAGACTCTATAGATTTCTCAAGGAGCATGATTAAAGTGCTGGGGAAGAGGAATAAAGAACGGTTTGTTCCTCTGCTGCCAACGGTGCAAAAAAGCCTGGAAAAATATTTGAAGGAAAGAGAGAATTTGCCTGTAAAAAACAATCATTTATTCCTTACTCAAAAAGGGAACAAAATTTACGAAACACTTGTTTATCGTGTAATAAATGGTTACTTTAGTAAAGTTTCTTCTAAAGTCAAAAAGAGTCCTCATATTCTAAGACACTCTTTTGCTACTCACTTATTAAATGAAGGAGCAGATTTAAATTCGGTTAAAGAATTACTAGGGCATTCAAGTTTAGCCTCGACCCAAGTTTATACTCACAATAGCTTGGAGCAAATAAAAAAAGTGTATAACCAAGCTCACCCTAGGAGCGACAAAAAACAGGATTTATGAAAGTATATACGCAATCAATCAATTTCAACGCTTCTGCAACATTATTAGACTTTACTCAAAAGAAGGTTGAATCACTTACAAAGTTTCATGACAAGATTGTAGACGCAGAAGTTTTTTTCAAATTAGAGAACTCTAGTGACAAGGAAAACAAAATTACAGAGATCAAGATCAATATTCCTGGAAATGAATTGGTGGTGAAAAAACAATTCAAAACCTTTGAAGAAGGGGTAAGTACAGCCGTAGAGTCCTTAAAAAGAAGACTTAAGAAATCGAAAGAGAAATTAAGGGATTCTTTGGTGTCATAAAAAGCATAAAAAAAGAAGACAAAAAGTTTTAGAAATAAAAAAAACTTTATACATTTGCAGTCCGTTAGAAATAACGGATTGTTTTTTTATAAAAACAGCCGATATAGCTCAGCTGGCTAGAGCAGCTGATTTGTAATCAGCAGGTCGTGGGTTCGAGTCCCTCTATCGGCTCAAGTTCATTAAAATAGTAAAGTTTTTTCGGGGAGATTCCAGAGCGGCCAAATGGGACGGACTGTAACTCCGTTGTCTTTCGACTTCGCAGGTTCGAATCCTGCTCTCCCCACTAAAACTTTAAGATGAAATTGCGGGAGTAGCTCAGTTGGTAGAGCGTCAGCCTTCCAAGCTGAATGTCGCCGGTTCGAACCCGGTCTCCCGCTCAAAAAAAATCCAACAACAGCCGGTGTAGCTCAGTTGGTAGAGCGCATCCTTGGTAGGGATGAGGTCACGGGTTCAAGTCCCGTCATTGGCTCTGTTTTGAAATGTAAATTATACACTAAATATATTTAAAGAAGATTAAAATTAAACAATCATGGCAAAGGAAACTTTTGATCGTTCGAAACCACACTTAAATATTGGTACTATCGGACACGTAGATCACGGTAAAACTACTTTAACTGCTGCTATCACAAAAGTTTTAGCAGAAAAAGGTCTTTCTGAGGTGAGAGATTTCGATCAAATCGATAACGCTCCGGAAGAAAAAGAAAGAGGGATCACTATTAATACTTCTCACGTAGAGTATCAAACTGCTAACCGTCACTATGCACACGTTGACTGTCCAGGTCACGCGGATTACGTTAAGAACATGGTAACGGGTGCTGCGCAAATGGATGGAGCTATTTTAGTAGTTGCTGCTACTGATGGACCAATGCCACAAACTCGTGAGCACATCCTTTTAGGACGTCAGGTTGGAATTCCACGTATCGTTGTTTTCTTAAACAAAGTTGATATGGTTGATGATGAGGAGTTATTAGAGCTTGTTGATATGGAGGTAAGAGAATTACTTTCTTTCTATGAGTACGATGGAGATAACGGTCCTGTAATTGCTGGTTCTGCTTTAGGAGCTCTTAACGGAGAAGCTAAGTGGGTAGACACTGTAATGGAATTAATGGAAGCTGTAGATTCATGGATCGAGGAGCCATTAAGAGAAGTTGATAAAGATTTCTTAATGCCAATCGAAGATGTATTCTCTATTACTGGTCGTGGTACTGTAGCAACAGGACGTATCGAAACTGGTGTAGCTAACTCTGGAGATGCTGTTGATATCATCGGTATGGGAGCTGAGAAATTAACTTCTACTATTACTGGAGTTGAGATGTTCCGTAAGATCTTAGATAGAGGTGAAGCTGGAGATAACGTAGGATTATTATTAAGAGGTATTGAGAAGACTGACATTAAGAGAGGAATGGTAATCTGTAAGCCAGGTTCTGTAACTCCACACGCTAAATTCAAAGCTGAGGTTTATATCCTTAAGAAAGAAGAAGGTGGTCGTCACACTCCATTCCACAACAACTACCGTCCACAGTTCTACGTACGTACAACTGACGTAACTGGTAACATTAACTTACCTGATGGAGTTGAAATGGTAATGCCTGGTGATAACTTGACAATTACTGTAGACTTGATTCAACCAATTGCAATGAACGTTGGTTTACGTTTCGCTATCCGTGAAGGAGGTAGAACAGTTGGAGCTGGTCAGGTAACTGAAATTTTATAATAATTTTAGTTAAACTAGATAAATTTATTTAAGGTGTCCCGTTCCGAAGACTCGGAATTCGGGACGCCTTTATGAATAAATAGACGGGTTTAGCTCAGTTGGTAGAGCACTGGTCTCCAAAACCAGGTGTCGGGAGTTCGAGCCTCTCAACCCGTGCAAATAAGGAAACAAATGAACTTTATACAATATATCAAAGATTCTTTCGAAGAGCTAAATAACCATATGACGTGGATATCTAGAGAGAATGCACAAAAGACAACAGTTACTGTAGCAGTTTTTACAATTTTGTTTGCATTAGGTGTTGCTGGTGTTGATTATGTTTTTCAACAAGGGTTAGATAACTTTTTTAAATTATTCTAAAACAAAGGACTATGGCTGATTCTGTAATGAAGTGGTATGTTGTGAGAGCAATCGGAGGGCAAGAAAACAAAGTGAAGTCTTATATCGAGACTGAAATCGCTCGTGTAGGCCTTTCTGATTTTGTAAGTCAGGTATTGGTTCCTAAAGAAAAAGTAATCCAGATCAGAAACGGGAAAAAAATCAATAAAGAAAGAGTTTACTTCCCCGGATATATTATGATCGAAGCAAATTTATCAGGTGAGGTTCCTCACATTATCAAATCGATTACAGGTGTAATTGGTTTTTTAGGTGAAACAAAAGGAGGTGATCCGGTTCCTATGCGTAAAGTTGAAGTAAACAGAATGCTAGGAAAAGTAGATGAATTAGCTGTTCAAGACGAGAATATCGCAATTCCTTATACAGTAGGAGAAACTGTAAAAGTGGTAGATGGTCCTTTCAATGGTTTCGATGGTACTATTGAGAAGGTAAATGAAGAGAAGAGAAAATTAGAAGTGATGGTTAAGATCTTCGGACGTAAAACTCCATTAGAGCTTAGTTACATGCAAGTAGAAAAAATATAATTGTTACACAAATATATGTCGATGTGTTTTTGGCTTCCAACTAATAAAACACATCAATTTTAAACATTTAGTAAAATGGCAAAAGAGTTAAGTAAAGTAGTTAAATTACAAGTTAGGGGAGGTGCTGCGAACCCATCGCCACCGGTTGGACCCGCTCTAGGTGCTGCTGGTGTTAACATTATGGAGTTCTGTAAGCAGTTTAATGCGAGAACTCAAGACAAGCAAGGTAAAGTATTACCTGTTGTTATTAATGTATACAAAGACAAATCATTTGACTTTGTTGTAAAAACTCCACCTGCTGCAGTACAATTAATGGAAGCGGCAAAAATCAAGAAGGGTTCAGGTGAACCTAACAGAAAGAAAGTAGCGTCTGTTACTTGGGATCAAATCAAAGTTATTGCTGAGGACAAGATGGCAGATTTAAATGCCTTCACAGTAGAATCTGCAATGAGAATGATCGCTGGTACAGCTCGTTCTATGGGATTAACAGTTAAAGGTGATGCACCTGCATAAACTTTAAACATTTAGTAAAATGGCAAGATTAACAAAGAAACAAAAAGAAGCACAAGCGAAATTAGATCGTTCGAAATCGTACGATATCAAGGCAGCTTCTGCTTTAATCAAAGAAATTACTAATGTAAAGTTTGATGCATCTGTAGACATCGCTGTTCGTTTAGGAGTAGATCCACGTAAAGCTAACCAAATGGTTAGAGGAGTGGTAACACTTCCACACGGTACAGGTAAAGATGTTAAGGTGCTTGCATTAGTTACCCCAGACAAGGAAGCAGAAGCTCAAGCAGCTGGTGCTGACTATGTTGGTTTAGACGAATACCTTCAAAAAATCAAAGGAGGTTGGACAGACGTAGACGTGATCATTACTATGCCAAGTGTAATGGGTAAGTTAGGTCCTTTAGGAAGAATTTTAGGTCCTAGAGGTTTAATGCCAAACCCAAAGACTGGTACAGTAACAATGGATGTTGCTAAAGCTGTACAAGATGTAAAAGCTGGTAAGATCGACTTTAAAGTTGACAAGACCGGAATCGTACATGCAGCTATCGGAAAGGCATCTTTTGAAGCAGATAAGATTGCAGACAATGCAAACGAATTGGTACAAACTTTAATCAAGTTAAAGCCAACTGCAGCAAAAGGAACATACATTAAAAGTATTTTCATGTCAAGTACAATGAGTCCAAGTGTAGAAGTAGATGTAAAATCTGTATCATAAGCAGTTAAAAACGTATATCATGACTAGAGAAGAAAAATCACAAGTAATACAAGATTTAACAGCACAATTAGCAGATACCAATACAATCTATTTAGCAGATATTTCTGGTTTAGATGCATTGGCTACATCTAACTTACGTAGAGCTTGTTTCAAAGCTAACGTAAAATTGGCTGTTGTAAAAAACACATTGCTTTCTAAAGCAATGGATGCTTCTGATAAAGAGTTCGGAGAGTTACAAGATATCTTAAAAGGAAACACTTCTTTAATGATTGCTGAAGCTGGAAACGCTCCTGCAAAAGTAATCAAGGAATTCAGAAAAAAATCTGAAAAGCCTTTATTAAAAGGTGCTTATGTTGAAGAAGCTATCTATGTTGGAGATGACCAACTAGATGCTCTTGTAAACATCAAGTCTAAAGAAGAGTTGATTGGAGATATTATTACCTTATTACAATCGCCTGCTAAGAATGTTGTTTCAGCATTACAATCAGGAGGAGGTAAATTATCTGGTATCTTAAAGACATTATCAGAAAAATAATTAAGCGCACTAAAAACTAATAATAAAAAATTTTTAAAAACAATTAAAATGGCAGATTTAAAAGATTTCGCAGAACAATTAGTTAACTTAACAGTAAAAGAAGTTAACGAATTAGCTGATATTTTAAAGGAAGAGTACGGAATTGAGCCTGCAGCAGCAGCTGTAGCAGTTGCTGGACCAGCAGCTGGTGGTGCTGAAGGTGGAGCAGAAGAAAAAACTGAATTTGACGTAATCTTAAAAGCAGCAGGTGCATCTAAATTAGCTGTAGTAAAATTAGTTAAGGAATTAACTGGTTTAGGATTAAAAGAAGCTAAAGGTATCGTAGATAGCGCACCAGCACCAATTAAAGAAGGTGTATCTAAAGATGAGGCTGAAGGTCTTAAAAATTCTTTAGAAGAAGCTGGAGCTGAGGTTGAGCTTAAGTAAGCTTTAATCTAGTTAACAACCTAAGGTTTAGGCACTAAGAGCTTTGGTCTCTTAGGCCTAGACCATTTTGTGTATATATTCGTTCTTTTATAATTCAGGTTTTTTAATCAAAAAAATATTCTCTTTTGGCAACGATAAACACTACTGAAAGAATCAATTTCGCATCTTCAAAACTAGGAACAGATTACCCAGATTTCCTAGATATTCAGGTAAAATCTTTCCAAGATTTTTTCCAACTTCAAACAAAAGCTGAAGAGCGAGGTGAAGAAGGTTTGTACAAGACCTTCATGGATAATTTTCCAATTACGGATACTCGTAACAACTTTGTACTAGAGTTTTTAGACTACTTTGTAGACCCACCAAGATATAGCATTCAAGAATGTATCGAAAGAGGTCTTACGTATAGTGTGCCTTTAAAAGCTCGTCTTAAATTATACTGTACTGATCCAGAGCACGAAGATTTCGAAACCATCGTACAAGATGTGTATTTAGGAACTATTCCTTATATGACCAATTCAGGTACTTTCGTGATCAATGGAGCAGAAAGAGTTGTTGTATCTCAGTTACACCGTTCTCCTGGTGTATTCTTTGGACAATCTTTCCATGCAAACGGTACAAAACTATATTCAGCAAGAGTAATTCCTTTTAAAGGATCTTGGATTGAATTTGCTACCGATATCAACAGCGTAATGTATGCGTATATCGATAGAAAGAAAAAATTACCAGTTACTACACTATTTAGAGCAATCGGATACGAAAGAGATAAAGATATCCTTGAGATCTTCGATTTAGCAGAAGAAGTAAAAGTGTCTAAAGCTGGATTGAAAAAAGTTCTAGGTAGAAAATTAGCCGCGAGAGTATTAAAAACTTGGTTCGAAGATTTCGTAGATGAAGATACAGGAGAAGTAGTATCGATTGAGCGTAACGAAATCATCTTTGATCGTGATACGATCATCGAGAAAGAACACATTGATGAAATAATTGAATCTGGAGCTAAGACTGTATTACTTCACAAAGAAGATAATCAGCAAGCAGATTATGCAATTATTCACAACACATTACAAAAAGATCCAACAAACTCTGAAAAAGAGGCTGTTGAACATATCTATAGACAATTACGTAATGCTGAACCGCCAGATGAGGAAACTGCAAGAGGAATTATCGATAAGTTATTCTTCTCTGAGCAACGATACAACTTAGGGGAAGTAGGACGTTTTAGAATGAACACAAAACTTGGTTTGGATGTTGATATTGATGAGAAAGTATTAACCAAGTTAGATATCATTACCATCATCAAGTATTTGATTGAGTTGATCAATTCAAAAGCTGAAGTAGATGATATCGATCACTTATCTAACCGTCGTGTTAGAACCGTTGGTGAGCAATTAGCAGGGCAATTCGGAGTTGGTTTAGCTCGTATGGCTAGAACCATTCGTGAGCGTATGAACGTACGTGATAACGAGGTGTTTACTCCAATCGATTTGATCAATGCTAAGACCTTATCATCTGTAATTAACTCGTTCTTCGGAACAAACCAGTTATCTCAGTTCATGGATCAAACAAATCCATTAGCAGAGATCACGCACAAACGTAGATTGTCAGCATTAGGACCTGGAGGTCTTTCCAGAGAAAGAGCAGGATTTGAGGTTCGTGACGTACACTATACACACTATGGTCGTTTATGTCCGATTGAAACTCCTGAAGGACCGAACATTGGTCTGATCTCTTCACTTTCTGTATTTGCTAAGGTGAATAACTTAGGATTTATTGAAACTCCTTACAGAAAAGTAGAAGAAGGTAAGGTAGATATTAAAGAAGAGCCTACTTACTTAAGTGCTGAAGAGGAAGAAGGTAAGAAGATTGCACAATCTAATTTACCATTAGAAGATGACGGAAGCTTTGTAAATGATAGAGTAATTGCTCGTGAGGAAGGTGACTTCCCTGTAGTAACTCCTACTGATGTAGACTACATGGACGTTGCTCCAAACCAGATCGCTTCTATCTCTGCATCCTTGATTCCTTTCTTAGAGCATGATGATGCAAACCGTGCATTGATGGGATCTAACATGATGCGTCAGGCGGTACCATTATTAAGACCTGAATCACCAATTGTAGGAACAGGATTGGAAAGAAGAGTTGCAAAAGACTCTAGAATTTTGATCAATGCAGAAGGAGCCGGTGAAGTAATCTATGTAGATGCTAACAAGATCACTATTAAGTACGATAGAACAGAAGAAGAGAAGATGGTAAGCTTCGATACGGATGAGAAAACGTACGATTTGATCAAGTTTAGAAAAACCAACCAAGGTACATGTATCAACTTGAAGCCAATTGTAAGCAATGGCGATAGAGTTGAAGAAGGACAAGTACTTTGTGAAGGATATGCAACTCAAAAAGGAGAACTTGCTTTAGGTAGAAACATGAAAGTAGCCTTTATGCCTTGGAAAGGGTATAACTTCGAGGATGCGATCGTGATCTCTGAAAAAGTAGTTCGTGAAGATATCTTTACTTCTATCCACATCGATGAGTATTCATTAGATGTACGTGATACGAAGTTAGGAACTGAAGAATTAACAAATGATATTCCTAACGTTTCTGAAGAGGCTACAAAAGACTTAGACGAAAACGGAATGATCCGCGTTGGTGCTGAGGTAAAACCAGGAGATATCTTAATTGGTAAGATCACTCCAAAAGGAGAATCTGATCCAACTCCGGAAGAGAAGTTATTACGTGCCATCTTTGGAGACAAAGCAGGAGACGTAAAAGATGCTTCTTTAAAAGCTTCTCCATCATTAAGAGGAGTTGTTATCGACAAGAAATTGTTTAGAAGAGCTGTAAAAGATAAGAACAAGAGAGCTAGAGATAAAGAGGCAGTAGCAGCTTTAGAAGCTTCTTTCGTATCTAAGTTTGACGCTCTTAAAGAAAGATTAGTAGAGAAATTATTCCAGTTAATTAGTGGAAAAACTTCCCAAGGAGTCTTCAACGATTTAGGAGAAGAAGTATTACCAAAAGGTAAAAAGTATACATTAAAAATGTTAAACGCTGTAGAAGATTATACACACTTAACAAGTGGTACATGGACTACAGATAAAGACATCAATAAATTAGTAAGTGAATTAATTCACAACTACAAGATCAAGGTAAACGACCTTCAAGGAGTATTACGTCGTGAGAAATTTACGATCTCTGTTGGAGACGAATTACCAGCAGGTATCTTAAAACTTGCTAAGATTTACATCGCTAAGAAACGTAAATTAAAAGTAGGAGATAAGATGGCAGGACGTCACGGAAACAAGGGTATTGTTGCTCGTATCGTACGTCAAGAAGATATGCCATTCTTAGAAGACGGAACACCTGTAGATATTGTATTGAATCCATTAGGGGTACCATCGCGTATGAACATTGGACAGATTTATGAAACAGTTCTTGGATGGGCTGGTCAAAAACTTGACAAGAAATACGCAACTCCAATTTTCGACGGAGCATCATTAGACGAGATCAACAACTTTACAGATGAAGCTGGAGTTCCAAGATTCGGTCACACGTATCTATATGATGGTGGTACAGGAAAACGTTTTGATCAACCAGCAACTGTAGGAGTAATTTACATGATTAAGTTAGGTCACATGATTGAAGATAAGATGCACGCGCGTTCTATCGGACCTTACTCATTAATTACGCAACAACCTTTAGGAGGTAAAGCACAGTTTGGAGGTCAGCGTTTCGGAGAGATGGAAGTTTGGGCATTAGAAGCTTATGGTGCTTCTAGTATCTTACGTGAGATCTTAACGGTAAAATCGGATGATGTTATGGGTAGAGCTAAGACATACGAAAGTATTGTAAAAGGTGAAACCATGCCAGAACCAGGATTACCTGAGTCATTCAACGTATTAATGCACGAACTAAAAGGTTTAGGTTTAGATCTAAAACTAGAAGAATAATAAGTAGGAAAGCTTGTCTTTCCTACTTTCAATAATATTGCCGTTAGGCACCATTTTTACTATTTAATTCGATACCATTACCATGGCAAGAAAAAACGAAAAGTATACTGTAAAAAAATTCAATAAAATCTCAATTGGTTTAGCATCTCCAGAGTCTATTTTAGAGGCTTCAAAAGGAGAGGTGTTAAAGCCAGAAACTATCAACTACCGTACTCACAAACCTGAGAGAGATGGATTGTTCTGTGAGCGTATTTTTGGTCCTGTAAAAGACTACGAATGTGCTTGTGGTAAATACAAGAGAATCCGATACAAAGGAATTGTTTGTGACCGATGTGGAGTCGAGGTAACTGAGAAGAAAGTACGTAGAGATAGAGTAGGACACATCAACTTGGTAGTTCCTGTAGCTCACATCTGGTACTTCAGATCTTTACCAAACAAAATGGGATACCTATTAGGATTACCATCTAAGAAGTTAGATATGATCATCTACTACGAAAGATATGTAGTAATTCAACCAGGTGTTGCTAAAAATGCTGAAGGAGAACCATTACAAAAAATGGACTTCTTAACAGAAGAAGAGTATTTAGATATCTTAGATACGCTTCCTCAAGAAAATATGTATTTAGAAGATACAGATCCTAACAAGTTCATTGCAAAGATGGGAGCTGAGTGTTTGATCGAATTGTTAGCTCGTATAGATCTTGATGAGTTATCTTATCAATTAAGACACAAAGCAAATACTGAAACTTCTAAGCAACGTAAAGCAGAAGCTTTAAAGAGACTAAATGTTGTAGAGGCATTTAGAGATGCAAATAAGAACAGAGAGAACAGACCAGAGTGGATGATCATGAAAGTAGTTCCGGTAATTCCACCAGAATTGCGTCCATTAGTTCCATTAGATGGAGGTCGTTTCGCTACATCTGACTTAAATGATCTATATAGAAGAGTTATCATTCGTAACAACCGTTTGAAGCGTTTGATGGAAATCAAAGCTCCAGAGGTAATCTTACGTAATGAGAAGCGTATGTTACAAGAATCTGTAGATTCATTATTTGATAACACGCGTAAATCATCAGCAGTAAAAACAGAATCTAACAGACCATTAAAATCATTATCTGATTCCTTAAAAGGTAAGCAAGGACGTTTCCGTCAAAACCTTTTAGGAAAACGTGTTGATTACTCTGCTCGTTCTGTAATTGTTGTTGGACCAGAATTAAAATTATACGAATGTGGATTGCCAAAAGATATGGCAGCTGAATTGTACAAGCCTTTCATTATCCGTAAGTTGATTGAGAGAGGAATTGTAAAAACAGTAAAATCTGCAAAGAAAATTATTGATAGAAAAGAACCTGTTGTTTGGGACATTTTAGAAAATGTGATCAAAGGACATCCAGTTCTATTGAACCGTGCTCCTACGTTACACCGTTTAGGAATTCAAGCATTCCAACCAAAGTTAATCGAAGGAAAAGCAATCCAGTTACACCCATTAGTATGTACGGCATTTAACGCCGATTTCGATGGTGACCAGATGGCGGTTCACTTACCTTTAGGACCTGAAGCTATTTTAGAAGCACAATTATTAATGTTGGCTTCTCACAATATCTTAAACCCTGCAAACGGTGCTCCAATTACAGTACCATCTCAGGATATGGTATTGGGTCTTTACTATATGACCAAAGAGCGTAAGTCTACCAAAGAAGTGCCTATTAAAGGAGAAGGATTAACATTCTACTCTCCAGAAGAGGTAACTATTGCTTTCAATGAAGAAAGAGTTGACTTGAATGCAGGAATCAAGGTAAGAACTAAAGATTTAGACGAAAACGGAAATCAAGTTACTAAACTAATCCAAACTACTACAGGTAGAGTATTATTCAATGAGGTTGTACCAGATGAGGCAGGATATGTAAATGAGGTATTAACTAAGAAATCATTGAGAGGTATTATTGGTGGAATCTTAAAATCTACAGATATTCCTGCTACAGGTAAGTTCTTAGATGAGATCAAGAACATGGGATACAAGTTTGCATTCCAAGGAGGATTATCATTTAGTTTAGGAGATATCATTATTCCGGAAGAGAAACACACAATGATTGCTGAAGCTAACAAAGAAGTGGATGGAATCGTTATGAACTATAACATGGGTATGTTAACGCAAAAAGAGCGTTACAATCAGGTAATTGATGTTTGGGGATCTACCAACAACAGATTAACTGAATTATCTATGAAGCGTTTGCGTGAAGACCAGCAAGGATTTAACTCAGTATTTATGATGTTAGATTCTGGAGCAAGGGGATCTAAAGAGCAGATTCGTCAGTTAACAGGTATGCGTGGATTAATGGCAAAACCTAAAAAATCGACAGCTGGTGGTGGAGAGATTATTGAGAACCCGATTCTTTCGAACTTTAAGGAAGGATTATCAATTCTTGAATACTTTATCTCTACGCACGGTGCTCGTAAAGGTCTTGCAGATACCGCATTAAAAACTGCGGATGCTGGATACTTAACTCGTCGTCTAGTAGATGTATCTCAAGATGTTATTATTAATGAAGAAGATTGTGGTACATTAAGAGGATTGGAAGTTACTCCATTAAAGAAGAATGATGAGATTGTAGAGTCATTAAGCGATCGTATCGAAGGACGTGTTGCATTGCACAATGTATATGCTCCTAACAGCGAAGACGTTTTAGCAGAGGCAGGTGAGTTAATTACTCCTCAGTTGGCTAAAAAGATCGAAGATTCTGGATTAGATAGAGTAGAAGTAAGATCGGCATTAACATGTGAGTCTCAAAGAGGTATTTGTTCAAAGTGTTACGGACAGAGTTTATCTACTCGTAAGAAAGTACAAATTGGAGAGGCTGTTGGTGTAATTGCAGCGCAATCTATTGGAGAACCTGGTACACAGTTAACCTTAAGAACGTTCCACGTTGGAGGGGTAGCAGGAAACATCTCAGAAGAAAACAAGTTGATCGCTAAGTTTGATGGTAAAGTAACTATCGAAGATCTTAGAACAGTAAAAGGAAAAGATAGCGAAGGAAACGAAGTTGATATCGTAATTTCTAGAACTGCAGAGATCAAGATTCAAGATAAGAAAACAGGAATTACATTAAGTACAAACATCATTCCTTACGGTTCTATCATTTTCGATAAAGAAATGAAGACCATCAAGAAAGGTGATGCAGTATGTCAATGGGATCCATTTAACGGTGTGATCGTTTCTGAATTTGGTGGTAAAGTGAAGTTTGATAACCTTGAGCAAGGAATTAACTACCAAGTAGAAATTGATGAGCAAACAGGATTCCAAGAAAAAGTAATTACTGATTCTAAGAACAAGAAGATCATCCCATCTTTAATTATTGAAGATGCTGACGGAAATGCATTACGTTCTTACAGTTTACCGGTAGGTGCACACTTAATGGTAGACAATGGAGACACTGTAGAGTCTGGTAAGACTTTAGTGAAGATTCCACGTAAGTCTGGAAAAGCAGGAGATATCACAGGAGGTTTACCACGTGTAACTGAGTTATTCGAAGCACGTAACCCTTCTAACCCGGCTGTAGTTTCTGAAGTAGATGGTGTTGTATCTTTTGGTAAAATCAAGAGAGGTAACAGAGAGATCATTGTTGAGTCTAAAACTGGAGACATCAGAAAGTACTTAATTAAACTTTCTAACCAGATCTTAGTACAAGAGAATGACTTCATTAAAGCGGGAATGCCATTATCAGACGGAGCAATTACTCCAGAAGATATCTTAAGAATTCAAGGACCATCTGCTGTACAAGAGTACTTGGTAAATGAAATTCAAGATGTATACCGTTTACAAGGGGTGAAGATTAATGATAAGCACTTCGAAGTAGTAGTACGTCAAATGATGCGTAAAGTAAGAATCATTGATTCTGGTGATACATTATTCTTAGAAAATCAATTGATCCATAAGAATGATTTCATCAAGCAAAACGACGAAATCTACGGAATGAAGGTTGTAGAAGATGCAGGAGATTCTGAAAACTTAAAAGCAGGACAAATTATTACTCCACGTCAATTAAGAGATGAAAACTCTTTATTACGTAGATCTGATAAGAACTTGGTAGTAGCAAGAGACGCTCAACCAGCAACTGCAGAGCAAGTTTTACAAGGTATTACAAGAGCATCGTTACAAACGAAATCATTTATCTCTGCGGCATCGTTCCAGGAAACTACAAAAGTATTGAACGAAGCAGCTGTTCACGGTAAGATAGATACCTTAGAAGGATTAAAAGAGAATGTAATTGTAGGTAAGAAGATCCCAGCCGGTACAGGTATGAGACTCTACGATAATATGATCGTTGGACCAAAAGAAGAAATTGAAGAAAGCTTTAACTAAGATTGTTCATGGACGATAATCAAAACAAACAAGGACAAATAAACATCGAATTAGATGAAGCGGTTGCTGACGGAACTTATTCCAATTTAGCCATCATTAACCATTCTGTTTCAGAGTTTATTGTCGACTTTATCAATATAATGCCGGGAGTTCCTAAGGCAAAAGTGAAGTCTAGAGTAATCTTGACACCACAGCACGCCAAAAGACTTGCGAAAGCACTGGCCGATAATGTTCACAAGTTTGAGCAAGCCCATGGAGAAATCAAAGATTATGAGCAACCTCCAATTCCACTAAATTTTGGACCTACAGGAGAAGCATAAAACAAAAACCCGTTCTAATTAGAACGGGTTTTTTTATGAAAACAAACTCATCTGATTGGTTTGATGCTTATCAAACAAGCTAAAGTCTAGCTTAGTAGGTTCTACGTCTTTCAAATACAATCGCTTTGCTAGTTTAAACTGATCACTAATCTGTTCTGCAAATTTTCCTTCACCTCGCATTCGCTTTCCGTACCTGCTCTCGTTGAGTTTTCCATCATGACAATCCTGAATTTGATGTATGATCTTATCTGCACGATCCGGATAGGCTTTTCGCACCCAATCTGTAAATATTCTACCAATAGCACCGTTCAATCGTACAATTGTATATCCTACAGATCTTGCTCCCAACTCAGCAACCGTTTTTACCAATCTTAAGATCTCATGATTATTGATGGCTGGAATAATAGGCGCCATCATCACATTTACCGGAATTCCGTTTTCTGCTAATATTTTTACCGTTTCCAAACGCTTTTTAATAGACGCAGTTCTAGGTTCTAAACTTCTTCTGGTTTCTTCAGATAGAGAAGTGATGGATATACTTACGCTGATCAAATTCATAGTTGCCATTTCTTTCAGAATGTCGAGGTCACGTAAGATCAAGGCGTTTTTAGTAATCATACTGGCAGGATGTTTTAGTTTTAGTAAAACTTGTAGCATTTCTCGGGTAATGCCCAATTTCTTTTCTATTGGCTGATAACAATCTGTATTTCCGGAAAACATAATGCCATGAGGCTCCCAACTTCTACTTCTAAGCTTTTTCTCCAGCAATTCGGCAGCATTGGACTTGTACAATATCTTCCGTTCAAAATCCAACCCAGCAGAGTATCCCCAGTATTCGTGCGTATTTCTAGCATAGCAATAAATACATCCGTGCTCACAACCTTGATAAGGGTTCATAGAATAAAAGAGTCCAATATCCGGACTGGTTACTTTATTGATGATGGTTTTCGGAAAAATTTCCAGATAAGAAGTTTTGTTGGTATCTACTTTTTCGTTTTCTGCTTCGCAGTAGTTCAAGAAGTCGTCACGAATAATGTATTCGTGTTGTAAAAACCGATTATGGGTGTTCACTTGCGCACCACGTCCTTTGATGTATTCCATTTGTAATCCGATAAAAAGTTAGAAATGCAAACGAGAATACAATAGAAGTGTTCGATTCTCAAAGTTTGAAGTATAAAGTTACATCAGAAAACTGAGAAAAGGAAAATGATGTTGATAAGTTTACGACCTGCTTTCTAAAACCCTTTTAGCCTGCTGTACATGTCTTTCACTATGATTAATAACAAAGCGAAAAGTATCTCCTAATCGTAATTTAAGAAGAGGTAGCGTAGTAGAGGTTTTTATTTTTGTCAGATTTTTTTCTTCTGCCATTTCCAACAATCGTAAAAACCTATGTAGTTGTTTTAGAAAAGTAACGGTTACTTTTTCTCGATCCAGTTTAGAATGAATAGGGTTTTTGCTCTTAAAAGTTTTCATGGTTTTCATTCCTTCTTTTGGAAGCATATCCACAGCAAACTTATTTCCCAAGCGTCCACTTACAAAAACATCAGATTTTGGAGCTTTGGATTTTTCCATTCTTTTCTTGATCTCATCAATATAAAACTCACCATATCTGTTAAGGTGTTCCAAGCATTCCAAAACACTCCAAGAATTTTTAGAAGCTCTCCAGTTTAATTCTTCATCCGATTTGTTTTCAAGAGATTTTGCAAACTGTATTTGTGATTGAACTCGTTCAGTTAATTCTTGTAATAATTCTTGTGTTTTGAACTCCATGGTTTTTGTTTTCTACAAAGTTGAGAAAAGTCACAATCAAAAAGATTGATTTGAATCAAGGTTTTTCAGAATGCGAGATAACGTTTCCGGAGTCATTCGTAAATAAGAAGCAATGTACTTTTGAGGAATCTCCTGAAACAGCTGCGGACTCCTTTTAAAAACACGTTCAAAACGTTTTTGAGGAGAGTAGGTAATAAGATCGATCTCTCTTTCTATTTGCTGATAAACAAAATTTTCCAACAGATTTTTCCAAACTTCTTGATATACAGGCTTGGAATTTATGAAAGTCATGTAGTCTTCTTTAGAGATTGCTTTAAGTTTACAAGCTTTGATGGCCTGAATGTAGAAAGAAGTTGGGTTACCAGTTAAAAAACAATCCAATGCCGTAATAATAGAATTTCGATAACCAAAACGAATGGTATGTTCTTCTATTTCATCTTCAATAAAAACACGCAGGCTTCCTTCTTCTACAAAATACAAATCTGTATGAACCGTATTCTTTTGAACCAAGAATTCATTTCTTTTGAGCGTGACTGTATGAGACCATTGATCTTCCAGTTCGTTTAATAAAGCTTGAAGAGGAGTCATGTAGTTTTAATTTTATTGAGCTTCAGATGCAGTCAAAGCAGATGCTACTTCTACACAATTTAACCATGATTCATGACTTTGAATGATTACCCATTTTTCATTTCTCTTTTGTACAATTGCAGACCAAATAAGTTGCCCGGTATATTCAGGAATTCCATCGAGTTTTATTTTTAGAAGAATAGGTAATGTAAATGCAACCGTATTTTCAGATAAGATGGTTGAATTCCAACTCTGAATAGTGTTTTCTAATCTTTGAACCGAAGGACCTATTTGACTATATGATTTTTTTAGGTCATCTAAATTGAGAAGAGTTCCATTGTTGACATAATACGCATCATCATCTCCCGAATAATAATTCAATCCATCTAAAAACTTGAGATTGTTAGAGGCATCAAATACTTTTTGAACAGTAACCTTAGCCGATTCGATAATTAAATTTTTGTCTTGATCAGACAAGCTCTTTTTTTGAGTTTCACAGGATTGAAATGTTACAAAAACACCAATAAGAAAAACAGAAATTAAATTTCTAATCATTTTATTTTTTCATCAAATTTAAAAGATTCTTTTTTTCATCTATCAACAACAATTGTAAAATTTCCTTTATCTACGAAATGAACTGTATTTCTTTGAACGGTTGGTTGAGAGAAATCAAGAATTAATTCTTTCTTTAAACTAGAAGAAGAATTATTAATAAAAATGTTACTTCATCATTTCAATAACAAGATCATTATATACTAAAGCATTTCCTTTTTTAAGAAATTCTATTTTTTCTAAACCTCCCATGGCCAAAATAGGAGTGAAAGTAAATATTTCTTGATAAGCTAAGTGCCCAAATTCTTTAGTAGCTTGTATAAATAATTCTTCTCTAAGAACTTCTTTTTTATGCTCAAGATCTGTTAGGAAATTGTCAAAGAAATCAGCTAAACTCCAGATGATAGTTTCAATATTGGGTGATTGAATGTCTATAAGGCAAACATCTTCATCGTCTTCTGTTAGCTTTCTGTAGTAAAACAATTCGCCAAAAGCTGTCATGGCAAAAGGGACATAATTTTCTTCTTCTGCGCCTAACCATTTCCAAAGAATAGGTTCAAAATCTTTAGGATTGATAATTTCTATAAGCCCGTTGTTGTATTTTCCAAAGCCCGAAGACTTCCATAGATTGATTAAAAGACTAGGAACTTTGTCTTTATACTCCTCTAAAATTTCATCACTCACCTCAATTGAACCTTCATTTATAGTATATTCTTCAAAAAAGGTAGTCAGAACCCTGCTTTTTTCAAGTTGCTTTTGCTTTTTAAGCTCGGCCAAAGTATTGACATATTCTTGATTAAAAGTTAATACAACATCTTCGGTTACCGCAGGTTTCCACTTTAAATCTTTTTCGTATCCTTCTGTAGATTGCTTAGGAGAAAAAAAATCGATACGGTCTACCAATGTATCAGGAGAGAAATATTTCTTCTGATGTGCTTTTATATATTCTTGTCTTGATGAATACCCTGAATTGATTATTTGTGCCTCGGTAAGTTTGATTTCATAAAAACATTCAACACAAATTCGGTCTTTCTTTTCTATAGTCTTATATCCACAAACAGGGCATGTTTTGAACTGATCAACACCTAACAATTTTTTTAAAAATCCCATAAACTATTCTTGTGTAGAAATCAATAAGAGTAGTCTACTTTTATTGATAACCTATTTTACTTTTTCCTCAAATTTAATAGATTCTTTACCATTTGTCACTACAATCGTATAATTTCCTTTTTGTAGCCCTAAATGACAATTTTCTTCTTTACTTTTTGCCTCAGTAATATCGTAAGGAATTGCTGTATTAATGTTTTCTCCTTCTTTATAAGCCAATACCATTACAGGAAACTCTATTTCTAGTTCGTGTAAGCTAATAGAAACATTTTTGTTACCGTTTTTAAATAGCCAATCAGGTCTTTTGTTAATATATTGAGTATTAGGGTGAAATACGGCAATATCTGTATAAGCCTTTCCTCGTTTGTATTGATAAGGGTTTTGGTCTTTGTCTACTAGAATGGTAGATTCTTGAATATGTAAAGCTTTTAGAAGCGGATGATTAAATTTTGTATTTCCACTTTCGCTATAAGCAACTTGGTGAATGGTTAATGGATCAATTCCGGTATATTCTTTTAATCTTCCTGCCATCGCTTTTTCCCAAGCTCTGTGAGTTCCTTCAAGCACATGATCAAAACCACAGAAGATCAAAAATTTTTCATTCGGTTTTTTGTCAATAAATTTTTTGATGTTTTTTGCTTCACCAATTTCTCTAAATTTTCCATTTTCTTTTCCAATATTTTCATAATCAAATAGTGTATACCCAATCTCTAAAGCATCTCTTAGAAGGTTTCCAAACTGCGGGTCTTTTACATAGTATCCGGTCTCTTGAACAGGGTATTTTCTACTGTTGAGTAATGAATCTAAACGTGCTCCATTAGCCAAAGCTTCTAATCCTAGATTTCTGTAGCCATTATCATACAGTTCTTGTAGTAACGTTCTGGTAAACATTCTGTGCATAGAACTCTGATGAGCCTCATTAATAATAACTACCTGATGTTTTTTAGCTTGTTCTACAATATAATCTGTAGCCTTTACTTTTGAATAGAGTTGAAGGATCGAGTCTAAATAAGATTGCGCTAAGGTTCTCTCTCTGGCATGCATGGCCAAATCCCAATGTTTTAAAGCATTTTGATAATCTCCTTTGGCTGCATAATCTACAGCAGAGAATTGATATTTCCACGGAACTGTGTCTTTGGCAATTTTATCTTCTATCTCAGATGAGAATTTGTAATGATTTGTAAAATCTATTTTCTTTACGTTTCTAGACTCTTTACAACTAGTCAACCCTAAGAAAACGATGCCTGCAATTAGGAGGAAAATATTTTTTGAACTCATATCATTTTTGTTTGAAGAATTCAAATGTAACTAAATATTTAGTTAAAACTATTTTTTTAGTTTTATTTATTTTACTCTCTAAAGAAAAACTAAATAATAAACTTATAAACTTGCTAACTCATCAACTTATAAACCTAAAACGTATCAACCCTCTAAACCCATAAACTCAAAAAAGTATTTAGTTCACAGAATGCAGCCCCATTTTATTTCCTTCAGAATCTAGGAACAATGCAAAATATCCACTTTCATCGGCATGAGGAGTTTTGGGCATAAGAATTTTCCCTCCACTTTTCTCAACCTTGTTAAGAACAACTTGTAGATTATCACCTCCATATAAGTAGATAGTAATACCGTTTGCAGAAGGTTGGTAGCCTTCTCCTTTTACAATAACACCGGTTACTAGTTGATCTTCGTAGGGTAGGAGTCCCATTTCCATCCCGGGAAACGCTAGCTTCTCTATGTTTATATTCAAAATGGATTCATAAAATGCAATGGCTCTTGAAATGTCTGTAGCAGGAATTTCAAAAATGGAAATATAACTGTTCATGCCTTTCTCTTTTTGTTGTAGAGTAGAATCAATCGTTTGCCTTTCTGATTTCGTTTTATGTTGACAAGCTGTAAAACTTAAGAAATGTAGTGCTATAGAAAGACAAAGTATTATTCTCTTCATAGTTTTAGATATAATTATTGAGGCAAAGCTAAAATGCTAATAAGAGAAGAAATTGTAAAAATGCGACAGCTTTTATTTATAGAAAACAGAAGAAAGCGTCATGTTTTCATTTCCTAAAAACTGTTTCGGACTCACTCCTGTAAACTCTTTAAAGTCTTTGATAAAGTGCGCTTGGTCGTAGTATTCATTTTCGTAAGCGATATTGGTGAGTTTTTCACCTTCCTCATTCAACAACATTTTTAAGGCACCTTGCAGGCGAATGAGCTTCCCTAGTTGTTTTGGACTGATGCCTATTTGCTTTGTGAATTTTCTTTCTAACTGTCTTCTTTTAGAAAGATCCTCTTTTAGTATTGTATTGATGGAAGAACTTCCTTTTGTTGATACAAGAGCATCAACAGTTGTTTTTACAATGGTATCAATAGTAGATTGCTCATTTAGTTTCTTTAAAAAAAAGCGTTCTATAATTTCAATTCGTTGTTTTGTGTCTGTTGCTTCAATGATTTGTTGCTCTAATTTTTGAGACGCTTCAGTTCCGAATAACAGCTCTATAGGAGTTTCTTTATTGATCAAAGATTTGATGGGTACAGTTACAAAATTGGCAAAGCCGTAAGGGTAAAAACGAATGGCAAAAGTATCTACATAGCCGGTAGGTTCTATATAAAAAGGATCTATGGTTTGCCCTAAAACCATGGCGCGAGGTTGCAGAATAAAATCATCTTCATTGGTATATCGTTTGATGTCATCTCCGAGAATAAATGCCATTTCAATAGCGCCATCAGGGATGATACGTTGTCTTTGAGGGTCTTCTGAAGCAGGTACTTCCAAAATCCAATAACAATCGATAAGCGCTGCTAAATCAGGGTGAGGTTGAAAAGTTTGATAGTTCATAGCTGTTTGTATATCTGTCTGACACACAATATTAAGCACTATTTGTTTTTAGAGAAAGCAATTCCTCGAAAAAGAAGAAAAAACTAAAAGAATTAATACATGTTTTTTTAAGCTTGCTTTATCGTAGACAAGCGAAGCCGAAAAATCTTTAGTAGATATCTTCATTATACTCTGAATCTAGTTAAGAGTGCAGTTGAAATGACAGTATGAAAATAAAAGGCAAACAAATCACTCCATCAACTTATAAACTTATCAACCCATAAATCTATAAACTTACCCACTTATAAACCAATAAGCATATTAACAGACAGACTGCTTCTTCCGAATGCTCGGAATCGCAGTGACATTGTAGCGTCATTACGAGGAGTCGAGGTTTCGAGGCGACGAAGTAATCTGCTGATCTAAAACAGACTACTTCTTCCAAATACTCGGAATCGCAGAGACACTAATAATGTGTGATGATTTACGCCTTTCGCGTTCTGTTTAACAAGTAAAAATCGGCTAAGACCAAAGCCGTTAATGCCTCTACAACGGGTACAGCTCTTGGTACTACGCAAGGATCATGACGTCCTTTCCCCATTATTTCTGTGGCATTTCCTTCAGAATCTATGGTAGCTTGGTTTTGCATGATGGTAGCAACGGGTTTAAAAGCTACACGAAAATAGATATCCATTCCGTTACTAATTCCTCCTTGAATTCCTCCAGAAAGATTGGTTTGTGTAGATCCGTCTTCGTTAAAGATATCATTGTGTTGGCTTCCCATCATTTTGGTGCCTTCAAATCCGCTTCCAAACTCAAAACCTTTTACTGCATTTAAAGACAGCATGGCTTTCCCAAGATCGGCATGAAGTTTATGAAAAATAGGCTCTCCTAAACCAACAGGAATGTTTTGTGCTACACAGGTAATGGTTCCTCCAATGGTATCTCCTTGTTTACGAATCTCTTTGATCTTATCAATCATTTGTTCGGCCATCTCTTCATCAGGGCAACGAACAATATTAGATTCTGTTTTAGAAAAATCTAACTGAGAGTAGTCTTTATTCATTTCAATTTCGCCTACAGAAGAGGTAAACGCATTGATAGAAATTTGTGAAATAAATTGTTTTGCCAAAGCTCCTGCAACTACCCAATTGGCAGTTTCTCTTGCAGAAGAACGTCCGCCACCACGATGGTCTCTAATACCATACTTTTTATCATAAGTATAATCGGCATGAGAAGGACGATATACATTGGTGTTATGAGAATAGTCTTTTGACTTCTGATTGGTATTTCTAATCACAAAACCAATAGACGTTCCGGTAGTTTTACCTTCAAAAATTCCGGAAAGAAACTCTACCGTATCCGGTTCTTTACGTTGCGTAACTATTTTAGATTGACCGGGTTTTCTACGATCCAATTCCTTTTGAATCGCTTCCAAATCAATAGAAACACCTGCCGGAAAACCATCAATGATTCCTCCAATTGCAGCCCCGTGTGACTCACCAAAAGTGGTCAATTTCAATAAATTTCCAAATGTATTAAATGACATTAGAACAGTTCTAAAATTTGATTGGCTAAGATAGTATAAAAATCAGGAAACCACAGTTTGATTGCCATGGCAATTACCATGATAATTAAAACTTTTTTAATGAGTTCGTCACCTTTGTTTACAGACCATCTACTGGCTATCCAACCACCTGTAGCATTTCCTACAGAAAGGATCAAACCGTATTTCCAGTTAATGGCATCACCATGTGTAAACACAGCCACAGCAGCAATAGAATAGATCAGAGCCACAAAAACTTTGATGGCATTACTTTTTACCAACGAGATTCTATTAATACTAGATAATGCTAGCAACATGATGAAACCGACTCCTGCTTGAATGAATCCGCCGTACAGACCTACAAAGAAGAAAGCAATGACTCCCAGCCATAAATACTTTCCGGTGATTCTTTCCATTAGCTCTTCTGTAGAAGATTTTCGTTTAGAGACCATAAAAATGACAACCAAAACCATGATGACTCCCAAGATCTTATTGAAGATATCATCTTTTACATAGTGAACGGCTAAGATGGCTCCAAAAATGGCCCCTACAGTAGCAGAAGCTGCGAGGTAAATACTAAAAGGAAAGGCAGAAACTCCTTTGGATTGAAATCCTTTTACCGCAAAGATATTCTGAATAATGATAGCTATTCTGTTGGTTCCGTTTGCAATACTGGGAGGAACTCCTAAAAAGATAAGCATAGGCAAGGTGAGGAGTGATCCGCCACCCGCCAGAATATTGATGGCTCCTGCCACAAGTCCAACAATGATTAAAAAAATATAATCTAAAAATGTAGAATCCATTGAGTGCAAAAGTATTACAAAAAAGGAGAAGAAAAGAGTTGAAATAAACGCTTAAAAAAAGAAAAAATGCTTTCACAAAAAGAAAAACCTTTCTATATTTGCACCCGCCTACGGGAACAAAGTTCCCTCCGGCGGGTAAACCCGCTGAAAGGCAAACGCAAAGGACACTGGAGAAATGGCAGAGTGGTCGAATGCGGCAGTCTTGAAAACTGTTGACTGTAACAGGTCCGGGGGTTCGAATCCCTCTTTCTCCGCCAACAAGCGCAAAGCTTGAAAATAAAAACCACCAAGTTTATTTGGTGGTTTTTTCTTTTTTAGAGCTTTTGCATTTGCAAAATGCAAAAAGAGGGAGATTGGAACAAAATCCCTCTTTCTCCGCATAAGAAACCCGAAACGAAAGTTTCGGGTTTTGTGTTTTCAGAAACCTTGGGAAAGAATTTCCAAAAGTGAATGGAAATACAAAACCAATCAAACAAAGTTTGATTTTGGGTTTTATGCTTACTCAGGATTTCCTTTTAGGGATCAATGAAATTAATCGCACTTCTCTACAAAGCTTACTTCTTCTTGTAAATTTCCATAACTTCAACCGGTAGCTTTGTGCTCGCTCTAACCAATTCCAATCCATATTTTTTTAACTCAGAATGAATAGTTTTTGGGTCTTCAGCTTGCCACTCCAAATCAATATCATATTCACCGTTCAAGTTTGTTTTGTCTAAAACAGGAATGGGTGTAAAGTTTTCTAAGAACGCTGCCAATTTTGACATCTTGATTTTCTTTGTCTTTAGATTTGTGCCCATAAACAAGAATTCAGATGAATTTGCCTTGGATTGTTTTATTGTATTCGCTACATTTTTTAACACATAACACTCTAAAGAGTCAACACCAATTTTAGCATTCACATCAAAATTCTTATTAAGAAATTCAACTCCAATTTCTCTCCAGTTGCTTTGGTATTTGTTAGAAACCTCAATGGTCAAGTTATATTGATGCTCTCTATTATAAGGAAAATCGTTTTCCTTCAAATCATCTTTAAAAACCATTCTGCTTGGAGATGCTATTTTAAATAGAGTTTGATAGAGCCTTGGAATTGTGCTATTCCACATCTGAATTCCATTGATGTTACCTTCTGTGTCTTTTAAAAGTTTTGAGCCGCCTCTCTTTTTTTGGTCGTAACCTTTTAACTCAATTCTATAATCAGAATTGGCAACGATTTTTAGTGTTTCAACCTTTAAATTTGGATCGATGTAAAAGTCGTCTTTCAAATCCAAGTTTATTGCATTGTTGGCTATTAGATCTTCGATAACATTTTCATTAATATTTTCAGGGCTTGTTATTGCCTGTACGATACCATTTTTATCAATGATAATTGAATGCGGAATTATTTTGTACTTGAACTTTTTATGGTGTGTGGTATCTGATACAATGCGTAATGACGTTTTTGTCTTTTTGATAAATTTTTCTAAACGCTCTCTGTTTTCAGATGACACCGTAATGATCTCAATATCGTCTCCAAATTTCTGTTGCAGCCTGTCCAGTTTCTTCATTGCGGGAATACAAGGCCCGCACCAGGTTGCCCAAAACTCTAAAATTATCGGTTTGCCTTTTAAATCGCTTAAAGATATTTCTTTCTCTTTGCTGTTTAAAACAGTAATAAATGTGTGATTGGGAATAGGCTTTCCTATTTCGGCAATTGTATTTTTCTTTTCACAAGCGATAAATGAAATAATTAAAATTAGGAACAAGAATTTTCGTGTCTCTTTCATAAAGGTTAGTTTTTGTGTTAAGAAAAAGACTTCACTTTTGGTAAAGTGTCTCAAAACAATAAACAATATAAATGTTAATAAAACGTTAAAAACATACAAACCTGTCTGTTTTTATGATTTTTAATATTACTTTTGAAGCATGAAAAGACCAAGTGTAAAAGAACGCATTATAGAAACAGCTTCAGATTTGTTTTATAATAAAGGTTACAATCAAACAGGAATTAATCAGATTATAGAAGAAGCGGGAGTTGCAAAAGCCAGTATGTACCAGCATTTTAGATCTAAAGAAGATATTGCTGTAGCCTATTTGGTTCGTAGACATGCGATGTGGATGGGAAAACTTAACGATTGTGTTAAGAGTCAAAATACACCAAAAGCAAAGGTGATAGGGTGTTTTGATTATATAATGAATTGGTTATTGGAAGTTAACTTTAGAGGCTGTGGATGGCAAAACATCATTGTAGATCTACCGGCAGACCATCAAAAAATAAGAGATCAAGCTGTATATCATAAGAGTAAATTAAGAGAGTGGGTACACGATCTATTAAAACAAGAAAAACAATATAGTACTGAACAGGCTATGCAAGTAGGGGATGAGATTATTGTATTAATCGACGGAGCTATTATACTATCTCAAATCCATAAAGACAAATGGCCAATTGATGCAGCAAAAAAGGCTTGTGTCAGATTGCTTTCTTAAATGGAAGCTTTTTTAGATAAAAATAAAACAGACCTGTCTGTTTGTTATTTTATTTCAAACTTAATTCATGCTCTATGAAAATAATAACAATTGTAAATACACTTAATATATAAACACCAATTAAATCTAGTCAAAATGAAAAAACAAATTTTAAAATCAGTAGTAGGTATTACAGCGGTAGCTGTTTTATCTTTAGGATTCTATGCTTTTTCTAGCTCTAATAATAATGAGCCTATAGAAAAAGCAAAAGAAACAATTGCAAAAGTAAAAAAGAAGAAATATGCTACCATGCATAAAACAGTTAAGGTAAATGGGTTGAATATATTTTACCGAGAAGCGGGTGATATAAATAAACCGACCATTCTTTTATTACATGGTTACCCAACTTCTTCTCATATGTTTCGTAATTTAATAACAGACCTGTCTGTTCAATATCATGTATTAGCACCAGATTATCCAGGTTTTGGAAGAAGTGATCAACCAAAGATGAAAGATTTTGATTACACATTCGATAACATGGCCAATATTGTAGAAGGGTTTTTAGATAAACTAAAAGTAGATAGGTACAGTATTTATCTTATGGATTATGGAGCTCCAATCGGGTATAGAATAGCATCTAAATATCCTGAAAAAGTAGATGCTTTGATTGTACAAAACGGAAATGCTTATGATGAAGGATTACGCGATTTCTGGAAACCTATTAAAAAGTACTGGAATGAGTATACTGTTGAAAACGGAAAAGCCTTGGAAGGATTCCACTCACCAGCAGGTTTAAAGTGGCAGTATACCCATGGAGTACAAGATACTTTAAAGATTAGTCCGGATAACTGGCATATTGATCTACAACATTTAACACGACCAGAGAACAACGATATTCAATTAGCTATGTTTTATAGTTACAGAACCAATGTGCCGTTGTATCCTAAGTGGCAGGCTTATTTTAGAAAGTATCAACCACCTACATTAATTGTATGGGGAAAGAATGACTATATCTTTCCGGCAGAAGGAGCCTATCCATATAAAAGAGATTTAAAGAATATTGAATTTCACTTGCTTGACACAGGGCATTTTGCTTTAGAGGAAAAAGGAGATGAAATAGCCAACTATATTCTCAAATTTTTGAAGAAGAACAACATCAAATAATTCAAAAAGAGACATTATGGAAGCTATTAATAAACAGCGTAATATTAAACAGGTTAATCATGATCTGATTGAAAAAGACAACCATTTTTGTTGTAATGATAAGAACTATAATGATTCTGTAGGGTATTGGGAATCAATGGTGAAGTCAAAATAATAGACAGTCATACTTAATAACTTCAAAACTTAGAAATTATGAAAACAATCAATTGGAAAAATGCAATCATTGCAGGAATTCTAGGTACGATCTTATTCGATTTGGTAGGATTGGCTTTTACAGGAACCTGGTGGGATATTCCGGGATTATTAGGAACTAAAACAGGGCTAGGTTTAGCCTATGGTGTAGTAGGTCATTATGGGAATGGAGTTTTATTAGCCATTTTATATGCAGGTATTGCTCCTTCACTTTGGGGACCAAAGTGGGCAAGACCTATAATTTTTGTCACTGCAGAAACCATTGCTCTGGTATGGCTATTTATGTTACCCTTATTAGGAGCTGGTGTAGCAGGTTTAGATGCATCACCTATGATGCCATTTATTACTCTGGTACGTCATTTTGCTTATGCATTGCCATTGATCTTTTTAATTCAATATGAACGTAAAGCAATTTTTAATAACTAAAAATCAAAGGGGGGTGTACCAAACAGCCCCTTTTTAATATTCTAATAATGAGAGATCATAATTTTTACATGAGTCAGTGTATCTCCTTAGGTAAAGAAGCTATGGAAAAAGGTAATCCACCGGTGGGAGCCATGGTTGTAAAAAATAATCAAATCATTGGTATAGGGCTTGAGTCCGGAAAATCTTCAAAAGATATTACTAGGCACGCAGAGATAGAGGCAGTAAAAGATGCTTTAAACAATTCACTGTTAACTGATTTAAAAGACTGTGTGCTTTATACCACTCATGAACCTTGTATTATGTGTTCATATGTATTACGCCATTACAAGCTAAGCACTATAGTATACGGAACATCTGTGAAATATATAGGAGGTGTTACCTCAGAATTTAAAATACTCAATGCTAAAAATATACCTCAGTGGAGCTACGCTCCCAAAATAGTTTCTGGCATATTAGAAGAACAATGTCAAACTCTATCAAATGCATATAAACACAAAATAACTAATCATGAAAACTAATAATTTTACATATACTAGTGATATAGCTTTTACTCCAGCAGTTAAGGCTCTACAGAAAAAATATCATTCAAGAAAAGGATATGCTCGAATGGAACAATCTGGAGGATGGCAAACTGAAGTAAACGAAGGACTTGAACAGTTTTTAACAACGATAGATTCTTTTTATTTGGCGACTTCTAACTCCGATGGTCAACCTTATATTCAACATAGAGGAGGTCCAAAAGGTTTTTTGAAAAAGCTGAATAATAGGATGCTAGCTTTTGCTGATTATAGAGGAAACAAGCAATATATTTCGGCAGGAAACCTTAACGAAAACAATAAGTCCTTTATCTTTTTAATGGATTACCCCAATCGTACACGCATTAAAATTTGGGGATCAGCAAAAGTAGAATATGATGATAAAGCACTCATAAAATCGCTTAGCGACTCTAATTATAATGCGCACCCAGAGCGTGCAATCATATTTACTGTTGAAGCTTGGGATGTAAACTGCCCACAACATATTACACCGCGATTTACAGAAGAACAAGTTAGACAGGTCACAGATCCTTTGAAAAAAAGAATTAAGGAATTAGAAGCCAAACTGGGGTTGACCAAAGACAACCAAAACTAATCTTATGAAAGCAAAACAAAATAATATCCTTAAGATAATTTTATTCTTTATTCTTACGATAAGTTTACTACCTGTAAATGCACAAATAGCTAAGAAGCTGGATAGTGTAGCAAAGGTTTATGTTTCAAAAGGGTTTAATGGAAATCTACTTTTTTCAAGAAATGATTCCATATTATTCACAGGTAATTATGGGTACCGTGACCTTAACTATAAAGTACCTTTAAATAATGAGACTTTATTTGAATTGGCTTCGGTATCCAAACAATTTACTGCTTTGGCCATTGTACAGTTGGTAGAAAAAAACTTGTTGAACTACACTACTAAAGTAAATGAGATTATCAAAGGCTTTCCTTATCAAGATATTACTATTGAACACTTGTTGAGGCATCAGTCAGGTTTACAAGATTATAAGAAATTACTCTACCGTAAAAAGAATTGGAACCGAAAACGTATGGCAACACATCACGATGTAGTGCAATTATTAATGCGATTAAAGCCTGATTTATTGTTTGAAACCGGAGCTAAATACGATTATAACAATACCGGATATGCTTTGCTTGCAGTGATTATTGAAAAACTTAGTGGTCAATCGTACGGAGAGTATATTAAAGAGCAAATTTTCATCCCTTCAGGCATGACCCAATCAAAAGTATATAGAATGGATAATAAGCAAGAATCTTATGAAAATGTGGCAGTAGGGTATACTTATAATAAACGAACTAAAAAGTATCAGAATGTAGAAAAAGATAAAAATCACAAACATATTCATTGGATGAATGGCATTGTTGGTGACAGAGGTATTTCTTCTTCTATTGTAGATATGGAAAAATGGAAGCAAGCACTAAGAAATAATGTTCTGGTTAATGCAGATAGTTGGAAACGAATGACTTCCGTTGATTCAGTATCACCAAAATATGGTTTCGGTTTTGCCATATATGAGACCAAAACAAAAGGAAAATGGGTATATCATAATGGAAGTTGGTCAGGTTATAAAACTTCTGCTATTTATTTACCTGATAGTAATGAGTACCTTGTGATTTTAAGCAACAACAGGTTTGAAGAAACCTATAAAAAAATGGAAGATGATTTATATAAGGTTATACAACAATTATAAAAGAAACAATCAAAGAGTAATTTCAAGGCTATGATGGGATCTCTCTTATGAAATTATGCCAATCGCTGAAAAACGGTAAGTTGAATTTCGTCTCCCATTTCAGAATTTTTGTCAGCTAAATGAGATATACGTTTCAAACCATGATTTTCAAAAGACTCGATGTAATCTGTATTCAAAAGCCAAGGCGGACCTTTTTCAAAAGTTCTTTTTTCTTTTTGAATCTCGGTAATTACCACAAGTTTCCCGTTATCAGATACAAAATCAGAAACATGCTTAATCAATGTATCTTCATACTTTGGAGGTAGCGCTTGAATTGTAAAGATCTCCAATACAAAGTCAAACGTTCTATGCCAATCTTCGATTCCTTGAATTAGATCGGCTTGAACAAATTTTACATTAGATGTAGGAAATCTCTTTTTACAAAGCTCAATAGCACTTTTAGAAACATCAAAAGCAGTTACCTCGTATCCTTTTTGTTCAAGTTCTATGGCGTCATCTCCCAAACCACAACCAACAACAAGTGCAGTTTTTCCATTTCCTGAAATTTGATGTTGATCTACCCAGCTTTTAAAAAAAGGATGCGAAGTCATATTAGCCCAGGGAACTCCTTCACCAGACTCTGTAGTTCCGGAATAGAGTTTTTCAAACCAATCGTTAGGTTTATTCTCTTCAACTCCTAGTTGAGTTCTAATCTCTTCATTCATTATTGTACCGTTTATAAGCTTTCCGAATTGATAGCAAAGTTAAGGCTTAATACTGCTACTTTGAATTTTTTGGCATTATAATTCTCGATGTTTTCAGGTAAAAATACGCATTGATTACTATACACAAAGCAAGTACTTTAGTTACCAGAACATCAAATAAGGGAATATGGAAACTACAACAAGTGCTGCAGAGCTAGGAGCAATGGCTCAAAAATTACTCAATGCAGATATCAGTAATAATGATGAATTATTAGGAATCTTGAATGAAACCTATCAGGTTTATCAAGAATTAACCGGTATTAATGGAAAAGATGAAGACCTAGAACATTTGGCATGTATTCCTGCAGAAACCGGAGTAGCCTTATCGCTCAACCAAGCTGCGGCTTGCTTTTTAGACTTTAGAAGGACTACCAAATTCTTAAGAGGATTTGTACAGGCAATTAAAGACAAACAAAAAGAACATCCTAATGAAACCATTCAGGTATTTTATGCCGGGTGCGGACCTTTTGCGCCTTTTGTAACCATGGTAGCTCCATTATTTACACCCGAAGAAGTTCAGTTTTCGCTGTTAGAGATCAATAAGAACTCGTTAAAAATCGCTAAGAAGTTGGTCTCTCAATTAGAGTTGAATGATTATGTAAACAACTTCTATGAAGAAGATGCTATTAAGTTTCAGATTCCGAATGCAGAGAAATATCACATTCTCTTTAGCGAAACGTTGGATGCTTTGCTAAACAGAGAGTGCTATGTGCCTATCTTATGGAATATGCTTCCGCAGATGAGAGAAGATATAACGGTAGTTCCGGAAAATGTAGTGGTTAAACTAAACTTTCAAAACGATAAAGGAGAAGTGTATGGAGGTGATGTTTTTGATGTAAGAAAAACACTGAAAGAAACTCCTAAAACAGATAGTATGCCTGAAAGGTTTGCAGGAACACATATTAGTTTGGCAGAAGCAGATGAGTTTGACAGTGTTATACTAGATACAGCCGTTTTTATATACAAAGAGCATATGTTAGAGAGATGCGAAGCTTCATTAAGCATGGCATTGCAAATCCCGATAGCCAAACCCATTACATTTAAAGGAGTAGACTTTAAATATTCTTTAAAGCCGGAACCTGCTTTGCAAATGGAAATGACAGAGTAAGACCTCAAAAATAAACCTAGAAGCCTACAACATAGTTGTAGGTTTTTTTATTTTTGAACTCTAGTAGCATATGGATTTGTTCAACCAAAAAAAACAACAAAATATCCTTCCCTTTGATGGGGAAGTTATCGATCATGGATTGGTGTTAAATCGCCAAGAGTGCAATTTTTATTATCAAAAGTTGTGGGATGAGATTCCTTGGGAAAATGATCAGGCCATTGTTTTTGGAAAGCATTACATCACCAAAAGAAAAGTAGCTTGGTTTGGAGACAAAGAGTATAACTATACATACTCAGGCGTTACCAAGCAAGCTCATGTTTGGACCCAAGAACTTCTAGAATTAAAGAGTTTGGTAGAAAAGCTATCGGGTACAACCTACAATTCCTGTTTACTCAACCTATATCATGACGGATCTGAAGGAATGGCTTGGCATAGCGATGGAGAGAAAACCTTATTAGAAAAAGGAACCATTGCTTCTTTAACTTTAGGAGCAGAACGAAAATTTTCCTTTAAACATAAAGAAACCAAGCAACGAGTAGACATCATTTTAAAAAACGGAAGTTTGCTGTTGATGAAAGGAGAGACTCAAAAGAATTGGTTGCATCGTTTACCACCCACAAAAAAAGTACACTCACCAAGAATAAACCTCACTTTTAGAACCATTATGTTATAAGCTACTTAGGTGTTGTGGATTATTGAATCTCCAGATTGTTGGATAATTGGGTAATTGATAATTGATAACCGGCGACTGAGGTGTCACATTGAGCAGTCATATCGAGCGGAGTCGAGATGCGAAATGTTCTCGAAGTCGCATTCGTTTGTTTATACGTTGATTGCTGGATTCTTGGACTATTAGATTAATAGTCATTAAATCATTGATAATTAAAAGCTGAAATCTCTATTAAAATTCAAAAATCAAGAGAATATAAACACAAAAGCGTAAATATATTTACAAGTGCCATTATCCAAAATCTACTTTGTAACTTTGTTTCTTTAAAATTGTATAAATCGTTCGTTTACTTTGTCAACCAATCAAGACTCCATCAATCTTAATAAATTCATTAGCTCTACAGGAATTTGTTCGCGTAGAGAAGCAGAAAAGCTCATTGTAGAAGGTAGAGTAACCATTAACGGAAAACCTACACAATTGGGAAACCGAGTATTTGAAGGAGACGTGGTTAAGATAGACGGTAAACCACTAAAAGCAAAACCCAAAACACTCTACATAGCCCTAAACAAGCCCGTTGGAATTGTATCTACTACAGACTCAAAAGAGAAGAAAAACATCGTTAGATATATCAATCACCCACAACGACTGTTCCCTATAGGACGATTAGACAAACCTTCGGAAGGTCTTATCTTTTTAACCAATGATGGAGATATTGTAAATAAAATACTAAGAGCCGGAAACAATCACGAGAAAGAATACATTGTTACGGTAGATAAAGAGATCACAGACCGCTTTATCAAACGAATGGGAAATGGTATTCCTATCTTAGGAACGGTAACTAAAAAGTGTAAAGTAGAGAAGATTAATGATTATGTTTTTAAGATCACTCTTACGCAAGGATTGAACAGGCAAATACGTAGAATGTGCGAATATTTGGGATATGAAGTAAAGAAGTTGAAGAGAACCCGAATTATGAATGTGAGCTTGGATGGTCTTAAGTATGGAGATTGGAGAGAACTTACACAGAAAGAAATTGATACGATAAATCAACTAATCAAAGGTTCATCAAAAACAGAAGAAGCCTCTAAAGACAAGAATAAAAAAAGGAGTTTTGGAAGGAAACGTCCCCCGTCAAAACAAAGGAGAAAATCTTAAGAATGTTTTAGAGATGCTCAAAAGCCGATTTGTGTATCTTTGCAGCCTATGAAGTTTGAACTAAACAAAAAAGACCCTCAAAGTAAAGCGAGGGCAGGTAAGATTACCACAGATCACGGTGTTATTGAAACACCTATTTTTATGCCTGTAGGTACTGTGGCAAGTGTGAAGGGAGTTCATCAAACAGAATTAAAAAACGAGATCAACCCTGATATTATTTTAGGGAATACATACCACCTTTATTTACGACCAAAAACTGATATTCTTGAGCAAGCCGGAGGTTTGCATAAGTTTATGAATTGGGACCGTAATATCTTAACAGACAGTGGTGGATACCAAGTATACTCTTTGTCAGGAAGAAGAAAGATCAATGAAGAAGGAGTAAAATTTAAGAGTCATATAGACGGATCATCACATATGTTTACTCCAGAAAGAGTAATGGAAATTCAGCGTAGCATCGGAGCAGATATTATCATGGCTTTTGATGAGTGTACACCTTACCCATGTGATTACAATTATGCCAAACGATCGATGCACATGACACACCGTTGGCTAAAGCGTTGTATAGATCATTTAGAAAAAACACCTTTAAAATACGATTACAATCAAACACTGTTTCCTATTGTACAAGGAAGCACATACAAAGACCTAAGAAAACAATCAGCAGAATTTATCGCTTCTGTAGAAGCAGAAGGAAATGCTATTGGAGGTTTGTCGGTAGGAGAACCTGCTGAAGAAATGTATGAAATGACAGATGTTGTTTGTAGTGTTTTACCGGAAGATAAACCAAGGTATTTGATGGGAGTTGGAACTCCAATCAATATTCTGGAAAATATCGCGTTAGGAGTAGATATGTTCGATTGTGTAATGCCAACCAGAAATGCTCGTAACGGTATGCTGTTTACAGCACATGGTACCATTAACATCAAGAACAGAAAGTGGGCAGATGATTTTTCTCCTATTGATGAAATGGATATCACCTTTGTAGATACCATGTATTCTAAAGCATATTTGAGACATTTATTTGCATCTAATGAAATGTTAGGAAAACAAATAGCCTCTATTCACAATCTAGGTTTTTATCTTTGGCTGGTAAGAGAAGCCAGAAAGCACATTTTAGAAGGAGATTTTCTAGAGTGGAAAAACAGAATGGTAAACCAAATGAACAAACGACTGTAATTGAGAATTCTTGACTGGTACATATTAAAGCGCTATCTGGTAACTTTTTTGTTTACCCTGCTGATACTGATTCCGATTGCAGTAGCAATTGATGTATCGGAAAAAGTAGACAAGTTCTTAGCGCATAGCGATCTTACAGCTATGCAGATTATAGATCAGCATTATAAGAACTTTATTATCTATTACGCCAATACATTTATGCCTTTAGCATTATTTATTGCTGTAATTCTCTTTACCTCAAAGCTTTCTAATAATACAGAGATCGTAGCCATGACCAATGCTAAGATCTCGTTTACTCGTTTTTTATATCCGTATATGATTGGTGCCACATTGGTAACTATTTTTGCTTTGGCAATGAATCACTTTGTAGTACCCAATAGTAGTAAAGAACGAAAGGAGTTTGAAAAACAATACTTGACGCGAAAAAAATATACAGATCATTTGGTGCAAAACTTTAGTTTGCAGTTGAATGACAGTACTTATATCTATCTCAAGAGCTACAATTTTAAATCTTCCAATGGAACGTATTTTACAATTGAGAATTATAAAGGAATTGAATTGGTTCAGAAGTTAACAGCAGATAATATCCGATGGAATGAGAACGACCAAAAGTTTCGCCTTACAAGATATAAACTGAGAAAACTGTATAAAGAAAAAGATAGCATTTTTACAGGAGTAAATCTAGATACTACCTTTGCTTTTACACCTAAAGACTTTTTGTTCAAATCTGCTTTGGCTCAAGAAATGCCTTCGGATGAACTTTCGGAGTTTATTGAGATTTCCAGAAAAAGAGGGGTAAAGAACTTAAATGCTTATCTCGTTGAGTTGCACAAGAGAACAAGTTTACCAATATCATCCTATATTCTAACAATTATTGCTGTTGCTCTGGCCTTTAAGAAAAAAAGAGGAGGTATTGGTGTAAATCTGGCAACCGGAATTGCGGTAATGTTTGTTTATGTATTCTTTATGAAAGTTGCAGAGGTTCTGGGAGGAGTAGCAGGAGCAAATTCATTTATCTATGTTTGGATTCCTAACATCGTTTTCGGTGGTTTAGCTCTTTATTTATATCTCAATGCAAGGAAGTAAGCTTAAAGATTATTTACACCTACACTTCATCGTTTTCATTTGGGGATTTACTGCAATCTTAGGAAAGCTAATCACCATTGATGCTATTCCCTTGGTTTGGTACAGAATGTTATTGGCTTCCGGCTTTATAGCCTTGTATTTTGTTATTAGAAGACGCTCTTTTAAGATCAGTAAGAAAGCAATGCTGAAGTTTTTTATTTCGGGAGTAATCATAGCACTTCATTGGATTACCTTCTTTAAAGCCATTAAAGTATCTAACGTTTCTGTTGCTTTGGTAACCATGAGTACAGGGGCTTTCTTTACTTCGTTTATAGAACCTTTTTTCTTTAAAAGAAGAATCCGATTTATAGAAATTTTACTAGGAATGTTGGTTGTAGGAGGTTTGTACATCATCTTTAGTTTTGAGCCTCAATACACATTAGGAATTATTTATGCTTTAATTTCATCGTTCTTGTCTGCCTTATTTGCAGTTTTAAACGGTTTGTTCATTAAAGAGCATGATGCAGAGCGAATCTCTTTCTATCAGTTGCTGTTTGGTACTTTGTTTATAACAGTATTTTTAATGTTTAACGGATCGTTTACTCTTGACTTTTTTGTTCTTAGCGGATCAGATTGGTTGTACTTACTTATCCTAAGTAGTTTTTGTACAGCCTATGCATTTATAGCTTCTGTATTTGTAATGAGAAATCTTACGCCTTATACTGTGATGCTAACCATTAATTTAGAGCCTGTGTATGCAATTATTTTGGCTTTATTGGTTTTTGGTGAAGCAGAAAAAATGAACTCAAAATTTTATTTAGGAGCCTTTATTGTCTTGTTTGTAGTACTGTTAAACGGGATTCTAAAGAACGTAAAAAGGTTTCAAGAGAAAAGAAAAAACAGACTTTCTTAAAAAATTAAAGTTCGTTGCAAATCGAGACCAATTTTGTAGTAAGTTTGTACCTTATAATTATTCGATTTCTGTAATCGAGTTTACTGAAAACAACAACTAATTATGGAATATTTAGACTTTGAATTACCTATCAAGGAACTAGAAGAACAGTTACAGAAATGCTATGAAATAGGTGAAGAGAGCGATATTGATGTTGCTGAAACCTGCAAGAAAATTGAAAAGAAATTACAGAAGACCAAAAAAGATCTTTATAAGAACTTAACGCCTTGGCAAAGAGTTCAATTATCTAGACACCCAAACAGACCTTATACCTTGGATTATATCCGCGCTATTTGTGGAGATACTTTCATGGAATTGCACGGAGATAGAAGTGTAAAGGATGACAAAGCGATGATTGGTGGTTTAGGAAAGATTGGAGATCAAACTTATATGTTTATTGGTCAACAAAAAGGATATAATACCAAAACCCGTCAATACAGAAACTTTGGAATGGCAAATCCGGAAGGATATAGAAAAGCACTTCGCCTGATGAAAATGGCAGAGAAGTTTGGCGTTCCTGTGGTTACTTTATTGGATACTCCCGGAGCATATCCTGGATTAGAAGCTGAAGAAAGAGGACAAGGAGAAGCTATTGCAAGAAATATTTTTGAAATGACTCGTTTGAAAACTCCTATTATTACTATTGTTATTGGTGAAGGAGCTTCTGGAGGTGCTTTAGGAATTGGAGTTGGAGATCGTGTATTTATGATGGAAAACACTTGGTATACTGTAATCTCTCCAGAATCTTGTTCTTCTATTTTATGGCGTAGCTGGGAATACAAAGAGCAAGCTGCTGAAGCTTTGAAATTAACCGGAGACGATATGAAGAAATTAAAATTGATCGACGGAATTATCAAAGAACCATTAGGGGGAGCACACTCAGATAGAGAAGGAGCTTTTGAAGCGGTTAAGAAAACAATTGAAGATACTTATGCAGAATTAAAGGATCTAACAGAGGTAGATCTAGTAGCACAAAGAATGGATAAGTATTCTCAAATGGGAGTGTACAAAGAGTAGGTTAAAACTTTCTCTTGAAATACTTAGACTTTCTCCTGTGAGATTTTCTAGGTCTGTTCGCTTTTCGTAATACTATATAAGTAGCGATCAGAAAAAAGATAATGATATACAGCATGCTATAAAGATAGCAGATAGATCATAAATAAAAAAGGCGAGATTTAAATCTCGCCTTTTTTATTACTTGATACCTAAAGAGGTAAAGTATTCTGAAATGCTTGGGTCTGAAGGTCGTTTTGCATTTGATTCTACAATTTTTCCTTCCGGATCAATAAGAATAAATCGAGGAATTCCATTGATTATATATTCTTGCGAAAGACGGCTTTCATCTTTTCCTGCCCATAATTGAACTCCGCCTAAGCTTTTATCTTTTACCATTTTTCTCCACTTGCCACGAGCTTTGTTCCAGTCGCCTCCCGATCTTCTCTCATTATCCGTAGAGATACTTACAAAAGCAATATTCTTTCCTTCAAACTCCTTCTCTAATTTTTTCAAATAAGGAATCTGTGCAATACAAGGTCTGCACCAAGTAGCCCAAACATCAATATAAACGTAGTTTCCTCTAAAATCCTTTAAAGATTTAGTTCCTCCTTTATAATCTTCATAGTTGGTAAAGACAGGAGCTACTTTTCCTTTTTGCAATTTAGCCATGGCTTGCTGTTGCTTTACCATAGCATCATGCATACGATCATAGTTTGTTTCTAAACTGGTATAGAACTTTTTATTTTGATCATCCGATGTTTTTAATACATCTGCATTGGTTTTAGGGTAGAGTTTGGCAATACTGTCCATTCCATTTTTGAATTGCTCTACCTTTGCCAAGAAAGGCTCTTTTTCTAATAACATGATCTTTCTTGCATCTCCATTATTTTGCGCATAGTTAAATCTACCTATCATTAAGTTATTGCTATCAGCACCTTCATCGTCTCCTTTGTAAGAAAAACTCTTTAAGAAATTAGAAGCGTCACCACTCAAAGTAAGATTATATCCATTCTTTAAATACACAAAACCTCTTTTTCCTGTATTGGTAGAAAGAGAAAAGAAATCAGGTTTAGCAACTTTTAAAGAATCTTTAAACGTACCGTCGCTATTTATTTTTATCATCTTCTTTACCGAAAAACCTGTAATTAAAAGCGTAGTATCCTTACCGCTATTTTCCAATTTTCCTGCAAAACTCAAATAATCTGTTGGGTGTTCTTCTTTACAAGAGAACAATACCAAAGCAGACATCATCAACAATCCTAATTTTTTCATCTATGTTCTTATTTTAAATCTTGTCAAAGATAAAAACTATTTAAGCAGAAAAATTGTTAAATTTTGTTGCAAAATCGCCTCCGAATTTAGACTTTTACACCTACAATCGACCTATATGAACGTAACACATTCCATCAATTCTAATCCGTTAGATTTAACCATTATACACAACATTATTAGTCATCAAATGCAATTGTCTTTATCTGAGGAAGCAATTGCCAAGATAGAGAAGTGTAGAGCTTACTTAGATGATAAGATGACAGCCATGTCTACACCTATCTACGGAATTAATACCGGGTTTGGTGCATTGTACAATGTAAAGATCAAAGGAGAGAACCTGCAAAAGCTACAGGAGAACTTGGTGATGAGTCACGCTTGCGGAACTGGAGAAGAGGTGCCTAAAGAGATTGTAAAACTGATGCTTTTGTTAAAGATCCAATCGTTAAGTTATGGACATTCAGGAGTACAATTGGTAACTGTGAATCGTTTGATCGATTTTTACAACAATGATATTTTTCCGGTTGTTTATGAACAAGGTTCTTTAGGAGCTTCAGGAGACTTATCGCCTTTAGCACATTTGGCACTGCCTTTAATAGGATTGGGTGAAGTTGATTACAAAGGAGAACGAATTTCAGGAGAAGAATTGCTAAACCAATTTGGTTGGGAAAAGATCAACTTGCAATCTAAAGAAGGACTGGCATTGCTGAATGGAACTCAATTTATGAGTGCTTACGGAATTCACAGTTTATTAAAAGCACATAAATTATCGTATTTAGCAGATTTGATCGGAGCTCTTTCTTTGGAGGCTTTTGATGGACGAGTAGAGCCTTTTAATGAGTTGGTACATTTAGTTCGTCCACATAGAGGACAGTTAAAAACAGCAGAACGTATTCGTGAGTTTTTAGAAGAAAGTGAACTAATTGCTCAAGAAAAGCAACACGTTCAAGATCCTTATTCTTTCCGTTGTATGCCACAAGTACACGGAGCAACAAAAGACACCATACGTTTTGTAACCAAGACTTTTTTAACAGAGATCAATTCGGTAACAGACAACCCTAATGTTTTTGTAGATGAAGATGAGATCATTTCAGGAGGAAACTTCCATGGACAACCATTAGCATTAACCTTAGATTATTTATCTATTGCCATGTCTGAATTGGCTAATATTTCTGAAAGAAGAATCTATCAACTGGTTTCCGGGCATAGACATTTGCCGCCATTTTTAGTTTCTAACCCGGGATTGAATAGCGGATTTATGATTCCACAATATACCGCAGCAAGTGTGGTAAGTCAGAACAAACAGTTAGCAACACCTGCGAGTATCGATTCTATTGAGTCGAGTAACGGTCAAGAAGATCACGTAAGTATGGGAGCTAACGGAGCAACCAAAGCTAGGAGAGTGGTTGACAATGTACAAACCGTATTAGGAATTGAATTGTTTACAGCATCTCAAGCTTTGTCTTTTGGAAAAGGAAAAAGCTCACCGTTCTTAGAATCTTTTGTACAATCTTTCCGTGAAGAAGTTGCTTTGGTTGATGAAGATCGTGTAATGCACAATAGCATGATACAATCTTCTCAATTCATTGATTCTCTAGTAATCGATTCTGAGGAGCTATTTTAGGTTTTTTCTAAATGAAAACTTTGACTATAGTTTCAATTTGATTCTAGCAATTTGTGATTCCATCGTAGCTGAATTACAAACCAATTATAAACAAAAAATCCCAAACGTTAGGTTTGGGATTTTACTTATAAACATCTCATCAAAATATTTTATCTATACGGCGGCCCCCATACCCAACCAACAATAGATTGGCGTACTCCTTTGGTAATAGGTGTTACTCGGTGCATTACAAAAGAAGGAAACACAATAATGGTTCCTTTTTCCCTTGGCGCACTAATCACTTTTTGATTTGCCATAAACTGAAGATCACCACCTTCATATTCATCCGGATCAGACAATTGAACTGTAATACTCAACTTTCTAGCAGAGATATCTCCGGCTCCAAAATCCATGTGCCAATCAAAGAAGTCTCCTTCAGAATAACGAGTCAACTGCAACTCTTCTTCAAAACCTAATAGATCAAACCAGTATCGTTCATTGTTTGTTTTCATGGCAAGCCCTGCCATTTTATCATACACCCATTTGTTTTGAGGTTCGTTTTTAATAAACATTACCGAACTTTTGCGCAATTCGTCAACGTACTCACCACTTTCTCCGGCAGAGAGTGTTGCTTTGAGTGTTTCATCATCTTTCCACAGATCTAAAATCATTTTTATCTCATGCGGAAGAAATAATCCGTTGTAATAGATTTGCTCAGCAAAATTGTGTTTTAGGGGTAATCCAAAAGAATAGTTCATAGGGTAGTATTTGTTTATTGTTCAGCTTTTACTTCAATTCCCGGTTCTACATTATAACTAGGGGCATTGTGCATTACGGTGTAGATTTTATTCAATTTCACATGAATGCTATCCAGAGAATCTGTCATTAGATTTTCATACATAGAGAAATCACCGGAATACCCAAAGGTTTCATTAAAGTTGTATGTAGCATTTCCCCATGTTGATGCGCTAGGAACTGTGTAGTATGTAGTAAAATCTAAAAGCTCTTTACTATTTGGATGATAGGTAACAAGTTTAAATCCAGGGTTATTGTCATGAATAGGAGTTACACCGGGGCAGCTGATGGCTATCTCTGTAATACTTTGCCCGGAAGGATCATACAATCTTCTCAATTCATCCATATGTGTATGACCGTATAAAATTCCTGAAATTGTATTCTGATAGTCAGCAACAATTTGTAAAAACTGATTATTCCAAGGATTATTGACAGGCAATTTTGCCCAGTTGGTTGCATTAGTACCATGCTTTTGATATCCATAAGCATCGATTCCCGGAGGGATATGCATAGCGATATATACTTTTTCAAATCTACTCTTGGCATCTTGTAATTCGTTTTTTAACCAAGTCATTTGCTGTTGTGCGTCTGTAAGCTGATTAGTTCCATCAGCACCAAAGAAGTTAGCAGAATGTATAACAGTATTTAAAGCAATTACCCGAAGCCCATCAATAGGTCTTGCGGAGTAGTATCCCATTTTAGGTTCAGGATTGGACACCATAGAGGGAGTAATACTATCTACAGGGTTTATGTTTAAAACGGGATATGGGTTTTTATTTTCCGGAATTAAAGAAAAAGGCGTTTGTTGGTTTTCATCAGCAAAAGAAGCGTAATCTCCGGCAATTCCGTCATTATTTCCGGGAAGATATAGTAATGTTTTTTTGTGTTTTGTGGCTAACTTTCGTAAACCGGAAAGTATGGTCTCTATATTTTTATTGTGAGGCACTCTTTCATTTTCAGGTAAAGGAATACAACAGTCTTTTACATGAGAAGGAAGATCCCCCGTATATATAATAAAGTCAGGAGAAGTATTGGCAATTACAGAATCTGCTTTTTGAAGAAAAGCATTCCAAAGAATCATACCTGTATCATCTACTTTGTAATCTGTCGTTTGTTTAAATGAGTTCAAATGAATATCAGAGAGAAACAAAAAGGTATTTGAATAGGATTTTTTTTGAGGAGCTTTCTCAGATTCTTTACAAGAAATAAAGCAGAAAGAACTCAAAAGAATTACTACTAAAAAAGATTTAAAAGTTTTCATGGCTGTTTTGTTTTGAATAGGTTGATTGATAACGAAATTAGCAGAAAGAATCTGGAAATCCATAAAAGGGATAAAGAACAGGTATAATTACCTATTCACATGAAATCGTATGTAAGCTTCGTTATTAGCTATAGATTATTTCCAGAGTTTCTTTGATGAAGTCTGTTTTGGAAAGCACATAATTACCTCGATCATTTTTGTATTGGGAAGCAAGAGAAACCTTTAAATTTTCATAGGCTTTCGCTCTTTCTGGATTTGAAATCAAATAGTCTCTGAAATCTACTTGTTTCCACATATAATTCTCTTTTGAACACATGTGAATATGAAAGATTTGTTCTTTCTCACCGGAAAGATTATAGCCTTTTCCAAAAGACATATAAGCATCGATTCCTTCTCTCTCAGGAACTAGAAAATAGGTATATCCAATAGCTTCAAATTGAGCAATAAGATCTTGATCGAAAAGAATCTCTTTTGAAACTTCAATAATGATGTCTATATAAGGTTTAGCCTTGATATTGGGAATAGAAGTACTTCCAAAATGTTCAATTCTTGTAATGGTTCCTTCAGACACATTGTTAAGAATTTCTTGCTTCTCTTTTTCAAAAATAAGAGGCCATTCAGAGTTGTAGTCAACAAGTTCGATAGGGAAGAGCGTATTCCAGTCTTCTTTTGTTAGATCGTAAAGAGACTTTTTCATAGGTCGTGGTATTTTTTAAAGCCGGCTAAACTAACAAAAAATCCCAAACTTTCGTTTGGGACTTCTTTATTTATTCTTTTCTAAGTAGACTCTTGCTTCCATGCCGTTTTCCATAAACCCTAAAACAAGGGACTCTTTTGTAAGTTTTTCTAGCTTCATCGATTTCTCTTTTCCTTTTTCGGTAATGAAGTGAATAGAATCTTTCTGTTTAGAAAACTTCCATGTTCCTTTCTTTATAGAGTTGTTAGCGTTAACTTCATGAACACCATCTTTGTGAAAAATCATCCACATTTGGTTTTGCTCACCTGGAGGAACATCCATTTTTTGCTCTCCCATTTGAATGGCTTTTGCATGCCACTTCTTGCCACTGATCAAATTAGTCTTACTGTCTTGAATGAAAACACTTGTTACAAATAAAGTAAGTGATAGTAATAGATATTTTAATTTCATAGAATTTATTTTTAGTTAAGTATTTGAATGAAATATAAACCCCAAGTTCTCACTTGGGGTTGAAAAAAAATTATTCTTCTTTTTTCTGTTCTTCAGGAGTCTTTTTTCCTTTTTTGATCTTAATGGTGAGTTCATCTTTCTTCTCATCCAAATTCATCTCAATAGTGTCTCCTTCAGATAGCTTAGAGTTTACGATCTCTTCAGCAAGAGCATCTTCAATATATTTTTGAATGGCTCTTTTAAGTGGTCTGGCTCCATATTTCTTATCGAAACCTTTATCAGCAATATAATCTTTTGCTTTCTCACTTAATTTCAAGGTATAACCTAGATCAGCAATACGGTGTAAAAGCTTATCCAACTCAATATCAATGATCTTGTGAATATCTTCTCTTTCTAATGCGTTGAAGACAATAACATCATCAATTCTGTTTAAGAACTCAGGAGCGAAGGATTTTTTTAAAGCACCTTCAATAATTCCTTTTGCATGTTCTTCAGCTTGTTCTTTCTTGGAAGCTGTTCCAAATCCAACTCCAGAACCAAAATCTTTTAATTGACGAGCTCCAATGTTGGAAGTCATAATAATGATGGTATTTCTAAAGTCGATACGTCTTCCTAAACTATCAGTAATATATCCGTCGTCTAAGATTTGTAACAACATATTGAATACATCCGGATGTGCTTTCTCGATTTCATCAAGTAACACAACAGAATAAGGCTTTCTTCTTACTTTTTCTGTCAGCTGTCCACCTTCTTCATATCCAACATATCCCGGAGGAGCACCAATCAAACGAGAAATAGCAAATTTCTCCATGTATTCACTCATGTCAATTCTAATCAAAGACTCTTCTGTATCAAAAAGCTCTCTGGCTAAAACTTTTGCCAACTGAGTTTTACCTACTCCGGTCTGACCTAAGAAGATAAAAGAACCAATAGGCTTATTAGGGTCTTTTAAACCAACACGATTTCTTTGAATAGCTTTTACCACTTTCGTAACAGCTTCGTCCTGACCAATAACTTTTCCTTTGATCATGTTTGGCAATTCGCCTAAGCGACTGCTTTCTGCCTCAGCAACTCTATTTACAGGAATTCCTGTCATCATAGAAACTACTTCAGCAACATTATCTTCTGTAACGATCTCACGATTCAGTTTTGAATCATCTTCCCATTGTTTTTGAGCAGAATCTAAAGCAGCCTCCATGTTCTTTTCATCATCTCTTAATTTGGCAGCTTCTTCGTACTTCTGTCCGTTAACAGCATTGGTTTTACGCTCACGAATTAATTCTAATTGCGCTTCCAATTCTAAAACTTGCTGAGGTACAACAATGTTAGTAATATGTATACGAGAACCGGCTTCATCTAAAGCATCAATAGCTTTGTCCGGTAAGTAACGGTCTGTCATATATCTGTTGGTCAATTTTACACAAGCTTCAATAGCTTCATCAGTAAAATCAACATTATGATGGGCTTCATATTTACTCTTGATATTGTGCAAGATCTGAATGGTTTCCTCAACACTTGTAGGATCTACAATTACTTTTTGGAAACGACGTTCTAAAGCACCATCTTTCTCAATATTTGTTCTGTATTCGTCTAGAGTTGTAGCTCCAATACATTGAATCTCTCCTCTGGCTAGAGCAGGTTTTAACATGTTGGAAGCATCTAAAGAGCCTGTAGCTCCTCCGGCACCAACAATTGTATGAATCTCATCAATAAACAAAATGATATCATCATTTTTCTCCAACTCATTCATCAAAGCTTTCATTCGCTCTTCAAACTGCCCTCTGTATTTTGTTCCGGCTACTAAACTTGCCAAATCCAATGAAACAATACGCTTGTCAAAAAGGATACGAGATACTTTTCTGTTCACAATACGCAAAGCCAATCCTTCAGCAATAGCCGACTTACCAACTCCAGGTTCACCAATAAGCATTGGATTGTTTTTCTTTCTTCTACTTAAGATCTGAGAAACACGTTCTATTTCTTTATGTCTACCTACCACAGGATCTAACTTCCCGTTTTCTGCTAAGGAAGTAAGGTCACGACCAAAATTGTCTAAAACCGGTGTTTTAGATTTTTTGGAAGACTTTCCTTTTTGAGGTTGTTCATAAGGATTGGGTTTATCAGATGAAGCAAATTCATCATCATCAGAAGGAGTTTCTGCAATCGGGCTGATTGGCAGATCATCTGAATTTTCTACATGTAATTCTTTATATAGAGCTTTTGCCTGATCGTAATCTACATCGTATTTGTTTAACAATTTGGTTGTAGGATCATTCTCATTTCTAAGAATACATAGCAAAAGGTGCGCAGTATCTATTGCGTCACTTTGATAAAGTTTTGCTTCTAAAAAAGTTGTCTTTAAAGCTTTTTCAGCTTGTCTTGTCAGGTGCAAACTCTTTTTTTGGTTGCCTTCCAAGGAAGGAGCGGACGGATTTAATTGTTCCAATTTTTTTCTAACCAAGTCTAAGTTGACATCAAATGTCTCTAAGATCTCAATAGCCTTTCCTTCTCCTTTTCTGATCAAACCAAGTAAAAGATGCTCAGTTCCAATAAAGTCGTGTCCTAACCTTAGAGCTTCCTCTTTACTGAATGTGATCACATCTCTGACCTTTGGTGAAAAATTATCGTCCATATTTAGGGTATTAACTATTTGTAAATTTAGTCCTTTTTTCACTAAAAAATTACAAAAAGAGTGCCAGCGGAGAAATGCTGCCATTTTGGCTTGTGAAAAAGGCTCTGAAAGGCTTGTAAATCAAGGGTATAAAAAATATCGAAAATTTATTAAGAAATGTTAATAACTCTAGGGCTTTCAGAGTGAAAAATGTTTGCTAAAAACACGAATTATAGTAACTTGCTAGTTATTAAATTTAGTAAAAAATTAACAATATAGTAAGCGTATGGCAGACGGAGAAAAGTTAATTCCGATTAATATTGAAGAGCAGATGAAATCTGCTTACATTGATTATTCAATGTCAGTAATTGTTTCGAGAGCATTACCTGATGTAAGAGACGGATTAAAGCCTGTGCATAGGAGAGTATTATACGGAATGCACGAACTAGGTATCAAAGCTACAGGAGCGTATAAGAAATCAGCAAGAGTTGTAGGAGAGGTGTTAGGTAAATATCACCCTCACGGAGATACTTCTGTATACGACTCTATGGTACGTATGGCGCAAGACTGGAGTGTTCGTTACATGATGGTAGATGGGCAAGGGAACTTTGGTTCTGTAGATGGTGATAGCCCGGCAGCAATGCGTTATACCGAGGTAAGAATGCAAAAAATATCAGAAGAAATGCTTTCTGATATTGAAAAAGATACAGTAGATCACAAGTTAAACTTTGATGATACACTTCAAGAGCCAACAGTATTACCTACCAGAATTCCTAACCTTCTTGTAAATGGAGCTTCCGGAATTGCAGTAGGGATGGCAACCAATATGGCACCTCACAACTTAACAGAGGTGATTAACGGTACAATTGCTTATATCGACAATAATGACATAGAGATTGATGAGTTAATGCAACACATCAAAGCTCCTGATTTCCCAACGGGAGGAACCATTTACGGATATGACGGTGTACGTGATGCTTTCCATACAGGAAGAGGACGTATTGTCATGCGTGGTAAAGCTACCATTGAAGAAGTAAAAGGTAGAGAATGTATTATCGTTACCGAAATTCCTTTCCAGGTAAACAAAGCAGATATGATCAAGAAAACTGCTGAGTTGGTAAATGATAAAAAGTTAGAAGGAATTGCAAATATTCGTGATGAGTCCGATAGAAAAGGGATGCGTATTGTATACGTTTTAAAGAGAGATGCGATTCCTAACATTGTACTGAACAAACTATTTAAATATACTGCCTTACAAACTTCGTTCAGTGTAAACAATATTGCATTGGTAAATGGAAGACCACAGCAATTGAACTTAAAACAATTGATTCATTATTTTGTTGAACACAGACATGAAGTAGTTGTTCGCAGAACTGAATATGAATTGAAAAAAGCTGAGGCAAGAGCTCATATCTTAGAAGGACTGATCATTGCTTCTGATAATATTGATGAAGTGATCAAATTGATTCGAGCTTCTAGCAATGCTGATGAAGCTAGAGAATCGTTGATTAAGCGTTTTGAATTAACTGAGATCCAAGCGAAAGCGATCGTAGAAATGCGATTACGTCAGTTAACAGGACTAGAGCAAGATAAGTTAAGAGCAGAATACGATGAGATCATCAAAACGATCGCAGATTTAAAAGACATCTTATCAAATGAAGAAAGACGTTATAACATCATCAAAGATGAGTTAACCGTTATCAGAGATAAGTATGGAGATGAGCGTCGTTCAGAGATCGAATATGCTGGTGGAGATATGAGAATTGAGGACATGATTCCAAACTCTAAAGTAGTTGTTACTATCTCTAATGCAGGATACTTAAAGCGTACCAACCTTGATGAATATAAAGTTCAGAATAGAGGTGGACGTGGGCAAAAAGGAGCTACCACACGTAATGAAGACTTCTTAGAGCACTTGTTTGTAGGAACCAATCACCAATACATGTTGTTCTTTACTCAAAAAGGAAAAGTGTTCTGGATGCGTGTTTATGAAGTGCCGGAAGGAGGAAAGAACTCAAAAGGTAGAGCTATTCAAAATCTGATTAATATTGAGCAAGATGATAAAGTAAAAGCATTCTTGGTAACTCAAGATTTGAAGGATGAAGATTATGTAAATAACCATTACGTAATTATGGCAACTAAAAGAGGTCAGGTTAAGAAAACTTCTTTAGAGCAATACTCAAGACCAAGAACTAATGGTATAAACGCGATTACAATTCGTGAAGATGATGAGCTGTTAGAAGCTAAATTAACTACCGGAGACAGTCAAGTAATGTTGGCATTAAAATCAGGAAAAGCAATTCGATTCGAAGAAGCCAAGACCAGACCAATGGGAAGAACAGCTTCCGGAGTTCGTGGAATCACTTTAGCTGATAATCAGGATGAAGTAATAGGAATGGTAGCCGTAAATGATATGGAAAGTAACATTCTGGTTGTTTCTGAAAAAGGATATGGAAAACGTTCTAAATTAGAAGATTACAGAATTACCAATAGAGGAGGTAAAGGTGTGAAAACATTGAATATCTCAGAAAAAACAGGTAATTTAGTGGCCATTAAAAATGTTGACGACTCTAATGACCTAATGATTATCAACAAATCAGGGATTATTATTAGAATGGCAGTCGAAGATCTTCGTGTAATGGGTAGAGCTACTCAGGGAGTTAAGCTGATCAATATCAAAGAAAGTGATAGTATTGCAGCAGTAGCAAAAGTGATGCACGAAAAAGAAGATTCTAGTGAAGAAGAAGAAAATGGCACAGAAATTGAAAACGAAACGAACGAGAATCAAGAATAAACTTAGAATTAAATAAACTAGTAATGAGAACTAAAATTTTCGCACTGTGTTTAGGATTGGCATCTATGGCAACCTTTGCACAAAAGAATGAAATAAAAGCTGCTGAAAAAGCAATTAAGAAACAAGACTATGCTGCTGCGGTAACTGCCTTAACAACTGCAGAGTCTTTGATTTCTAATGCTCCTAAATTAGAAGCAAAATTCTACTTCTTAAAAGGACAAGCGTATGCAGCAAAAAAGGACTTTAAAGTAGCGGTAGAAGCTTACAACAAGCTTTTTGATGTAGAAAAGAAGTCTGGAAAGCAAAGATATACAGAGCAAGCTAGACCATTGTTAGATCAGCTAATGAATGATCTTACAACAAAAGCATTTGCTTTATATGAAGCAAAAGATTTTAAGAATGCTTCAGATGCTTTCTACATGAGATATTCTTTAAACAAACAAGATACTTTATTCTTATCTAATGCTGCACAAACAGCATTTCAAGGAGGAAACTTAGATGCTTCTTTAAAACACTACAGAGAGTTAAAAGACTTAGGGTATACCGGAATTGAAACTAGATATTTAGCAACAAACACAGAAACAGGAGTTGTAGAGAATTTAGGATCTAAAAAGCAAAGAGATCTAGTAGTAAAGTTTGGATCACACGAAAAACCACAAGACAAAGTTACTGAGTCTAAAAGAGGAGATGTAATTAAGAACATCGGTATTATCTTAACTCGTCAAGGAAAAGTTGACGAAGCTATGGTAGCTGTACAAGAGGCTAGAAAAGCGTTCCCAGATGATATGTCTTTATTATTTACTGAAGCTGACCTTTACTTAAAGCTGAAGAAGATGGACAAGTTTGGTGAGTTAATGGAAGAAGCGATCAAAAGAGATCCTAACAACTCTACACTATACTATAACTTAGGAGTAGTAAACTACAACCAAGGAAACTTTGAAGATGCTAAGAAAAACTATAAAAAAGCTATCGAGATAAAGCCAGATTACTTTGATGCTTATATGAACATGGCTGTAGCAATCTTAGAAAAAGAGAAGGAGATTGTTGAAGAAATGAACAAGAACCTTTCTGATTTTGATAAGTACGATGAGTTAGCTGCTAAGCAAAAGCAAGTATACAAAGATGCATTACCTTACTTAGAAAAAGCTGATGAAGGAGCAAGAAGCTTAGATACTGTTAGAACTTTATTAAACATCTATGAAACATTAGAAATGGAAGATAAAGCAAAACCTTTCAGAGAGCTATACAAGACAATGAGAGCTAAGAGCGGAAAATAATTCCAATAGCATACAACATAAAAAAGCCGTTCCAATTTGGAACGGCTTTTTTTATATGATCTTTTTAATAACCCGCAGCTTGTGAGTATGGGTTTTTGTGTCGGTATTGTAAATACCACTATGATCTAAGAGATCTATACGAACCTTTCCATGTGCATGAATGATATAGTAATCTGTCATGATAATTCCCACGTGTGTAATAACACCTTCTTCATTATCAAAAAATGCCAAATCTCCGGGCTCACTTTCCTCAATAAAGCTTAATACTTCACCTTGAGTTGCTTGATCCTTAGCATCTCTTAAAAGAGAGTGACCACAAATCTTATAAACCATTTGGGTAAAACCGGAACAATCGATCCCAAAAGGAGTTTTTCCTCCCCATAAATAAGGTGTGTTTAAAAACAAAAAGGCCTTTCGAACAATTTCAGACTTCTCTAGTTTTCCTTGAAATACTCGCCCTTCATAGCTATACTCATTCTGACCCAATGAAAACTTTTGATCCTGATAAAAAGGAAGTCTAGATCCCATAGGAATCGTACTCAGATGATTTTTTTGATCCGTTACGTAATCTAAAATTTCTGAAGAATAATGGTACTCCGAAGTAGACAATTGATCAAACAATTCCTTATCAATCTCTTGATATTGCTTGTTATCTATATAACCTTCATACTCATCAAAATGCACTTGAACCTTACTCCACTTTTTTGTTTTTTCAAGTACAGTAAAATGTTCACCAAACAGGATTTGAGAAACCATCTCAGATGCATCACTAGGCTCAGATCTGAGAGGAACAATACTTAAATTACAAATGCCGTAGAGCATAGATCTTTTGGGTCTTGATAAGTGGGATTAAATAGATTCGATAACCATTGCACTGGCTCCACCACCTCCGTTACAGATTCCGGCAGCTCCAATTTTGGCATTATTTTGTTTTAAGATAGATGTAAGTGCAATTATAATTCTAGCTCCGGAAACACCTAGAGGGTGTCCTAGAGAAACAGCTCCACCATTTACATTCACCTTGTCATTATCCAATCCTAAAATTTTCATGTTAGCCAATCCTACTACAGAAAAAGCCTCATTCAATTCAAAATAATCAACATCATCTAAAGAGATACCAGCTTTGTCTAAAGCTTTTGGTAATGCTTTTGCAGGAGCAGTTGTAAACCATTTAGGCTCTTGTGCAGCATCTGCATAACTTTTAATCTTAGCAATAGGCTCTAATCCTAATTCATTTGCTTTTTCTACAGACATTAACACCAAAGCAGCTCCACCATCATTAATTGTAGAAGCATTAGCAGCAGTTACTGTTCCTTCTTTAGTAAAAGCAGCACGCAATGCAGGAATCTTTTCCATTTTTACATTTTTGTACTCTTCATCTTCTGTCATGATGATAGGCTCTCCACGTCTTTGAGGAATTTCTACAGGAACAACTTCATCAGCAAACTTTCCTGCTTTCCATGCTTCAGCAGACCTGTTGTAAGATTGAATAGCATAAGCATCCTGATCTTCTCTGGAAAATTCATATTCTGTAGCGCAAGCATCGGCACATACTCCCATAGCTACTTGGTCATATACATCTACCAATCCATCTTTTTGCATTCCGTCTTCCATTTTGGCAGGGCCAAATTTTGTAGCTTTTCTTGCGTGATAATAGTGAGGAATAGAGCTCATGTTTTCCATTCCACCGGTAACAACAATATCTGCATCACCTAGCGCAATTGTTTGTGCTCCTAACATGATAGATTTCATTCCAGATGCACATACTTTGTTTACAGTTGTACAAGGAACAGTATCAGGAATTCCTGCAAACATCGCTGCTTGTCTTGCAGGAGCTTGACCTAAACCTGCAGAAACAACGTTCCCCATAAATACTTCTTCAACTAAGTTTGGATCTAAATTGATCTTATCTAAGGCACCTTTAATTGCTACAGCACCTAATTTAGGAGCAGGTATGCCAGATAGGCTTCCCATAAAGCTTCCTATAGGTGTTCTTGCAACAGATACAATTACTACGTCTCTATTACTCATATTCTTATTTTGTTTAATCTTGATTTGTTCTGCGAAATTAACCAATTTATATCAATTTGATTAGGATTATTCGGCCTGAATTTTTGACCTCCATTTTTTTAAGTTATGTTTGTGTATCTAAGCAAAAAGCATGAGCAATACGGTTAATAAATTATACAAGCACAATGCGGTTATTTATAAGGTTATCCTTTTCTTGATCACAGCGTCTGCTATTGTTTACCTTTTTCCAAAAGGAGGACAATTCAAGTACGATTTTACAAAAGGAAAACCTTGGCAGTACGATAATTTATATGCTCCTTTTGATTTTGCTATTGAAAAGACTCAAGAAGAGATTACAGAAGAAACCAAAGAAATTGAAGTCAACGCCAGACTTTATTTTTTATACGATAAGAACATTGTTAATGAAGTTAAAGACGAATACAAACTAAGAACTTCCTTACTCCAATTGAGCGATTCTTTATCAAGTAGCGACTTGGAAACGATGACTTTACTGGGGAATTCTATTATAGAATCTATATACGATAGAGGCTTTTTACAAGCAACAAGTCAGGGAATTGTTTCCGATAAGAATACCATCATAGCGCTTAAGAAAGAGAATGAAGTAGAAGACATTATTTATAATAGTCTATTAACCTCCAGTGATGTATCTCGAATGGTTACCGATAGGTTAGGAGAGCAACCTTATAACTACTCTCAAAGTAACAATTTCAATATACTGGTAGAGGTAATCAAACCCAATGTTTCTTATGATGACACTTTTACTCAAAAAGTGATTGATGAGGCGGTTAAAGGAATTTCACCTACAAAAGGAAAGGTGTCTACCGACGAATTGATCATCTTAAAGGGAGATATCGTAGAAGGAAAGAAACTAGCGATTCTAAACTCCTTAAAAAAGGAATCTGAATCCAAGTTATGGACAAAAGCAAATTATTACTGGATCGTATTTGGGTATACTGTTTTGGTATCCTTAGCACTTTTGATGTTGCTATTGTTTTTAAGAAAATACAGAACAGAGATCTTTGATAATAACAACAAGGTTACGTTCATTTTCTTTAATATTGGCTTTATGATCTTGGTGCAAACCTTGGTTATCAAATACAATTCAGACTACTTATATGTAGTTCCTTTAAGTGTATTGCCTATTGTATTAAAAGCCTTTTTTGACGCCCGTTTAGGACTATTTACACATGTGCTTACGGTATTGCTTTTAGGGTTTATTGTACCCAATAGTTTTGAGTTTATCTACTTGCATATCATTGCAGGAATCGTAACTATTTTAACGGTTTCTGAACTGTATAAAAGAGCTAATTTGTTTATTTCCATCGGGCAGATTACCTTGATCTATATGATCACTTATTTGGCATTTTCTATTATTAAAGAAGGAAATGCTTCGCAAATAAAATGGGAATATCTAATCATGTTTGCGGCTAATGGATTGCTGTCATTTTTATCAGTTTTCTTTATCTATTTGTACGAGAAAACATTTGGGTTGGTGTCAGATGTGACTTTATTAGAACTCTCCAATACCAATACTAAGTTATTACGAGAACTCAATGAAAAAGCACCGGGAACTTTCCAACACTCTATGCAAGTAGCAAACTTGGCTGAAGCTGCTGCCAATGAGATTGGAGCTAATTCCATGTTGGTAAGAACAGGAGCTTTGTATCACGATATTGGTAAGATGTTAAACCCAATGTATTTCATCGAAAATCAATCTACAGGAGTAAATCCACATAACGATCTATCTCCGGTAGATAGTGCTAAGATCATTACAGACCATGTGATCAAAGGAATTGAGTTGGCAAAACAAAACAGATTACCGGATAGGATCATCGATTTTATAAGAACGCACCATGGAACCAGCTTGGTGTATTATTTTTATATGAAAGAGAAGGAGATGAATGAAGAAGTAGACATTAAAAAGTTCCAATACAAAGGTCCGATTCCTTTTTCCAGAGAAACGGCAATTTTGATGATCTGTGATGCTGCAGAAGCCGCATCAAAAAGTTTAAAGCAACCTTCGGCACAATCTATTGATGAGTTGATAAATAAGATCGTAGAGAAGCAAAAAGCCGACAATCAGTTCATCAATTCTAATATTACTTTTAGGGAGATTGAGAAGATTAAAAAAGTGATTAAGAGAAAGTTGATGAATATCTACCATCTAAGAGTAGAATATCCAGATTAAAATTATCACAAAAAGAGACGAAAAATCTTGCGAGATTGTATTTGGAATCTTACATTTGCACTCGCAATTTTTAATTCTAACGCAAGTTAGTTTTAAGGAGAGGTGGCAGAGTGGTAATGCAGCAGCCTGCTAAGCTGTCATCCTTAGGGATGCCCGGGTTCGAATCCCGGTCTCTCCGCAATAATTGCAAGTTCATTTACTTATCGGGGTGTAGCGTAGCCCGGTCATCGCGCCTGCTTTGGGAGCAGGAGGTCGCAGGTTCGAATCCTGCCACCCCGACAAATAAAGTGTTGTGTTTTTGTAGAAAGCTTGCTTTCTTAAAAAAAGAGGACACTTGATTATAAATTAAAGTGACACTTTAATTTGTAACACACCATATTCAGGATCAACGAAGTTAATCCTAATGAATGGTCGCGTAGCTCAGCTGGATAGAGCATCTGCCTTCTAAGCAGACGGTCATAGGTTCGAATCCTATCGCGATCACAGATAAATAAGCCTGACAAGAAATTGTCAGGCTTTTCTGTTTTAAGAAGGAGAAACTTTAGTTTTGAATTTCGGAAACAGAAAAGAATAGATGCCAATGGGCAACAGGCGAAATTTTCAAAAAGGAATAGAAAAGGATCTATAATCCTATCTAGATCATATAAAGCCTTGCTAGAAATAGTAAGGCTTTTTTGGTTTTAAGAGTAACGGAAAAATGGTATCTTTGGTAGTATTCAAATTATAAATCCCTAATAAACTGCATTTCAGGTTTTAGCCTTGATTCTAAATGCTAGAATTTTGATAATCTGAAAATTAAAAATGCTCTCGACATATATGCCAAAAGTTGATGATTTCTTTTCATTTAAAAATACCGTTACAGAAATTTCCAAAGAAGAGCTTTTACAAACATCTTACTATCTTAAATCAATAGAAGCGTTTTCCAGATTAAGTGATAGTTGTGTTTTCGTAACTGATTACATGAAAAAAGGGTTCGAATATGTTTCAAATCATCCTTTGTTTTTATGCGGTCATACTGCTGATGAAGTGAAAGAAATGGGCTATGATTTCTATCTGAAATATGTTACAGAAAAAGATCTTCAGTTACTCTTAAAAATACAGAAAATAGCTTTCGATTTTTATGAAACAATCCCGATGGCAGAACGAATTGAGTATTCTATATCCTATGATTTTTATCTTAAAACTAAAGAAGGGAAAAAGATCTTGGTTAATAGAAAACTAACCCCTCTGTTTTTAACCAATTCAGGAAAAATTTGGAAAGCCGTTGCTATTATTTCCCTTTCATCAGCTAATAAGTCGGGAAACATCAAAATCTATAAAAAGGGAAATCAAAAAGTGTTAGAATATAACGAAGAAAAAGACTTTTGGGAAACTCCTGAGGTTATAAAATTGTCTGACAGAGAAAGAGAAATTATTCATTTATCCATCAGAGGTTTTAAAGTAGATGAAATTGCTGATGAACTCTCTGTGTCTCCCAATACCGTTAAATTCCATAGAAAAAGACTGTTTGAAAAATTGGAAGTATCTACGATCACAGAAGCCATTTCTTTTGCTAAAAACAATAGTCTTATTTAACACTTTTTAAAGAAAATCTACCCTTTTGGGTAGTAAATTAAAAAGTTATTGCCCCGTAATTTGCCTTCGTATTAAAAAAGTAACAAATTATGAAAAAAGCATTGGTTTTATTACTGGGCATTCTACTATCCGGAAACGTATTTTCTCAAACTGAATTACCAAACACGCTTTCCAAAGCAGACAAAGTGTATGGTTTATCAAAATATTGGAATGAGGTCAATTTCAATTTTGCGTATTTGAATAAAGTAGACAAAGAAAAATGGAATTCCGATTATAAATCATTAATAGAAAAAGTACAGGAAACAAAAAATGATTATGAGTACTATCTTTTATTACAACAATTTGCTGTCTCATTAAAAGACGGTCATACAAATATCTTTTTACCACCTTCTTTTAGCAAGTTCATGTTGGATGCTGAATTTGGAGATTATAAGTTTACCCTTAGAAATATAGAAGGAAAAGCAATTATTACAGAGGTAAATAAGAGTAAGAGAAAAGAAATTCCGTTAGGAACAGAAATCATTGAGGTAAACGGCCTTACTACCAAAGAACATCTTGCTAAACATGTAGAGCCAATCGTAGCTTATAGCACAGAAGATTTCCGTGACGCTTTTTCAGTTCGTCAAATGTTTTATCAGCCTAAAGGAACAACTTTCGATTTGAAGTTTAGAAAACCAAATGGAAAGATCATATCTAGAAAACTAACTATCAGTCCGGCGGCAGAAAAAGAGATGCATACCAGAAACAAAAATGAAGGAATTTTTGAGTTCAAATGGCTAGAAAACAAAACAGCTTATGTTGCTTTACATAGCTTTGGAGAAGCGAAGATCGATTCTTTGTTCAAAAGCAAACTACCGGAGATAAAAAAAGCCAAAGGGTTGATCATTGACTTGAGAGAAAATTTAGGAGGTAGTTCTGAATACGGATATTCAATACTAGGTAATTTAATTCATGATGATGAACTTATCGTAGCCAAGTCACTCATCTTAGATTACAATCCATTATATGAGTATTTTGGTGTTAACTATAATATTCAAGCCAAAGATACAGCACAAGGAAGCCCGCAAAACAGAATGATGTTAAGTCGTGCTTATTTAACAGCAAAGGATAGCTACTTTTATGAAATACCGTTTAGTACCTATCCGAATCGCATTGAAAAATCAGATCGAGTAGTGATTCCTATAGCTGTATTAACAGGACCTTTTACAGCTTCTTCTTCCGAAGACTTTTTGGTAGCAGCAGACAACCAAAAGCATATCGTTAAAATTGGAGAAGCTACAGCAGGTACTACAGGAATGCCTATGTCGTTTGAACTACCTGGTGGAGGATGGGCTAGAATTTGCTTCAAAAAAGAAGTATATGTAGACGGACGTGAGTTTGTAGGTTATGGAATTCAACCTGATATCAAGGTATCAAAGACCCTTAAAGATTTTATAGAGAAAAAAGATCCCGCTATAGAAAAAGCGCTAAAATATTTACGCAAAGCATAACGCATATTGCTATGAAACAATACCAAGCCTTGCTAGAAATAGTAAGGCTTTTTGCTATTAATCTTTACTTGCGTTGTTGTATTCTCTAATCATGGCATAAGCCCAAATGAGAACACAAATGCCTACGAAAATAGAGAAATATAAAACGATATCATTTGCGCTCATGACTTACCAATTTTAGATATATCATTACGCCAAGTAGAGTAGGAGCCCAAAGCCCTAAAAAGATTCCATGTAGCTGATGTCCGGTTAAAAATAAATACTCAGCTACTAAAATTATCAAAATACAAAGAACCAACATCAATAGATTCCCTGTCTTCATTTTTTGAAAAAAGCTCATTAGTTAGTTAATTTTCTTAAAGTTAGGCAATTTTAATGGATTCTAAAAAGGCTTAATTTCTAAGATGATGTTCAGCTTTTTCTCTGATGATTGTAGCAATGGGTTTGTCTTCAATTTTACTCTCTAACCACGATAAAATATCTAAGTATAAAAAAGCACGCTTTTCATACGCATGATCTTCAAAGGCTTTAAGCTTAGTATGAATCTTCTTGAACTCTTTTTTAAATTGATGCGGATACAGCTCTCCCAAAGATTTAATAGACACAATAAACGCTTTTTGTACCTCTTGAAGATTCTCCATTTTTAGCAAGAACTTATAAGTCTCTTTAAACTGTCTTTCCAGATGATAATCCAAACCACACTCGTAATGAGCAATCAAATTCAAGATACGAGCAAAGCACTGAAGGTCTTCTCCCACGTATAGTTTTTTTGCATTGATGATTCGAGACAAGTATTCGATACACTCTCTATTTTTACCCATTCCAAAATACAAGCAAGCAATTTTATAATACAAAGTGATTACGTGATGCTTGTCCAAACGATTGCTGTATTCTTCTATCTTTTCATTGATTTCTTTAACCAAGAACTCGCCCTGTTCAAAAGTTCCTTCCAAGAAATATTTATGCAACTGGTTGGCATAGTAGTATTGAAAGATAAGTGTTTCAGTATTTCCGTTGATGGGAATCCTATTCTCTTTGATCTCTGTTTCAAAAAGTTCCAGTTCTTCCTTGAATTTGTTTCGATGTTTGATAAAAAACAGAGATTCCAGTAAGTAGTTTTTTCCTTTCAAATAAAAGACAGGATTCAGTTCTACCATTTTAGGATACTTTCTAAACAACCCAACCCATTTAGAAGCGTATTTATAAGCATGTAAGAAATCCTGTGTTAATAAGCTTCTCCATAAATGAGCTTTGTTTAACCATAAAAGCTCTCTGAAGCCCAATAAGTTTTGATCATATTTTGGCAAATGAGATGTGAAGTAATTATTTATCCTTTGAAGCTCTAGATCATTTCTAACATATCCTGTTTTCAATAAAATACCATAAAGCTGCAAAGACAAATTTGAAAGCTTGCTCGTCATTACATTCTGTTGACTCAGATTCTTTGCCTGTATAGAAAGTTCATCCGCTCTGTTGCTAATACTACGCGTGATGTATTGAGTTTCTATATTCTTTTCAAGTTCAACAATTTCATAAGCAATGTTCTTTTCTTCATTCTCTATAGCGATGGATTTAGCTTTCTCCAGCAATTTCAAGCTTTGCTTATACAATCCTTTTTGATACAGTACCGTAGCAAAATCCAATTGCTCTCTGATCTGAACACGGATGTTCTTATGAGCCGGATTCATTCGTAAGCTAATTAAGATTTGACGATACAAATGAGCTTTTAAATTAGAAAGCTGTTGTTTGCTTACAATCCCGCTTTTCAGAATAGCCTTCTCATCATACTTCTTTTGCTTATCAAGAAACTTAAAAAGTGAAAAAAACTTGGCTTCAGTATTTCCTCCAAGTCTACCGATATACAAGTGAAACTGACGCTTTTCTGATTTGGTCAAAGACTTTATCAAAACAAACAAAGCATCATTTTGTTGATTAGTGCTTGTAAAATTTTTCATTTTAAAATACTGTATATCAGCTTTTTGTGATTTTTTTTATGGTTTTAAACATCGTAGAGTTATCTGCTAAAAATGAACTCTTAGAAAATCCAATATATACATTTGAAATCGATTTAAGCAATGATTTTTTAAATATGCAGAACAACAAAGTTCAAATTTTCGATACCACTTTACGAGACGGAGAACAAGTTCCGGGTTGTAAACTTGATACCCAACAAAAATTGATTATAGCCGAGCGCTTAGATGTACTGGGAGTTGATATTATTGAGGCAGGTTTTCCTATTTCTAGCCCCGGCGATTTTACTTCGGTAAACGAAATAGCCAAACTGGTAAAAAATGCTACCGTATGTGGCTTAACCAGAGCTGTCAAAAAAGATATAGAAGTAGCTGCAGAAGCATTAAGAGATGCTGTAAAACCAAGAATTCATACAGGAATTGGTACCAGTGAATCTCATATCAAATTTAAATTCAATAGTACTCAAGAAGACGTTATAGAAAGAGCAAAACAAGCCGTTTCTTATGCAAAGAATTTTGTAGATGACGTAGAGTTCTATGCAGAAGATGCCGGAAGAACCGATAATGCTTTTCTAGCAAAGGTTTGTGAAGAGGTAATCAAATCTGGAGCAACGGTTTTGAATATCCCAGATACAACCGGATATTGTTTGCCGGAAGAATACGGAGCAAAGATCAAATATTTAAAAGATCACGTAAAAGGAATAGAAGACGTAATTATTTCGTGCCACTGTCATAACGATTTAGGATTGGCTACAGCCAACTCTATTGCAGGAGCAATTAACGGAGCACGCCAAATAGAATGTACGATCAATGGAATTGGAGAAAGAGCAGGGAACACAGCTTTAGAAGAAGTTGTAATGATCTTAAAGCAACATCCTTATTTGAACTTACAAACAGATATCAATACAAAATTATTGTACGATACAAGCTTAATGGTGAGAGAAAAAATGGGAATGCCTGTGCAACCTAACAAAGCTATTGTTGGAGCTAATGCATTTGCACATAGTTCCGGAATTCATCAAGATGGGGTGATCAAGAATAGAGAAACCTATGAGATTATAGACCCTGCTGATGTAGGAGTAAATCAAAGTGCCATTGTTCTTACTGCCAGAAGTGGTAGAGCGGCTTTGGCTTATAGAGCAAAGAAAATAGGTTATGAATTAACTAAGATTCAATTAGATGCAGCTTACAAAGCCTTCCTTCAATTTGCAGACAAGCAAAAGGAAGTAATTGATGAAGACATTCATAAGATCATGAAACAGATCAACAAGATCTCTAAAATAGCGATAGCCTAATGGGAAAAACATTGTTTGATAAAGTATGGGATGCACATGTGGTAGATACTGTAGAGAACGGTCCGCAGATTTTGTATATAGATCAGCATTTAATTCATGAGGTAACCAGTCCGCAAGCATTCAACGAATTAAAAGAGCGTAAAATTCCCGTAGCCAGACCTGATAAGATCGTGGCTACAGCAGACCATAATACACCAACAGTAGATCAGCATTTGCCTGTAAAAGATGCCTTGTCCAGAAAACAATTAGAGCAATTAACACTCAATTGTCGAGAGAATGATATTACCTTATATGGATTAGGACACGAATACAATGGAATTGTTCATGTGATGGCTCCAGAATTGGGAATTACCCAACCGGGAATGACCATTGTATGTGGAGATAGCCACACATCAACGCACGGAGCATTTGGTACCATTGCCTTTGGAATAGGAACCAGTCAAGTTGCACAAGTATTTGCTAGTCAATGTTTATTGCTACAAAAACCTAAAAAACTAAGAGTGAACGTTAATGGAAAACTCAAAAAAGGAGTGCTTCCCAAAGACGTAATTTTATACATTATTGCGCAATTAGGAACCAATTCAGGAACCGGTTATTTCTGTGAATACGCAGGAAATGTTTTTGAAGAAATGTCGATGGAAGGTAGAATGACCGTTTGTAATATGAGTATTGAAATGGGAGCCAGAGGAGGAATGATTGCTCCGGATGAAACTACATTTGAGTACGTAAAAGGAAGAAAGTTTGCTCCAGAAGAAGAAGAATTCGAAAAGAAAGTAGCCTATTGGAAAACATTAAAAACAGATGAAGACGCTGTTTTTGATCAAGAATACTCTTTTGATGCTGAAGATATAGAACCTATGTTGACCTATGGAACCAATCCTGGAATGGGAATTAAAATTTCAGAAACCATTCCGGAAGAGAGCGATGCTTCCTTCAAAAAGTCACTATCCTATATGAACTTTCAAGAAGGAGAAAGCTTGATAGACAAACCAATCAATTATGTATTTATAGGAAGTTGTACAAACTCTCGTATCGAAGATTTTAGAGTAGCAGCCTCTTATATCAAAGGAAAGCAAAAAGCAGAGAATGTAAATGCTTGGTTGGTGCCGGGATCACAACAAGTAGCCAAGCAGATTGAAGAAGAAGGTTTGCAAACCATCTTTGAAGAGGCCGGTTTTGAACTACGACAACCCGGATGTTCTGCCTGTCTGGCAATGAATGATGATAAAATACCGGAAGGAGAATATTGTGTTTCTACATCAAACAGAAACTTCGAAGGAAGACAAGGACAAGGAGCTCGTACTATTTTGGCAAGCCCATTAATGGCAGCGGCTACAGCAGTAGAAGGAAAGATTACTGACATCACAAATCATTTGAACTAGCATGAAGAAGTTTACCAAATTAGTAGATACAGCCGTTCCATTACCAACGGAAAATATAGACACCGATCAAATCATTCCGGCTCGATTTTTAAAGTCAACCGACAAGAAAGGATTTGGTGATAATGTGTTCAGAGATTGGCGTTATCACAAAGACGGAAGTTTGAATGAAGAATTTGTGTTAAATCAAGAAAAATACACTGGAAGTATTTTGGTAGCCGGAGACAATTTTGGTTGTGGTTCCAGTAGAGAACATGCAGCTTGGGCATTGGCAGGTTACGGATTTAAAGTTGTTGTTTCCAGTTTCTTTGCAGACATTTTCAAAGGAAATGCGCTCAATAATGGAATTTTACCGATCCAAGTTTCCAAAGAATATTTAAAGGAATTATTAGAAGAGATCAAAGAGAATCCTAGTACAGAACTGACTGTAGATTTAGAAGAACAAACCTTAGCTAGTTCAGTAGGAACAGTACAATTTGAGATCAACTCTTATAAAAAGATATGCCTGTTAAATGGCTATGATGATATAGACTTCTTATTAAGTAAAAAAGATAAAATAAAAGCCTTTGAGGCAGCCTTATAGAACCATATGAAAACGAAATTTAATATTACCGTAATTCCCGGAGATGGAATAGGGCCGGAAGTAACAAAACAAGCACAAAAAGCATTAGAAGCAGTAGGAGACGTATACGGATATACGTTTTTGTACAAAGAAGCTTTAATGGGAGCTTGTGCTATAGATGAAACAGGAAACCCTTTGCCGGATGAAACCTTAGAATTATGTAAAGAGTCTGATGCCATACTATTTGGAGCCATCGGAGACCCAAAGTATGATAACGATCCATCAGCCAAGGTAAGACCAGAACAAGGTTTACTGAAGTTGAGAAAAGAACTCGGACTTTTTTGCAATATACGTCCGGTAAAAGCTTATGATACTTTGATTAAGAACTCACCTTTAAAAGAAGAGATTATTTCCGGTACAGATACTGTAATTTACAGAGAATTAACAGGAGGAATCTATTTTGGAATCAAAGAGTTAAGTGATGATGGAAAACAAGCTTTTGATGGATGCTCTTACTCTGTTGAAGAGATCGAAAGAATGGCACATTTAGCTTTTAAGGCAGCTAGATCTAGAAAAAAGAAAGTTACTTTAGTAGACAAAGCCAATGTGTTGGAAACTTCAAGACTATGGAGAAAAACTGTTACAGAATTGGCAAAAGAATATCCGGATGTAGAACTAGATTTCTTATTTGTAGACAATGCAGCAATGCAATTGATCTTAAACCCTAAGCAATTCGATGTGATCTTAACCGGTAATCTTTTTGGAGATATTATTTCTGATGAAGCCAGTGTTATTGGAGGCTCTATAGGCTTATTGGCATCAGCTTCTGTGGGAAGTGAGAATGCTTTGTTTGAACCTATTCACGGATCATTTCCACAAGCAAAAGGAAAAGATATTGCCAACCCCTTAGCATCTGTATTATCAGCAGCTATGCTGTTAGATCATTTAGGATTGCAAGACGGAGCAAGAGCTATTGAGGCCGCTGTACAAAAATCTTTAGAATTAGGAATTACTACAGAAGATATTAATTCTGAGCGATCATTTTCTACGAGTAAAGTAGGAGATTTCATTTCAGATTATATTCAAAATCAAGAAGATAGTAATTTGAATTTTCAGAACATTCACATGGGGCAAAGCACCATTATTTAAAAATAATTTGAAAAAGATTTGGATAGTCAAAAAATAATTCAAAATATTTGTGGCATCAAATGAGAAAACAAATTTTAAATATCATTTCTATTATTGTCGTTGTGATTTCTTCACAAGGATAGGGAAGTGTATTTAATTTATATAAAATTCAAAAAGGCTTCCTGATTTCAGGAAGCCTTTTTTAGTTGATCAAAAATGAATCATAATTTAAACATCGTAGTAGTCATTATTATTGTCATTATTAGCTCACCACCGAGTTGATACAGAAGACTATTACACCTAATAGAGAGCCTGTGTCAATATTGATACAGGCTTTTTTTATTGAGTTGAGTATCATACAAGTTAAAATGTAAATGACTGATTAATAGTGGTTTAAATGGTTTTTGATGTTTCTAAACTTTGGAAGATCAAGAAAAACAAGAAGAACATAAGAATAACAATAAAATAATTTCGAATCTCAAAACAAGAAAAATGTATTTCAACGAAGAAAGTGTAGTTTTTTACAACGGAGAATTTATAAAAGCTACAGAGTTAACAACAAACTCCTATAGTCAAAGCTTGCATTATGGCAATGGAGTCTTTGAAGGAATAAGAGCCTATCAAACAGAATTAGGCGCAAGAATCTTTAAACCGTATGAACATTACAAACGATTAAAGTTTGGGGCAGAAGTCATGAACATTCAATTCGATTATACCGAAGAGGAATTAACAGAGATTACTTACGAGTTGTTGGAGCGCAATGGGTTGAAAGATGCCTACATAAGACCTTTGATCACCACAGGGCAAGACATGAGCTTGTTAACATCAGGAGAAACCAATCTGATCATTCAATGTTGGGAATGGGGAAAATATATGGGAGATCGATTGCTACGAGTGAAAACCTCACAGTTTCAGCGTCCAAACCCTAAATCTTGCTTTGTAGAAGCTAAAGTAACCGGACATTATGTGAACTCGATCTTGTCTACAAACGAAGCAAAAAAAGAAGGATATGACGAAGCCTTGTTGTTAGACATGAATGGCAATGTAGCAGAATGCTCCGGAGCCAATGTATTTATGGAAAAGGACGGAAAACTGTACACACCACCACGAGGTCATATCATGGCAGGAATTACAAGAAGTACCATCATAGAGATCTGTAAAGAAGAAGGAATTTCAATAGAGGAAAAGCATTTTACGCTAGAAGAACTCAAACAAGCCGATGCCTGCTTCTTTACAGGAACAGCAGCAGAGGTCATAGGCTTAGAATCCATTGATGAATATCAATTTCCTCTCGATTGGAAAAAATCACACGGATATCAATTGACGAAATTATATAAGAAAGAAGTTTTAGGACAACGCCAAAAAGCAAAAGCGAGTTAACATGGAATTAAATAAGTTTAGTAAAAGAGTAACGCAAGATGATACGCAGCCGGCAGCACAAGCTATGCTGCATGCCATAGGACTGTCGAACTCAGATTTACAAAAACCATTGATTGGGATTGCAAGTACCGGGTACGAAGGAAACCCGTGTAATATGCACTTGAACGATCTAGCAAAATTAACCAAGCAAGGAACAGATAATGTAGACTTGGTAGGATTGATCTTCAATACCATTGGAGTATCAGATGGTATTTCTATGGGAACACCGGGAATGCGTTATTCACTTCCATCACGAGACATTATTGCAGACTCTATGGAAACTGTAGTACAAGCAATGAGTTACGATGGATTGATAACCGTTGTAGGTTGCGACAAGAACATGCCGGGAGCTTTGATAGCTATGATCCGCTTAAACAGACCTTCCGTTTTAGTATATGGAGGAACCATAGATTCCGGATGTCACAATGGAAAAAAGTTAGATGTAGTTTCTGCTTTTGAAGCTTGGGGAAGCAAAGTTGCCGGAACCATGACACAAACAGAATATCAGAACATTGTAGAAAAAGCATGTCCGGGAGCAGGGGCTTGTGGAGGTATGTATACTGCAAACACAATGGCATCTGCTATAGAAGCTTTAGGAATGGCATTGCCGTACAATTCATCAAATCCGGCATTGAGTGATGAGAAGAAAGAAGAATCAGTAAGAGCAGGAGAGGCATTAAGATTATTATTAGAGAAAGACATCAAGCCTTTAGATATTGTTACCAAAAAATCTTTAGAAAATGCAGTACGATTGGTAACAATCTTAGGAGGATCTACCAATGCGGTATTACACTTCTTAGCCATCGCTCGTGCAGCACAGATCGATTTTACACTAGCAGATTTTCAACAAATAAGCGATAGCACACCCTTTTTGGCAGACTTAAAACCAAGCGGAAAATACCTAATGGAAGATGTTCATGCCGTAGGAGGAATTCCGGCTGTATTGAAATACTTACTAAAGAAAGGACTGTTGCATGGAGATTGTTTGACTGTAACCGGAAGAACATTAGCAGAAAATTTATTGGATGCACCTGATCTAAAAGAAGGACAGGATGTAATAAAATCAATCGAAAAACCCATAAAAGTTTCAGGACACTTAAGAATGCTATATGGAAACCTGGCATCAGAAGGAAGTGTTGCTAAAATTACCGGAAAAGAAGGCCTAAAGTTTTCAGGAAAAGCCAAAGTATTCAACGGAGAATATGAAGCCAATGACGGAATCAGAGATGGAAAAGTAGAAAGAGGAGATGTGGTGGTTATCAGGTATGAAGGCCCTAAAGGAGGACCGGGAATGCCGGAGATGTTAAAGCCCACTGCAGCTATCATGGGAGCAGGTTTAGGAAAAGATGTGGCTTTGATTACAGATGGTCGATTTTCCGGAGGTACACACGGTTTTGTTGTAGGACACATCACTCCAGAAGCACAAGAAGGGGGAGTCATTGCTTTAGTGAAAGACGGAGATGTCATTACAATCGATGCAGAGAGCAATACAATTCAACTAGAAGTTTCAGAAGAAGAGATTCAAAGAAGAAAACAAGAATGGGAAGCCCCAAAATTAAAGTTTGAACGCGGGGTATTATACAAATATGCAAAAACAGTGTCTTCAGCCTCAAAAGGTTGTGTAACTGATGAATTTTAAAAATAAACTAAGCTAAGAAAACTGTAAAATGAAAACAGCAACAAGCACACTCGAAAAAAACAAACAAGTAGTTACAGAACGCATGACAGGTAGTGAAGCTGTCATCAGATGTTTGTTGGCAGAAGGAGTCGATACATTGTATGGATATCCGGGAGGTGCCATCATGCCGGTATATGATGAACTGTACAAATATCAAGACAAATTACACCATGTTCTTACCAGGCATGAACAAGGAGCAACACATGCAGCACAAGGATATGCACGCATTTCAGGAAAAGTAGGAGTAGCCATTGCAACATCAGGACCGGGAGCCACCAATTTAATTACCGGAATAGCAGATGCACAGATCGATTCAACCCCTATGGTATGCATTACAGGGCAAGTACCTTCTCATTTGTTAGGAACAGACGCTTTTCAAGAGACAGACGTGATTAGTATCTCAACCCCGGTAACCAAATGGAATCATCAAGTAACAAAAGCTTCCGAAATCCCTGAGGTTATGGCAAAAGCCTTTTACATCGCAAAAAGTGGGAGACCGGGACCGGTTTTGATCGATATTACTAAAGATGCGCAGTTTGGAGAGTTAGATTTTCATTACGAGAAGTGTACAAAAATTCGAAGTTATAAGCCTGTTCCGGAAGTAGACCAACAACAAGTTGAGAAAGCAGCTGAACTGATTAATGAAGCAAAGAAACCATTAATAGTTTGGGGACAAGGAGTGATTTTGGGAGAAGCAGAAGAGGAGCTGAAAAGCTTGATTGAAAAAGCAGGAATCCCGGCAGCCTGGACAATTTTAGGAGCTTCAGCAATTCCTAGTAAACATCCTTTGAATGTAGGAATGGTTGGAATGCACGGAAACTATGCGCCCAATAAACTGACTAATGAATGTGATCTGTTGATTGCTATAGGAATGCGTTTTGATGATAGGGTAACCGGAAACTTGGATACCTATGCAAAGCAAGCCAAGGTAATTCATTTCGAGATCGATCCGGCAGAGGTTGATAAGAATGTAAAAACAGATTTAGCTGTTTTAGGGAATGCCAAAGAAAGCCTTCAGCAATTGATTCCTTTAGTAAAACATAATTCACATCCTGATTGGCATCAGAAATTTAAAGATTTATACCAATTAGAATTTGAAAAGGTGATCAAAGGAGACTTACATCCAATAAAAGAAGGCTTGACTATGGGTGAAGTATTGAAAGAGATCAATGCTCAAACCGAAGGGAAAGCAGCAATTGTTTCCGATGTAGGTCAACACCAAATGATTGCTTGTCGCTATGCAGATTTCAATGTAACAAAAAGTAATATCACTTCAGGAGGTTTAGGAACTATGGGATTTGCATTACCCGCAGCTATAGGAGCAAAAATGGCAGCACCTGAGAGAGACGTTATAGCCATTGCAGGAGATGGAGGTTATCAAATGACCATTCAAGAATTGGGAACTATTTTCCAAACCAAAGTTCCTGTAAAAGTTGTGGTGTTAAACAATGATTTTTTAGGAATGGTACGTCAATGGCAGCAGTTGTTCTTTGACAAACGCTATGCCTCTACAGAACTGACAAACCCTGATTTTGTGGCAATTGCAAAAGGATATCATTTAGCAGCCAAGAGAGTAACGAAACGATCGGAACTCAAAGCTGCAATTACTGAAATGATAGAGAGTAAAGAAGCATACTTCTTAGAAGTATGTGTTGAAAAAGAAGATAATGTATTTCCTATGATCCCATCCGGAGCTTCCGTTTCAGATGTACGATTGGAGTAATACTTAAAAATGTAAAATGTCACCTCGAGCGGAGTGGAGAGGTCTTCAAGGTCTCGACTCCGCTCGACCTGACAACGTTAAAAAGGTTTAAAATGAGTGATAAAAAACAATTATTTACAATATCGATCTATACAGAAAACAATGTGGGTTTACTGAATAGAATTTCGGCAATTTTTCAGCGAAGACATGTCAATGTAGAAAGTATCAATACGTCTGTTTCTGAGATAAAAGGAGTATCCAGATTTACAATTGTTGTCAAAATAGCAGAAGATCAAGTCAAGAAGATCATCGGTCAAATCGAAAAACAAATAGAAGTAATCAAAGCCTATTATCATACAGATGATGAAACCGTATATCAAGAGTCATGTATGTTTAAAATGAGTTCTGAATTATTGTTCAATGAAGACGAGATCCAAGATGTTATTAAAGATAGCAAGGCAAGGATAGTGGAGGTGAATAAGAACTTTTTCGTACTTGAAAAATCCGGAACAAAAAAAGAAGTAGAACAGTTATACAATCAATTAAATAAGTATGGTGTCATGCAATTTGTTCGTTCAGGAAGGATTGCAGTAACCAAAAACGAAATGAAAATATCACAAATGCTAGAAGCATTTAATCAATAAAGAAAATGGCAAATTATTTTAATACACTGACATTAAGAGATCAGTTAGAACAGTTAGGGAAATGCAGATTTATGGAAGCTTCAGAATTTGAAGATGGAGTTGATGCATTGCTAGGAAAGAAAATAGTAATTGTAGGTTGCGGAGCACAAGGACTCAACCAAGGATTAAACATGAGAGATTCCGGATTGGATATCTCTTACGCTTTGCGTGAAGCAGCAATTAAAGAAGAAAGAGCTTCTTATAAAAATGCTACAGCAAACAGATTTACAGTAGGAACTTATGAAGAGTTGATCCCTACAGCAGATCTTGTATTGAACCTTACCCCGGACAAACAGCATACAAATGTTGTGAATTCTGTAATGCCTTTGATGAAGAAAGGAGCTACTTTATCTTACTCTCATGGGTTTAATATTGTAGAAGAAGGAACCAAGATTCGTGAAGACCTTACTGTAATTATGGTGGCGCCAAAATGCCCGGGAACAGAAGTACGTGAAGAATATTTACGAGGATTTGGAGTACCCACTTTGATTGCGGTTCACCCGGAAAACGATCCGGAAAATAAAGGTTGGTCACAGGCCAAAGCTTATGCTGCTGCTACAGGCGGGCATAAAGCCGGAGTTTTAGAATCTTCTTTTGTAGCTGAGGTAAAATCAGACTTGATGGGAGAACAAACCATCTTGTGTGGAGTATTACAAACAGGATCTATCTTGAGTTTTGATAAGATGGTAGAAAAAGGAATTGAACCTACTTATGCAGCCAAATTAATTCAGTACGGATGGGAAACTATCACAGAAGCATTAAAACATGGAGGGATTACGCACATGATGGACAGATTGTCTAATCCGACCAAGCTGAAAGCATTTCAGTTATCAGAAGAACTAAAATCGATCATGAAACCTTTGTTTGAAAAACATATGGATGATATCATCTCAGGACGTTTTTCACAAGACATGATGAAAGATTGGGCAAATGACGACAACAACTTATTACAATGGAGAGCCGCAACAGGAGAAACAGCTTTTGAAAAAACACCTTTGACATCAGCAGAAATTTCTGAACAAGAATATTTTGATCACGGTGTTTTAATGGTGGCTTTTGTAAAAGCGGGAGTAGAGTTGGCATTTGAAACTATGGTAAGTGCCGGAATTATAGAAGACTCAGCTTATTACGAATCCTTGCATGAACTTCCTTTGATTGCAAACACCATAGCAAGAAAGAAATTATATGAGATGAATCGAGTGATTTCTGACACAGCAGAATATGGTTGCTATTTGTTTGATCATGCTTGCAAACCATTGCTAACAGAGTTCATGAAATCTGTAGATACAAATATTATTGGTGAAGCATATTCTGATTCTAATGAAGTTGATAATGTTGAATTGATCAAGGTAAATGAAGCTATCAGAAGTCATGAAATTGAAGAAGTAGGAAAACGATTACGAGGAGCGATGACGGCTATGAAAGTAATCAAAACAGCAACAAAAGAAGAACCTGTTTTAGCATAAAATGAATACCGAGGTTACATATTGTCCTACACTAGAATCGGTTCAGGCAGCAGCAGATAATTTGAAGGAAGTGGTTTTAAAAACACCATTTGTGAAGAGTGATCGATATTCAAGATTATTGTCATCTCATATATATCTGAAAAGAGAAGACCTTCAGCAAGTAAGGTCTTATAAGATAAGAGGAGCATACAATAAGATATGTTCACTTTCAGAAGAAGAACTGCTAAAAGGAATTGTTTGTGCGAGTGCCGGAAACCATGCTCAGGGTGTAGCCTTGGCGTGTCATAAAGAGAAGATCAGGGGGACAATCTTTATGCCGGCACCCACACCTAAACAGAAAGTAGAACAAGTACAGATGTTTGGAGGAGACTTTGTAGATATCCAACTGACAGGAGATACGTTTGACGATGCATTTAGATTCGCAAAACTATTTTGCGATCAGCATCAAAAAGTGTTTATCCATCCTTTTGATGATGAAAAGATCATTGAAGGTCAGGCTACAGTAGGATTAGAAATCTTAGAACAAAGTGAACAACCTTTAGATTATGTATTTGTGCCTGTTGGTGGTGGTGGCTTGGCTTCAGGATTGTCAAGTGTTTTTAAATTACTATCGCCTCAAACAAAGATCATAGGAGTAGAACCCGAAGGAGCGCCTTCTATGAAAGCAGCATTTGAAAATAAAGAGCCAGTACAACTAAAAACAATAGACAAGTTTGTTGATGGTGCTGCCGTACAAAGAGTAGGAAATCTTACCTATAAGATATGTGAGGAATTTTTAGATGATATAATTACAGTTCCAGAAGGAAAAGTCTGTCAAACTATTTTAGAAATGTATAATAAAGATGCAATTGTAATAGAGCCGGCAGGCGCATTAACATTATCGGCATTAGAATTGTATAAAGAAGAGATAGAAGGAAAAAACGTAGCCTGTATCATTAGCGGAAGTAATAACGATATTACCAGAACAGCAGAGATCAAAGAAAGAGCCTTGTTGCATAAAGGTTTAAAGCATTACTTTATCATTAGGTTTCCACAAAGAGCCGGTACACTTAAAGAGTTTGTAATGGACGTTTTAGGAGAGAAAGATGATATCACATTCTTTGAATATTCCAAAAAGACAAGTAGAGAAAATGCTCCGGCTGTTATTGGAATTGAATTAGAGAGAAAAGAAAATTTAGAACCTTTGATCAACAGAATGAAGGAAAGAAGTTTCTTTGGAGAATACCTCAATGATAAACCTGATCTGTTCGAATTTCTTATTTGATAATAAAAGCCTCACTAGAAATAGAGAGGCTTTTGTTTTTTATGAATAATCAGAATGGTGCAGAAATCTGCATTATAAAATGCAGATATCCGCATTTTCTGACTATCTAATTTTTCTAACTTCCCGAAAATCAAATAAGTTTCAATTCTATTCATTGTACCTTATTTACGAATTAAATTTTTGCTTATGAACGAAGTAGTAACTGAGGGAGGTGCTAATAGTGAAGGATCTGACTCAAGTGATGTTCAAAAAACAAAGAAAATTGACTTTCTGAAAAAAGAGATAGAGAATGTTCTAAAAGGTTATAATGATAAGTTAGATTATAATCTCAAAAGATCTTCAAGGAATCATCATTTAACAACTTTATTAGGAGCTGTTATCACCGTACTTTCCGGATTAAATATCAATTATCTTTTTATAGACTTAGGATTTGCATTTAAAGATGTAGAAAGGGTAACGATTTTAATTTTTGGAGCAATTATTACAGTTTTGAGCGCTTCAAAAAACTTTTACCACAATAAAGATTTATGGGTCATTTTTAGAATGGGGAGCAATCAATTGAAGGAGGTGAGATCTGAACTAAACTACTATTTAGCAGGTAGACCTATCAGTGAAGTAGATCTTTTAGTTCTTGACTCTTACAAGAAAAAGGTACAAAGCATTATTAATGATGTTAATAAACAATGGGAATCATTAAGAAGTAAATAATATGCTGGAATCAGGAAATTTTTGGAAACCATATCAAAGTAGTGAATATGAGCAACTACCGGAACTGCCTTTTTTTCATAATACTACAGAGTTTATATACTCAAAAATAGAGGACTCATTTTGGAGGCTAAAAGCAGTAGAAGAAGATAAGTTTTATGGAGAGAAAAAAGTCTTCTTTTTTTACGGAAACCCATTATATGTTTCTAAAAAATGGGAGCCTCCGGTAATCCTTGGGATACATATTAAAGTAAAAAATTCTAGTTTTTGCATTACACCTACTGATACGGGTATGATTAAAAATATGAAGGAGAATGAGATAACAAGAATTTCTAAAATTCCTGATGAAGAGTTGTTTAATTATGTAAACCATGTTGATTTGGATGATATGATTCAATATATCAATAACTTCATTTTTGATTGGTATGGAGATATAAAGAATTATACAGAAGTAAAACTGAAGGATAGTTTTGAGCCTCATTCAATACCTATTCAAAAAGAGCATCACAAGTTATTGGAAGCAGATATGGAAAGCGTATTTAATGAAGATTTTTTAAAAGAAAATAACCTTGATTTAGATAAAAGAAAGGGAACAGTAGAATTGGCTATAGGAGACAACGGAAACTTGATCTTACCTTTTACTGCTCGATTAGCATTTGTGGCATTACCTGAAGATAAAAGAGGAAACAATTTTCATATAAAAAAGTTAAAAGAATACTTCGACAAGAATCATGGAGAGATTGTTGATGATTCCAAAATATATCCGTATGACTATTTAGAAAATGGAGCTCATAAGAGTATAAAGCAGATTATGGATGAGTGTAGAGGCGAATATTATAAAAGGTTTAAGATAAATTAGAGTTAGAATAATTGTCATTATGAAAAATATCGTTGGATATATCAATATTTTTAAAAACAAGACAGGCTTTTGTATACCAGTTTTTGATATTGAAGGAAATTTATTAGTACAAGATGGAGAACAGTTGATGGAACCTCATTCTAATATGCTAATAGAAAATCAAACATTTTTTAAACTTAAAGAAGCTATTCATATTCAGCTAGATTTCAAAAAAGACATGATTAGCCTTTTCATGTATAATGAAGGGAATAAATATAAATTAATTCAGAAAAGTACTCCCTTCACTGTATTTGAAATACCAAGAGATGAGTTAGATAAGTGTGAGCTTAAAGAACTGAATAGTGTAATTAATAGTTTAGAAAAAAATCCGGATATTATAAGTTATACAGATCAGTTGAAATCTAAACAACTTTCTACTAATCGGGTAAACTCTTTATTTAAAGGAGTATTCGAAAACTTTTCCTTTCAAGAAAATGAACATCTAGTTGAGAACTTATACCATCTTTCTTTTATTAATTCAAAGAGGCACCTAACCCATTTGATTAATGTTGATACAAACATGAAAAGAGAAAACATGATTGTAGAACGAGCGTTGTCAAGTTTGGATCGGATGAAAAATAAAGAACTCATTAATATGCAGAGAGAAGTAGCAAGAGTGTATTCTGTTATGGAGGACAGTTTAAAAGCAAGAGAGCTTACTGATTTTCAAAAGGGAAAAATCAGAGGATTTGTAAATAGAAATAAAAAGAATATAAAATCTGCTCCATATAATACTAATCAGATTATGACTACTGGAAAATCAATTCTCAACTTGGCTTCTCAAGATAAAGATGATTTATGGGAAGCACATATTGCATTTAATAAATCAAAAAAAACAAAAAATAAAGAAGTATACGATGGATGATTTGCAAGAAAGCTATAAGAGTTCTTTATTATATGATTTAAGTAAGAAAGAAATACAGCAAATATTTACGGATTATAAATATTATGGAGAAATTTCTCATGTATTCTTCATTGATGCTTATGATATTCTTTCTTTTATAGATCCTTACAATCTCCTTTATGAAGGGCAAAAAGATTCTGTAGATAAAACATATGTTGACTCTTTTTACGCAATGAATGCTCTTCTTAATCACAGAAAAGGGATGATTTATTTATTTGATGAATATGATGATGAGCTAGATGTACATAAAAAAAAGTTTAATGAGATTTCATACGTGAATGAAAAATTAAACGATTTGATAAATAACAATGCCGCAGAGTTTGATGAAGAAAAAGCTCGTCAATTTATTTCAGAGTTTTATTCTGAGATCTTTTTTATTCTTAAAAGAAGAGACAAAAGTTTTGTTGATCTCTACAACGATATTTTTGAAAATAAAAAAGTAAAAAGAAATTATAAATACGAAGAATTGTTCTTTGGAGATGATGATATCTTTTTTACTGATGCTAATAAAGAAAATATTGGGCTTATCTATGACCTTTTTCCTAAAGATAAAAGAGGTTACAGTAGTTTGATAGATGCTATATGTATTTATAAAATAATTCTGCTAAACTACTATTCGATAGATGATGGAGTAAGATATATGTATTTTTCATCAGCCAAAAAAACAAAGATATTATTTGAAAAACTTACTGAGGTTATTGATAAAAAAGAATGGACTTGGTTGAAGAAAATTATGAAAAAGTTTCCAGGAGAAGAACTATTCTTTCATAGAAATAACAACTATAATTTTGGTTACATAATCTACAACGTCTTAAAAGGGAAAAAATACAGGAATTCACAAATCATATTTGAAGACTATTGTGATAGAAAAGAAGAAAGTAGCCCTATTTACGATATTTTACTTAAAACTAGAGAAAAGGTAGAAAACGAATCTATTTTTCTTGATTCAAAGTTAACAGATGATGAACTTGCTTACTCTGCTAGAAATAATAAAAATGTAGATTCTCTTTTGATAGAGTTGAAAAAGTTATACAAGACTAAAGAGGATGGAAAAAAAATAGACTTTATAAAAATAAATCTATTTACATATGAACTTGCTCAAGAGTTGATTAAAAACCTTAATAGAGGCGAGGATGTTATCATAGATAGAGGGCAAGATAATATTATTTCTCTCTTTAATGCATTGCCTCCGTTATTCATGTTAAATGATTATTTGTTAGAAGGTGAAAATATTTATAAAAGATACCAATCAGAAATAGAAAACCTGATCATATATGCTTCAACAAAAAAGCATGATAAAAATAGAATTAGCCAACATGCTGTTTTTAAGCTATTACAGAATTATCAATTAGATTCCTCTTTATTGAATGATGTAGATAATTTAATCATTATATTCTTAATTATATTTATAAAATATACTTCGGATAATAATGAAGATAGCAATTATATAGCCTATCAAGAATGTAATAAGTTTACACATGTAATAAAGAAAAAGTTAAAGAGATTAAATGCTGTCAAGAATAAGAACTCTAAGCAAAAGAAGCACTACCGATTTATTTTAAGAGAATTATCAGTATTGAGTTTATGGTCTATGAGGAGAAAGGGAAATGACGTTATTAACCTATATGTTATTAAAAGAGATGAAAAGATTAATGAAGAATTTATTAAAGAGTATGGAGATGATTATAGATTTAAATTATCTTATTTTCTAATAGGGATTAATTATTTATATGACTTTAAAGAACTTAATAGGAATAATTTAAATGAGATTAATATTTATTTATCAAGTTTGATAGAAAGAGGAGAGGCTTGCAAAAATGAAATAGAAAGAATTCCTTCATATGAAGAAAACAAATATTTACCTCATACCTATAAGACTGTAATAAATAGTCTTAGTTTTGTTTATTGCGCTAAATTAGATGTACTACTATCAACAAATACAGAAGTAAAAACTAGGCTGTCTAAAAAAGGGAAAGAGATTTATAATAAAATATTAGAATTAAAAAAATTAAGAAAAGACTTGAAATCTTCTTTAGAGCAAGATTATGATGATAAAAAGATTTTTCATCCAGTTTTTCCTTATGTAGAAGCTTATATAGAATATTTAGAGGCTTTTATGGACAAAAAAGCAGACAGTCAAAAATTAAAATTTGCTAAAGAATCAATAGAATTGGCTATAAAGAATCTAAAAACAGATAAAATTAATCGTCCATTCTTTTTAAAATGTTGTAAGAGACTTAGAAAACTAATTGTAAAGATGGAGAAGAAAAAGAGTGACAATTTTGAAAGTTTTATTTTAAGTATTGACCAATAAATTTTGAAAACGAGAAGAATTATTTTCATAATTTTTTTATTGATAATTATTGCCATTATCTACTACTTCTGGCAATCAAAAGAAGTTCCTGTAGAAAGTAATATTACCAATACCGAAACTGTTGAGGTCGTTACTGATTCTGTTTCTGTGGATGTAACTGCTGCTCAAGAACTGTTTAATTTACCGTCTGAGATAGGAAACCAAATTATTGTTAGACCTTACTATACATTGTCGTACAACAACACCCATGAGCAAGCCGATTGGGTAGCGTATACCATTTATCCATTGCACGATAGTTTACGAGTAAAAAGAAAAGATCGTTTTAGAGAAGACCCCATGGTGTTAAGTGGCTCTGCAACGTTAAAAGATTACAAAGGATCAGGTTACGACAGAGGGCATTTGGCACCCTCCAAAGCAATGTCTTTTAGTACAGAGGCTATGGACGCCAGTTTCTTTATGAGCAATATGAGTCCGCAATTACCGGGCTTTAACCGAGGAATATGGAAAAAGTTGGAGGCTCAGGTATTAGATTGGTCTAAAAAAAGCGATTCGTTGTATGTAGTAACAGGACCGGTTTTTGATTCACCCATAGGAACCATTGGCGAGAATAAAGTAACTATTCCAAATAGTTATTACAAAACAATCATTCGATTTAAAGACAATAGCATAAGTGGATTGGCATTTCTTTTAGAAAACAAAAAGTCATCAGCATCTTATTTCGATTATGTAACTTCTATCGACAGTATTGAAAAAGTTACTGGAATAGATTTTTATCACCTTTTGAATTCCGAAGAACAAAATAGAATAGAAGCAAACAAAGATTTAGTCAAGTTTATCAACTAGTTATTTAGCTGATAAGAAAGCAAAACGATAGCTAACTCCAAAATTGATCATAGGACTACTCAAACTCCCACCTCTAGCTTTTACATACCCTAAAGCTCCTCGTAATGCAAAGCGTGAATTAAGCTTGTAGTTCATTCCCGCACTAGGTTTTATAATCAAACCTTCTCCGGTACTAATAAAACCACCTCCGGCACCACCAATCAGTCCTTGAGCAAAAAGATTCACGCGATCATTAAAGAAGTAATTTGTTTGGAATCCAAGCCCTACAATACCTTCTGCATAGGCACCTGCATTTCCAAAGTTGGCAAAAGCAGTCTGACCGGCAACATAGATGTTTTTGTTTAAATGATAGTTTAGCTGTAGTGCAATCTGATAAAGGTTTTCTGTAGCTTTTGTTGTACGTTCAGCATTATGATATACATCTTGTTTAACAATAACTTCAAAGCCTTTGAATTTTGCAGAAGAAAAATCACCTCCTAGTATTCCATTTATATTTGAATAGTATTTCAGTCCAACTCCAAATGTTGAAGACTCAAAGAAAGAATTCGGACTTCTTAGAAAGCCTTTATTTACAGAAATGTAAATATTATCAGCAATATGTTGCTCTAGAGAGATGTCGGGATAGATCAATACACCTCCTTGCGAGTCTACACCACCGCCACCTCCGGCACCTACACCAAACTTGGCAAGAATATTTGTTCTGTTGCGGTTGAATGAAAAATGATACCCACCACCAACAAAAATGTTCATGTATCCGGCAGGAATTCCATCATAAGCACCATCAAACTTGGCAAATAAAAACCAATTGTTGTCGAAATAAGAGTTTAGCTCAAACCCGGCCAATCGAATGGTACTTCCATTCAGAGAATTCCCATTGGTATCTCTTGAGCTTCCTTTTACAGACAAGTTGTTCAGGTGAAGCATAAAAGACATTCTTTTCGCTTCTTTTTTCCATGTAGTAGGAGTAAAATCTGCGATATCAAATTCCTTTTCTGCATGATCAATTGAGGTAAGATCAATATCCAAAGGAAATTGCAATCCTACGTTTAACTGATGCCCTACAATATTTCCGCCATCAAAGAAATTAATATAACTATACCCTGCACTCAGAGACATTTTTCTGAATTTATACCCTAAGTTGAAATGAGGTAAAATAAATGCGCCTCCGCCATCAGGGGCTCCGGCGCCACCACCGCCTCCAAAATGAATTCCGGTATCCAAAAATAATTTATCAGTGAGATCAGCCTGATATCCGGCATTGACTCCCAATGTAAAAAAACCACCTCTTTTTCCTCTTACTACTCCATAGAATCCTAATCCTGTATAGAACCCATTAAAATCTAGATTGTAATGAATTCCTATCAAGCCCATATGATCTTCATCTTTACCCAAATCATTTGTAGGCATATCTACCGATAGAAAATCGGTAGCAAAGAAACTTTTCTGAACTTTCTTTTCAGGAATTTCCTGAGCATAAGAAAAGTGTAGGGAGATAAGTGCTAAGAGAAAAAGGTATTTTTTCATGAACGTTTTTCTAAAGTGATAATAACGGTTTTTGAAGCCGGAGTATTGCTAATTCTTGCTTTACTCTTAATAGGAACCAATACATTGGCTTCTGGGAAATAAGTTGCAGTACATTGTCTTGGAATACTGTAAGGAAGCACTAAAAAGCCTTTGGCAACTCTCTTTTCTCCTTCAAAATGACTGATAAGATCTACCATATCCATTTTTTTCAAACCTTGTTCATTCATGTCATCTTGATTCATAAACACAACGCGTCTTTCATTAAGTACACCTCTATATCGATCATCTAAACCATAGATAGTTGTGTTGTATTGATCGTGAGTTCTTATGGTCATCATGATAAATTGATCTTTTTCAAGAACAACATCTGAGATCTGATTGACAGTAAAATTGGCTTTTCCGGTTTTGGTAGGAGCGTAGTTGTTATCTCTGGCATTGTTTGGTAAATAAAAACCACCTCTATTACGCACTCTTTTGTTATAATTATCAAATCCGGGGATAGTTGCTTCTATTTTATTTCTGATCAGGTCGTAGTCTTTTACCAATTCAGTCCAAGCTACTTGAGAATCTTTTAAAGTAGCTTCAGCCATTCCTGCTACTATGGCAGGCTCACTCAATAAAGCTTCAGACAAAGGTGTTAAATGCCCGGAAGATTGATGAACAACACCCATAGAATTCTCAACACTTACAAATTGCTCACCATTTTCTTGATGATCTTTTTCTGATCTTCCCAAACAAGGCAAGATCAAGGCTCTCTTTCCGTGGATCAAATGACTTCTGTTGAGTTTGGTAGATACATGAACAGTAAGATCACAATTCTGAAGCGCTTCAGCTGTAAACTCCGTATCAGGTGTTGCAGAGATAAAATTACCTCCCATACCAATAAATACTTTTGCTTTTTTCTGATGCATGGCTTCAATAGCATCAACTACATCATACCCATGTTCTCTTGGAGCTTTGAAATGAAACTCTTCTTCTAACTTGTCTAAGAAAGCATCTTTAGGCTTTTCCCATATTCCCATGGTACGATCTCCTTGCACATTAGAGTGTCCTCTAACAGGGCAAGTTCCGGCACCTTTTTTACCAATACTTCCTTTTAAAAGCAACAAGTTTACCAACTCACGGATATTGTCTACTGCATTCTTATGCTGTGTTAATCCCATGGCCCAGCAAATGATGATCTTTTTCTTTTTAGCAATCATATCGGCAGCTTCTTTGATTATAGAAAGCTCCAATCCGGTTTGAGGAAGTAACTCCTCTATGTTAGATTTTTCAAGGTCGTTGATGAATTCATCATACCCCGAAGTTTTTTCTTGAATAAAATCGTGGTCGAAGATTGAGTTTGGACTCTTTTTCTCTTTCTCCAACAATAGTTTCATGATGATCTTTAACAAAGCAACATCTCCGTTGATCTTTACTTGTAAGAAGATATCTGTTAATTTCTGACCCTTTCCAATCCATTTTATAGGGTTTTGAGGATCGTTGTATCTCATCAATCCAACTTCCGGCAACGGGTTAATCGTGATGATCTGCCCGCCTTTCTTTTTTGTTTCTCCTAAAGCAGTAAGCATTCTCGGATGATTTGTTCCCGGGTTTTGCCCCATAACAATCACCAAATCTGCATGATTAAAATCGTCAAGTGTTACAGATCCTTTTCCAATTCCCAAAGTTTCTGATAATGCAGATCCACTGGACTCATGGCACATATTTGAACAATCCGGTAAGTTGTTGGTTCCAAATTGTCTTACAAACAGTTGGTACAAGAAAGCAGCTTCATTGCTTGTTCTTCCTGATGTATAAAAAATTGCTTCATCCGGAGAAGACAAAGAATTTAACTCAGTTCCGATCATTTGAAAAGCATCTTCCCATGAGATCTCTTCGTAATGGTCTTTTCCTTCATGAAGTACAACAGGATGCGTAACTCTTCCTTTTTTTCCTATTTCATAATCCGAAAGTTCAGACAATTCTTGTACAGAATGCGTAGCAAAAAAGAGAGGAGAAACTCTGTTTTTAGTAGCTTCTTCTGCAACGGCTTTGGCACCATTCTCACAATATTCAGCTAAAAAAGCTCTTTTTTCATCCGGATCGGGCCATGCACAACCCGGGCAGTCAAACCCATTGATCTGATTTAATTTAGCTAACAGCCCAATTCCTTTTCCCATACCAACTTCTTTGTTGATGTGCGAAAGTGCAGAAGCAATTGCTTTAACTCCAACGGCAGATTCAGGAATTTCTTTTAGCTTGATTCCTGTTAATTTTTCTGGTGGTTGAGCGTGTGTCTTTTTAGTACTCATTGTGCATTTTAGGTTTTAAAAAAGTGGGACGAGAGTAGACCGTCATTTTGTTGTCTCTCGTAAATCCGATCAAACAGATTCCTAATTCTTTGGCAAAATCTACAGCCATAGATGAACAGGCAGAAACAGCTATGATCACCGGAACCTTAGCAATGAAAGCCTTGGAAACGATCTCATAGGAAACCCTGCCACTGACGAGTAGATATTTTCCTTGTTGTAAATTATTGTGAACTAATAAACTTCCAACACATTTATCTACAGCATTGTGTCTGCCAATATCTTCTTTGATGGTTAGCAGTTGATGATCTTCATTAAAAATAGCAGCAGCATGACTACCGCCAGTTTTATGGAAAGTTTTTTGTTCTTCTTTTAAAGCTTCAAACATCTTGAACAAGTTCTCAGAAGAAAACAATAGTTTTTCTTCTAATTGATCATCTTCAATGTTTAAATCCTCTAATTGTTGTTTGCCACATATTCCACATGAAGAAACAGAAAGCAATGTGCGTTTGTTTAGATATCCTTTTCCCAGATCTTGTTTTGAAATATCAACATTGATGATCTTAGGTACAGACTTATCTTCTTCTAGGATAGAATAGTGGAGGTTTTGTTCTTTTTTGTAGATATCTTCAGCATACAACAAACCTCTAATGAGGTCAAAATCATTACCGGGTGTTCTCATAACAACGGTGTAAGGCTCTCCATTGATATTGATCTGTAATGGAGCCTCTACAACCAGTTCATCTTGCGTAATGAACTGAGAATCATCGATGATCTTTAGCCCTTGATAGTCGTTTGTTTGCATGCCTAAACTGTAAAAAGAAAGGTAAACAAACTTACTGAAAAATAATGTTATAAAATAGCAAAAGCCTTGAAAAATCAAGGCTTCTGTAGTGTTTTACACCCCTAAAAATAAAACACTAAAGTGTAAACTCTTGCGAGTTTTCTGTTCCAAATTTAATAAAAAAAAGTGAATTGGTAGGATTTATGGGTTAACTATTTTTTTACTGATTATCATTTATTTACATATGTTAATTTTTTATTTTTTGAAACAATGTATACAAATGAGTTTTTCATCCATGTTTGTTGTAAAGAATAAATAGTCTGATCCTCCGTCTTTGATCTTTAGCTCTTTTCTGATCTGTTCTACAGATTTTGGGAAGTTACGAGTTGTAATATTTGCCTTAGAAGTAGTAAGTAATCTTTTGATTTTCTTCTTGTCATAACTCAATATTTCTTTGATCAAAAAACTTCTTCCGGGAAAACCGATAGGCTCATTTGAAGTGTACAAATGAGAGTGTTGGTGAAGTTTAGAAACCGCAAACTGCGTTGTGATATGATGAAACCCACCAGATTTCATGATGGCGGCATTGGGTTCGTAGAGATAGGTTTCTGGTTGTGCATACACAGATTGAACGTCAGTTCCTAAGGTAAAACTGAAGTTTTGATCTTCGGTTTTTAAAAGGTTAACGGTCTTTATATGAACTGCTCCTTGGTAAGATCGTTCAATTAGAAATAGCAATTCTTTTACCTCGTTGTTAAGGGCTACTACATGAACCTCTTTTACATAACTGAGCTCTTCCAAAGCGCTGGAAATATCTAGAATAGGAGAGACCTTTACGAGTATGGTTTGAGCTTTGCTAAGTAATGCTTCTAGGTTTTTGGGAACATCCGGCTCGCAATCTTGCAAAAGAAAAACCTTGCCTTTTACATCACTTCTTCTAGAAGGGTCTATGTAGATACAGTTGAAGTCTTCTGTAGAATTGGTTAGATAATCAATACCATTTCCTTGGATGTTTTTTACATTCGTAGCTTTTAACTGCTTGAAATTATAAGTTGCAATTTCAGAAAGCTCAGGATTGAGCTCGCAATGTGTAACTTCATCAAACTTTTTTGAAAAAGCAAAACTATCTACACCAAAACCACCGGTAAGATCGATCAGTTTTTTACCGTTGATCAAGTTGGCTTTGTATCTGGCAGTAGCTTCTGAAGAAGTTTGTTCCAAATTCAACTTAGGAGGATAATAGATATTCTCTGTTTGAAACCAAGAAGGTAGTTTCTTTTCGCTTTTTTTCTTAACTGCAATTTGATTTGCCAGTTCTTGAATAGAGATATTATCAAAAGGAGATCCTTTTAAAATCAGTTTTGTCAAATCTGATTTTAAATTCTGCTGGATAAAGTTTTGAACGTCTTTATGTAAAATTCGTTCGTTCAATGGAACTACAGGTCTTTTGTCAGTGATTTTACGATCTTGTTATCAGATAGGAATTCTTTTAATATAACTTTTAAGGCAGTATACGTTGGTACAGCAACGATCATACCTACAGGCCCCATTAATAAACCTCCTATAATAATCACCAAAAATACTTCCAATGGATGAGATTTTGTGGTTTTTGAGAAAATAATAGGCTGACTGGCAAAATTATCTACCAATTGAGCAATTAAATAACCAATCATAACATAGATAGTGGTTGGTAAAATTACCGTTTGAAAGTCTTGCCCTAGGTTGCTGGTCATTGATAAGATAGTCATCAAAAATGCCCCAATCAATGGCCCTACATACGGAATGATGTTTAATAAGGCACATAAAAAAGCAATTACTACTGCATTGGAAATTCCAAAGATGAGTAGAATAATGGTGTATAAGATGAACAATATTGTAATCTGTAGCATTAAACCGATGAAGTATCTTGATAATAGATCGTTGATCTTTTCTATAGATTGAGAAAATCTATTCTCAGTTCCTTTTGGAATGACAGCCAATAATGAGTTCTTAAAAATTCTACTATCCTTCATAAAGAAGAAAGAAATAAATAGAATAGAGAACAACCCTACACTAAATGAGCCTAGCGTCCCTACAAAAGTGTTCAAGACATCTGGAATGGATTTTAAACCGGAAAACACATCAGCACTTTGAAGTTGTGCAAGAATATCGATGTCCTTAGATTTAAAATAATCATTTGCTTGAGTGACAATATTCTGGATATTTTTTTCAAGTTCTGTAGTTTGTAAAAGAGATAATTTATCGCCCTGTTCTACCACTAGAGGTACAAACATTGCAGCCAAACTAAACAAAAGCCCTATAAAAATTACCATTGTAGTAATTACAGCCAATGTGTTTGGAAACTTTAACCTTCTTCTTAAGAAAATGATCAAAGGTCTTGCGATCAATGCGATTACTGCAGCAATGATAATATATACAAGTACAGACCTTACTGCATATAAAAAGTAACCTAGCAAGGCAATTCCTACAATAATAGCCAATGCTCTTAATATTCCGTTTGAAATTGTTTTTGAATCCATTAATTATATCCTTTTACGTCACCCATACTAAGTGATCTTCCGCTTGAAAAGGTATGATTTTTTGGCAACATAGTACCAGACTCTGTTTCAATCCAATCTTCCCATGTTGCAGGAACGGCTACCATTTTCATACTGGGAACATACATTTGATAGCTTACAGGGATATAATCTTCGCCTAAAATCCAAACATAAGAATCGCCCGGAGTTGTGCCACCTGTAGTGTATTTTACACGCAGAGCTTCTTTGCCATCAATCATCTCGATACTTCTAATAATACCGGGTTCAAAGAGTTTATGAGGAGCTACCAACCAAAAACTATCGTTGTTAAAAAGATCCCAAGCACGCTTTACTAAGTTATCGTTATTCTTGATTTCTTCTCCTTTCAAATAGGCAACACTCTTTTCCATATCATTAGGATGAAGCATTACCTTGGCGTCATTCCATTTTACTTCTACAATGTGTTTTTCTTTATCCCATTTGTAAAAACGTCTTCCTCCAAAACTCCAATCGATATAACGAGTGTTCTTATAAGCTTCGTGCTTAACAGCTTTTAAAATCTTGTTTGCTAATTCATCTGCTCTTGGGTTGAATGCTTTTACATCACCCATATCTATCTTTATTCCAAACAGAGAAAGTGTGTGTTCTGTAGGTAGTTTGATACCGGAATTAGATTCTTTCCAATTAGACCAAGTTGCAGAGACACCTCCTAAAGGAATAATGCTAACCCACATTTTGTAGCTTACAGGCATTCCGTTTTCGTCTAAGATCCACAGATAAGAATCTCCCGGAGTAGAACCTCCTGAAGAATAGGTTACCAGCAAAGCATCTTTTCCATCATAAGTAACCAAACGTCTTTCTACACCTTCGTCAAAAACTTTATACGGAGCCACTAACCAAAAACTATCGTTGTTAAAATAGTCTAATGCTGTTTCAATCAATTCTTGATCACCTCCGGTACTTTTTGAAAGATCTTTTAGATCTAAGCTTACTTTATGGTTATCCCAAGAAACATCTACGATTCCTTCTTGCTTTTTCCAGATATAATGATTTTTCCCACGAAAACTCCATTCCAATACTTCTGTATTGTCAAAAGCTTCTTTGTTCATGGCAGTTATCATTTTCTGAGCTAAAGCATCTGCTTTTTCTCCTTGAACACCTTCGGGAAGAGATTCGTTATTGGCAAAGTAATAGATTCCGACAGCGATGATGAGAAGTGCTAAAATACCTCCAACGATCTTTAAAAGTTTTTTCATTCGATACGTTCTTTAATGCCTAGGGCTAATAGCTGAGCTGCTTCGGGGTGATCTCTAAACCACATTTCAGGTTCAATCAATTCCAATTCAGCCAAAGCCATTTGATTTTGATTGTCTAAAAATACATCAACTCTTGCATATATAGGCATTTCAGAACAGGATTTTACAACTTTCTCTGCATAGTTAATTTCTTCAACTGTAGGATGATATTGTTGCACTGTACCGCCAAAATCGTCTTGAACTCTAAAATCACCTTTCTGAGCGATCTTTAAAACAGCATGTGTAAATTTTCCATTGATCACCATCATAGAAACTTCTCCTTTTGTTACAATATTTTGCTGAAAAGGTTGTAGCATCATGGCTTCTTTTGAGATCAATTCCTGAAAAATAGATTCGTACTGTTCAAGTTCGTCGGCTTTGATCTTGTAGGTATGTCTGGCGCCACCGGACACACAAGGTTTTAAAACAACATCGTTGAGTTTGTGTAATTGATGGAGTTCTTGTAAAGAGGTTTGGGTACCGGCTTCAATAAAATAGGTTTCACAAATATGAACTCCTTTCTTTTGAAGGTCTAACATATAGTGTTTGTTGATGTTCCATCGAATTAAACTTTCAGAATTTAATAAGGTAGTGAGTTTACTTACTTTTTCTATCCAGTTAAAGAACTCTTCAAAACGATACACATAATCCCAAGTAGATCTAAAAACAATATAACGTGTAGAAGACCAGTCGAACAGAGGATCGCTCCAAGATTTTCGTTCTGCTTTTAAACCTAGTTTAAGCAGCGCTTCTTGTAGCAAACCATCTTCTACATATACATTTTGAGCTAACTGATCTTTCTTTTCATCGCCAACATATCGATCATCGGTAAGAATGATAACATCATATTTTTTCATGCAAACAAGATACTATTATTTATGTTGTTCATAGTACTCTAATACATGATCTGGAATGGCAATATTTTCCTTCAACTGTTCGTCAGAAATAGGTTTTTCTGCAACCATTTTTAAAGGAACCACACCGGCCCAAACATCCAATTCGTAATCTTCAGGCTCATCGTTTACACCTACATCTCGTATTTTGGCAGAGGCTGTTTCAATGGTCATTTCAACCACCAAAGTTCTATCTAATTCTTGCTGATGCATTGGACGAAGTGAATCCCAGTGATTTGAGATCATTTGATCCATTACACATACCAAAGCAGCTTCTTTATCAGCATCGTTCTCTACTTTTTTAAGCGAGCCGAATAAGGTTACAGAACGATAGTTTACAGAATGATGCAAGCCCGATCTTGCCAACACCAAACCATCTAAGTGCATTACCGTTAAGCTTGCTTCTTTGGCTTCTAAAAGTGCGTTGAGCATTCGGTTTGCTTGTGAGCCATGCAAGTAGATCTTATCTCCGTTTCTGCCATACGCCATAGGAATAGAAATGGCTTTGCCATCGTAAATATAACCGGCAAAACAAATGAAACCGGCATCTAGAATACCGTTGATCTTTTCTACATCGTAAGTACCTCTGTTTTGACCTCTTTTGATTCTGTTGAGTTTGGATTTTGAATATTCTTTCATTGCTTAGAAATTTTATTTTGCTTTTGTAAGTGCCATTTTTATTGCCAGACCTGTAAGTACAGATGCCATAAACCATTTTTGAATTTTTACCCAAAGAGGTTTTTTTGCAAACCACACAGCCATTCTTGCCGAAGAAATCACGATTAAGAAATTAATTGTAAAACTTATAAATATTTGAACAAAACCTAGCTGTAGACTTTGCCCAAAAATGGATCCGTATTCCGGCTTGATGAATTGAGGGAAAAAGGAAAGATAAAAAATAGCCATTTTAGGGTTTAAAATATTCGTAAGGAGTCCAATATTAAAAAGCTTTAACACTCCGTCTTTCTTCAAGTTTGTATTTGGGTCGAAGATTTTACTCTCAGAAGTAATGCTTTTGTAAGCTAAAAATAACAAATAGGTAACTCCTAAAAACTTTACTGCTACAAATGCGTACGGGATAGCAAAGAAAATGGCTGTTAGCCCAAAACTAACCATTAAGATGTGAAATAAAAAACCACACATTACTCCAAAAAGCGAAATGATTCCGGCCTTTTTACCTTGTGATAAAGATCTAGATATTAGATAGATCATATTAGGTCCCGGAGATAGTACCATAATTAAGGCAGCTAAAGCAAATAGTATTAGTTCATTGAGAGGTATCATAGTTTATTGTTTTTGTATGTTTTTAGCCAAAACGAAGTTTTCATAAGGCACACCATCTACATAGTAATCCATTTGACCTACAGTTTTAAAATCGTTTTTTTCATAAAAACGAATAGCTCTTTGGTTTTTAATGTATACAGTTAGCCATATTTTTTCGAATCCTAAAGCAGTAGATTCTTCAATGATCTTATTGAGTAATTGAATGCCAATTTTTTTACTGATAAAATCATCCAGAATATAAATTCTTTCCAGTCTACAAATGTTTTCTGAATTGATCTCTTCTCTAGAAGCATGCATAACAATCTTAGAATAGCCTACAGGAAAATCATCATAGGTAACAATGTGATAGAGAATAGTAGGATCGTTTAACTCACTTTTGATTTTAGAAACAGCAAAAGCCTCATCTCCATAGTTCAATAAGTGTGTTTTGCATTGAATAAAATGCCCATGCGATTCTGCATAAGTAACTCTCCCTAACAAAGCTAAAACAGTAGCGTCTTCCGGGGTGGCAGTTCTAATGTGTAACATTGTTTTCTGTTTTTTTAAGTACTATTTTTCTTAAATGATATGCATGCAAGCCAACAGCAATCATACATCCTACAATAACAGGGTTGGCAGCTATTAAAAAACCATAAATGATATAGATAACATTAGCAATTAGTGAAAACAACCGAAGTTTGTATTCGCCGCTTTTAGACATGGAGTATAGGTTTAGCACCAAGCCTAAGTATCCAATACTGTCTATTACAAATGCATTCATAGAAACTATCTTTGTTGAGGAGGTACGTTCTTGAATTTATCTGATAATTGCTTGGCCTTTGACAAGTCTTTTGGAGCGTAAACTCTTTCAGTAGAAGCCGGGTACTTCTCAATCATTTTTGAAGGACGAATGGGACGCACCACAAAATTTCCACCACAACTCGGGCAAACGTTATTAAAGATTTCTCCAGCACAGTCTTTACAATAAGTACATTCAAAAGAGCAAATTCTAGCTTCAGATGAAGTATTGGGCAAGTCTTTGCCACAGTGTTCGCAATTGGGTCTGATCTCTAACATGCTACAAATATTTTTCTTTAATAACTTCCATATGCCAAATGTCGTGACCTAAGATGGTAAAAGCAGCAACTCTAGCAGACATAGGGCCTCCGTTTGAATTTCCTACAAAGGCTAAATCTTCATCAGAAAGACTTAGCAACAGATTGATAGAATTGTTTCTGTTTATTTCGTATTCATACAAAAGCTGATCTATCGATTTTTTACTGGCTCCTGATGGCTCTATATATGTGTTCTGATCAAAACCTGTTAAAGGAGTTTCATCTCTTCTGGCAATTCGAAAACAGCGATATATAAAGATTCGTTCTGTATCGATCAAATGTTGTAAAACCTCTTTGATGCTCCATTTCTCAGGCTGATATCGATAATCAAGCTTGTCTTCAGGAATCTTTCTAAAAAAATCGATCACTTCTTTTTTACCTGATTTGAAACCGATTTTTAACTCGGTATCTTCAGATAATTTGTCGAGATATCTTTTGTAATACACATCGTATTCTGATGGACTTATGTCTGTTCTGATCATGTTTTTTTGTTTTACAGTTCAAAACTAGTACATTTATGGACTTTTATTTTCGTCCAGAATTTAATTTTTTAGTAGTCCAGTTATGTTTCCGTACAAAACAAGTTTTACGCTTAAAAGAAATCAAGGAACGCCATTGTATTTACAATTGGCCAATCAGTTTATAGAGTTGATCAAAAGTCATAAGCTTCCTCCCAAGACCAAGCTTCCTAGTAGTAGGAAATTGTCTGAGCTTTTGGAAGTTCACAGAAAAACTGTGGTTGCTTGTTATGAAGAACTGCTATTGCAAGGTTGGATAGAAAGCATTCCTAAAAAGGGAACTTATATTAAAGCAACACTTCCTATTTTACAACAGCAAGAATTTTTAGAAGAAGAAGATGTGCAAACTACCTGTGCAAATTTCTCATTTGAGAAAAGAACTTTGTTGGATAGAAAGGTCTATGAAACAGAAGAAGATTGGATTGTGTTGGATGATGGAGTTTCTGATGTTCGTTTAACTCCTTTAGAAGATATTGCTAGAACCTATCGTAGAATTTCTACCAAAAGAAGTACTATTGATGCACTGACTTATGGTAGCACCATGGGAAATCAGAAATTGAGAAATGCTTTGGCCGATTACCTGAATGAAACACGTGGAGTTCAGTGCTGTGATGAGAATATTTTGATTACAAGAGGAAGTCAGATGGGGTTATTCTTATCAGCAAAACTATTGTTACAAGAAGGAGATATTATTGTGGTAGGGCAAACAAATTATGTAGCTGCCGATATAAGTTTTTTAGAGCGAAAAGCAGAGTTGGTACGTGTTCCTGTAGATGAAAATGGATTGGATACTTGTGAAATAGAACGATTGTGTAAAGAGCAAAAGATCAAAGCTGTTTTTGTAACCTCGCATCACCATCACCCAACTACAGTAACCTTGTCTGCTGAACGAAGAATCCACTTATTGAATCTGGCCAAAGAACATCAATTTGCTATTATAGAAGACGATTATGATTACGATTTTAACTACAATCATGCGCCTATTTTGCCATTGGCAAGCCATGATACACATGGAAATGTGATCTATATAGGATCGCTTTGTAAAACAGTTGCTCCGGTTTTTCGTATTGGATACATGATTGCACCTAAAGAGTTTATAGATGAAGCAGCCAGAGTGAGGCGATACATAGATCGCCAAGGAGATGCTTTGTTAGAATTGGTATTTGTTGATTTTTTAAAGAGTGGCGATTTAGACAGGCATATAAAGAAGATCTTAAAAGTGTACCAAAGTAGGAGGGACTTGTTTTGTGAATTGATGGAGAAAGAGCTTGGAGACTATTTTAGTTTTGATGTTCCGAAAGGAGGGATGGCAGTTTGGACTCAGTTAGATTCTAAATATTCATGGCAAAAGGTGTCGGAAATTGCTAGAAAGCACAAATTAGAAATTGGAGATTGGCAACGCTATGATTATGAAAATATAGGGCACAATTCTATACGAATGGGGTTTGCCAGTAAAACAGAAGAAGAGCTTAAAGAGTTGGTAAAAAGACTAAAAGCTGCTTTTGATGAATTGGAAAGTCGATAAATGTCATTTCGAACCGAATGAAATGAGCTTGCCTTGCTGTAAGCAAGCGTGAGAAATCTCTTTAAATTTCTCAATCGATTCTTCGAATCTCATATCGAAATAACAAAGAGGTCTATTGAGGAAAGATCTTCAAAATTTTTTTGGGAAGTGGAGTGTTTACTTGCATTTCTTCTTGTGTAAAAGGATGAGTGAAGGTTAGCTGTGAGGCGTGTAAGTACAAACCTTTTCCTCTTAAAATAAGATTTTCTTTTCCGTACTCTTTATCACCCAAAATGGGATTTCCTAGAGAAGATAAATGCTTTCGTAATTGATGTCTTCTTCCGGTTTTAGGACAGAGTTCAACCAAGTTCAAATGATTAAAACGTTTAGAAGGTACAGAGTCTAAAACCTTATAAAAAGAGAGTGATTCTTTTCCGTCTACATCCAAAGAGATTTTTCCTTCGGGTTGCATTTTTCCAATGGTAACTGCATGATAGGTTTTCTGAATTTTTTTGCGCTCAAAGAGTTGATTCAATTGTAAAATAGCGGAGCTGGTTTTACCAATTAATAACAAACCGGAAGTAGGGTAGTCTAGGCGATGAGTAGGGCGTGGACGAACAGTATCTTCTAATGTACTTGCTTGTAGGTTTGAGCTCAAAGCATTGTCTATGGTAGCAAAAGAATTTCCACTTACTAAGACACCGGCAGGTTTGTTAATAATTGCCAAGTACTCATCTTCAAAGAGAATTTCTAAAGTAAGGTCAAATACTTTGCGAGTGCTTTCTTGTGCTTCTAGTAATTGAATTGTTTCTCCGCCTTTGATCCAAGTTGCTGTTGAAGAGGTTTCTTGATCTACGAGAATGATTTCTTTTTTAATGGCTTTTTTGATAGCCGATCTGGTAGCAACAGACTTAAAAATTCCTACAGCATATTCTTGCAATCTTTGAGGATCTGTAAGTGTAGGAACTATATGTGTTTCCAGAATATTCATTCGTTAGATTGTAAAAAGAAACGGATGATCGAAAATACTTCCAATCATCCGTTTACACTAATATAAAAGAGTTTATTTATCGTTTTTATATCCTTTTGGACGTTTCCAACGAATCGGAGCTTTAGGCTCTGGTTTTAATTGGAATTCATTTCCTTTTAAGAGACGAAGTGCTTCTTGAACGGCACGCTCTAATTGAGGATCTCCACCATTGATCACTTTCTTAGGGTCTTGAATTACTTCGATATCCGGAGCAACTCCGTCACCTTCTACAGCCCATTTTCCGTCTACGTCAAAGAATCCACCACGAGGTGCAACCATTCTTCCTCCGTCTACAAAACGAGGCGTATCCCAAGTTCCAACCAGTCCACCCCAGGTTCTCGTTCCAACCAAAGGTCCTAGCTTTTTCATTCTAAACATATACGGTAATAGATCTCCACCCGAACCAGCACGTTCGTTAATAATCATTACTTTTGGTCCCCAGATTCCAGCCATAGGTGTTGTCCAAGGTCTACGATCGCTAGCTTTACTGTTAAAGTAACCAAACAATTCTCTAGACATAATGTCTATCATATAATCGGCAGCAGAACCACCACCGTTGTTCCTTTCATCAATTACCACACCTTTTTTGTCTTGTTGTGAGAAGTAGTAACGGTTAAAAGATGTAAATCCGCCACCTCCGGTGTTTGGAACATATACATAGGCCAATTTACCGTTAGACAATTGGTCTACTTTTCTTCTGTTTCCTTCTACCCAATCGATAGTTCTCAATTGACGTTCGCTTCGTGTAGGTTTTACCAAAATAGATCTGGCACCTTGTAAAGAAGGTTTTGAGTTTACTTTGATATAGATCTCTCTTCCGGCTGTTTGCTCTAGCAATTGGTATGGGTTCATAGAAGAGTTTAAGGCTACACCATTAATCTCTACCAAGTAGTCTCCTTTGTTTACATTGATTCCCGGTAATCCTAATGGAGCCGTAATATTTGGGTTCCAACGCTCACCTTTGTAGATCTTTGCAAAGCGGTACATTCCTTTGTTTACTTCCAGATCACATCCTAATAACCCAACAGGAACAAAATTGGTATTTGGGAAATCTCCACCGGATACATAAGAGTGTCCAACAGCTACTTCACCACTCATAATATCTACTACATAGTTCAAATCAGTTCTGTGTCTTACATGATCTATCCAAGGAGCATACCATTTATATACATCATCCCATGGTGCACCATGTACATTGTCTACATACAAGAAGTCTCTCATAAATCTCCATCCTTCTTTAAAGATCTGATGAGCTTCTTTTTTAGGATCTACTTTTATTTTGATATTGGTGTTTAGGTTTCCTTTTCCGGGTTTTGCAGGCGATTTACTGCTTACCAAACTCCATCTACCGCCTCTGTATAGCAATAATGAATTTCTATCGTTTGAAGCAACCATATTGTTAACTCCTTTGGCAAACGGTGTTGCTTTTTCTTTGCTTACATCGTAGCTGTGTAGTGTTATTCCCGGAGAGTTTGGATCAGCTTCTGCTACAAATACTTTGTTTTTAGGTCCTTTTAAAAGTCCTACATAGTTTCTAGAAGGAAATCGTAAAGCAATGGCTCTGTCAAACAAACCATTTTCATCAATTACTACTTTGGTAGATGGCTTTTTATCTTTCTTAGATTTATCGCCTTCTTTTTTCTCTTTCTTTACTACTTCTTCATCTGTTTTAGGAAGGTTAGGAGCTTTGTCTTTAGAGTTTAAGACTACGGCATATAAGCTTCTGGTTACGCTTGGATCGTAAGAACTCATATCTAACCAACCACTTTGCAATCCGTAATTGGTACTTGCCAAGGTGTAAATATATTTTCCAGAAGCATCCCAAACAGGGCTAATTGCATCTGCAATTGGATCTGTTACTTGAACGGTTTTTCCTGTGCTTAATTGGTAAGCAAAAATAGATTTGAAATGACTGTCGTTTTGTTTTGCATACGCTATCCAATCACTATCTGGAGACCATTGTGGGTTCATAGATCTGTTAGGGTGAGCATAGCGATCTGTTGCTATTTTCTGAGTCTTTTTTGTTTCTAGGTTTAATACCCAGATATTAAAATCGGTATCTGTATATGCAATATGCTTTCCATCAGGAGACCAATCAGGTCTAAAGTAGAACGTAGGATTTGGCAAAGCAATAGCTGTAACATTATCACCATCTTGATCTGCGATCATTAGTTGATATTCTCCGCTCTTATCAGAAAACCAAGCAATTTTATCTCCTTTTGGAGACCAAATTGGTGATCTGTCTGCGGCATCAGAAGAATTGGTGATGTTTCTCCAAGTTCCGTTTTCTTTAGGCACTGTAAAGATCTCTCCTCTTGATTCGAAGATGGCACGTTTTCCGTTTGGAGACAGATTAGGATTGGTTAGGTTTCTTCCAGATAAGTTCATCCAACGTTCTCTGGAGTAGTTTAAATCTCCTTTTACGTTGATATTTAATTGTTTTGTTGCTTTTGTGTTTGGGTTTAAGAAATGAAGATATCCTCCTTGCTCATAAACAATTCCGTTGCTATTGGAATCTAAATTCTTTACATCAAATTTCTTGTGAAAAGTAATCTGTTCTTCTTGTTTTGTTTTAGGGTTAAAAGACCAGATATTACTTGTGTAATCTCTTTCTGAAATGTAGTATACAACTCCTTTATACCAAACAGGGTTTAAGTGTCTTTCTTGGTCTGTTTGTGGAGTTCTAATGAGTTTGTTTGTTCTCAAGTTTACAATCCAAATAGGCATGGCCTGACCACCTCTGTAATTTCTCCATTCTGCATCCCATCCTGTAATGGGTGTGTAGGCTACGTATTTACCATCTTCAGAAACTTCACCATAGGCAGCTCTGGGAATATCCATAGCTTCCGGCATTCCACCTTTGGTAGAAACGGTAAAGAATTTGTTGGTTTGTGTAGGCCTGGCTTCTCTTCCCGAACGGAATAATATTTTATTGTCTGGAGTCCATCCTTGAACGATATCTGCACTTGGGTGAAAGGTTAATCTTTTAGGTTCACCACCATCAGCAGGAATCACATATACATCGGTATTACCATCGTATTGAGCGGTAAAAGCAATCATTTTTCCGTCTTTGGAGAAATGTGGTTCAGATTCGTATCCGGTATCACTGGTCAATCTAATGGCATCGCCACCATTAAGAGGAGTTTTCCAAAGATCGTTGGCATACACAAAAACCACATCGGTTTTTGAAAGTGTAGGTTGTCGTAACAATTGTGTGCCTTGTGCTGCACATACACCCGTTACCCATAGGGCAAGGATGAAAAGGGTTTTTCTCATTGTGTTTGGTTTAATTGATAGATAAACCCTAAAGATAAGAATTACACAAATGAAAAATTATGGTAAAGTGTTATTTAACAGAGGTTTTAACACTTAATATTGTTGTGACGCCATTACGAGGAGTCCCGAAGTTTCGGGATGACGATGTAATCTGTCAATAGAAAAACAGACTACTTCTTCCGAATGCTCGGAATCGTAGTGACGAGGTTTTTGAGTTTACTTCTATTTCGCAAACAACTGACTCATGTCTTTAAAGGCTTTGAATTCTAATGCATTTCCTTCCGGATCATTAAAGAACATGGTTGCTTGCTCACCTACTTTTCCTTGAAATCGAATGGTAGGGGCAATCACAAAATCAACTCTTTTGCGTTGCAATCGTTCTGCAAGCTTAGTCCAATCTTCCCAAGTGAGTACCACGCCAAAGTGTGGAACGGGTACGTCATGACCGTCTACGGGATTTGAAATACGTTGTGGTTGGTAATCTTCTTTTTGATGAATTACCAATTGATGTCCGAAGAAATCGAAATCTACCCAGTGATCTGAGCTACGCCCTTCCTTGCATTGTAATAGGTCTCTGTAAAAACTTCTGCAAAGTTCTAAGTCTTTTACGGGAATGGCTAAGTGGAAAGGTTGTACCATCTTTAAATTATGAATTATGAATTATGAATTATGAATTTTGTAAATATATTTACGTTTCGAAAATATATTTGCGTGTTTTTTGTTTTTCTAGATTGTTGGATATTTAACCTATAAACCTATAAACCTATAAACCTATAAACCTATAAACCTATAAACCTATAAACCTATAAACCTATAAACTCATAAACTTCTACATATATAAACAAATTTATTCCTAGAATCCAACTGCTGTATCGTCTCCTCTAGGGTCTGCGCCTCCTTCTAGTTCTCCGTTTTTCAATACCAATATTCCTTCTACTTTACCAATAACTCTAGATTCTCTTTCATCAATCACATAGCCTAGTTTTTTCAATTCTTCTTTTACGTTTTCATCAAATTGATTGGGTTCTATCATTACTACATCCGGTAACCATTGATGGTGAAATCTTGGTTGACTTACGGCTTCTTGCATTCCCATTCCAAATTCATGTACGTTCAAAATGGTTTGTAATACAGATGTGATGATGGTTGATCCTCCGGGTGTTCCTACTACCATCCATAGTTTTCCGTCTCTTTCTATAATGGTTGGGGTCATAGAGCTTAACATACGTTTTCCGGGAGCTATTTCATTGGCTTTTGCTCCTACCAAACCAAACATGTTTGGAACTCCCGGTTTGCTGCTAAAATCATCCATTTCGTTGTTAAGGAAAAATCCTAATTCGGGCACATAGAGTTTTGAGCCAAAGGCTCCGTTTAGGGTGGTTGTTACAGAAACGGCATTTCCAAATTGATCTACAATAGAGTAGTGGGTAGTTTCTTCGCTTTCTACGATTTGAACGTTTCCGTAAGACAGGTCTTTGGATGCTGTAGGTTTGTCAAAAGAAAAGTTTTCCATTCGGGCTTTTGTATATCCTTTGCTTATGAGTGTATCTACAGGAATCGTCACAAAATCAGGATCTCCTAAGAAGTGACTTCTATCTGCGTAGGCTCTACGTTCTGCTTCTACAATTACTTGCATGGCTTTTACAGAATTGTGTCCGTATGAAGCTAGATCAAAAGGCTCGATACCATTCATGATCTGCGCCAAGCAAATTCCACCGCTTGATGGAGGCGACATAGAAATAACTTTTAGATCATCGTATTGAAAGGTGATGGGTGTTCTCCATTTGGCTTCGTAATTGGCCAAATCTTCTTCCGTCATTATTCCGCCTTTACTTTGAATAAAGGCAACTAGTTTTTTAGCGGTTTCTCCTTTGTAGAATTCATCACGTCCATTTTTAGAGATGCGTTCTAAGGTTTCTGCTAAATTGGGTTGTTTTATAACGTCTCCTTTTTTCCAATTCTGAGTCATTAAAGTAGAATCTGGATTGGCTTTTAAGAAGTTAGGACGGTGTCTTTCTAACACACGTTCTTGTATTTTGGTTACGGTAATTCCTTTTTTCGCGAGTTCAATTACAGGGGCAATTACTTTTTCTATAGGAAGAGTTCCAAACTTTTTATGGGCTTCAAAAATACCTGCAACAGTACCGGGAACCCCAACAGCATTGGCTCCTAAGGTACTTTTTCCTGGGATGACATTTTTTTCATCATCTAAGAACATATCTCTGTGAGCAGACATTGGTGCTTTTTCTCTGTAATCTAAACCACCAATGGTGCCGTCTTTCATTCTGTAGACCATAAATCCGCCGCCACCAATATTTCCGGCTCTAGGATAAGATACGGCCAAAGCTAATTCGGTAGCTACCATGGCATCAAAAGCATTTCCTCCTTTTTTAAGGATTTCTACTCCAATCTTAGAGGCTTCTTCACGAGCGGAAACCACCATTCCTTTTTTGGCGATCAGACCGCGTTCGATCTCTCTTTCTTTTTCTTGATTACAGCTAAGTAAAGTAACTGATAGGATACATAACAAAAGGAATTTCTTCATAACAGAAATATTAAGCAAGTTGTAATTGATTTAGTTTTTCGTTTGAGAATGTTTGCAGTTCTTCAAAGAACTCGGTAAAGTCTTTTTCAAAGTCATCATAATGTTTTTGCAAGTCTTCTGTTGCCAGGTTCATTTTCGATTTATTTTTTGTTCTTCTATTCATACCGTCGAGTACACGTTGCATTCCTTCTATAAATTGGTAGTTGTACAACCAATCGTATTGCATCATATAAGGCAACATATGTTGTGTTTTTTCAGGAAGATTCACTGCATTTTTTTGAAGAAGTGTATACACAGAGTCTACATATACATCTAAAGGAATAGCAGAGTACAGATCCCAATTCTTAGCAAGATAGTGATCGTAAAAAATATCTATGATCACACCGGCATAATGCCCATATCTGGGATCTAACCTACGTTTGCTTATACGAACTGTAGGATGTTGATCTGTATAGGTATCGATCTCACGATGCAATTTGATCCCTATCTGGATATCTCTTGCATAATGGGTAAAATGATTTCCGCGAATACTATCTGCAATAAAATTCCCAATCATAATATCGGTATTGTTTTGAGATAGATAGAGGTGTGCTAAAAAGTTCAAATGTATTCTTCTCTAAAATGGGTATTAAATGTACTAAAAAAACCACAACTGAAAAGTTGTGGTTTTTTAAAAATATATAGATAGTTTTTTCTAGTTGTTCAGCATTACTGGCATTACAAGCATGGTTACTTGCTCGCCTTCGTCGGTTCCATCAATTGGAGTTAAAATTCCGGCTCTGTTTGGTAAACTCATTTCAATTAATACCTCATCAGAATTCAAGTTACTCAACATTTCACTTAAGAAACGAGAGTTGAAACCAATTTGCATATCGTCTCCTTGGTAATCACAGCTCAAACGCTCGTCTGCTTTGTTAGAGAAATCTAAATCCTCAGCAGAGATATTCAATTCAGTACCCGCCATTTTCAAACGAATTTGGTGAGTTGTTTTGCTAGAGAAGATAGATACACGACGTACAGAGTTTAAGAAAGAAGCTCTGTCTACAGTTAATTTATTTGGATTCTCTTTAGGAATTACCGCTTCGTAGTTTGGATATTTCCCATCGATCAAACGACATACTAAGACAAAATTGTCAAAAGTAAATTTCGCATTTGCATCGTTGTATTCAATAGTTACCTCTTCATCACCTTTTAACACACCTTTTAATAAGTTCAAAGGTTTCTTAGGCATAATGAATTCAGCAGTTTTATCGGCAGTTACATCAGTACGAGTGTATTTTACCAATTTGTGAGCATCTGTAGCCACAAAAGTTAAGTTCTGAGAACTAAACTGGAAAAATACTCCACTCATTACCGGACGAAGATCGTCGTTACCGGCAGCAAAGATGGTTTTAGAAATTGCTGTAGCTAACACATGTGAAGGAACAATTGTTTTACTTGGTGATGGAAGACTAACCGCTTTTGGGAATTCATCTCCGTTAAAGTAAGCCATATCATATTTTCCTTGATCAGAACTGATCTCAATAGTGCTATCTCCTTCTGTTTTAAACGTTAAAGGCTGATCCGGAAATGTTTTTAAGGTGTCTAACAATAATCTTGCAGATACTGCAATAGATCCTGTAGTGTCTGATTCTACATCTACAACAGCGCTCATGGTTGTTTCTAGATCTGAAGCAGAAACTTTTAATTGATTTTCAGACAATTCGAATAAGAAATTATCTAAAATAGGTAATGTGTTATTACTGTTAATGACTCCGCCTAAAACTTGTAACTGTTTTAATAATTGCGAACTAGATACGATAAACTTCATGTGTAATTCTTAGCTAAAAATTGATTTACAAAGATATTCGAATTTAGGGATTTTGAAAATATTGTTATCAACATTTTTACGCTTTTGTTGATAGCGTTTCAAAACGTTATAAATATGTTAAGGCGATAAAAAAAGAGGAGATAAAATGCTACATTTGTTTGGAGATCTATAGTTTGAAAAATGTAGATTGTCCCCTCGAGCGGAGTCGAGAGGTGATAGAGAAGGTCTCGACTCCGCTCGACCTGACATTTTTAATTGACTAAGTTAAACGATGAAAAAATACCTCATTTTAGCTTTTTGCTTATTCCTTTCTTCCCTTAATTTATATTCTCAAAAACCTAATAAACTCAACTCAAATCAGATCTACGAAAAAGTTCAGAAACTCAACTTTTTAGGAACTGCTTTGTACATAGCAGCACACCCGGATGACGAGAATACACGATTGATTTCTTATTTGGCAAATCATGTAAAGGCAAGAACGGCCTACCTGTCGTTAACCAGAGGTGATGGTGGTCAGAATTTGATAGGGCCTGAGATTCGCGAGCTGTTAGGAGTGATAAGAACACAAGAACTTTTAGCTGCGAGACGTGTTGATGGGGGAGAACAGCGTTTTTCCAGAGCCAATGATTTTGGATATTCAAAACACCCGGATGAGACTTTAAATATTTGGAATAAAGATCAAGTGTTAGGAGATGTAGTTTGGGCTATTAGAACTTTTAAACCTGATGTGATCATCAATAGATTCAACCATAGAACACCGGGAACTACACACGGACATCATACAACTTCTGCAATGCTAAGTGTTGAAGCTTTTGATCTAGCAGGTGATGCCTATAAATACTCAAAACAACTAGATTACACAAAAGCATGGCAACCAAAACGCTTATTTTTTAATACTTCGTGGTGGTTTTACGGAAGTGAAGAAAACTTTGAAAAAGCAACCAAAGACAATCCAAATTTTATGTCGTTTGATGTAGGAGTGTATTATCCGTTAAAAGGAAAGTCTAACAATGAGATTGCTTCTATTGCCAGTAGCCAGCATTTATGCCAAGGATTTGGAAGGCTAACAACCAGAGGAAGTCAAAAAGAATATGTTGAGTTCTTAAAAGGAGATAAGCCAAAGGATGAAAAAGATTTGTTTGCGGGTATCAATACAACATGGAATCGAATCAAAGGAGGAGGAGAGATTGGAGATATTTTATACGAAGTAGAAAAGAATTTCGATTTTGTGAACCCTGCGAAGCACTTACGCTCTTTAATGGAAGCTTACAGAAAGATTTTATTATTGGAAGATGATTATTGGAGAGAGCTTAAGTTAGAGCAAATCACTGAGATTATTCAAGCTTGTGCCGGACTGTATTTAGAGGCATCGGCAAGTAGTTCTTCGGCAGTTCCTAATTCTGAGATACAGATCAATATTGAAGCGTTGAGCAGAAATTCTGAAGTATCTGTAATTATGGAGTCCATGACTTTTAAAACTGATAAGTTGTTGACGGTTGTAAAGGATATACGATTGGAAAACAACAAAAGACAACGTTTCCAACAGAAGATCAAATTAGAGAATATGGATTATACAGATCCTTATTGGTTGAAGAAAGATTGGTCTTTGGGAATGTACGATGTAAACGATCAGGAAATGATTGGAAACCCGGAAACGCCTAGAACGGTTAAGGTATATTTCAACCTGAATATTGATGAGCATAAGATCAGTATAGAAAAAAATGTAGTTCACCGATTCTCAAAAAGAGACAAAGGAGAATTGTACGAACCTTTTGAGATCTTACCTCGAGTAACTACCAAACTTAAAGAAAAAGTAATGCTTTTCCCGGAAGATAAATCCAGAGTAATTTCTGTGGCTGTAAGATCGGGAGCAAACAATGTAAAAGGATCATTATCCTTGGAAGTTCCGGAAGGATGGTCGGTTTCACCAAAGTTTATAGACGTATCTATAGAGCAAAAAGGAGACGAGCAATCTCATGATTTTATGATAACACCTTCTTCCAAAGAATCAGAAGGAAAGTTAAAAGCTGTTGTAACCATCAACGGAAAAAAATACGACAAAGAGTTGGTAGAAATTAACTACACTCATATTCCAAAGCAATCAGTATTATTAAATTCAGAAGCTAAAGTAGTTCGATTAAATATTGAAAAAGGAGGCGGTACAATTGGTTATATCAAAGGAGCCGGAGATGCTATTCCGGAAAGTTTAGAGCAGATAGGTTACCAAGTAACTACAATTAATCCGGAAGAAATTAATGATGAAAATTTACAACAGTTTGATGCTATTGTTGTTGGAATTAGAGCTTATAATACTGTTCCTACGTTAAAATACAAGCAAAAATTCTTGCTGGATTACGTGAAGAACGGAGGGAATATGATCGTTCAATACAATACCAACAGAAGAGTAAATGTTGGAGCTCCTTATGAATTAAAGTTGTCTAGAGATCGTGTAACGGATGAGAATGCCAAAGTAACTGTGTTGGCAAAAGGTCATTCTATCATGAATTTCCCTAACAAGATCACAGAAAAAGATTTTGAAGGATGGGTACAAGAAAGAGGATTGTATTTTCCGAACGAATGGAGTTCTGAATACACGCCAATCTTATCTATGAGCGATAAAGGAGAAAGTGCTAAGCAAGGAAGTTTATTAGTAGCTAAATACGGAAAAGGAAACTATATCTATACCGGGCTAAGTTTCTTTAGAGAACTGCCGGCCGGAGTTTCCGGAGCTTATAAATTGTTTGCTAATATGTTGTCTATTGGAAAAGAAAATATCAAACAAAACAACAAACTAAAACAATAACCGCATTATGTCAGCTAACAAACTCGTATGGAAAAAGATATATACGGTGGTGCTTGTTGCCAACCTTATCTACATCATTCTCTTTTACCTAATCACTAAAACTTTCGATATATAATTTATGGTTACTGATGCTTTAGATTGGAGAGACTGGTTAGTACTGTCTGTGACATTACTTTTTATTGTAATCTATGGAGTTTACAAAACCAGAAAAAGTGATAGTGGTGTAAAAGACTATATCAAAGGAGGAAACGATACCAAATGGTGGACTATAGGTTTATCTGTTATGGCTACACAAGCCAGTGCTATTACCTTCTTGTCTACACCCGGTCAAGCTTTTAATGATGGAATGGGATTTGTGCAATTCTACTTTGGATTGCCTATTGCCATGGTAATTATATGCTTGGTGTTTATTCCTCTGTACTACAAGATGAATGTATACACCGCTTATGAATATTTAGAAACAAGGTTTGACTTAAAAACTAGATCGTTAACAGCCATAATTTTCTTGATTCAAAGAGGTTTAGCGGCAGGAATTACCATCTACGCGCCGGCAATTATTCTGTCGTACGTTTTAGGTTGGAATTTAACAACGTTGAATATTGTGATCGGATTGATTGTGATTTTCTACACCGTGTCTGGAGGAACAAAAGCTGTGAACGTGACACAGAAGCAGCAGATGATCATCATTTTCTCAGGGATGTTAGTTGCGTTTTATTTGATCATGAAATACATGCCAGACGGTATTACGTTTGGTAAGGCATTAGATATTGCAGGAGCCAGTGATAAGATGAAAGTCTTAGACTTTTCTTTTGATCTGAACAATCGTTATACAGTTTGGACAGGTTTCTTAGGAGGAACATTTTTAATGCTGTCTTATTTTGGTACCGATCAGAGTCAGGTACAACGTTATTTATCAGGAAAATCTGTTCGTGAGAGCCAGTTAGGATTGTTGTTCAATGGACTGTTAAAAGTACCAATGCAGTTCTTTATTCTTTTGGTAGGAGTGATGGTATTTGTATTCTATCAGTTTAACTCATCGCCATTAAACTTCAACCCTAAAGCCCAAGAAGCAGTGATCAACTCTGCTTATTATGATGAATATAAAGCTTTAGAAACGAAACACTTTTCTATTGAAGAGCAAAAGAAAACCTTGCTGTTGGATGGAGTTCAAGATCATGAGAGAGCATTGATCCAAGATTTAAATGAACAAGACAAAGAGTTAAAAAAACAAGCAAAAACTATTATAGACAAAGCTGCAACGGATTCTGGAGAAAAAGTACAAACCAATGATAAAGATTACGTATTCATTCACTTTATTTTAAACAACCTTCCCAAAGGAATTGTAGGATTGTTACTAGCCGTAATATTGGCAGCAGCAATGTCGTCTACCGCATCAGAATTGAATGCCCTGGCAACTACTACAACTATTGATATTTACAAGAGAAATATTAAGCAAGGACGAGATGAAGCGCATTACGTATCGGCTTCTAAGTGGATGACTTTCGGATGGGGAGTTTTGTCCATTATTATAGCCTGTGTAGCCGACCTTTTTGATAATTTGATTCAGTTGGTAAATATCATCGGATCTATTTTCTACGGAAGTGTATTAGGAATTTTTATGCTGGCGTTCTTCATCAAATTTGTTAGAGGAAACGCAGCATTCTTAGCCGGATTGATAGGGCAAGTAATCATCATATTAACTTATGTATTTGCTATATTTATACCAGAGCAAAATGGAGGAGAAGCAGCGATCAGCTATTTGTGGCTGAATTTAATTGGCTGTGTTTTGGTGATGATCTTAGCAATGATCATACAATCCATTTCTCCTGGAAAAGTTGAAAAAGTATGATAAAACTACGAACAGCTACCTTAGAAGATCTGCCTACATTATTGGTTTTTGAGCAAGGGATGATAGAAGCAGAAAGACCCATGGATGTTACTTTAAAAAGAGAAGAAACATTCTATTACAATCTTCCTTTTATAATTAATAGTGAAGAGTTTGAGTTGGTTGTAGCTGAGATTGATAAAGAGATTGTGGGTTGTGGATATGCCAGAAAAGTAGAAGCTAGAGAGTGCTTTCAGTTTGATGAGTTTTCTTACTTAGGATTTATGTTTACAAAATCTGAACACAGAGGAAAAGGAATTAACAAAGCTGTTATGGAATACTTGTATGACTGGTCTTTATCGCAAGGAATTTATGAAGTGCGTTTAGAAGTATACCCTACCAATGCTCCGGCAATTAGAGCTTATGAGAAAGCAGGAATGAGCACAAACCTGCTCACGATGCGAGTCGATTTACGAAATAGAAAATAAAAAAGCGGACTTATTAAGTCCGCTTTTTTATGCTTTCAAATAAGAGACCTTATAAAGCTCCCCATTCTTTTAATGAATCTTTGTTCATCTTCATGTAATCAGCATTTCCAGCTTTGGTAGCTAACTCTAATGAAGTTTTAGCAGCAGCAATTGCTCCTTTTTTGTCTCCGGCTTTTGCATGGATCAAAGACTGTTGTCTGTAGAACCAAAAACGAGGTTGATCTTTTGTCAACTTAACAGCTTTGTCAATCCACTTAACAGCTTTAGCAATGTCTTTTCCTTGCTCTTTGTAGTATACAGCAGCAGCATAGTAATCATTTGGAGATGGTCCTCCCATTACTTTGTCAATAGAAGCCATTACACCTTTTTCAGTTGGAGTTTCAAATTGAACACCTACATAAGTATTTTCCCAAAGAATTCCGATTACTGCAGAATTGTTTGTGATATCATCAAAAGTCATTGTGTAAGTTTCAATTTTCATAGGCATTGGTAGCACATCTGCAGTTGCTTTTGCAACTACTTTACTATCATCCCATTTTCTAGGAGTTCCCCAGTTGTTAGAGTCTGCGTAGAACATAACTTCCCACTTATCTTTGTTAGGAATGGTATAGATTGCATAAGATCCTGCTTTTAATGTTTGACCATTTACAGTTACGTCTGTACTAAAAGAAATCTTAGTATTGGCGTTAGCTCCGGTTCTCCATACTTTTCCGAAAGGTACAAGGTCTCCAAAAATAGTTCTTCCTTTTACTCCGGGACGTGAGAATTCAAGTGTAACATCCGTTAAACCAACCTTTTGTTCTATTTTAGAAGAAGGGCTAGGTTGCGGAGTTTGAATTTGAGCGCTTGCTGTATAAGTAAATGCAACAAGGCATACGATCAAGAATAATTTTTTCATGATTGATTGGTTTATAGTTTAAGTTATATGTGTTAAAATTACAACGAATCTTCGTGACAAATGTTAACGAAAACTTAAAAGTAGGAGCATTATCTTTGCGCAACATCAAAACGAATTATGAAAAAATATATAGCTGAATTTATAGGAACTTTCGCCCTGATTTTCTGTGGTACCGGAGCTATGACCATTAATGAAGTAACAGGAGGAGATGTAACACATGTGGGTATTGGAATCACTTGGGGATTAATTGTAATGGCTATGATTTATGCCTTTGGAGAAATTTCTGGAGCTCACTTCAATCCGGCAGTTTCTATTGCTTTTGCTTACGCGAAAAAGTTCTCATGGAAAGAAGTGCCTAAATATATTTTCTTTCAGGTGGCAGGTGCTTTTGCAGCTAGTTTGGTTTTGATGTTCTTATTTCCAGATAGCGAGTTGCTAGGGTCTACCATTCCTAAAGTAGATGTATGGCGGGCTTTTGTTTTGGAACTCTTACTTACCTTCTTCTTGATGGTAGTAATTATTAATGTATCTACCGGAAGTAAAGAAGTTGGTATGATGGCAGGAATTGCTGTAGGTGGTGTAGTTTTGTTAGAAGCACTATTTGCCGGACCAATTACAAACGCTTCTATGAACCCGGCTCGTTCTTTGGCTCCGAATATCGTTTCAGGAAACATACAAGGTTTATGGTTGTATATGATTGCTCCTGTATTGGGGGCTTTATTGGCTGTGGTAAGTTGCAAGCTGGTAAAAGACGATCAATGTTGTGATGAAGAGTGTTAGTATTCTTGGTTGTGGTTGGTTAGGAAAACCTCTAGGAATCTCTTTACTAAAACAAGGGTATTCTGTAAAAGGATCTACAACATCAGAACTAAAACTATCCGAGTTAGACGAATTAGGGATAAATTCTTATCTGATCAATATTGAAGATTGTGAAGAACATCACTTGTTTTTACAATCAGAAATAGTAATCATTGCAATAACGTCAAAAGATATTGAAGCTTTTAAACATTTGACACGTCAGATAGAATTCTGGAATGTTCAAAAAGTCATTTTTATTAGCTCTACTTCTGTATACCCAAATACAAATGCTATAGTTACTGAAGATAGCGAAACGGTACAGAAACCATTGACTGAAATAGAAGACATCTTTCGAAAAAATCATCATTTTAAATCAACTATTCTTCGTTTTGCAGGATTGTACGGACCAGATCGCCATCCTGGGAACTGGTTTAAAGGAGGAAGAATGATTCCTCAACCAGAAGGTTTTGTGAATATGATTCATCAAGAAGATTGTATTCAAATTATTGAAGAAGTTATTGCTAAAGATTGCTGGAACACAACGTTAAATGCTTGTTCCAATCATCACCCAACGCGAAGAGAGTTTTATACAAAAGCCAAAGAAAGTTTAGGGTACGACGAACCTGTTTTTGAAGAAACAGATGAATCTTCATATAAGATCATTAGCTCTAAAAAATTACAAAGGGTCTTAGGATATACCTTTATTCATGACGATTTATTGAGCTTTTCTTAGTTATTTAAAACCTGAAAACTATTAGGTAAGATTAGAAATGACACTAAACTAAGAGTACTTCCTCTTTCTTAAATAATTAAAGACAAATCCAAAACCGAAAAGTAGGAGTAGTGGTAGTACTACATTTAAGAATTGCCAGTAGGTTCTCTCTTCAAAAGCACGTTGCTTATCTAGTAAATTTATTTGCAGCGTTTTGTTTCGTAGCTCTATAAGTCCGGTATCATCTAACAAATAATCAACAGCGTTTAATAAGAACTCTTTATTTCCAAACTGTTCCCCCGTCCATTTGTCCAATGAAAGATCGTAGGGCTGTCCTTTTAGGATTTGGTTTTTCCCAATATCTCCATCAGCAATTACAACCATCTTATTCTCTTTACTCTGACCAACATAGCTGTTTACGTCAAAAGGTTTAATTCTATTGGCATAATTTGAAAGGAAATCACCTTCCAGTAAAACTCCAAAAAGTTGATAGCCGCCTTGGTAACTCTCTTGTTTAGGCTCTTCTGCAATACTTTGTAATTCAACAATACTAGGAGTTCCTATTTTTCTTGTAAGTAATGAACTAACGAGTAAAGGAGTCTTTTTAATATTGTTCTTTAACGTATCTATTTGATTCGCAAAACGTAAACGTACCGGTGCTGTATTCTTTGTAATAGGGTGTTGCGGATTTCCATTTACCAAAGGATGATAGAACCAAGGAAGGTTTTGAAACTGCGGTTGGTTCCCCACATTTCCTGTTGCTAACGGAATTTTAGAAGCATATAGATCTTGTATCAAAGATGTATTTAAACGTACACCATAAGTAAACAGAAGATCTGTAAGATTCAAGTCTCTCGGGTAAGCAAGCATTTTTCCGCCGTTATACAAACTATCGGTATCTGCTTGTACATTGTCTAGTAACCAAAGTGTTTTCCCACCGTTCATGATGTACTGATCCAAAACCAATTTTTCTTTTTCAGAAAAAGCCTCAGTAGGTTTGGCTATGAGAGCCATATCAAAAGTTTGTAGATCACGTAAAGTTCTGTTGGAGTTGACTTCTACAGAATCCAATGTAAAAGCTGCTAAACGATATTTCTTACGTACATCATTCAGAAATGAGTAAAGATAGATGTCTTGCAATTCTCCATTCCCTTTTAAAACTGCGATCTTTTGTTCTTTTTTTCGGGTGATATTATTGATTGCATTGCTAAAAGAAAACTCTAAGTTTTCAATAGCTGCTTCAAATTGTTCTTCTTGTGATTGAACCACTCCATTAGGAAGCAAAGAAACGATCTCTGTTTTGTTTCGGTAATCTATTTCTGCCCAAGGGAAGATAATAGCATTCGACAATTTCCCATTCTCTTCAACAGTTAACTGGCTTGGAAACATTCCTGCTTTTACCAATCGCTCTCGTTGTTCGTCGGGATTGATAAATTGAATTTTTATTTTTGAATTCTTCGCTTTTAATTCTTCTAAAAATTGACGAGTTTCAATTTGTAAACGTTGGAATTCTGTTGGAAAATCACCTTCCAAATACACGCGAATGATCAACTGTTTGTCTACGTTTTCTATGATAGAGCTTGTTACCTCAGAAAGTGTGTAACGTTTGTCTTTTGTCAGGTCAAACCTCAGATAGAAACCTTGTCCGAAATAGTTGAGAACAACTATCCCTGTCAATAGAAATATGATATGCTTGAGCTTTTTAGTCATGAGATAATCGTTGTTTGGTCATGAATAAAAAGAAAGTGATCACACTTATAAAGTATAGGATGTCTCGAGTATCTATAACACCTCTACTGATGCTTTTGAAATGTTCGTTCATCCCCAGCAACTGTATGCTATAACCTGAGCTTCCAAACAGATTGGCAATAGCATCAAATCCGTAGTAAAAAAAGAAAACGATAAAAACTCCCAGTAAGAAAGCTACGATCTGATTTTTTGATAATGTAGAGGTAAACAACCCAATAGCAGCATAAGACCCTACAAGTAAAAACAAACCAAGATAGGAACCAATAGTACTTCCCATATCTATATTTCCTGCAGGATTCCCTAATTCAGAAATAGAGTATATGTAAATAAAAGTAGGAACAATAGCTACAGAAATTAGGAGTATAGCAGCCCAAAATTTTCCAAAAACAATTTGCCAGTTGGTAATGGGTTTGGTTTTTAAAAGCTCTATAGTTCCTGTTTGAAATTCATCAGCAAACATTTTCATGGTAATTGCAGGAATCAAAAACAATAGAACCCAAGGAGCTAAATAGAAAAAGTTGTTAAGATCTGCAAAACCGGCATTTAGAATATTAAAATCATCATCAAATACCCATAAAAACAATCCATTTACCACTAAGAATACACCAATTACCAAATAGGCAATTGGTGAAGCAAAAAAGGAATTGAATTCTTTCTTTAATATTGGTATCATTGATCTCAATTGTGACTTCGAGAGCCTCAGTCACTATAATTTGACTGTTACTGGTCATTGAGGCTCTCGAAATGACCTTGTGAATATATTTATTCTTTCAAAGAAACTACTTTGTCTACACTCCAAGCTTCTGGTTTGGCATTGAACAAAATTTTGGTCTCTGCCCAAACTCCTTTGAATAAATCTGAGTTTCTGTAATTTTCTAGATCTTCTTCTTTATCCCAATAACTATAGGTGAAAAAAACAGAAGGATCTTGTTTATCTCTATACAATTCTAATAAACGACATCCGGGACTGTTTCGTATAAATTCTTTCTTAGCATGAAAATTAGACAGAAAAGTATCTATATGCTCCGGTTGAAATCCCATCTTTACAATTCTTACAAACATACTTAAAGGAATTCAATAGTAATTGTGTCTCTGTATCCTAAGCCCAGTAGAGTAGAAGCTCCCCCCACTGTTTTTAAATTACTTCTGTAAATAGCAATTTCTAAATATCCGGCCGAATTGAACAAGGCCAAACGATTGCCATCAAACTGGCGAAGATCCTTTGCTTCAGTATTTACAATTTCATTATACTTAGTCATCACCTTAGAAAAGGTATACCTAGCAGCTGTGATTTTAAAATCTCTACCTTTTCCAACCTCAGCAAACAACTTCTTGCTAATGTTGCTTATTACATTACCATAATTATCGATGTAGATTACACCTCCGATAATTTTGTTTTGTTCTTGATTTACTTTGGGTTGGATCTCGGTCATCTCCTTATAGGTAGAGATCTCTTTACCGATCACCCCTAAATTTCCTCCTCGAGAAATAAAACAAGCTACCTGCACAAATACATCTAACACCGGAAAACTGCTTTCTACACGATCATGAATATTGATCTCTACAATCTTTGCAGGCTTTATATCCTTAGTAATCATACAGATCAAGCCGTTATCCGGACAGATAAAATAATGATTATCTAACTCTAAGGCTATGTGCTTGTTATCGTCACTAAGCTCAGAGTCTACACCTACAATATGTATGGTCCCGTCAGGAAAACTCTTATATGAGTTTTTTAAAATATAGGCAGTCTCTGTAATATTAAAAGGTGAGATATGATGTGTAATGTCTACAATCTTTGCATCAGGCAATTCTGAATAGATAGCTCCTTTTACAGCGCCAACAAAATGGTCTTTGGTTCCAAAATCAGTAGTTAATGTAATAATTGACATTAAAGGAATGGCTGTTAATTAATTGTGTAAAAGTTGCTCAAAAATTTCACACAAATCTAAACAATTCTGAAAATTAATTCCCTAATTTTAGAATGAATTATTAACTATCAATCAATATAAAACCTAGCATTTGAACGAACGTATTATTGAGCTTACTGAAATCAACCCCAAAGATTTCTTTGGCACCCACAACAGTACAATAGAGCAATTAAAGACCTACTTTCCTAAGATTAAAATTGTTGCTCGCGGATCCAAATTGAAAATTTACGGCGAACCGGACATCTTAAATGAGTTTGAAAAACGATTAAATATGTTGATCAAATATTTTAATCGCTACAACAAATTAGATGAAAATAGTATTGAAAGAATCTTAACTTCAACCGGAAAAGAAGAAAAAGCTTCTACCGGAAGTGCTAAAGATGTATTGGTACACGGAGTAAGCGGAAAACTAATCAAGGCACAAACCGAGAATCAACGTAAAATGGTGAGCCTAATGCAAAAGAACGATATGTTGTTTGCTGTAGGTCCTGCGGGAACAGGAAAAACATATACAGCCGTTGCATTGGCAGTAAAAGCTTTAAAAGAAAAAGAAGTAAGAAGAATTATTTTAACCAGACCGGCAGTAGAATCGGGAGAAAACTTAGGTTTTTTGCCGGGAGATCTAAAAGAAAAATTAGATCCTTATATGCAACCCTTATATGATGCCTTGAGAGATATGATTCCGCATGAAAAATTAGAATCATACATAGAAAAAGGAGTTATTCAAATAGCACCACTAGCATTTATGCGTGGTAGGACATTGGATCATGCTTTTGTGATTTTAGATGAAGCACAGAATACAACTCATAGCCAAATGAAAATGTTCTTAACTCGTATGGGAATGCATGCTAAGTTTATCATCACCGGAGATCCAGGGCAAATCGACTTGCCAAGAAAGCAAGTGTCTGGATTAAAAGAAGCGTTATTGGCTTTAAAAGATCTAGATGGATTAGCCCAAGTATATTTAGACGATAAAGATGTAATTCGTCACCGATTAGTTAAGAAGATTATCTCTGCTTATAAAAGTATAGAAACTGAATAATTTTCGTGTTTACTTTTTAGGCTTTACCTATTTTTGCCGAAATTAATTTAAGAGCATGATCAATACAATCAATGAAACTGATTTCCAGTTCCCGAAGCAGAAATCTGTTTACAAAGGAAAAGTAAGAGAAGTTTATAATATCGATGACCAGTTGTTGGTGATGATCGCATCCGATCGTTTATCAGCTTTTGATGTGATCATGCCGCGTCAAATACCTTACAAAGGACAAATCTTAAATCAGATTGCTACCAAGATGATGAAAGAAACAGAAGATTTGGTACCTAATTGGCTAATTGCTAATCCGGATGAGAATGTTTCTGTTGGACATCTATGTGATCCGTTTAAAGTAGAAATGGTAATTCGTGGTTACTTATCAGGTCATGCAGCCAGAGAATACAAAGCCGGAAAAAGAATGCTTTGTGGTGTAGCCATGCCTGAAGGATTGAAAGAAAATGATGCGTTTCCAGAACCAATCATAACTCCTTCAACAAAAGCAGATAATGGTGAGCACGATGAAGATATTTCTAGAGAAGATATCTTGGCAAAAGGAATTGTTTCTGAAGAAGATTATTTGATCTTAGAAGATTATACCAGAAAGCTATTTCAAAGAGGAACAGAGATTGCTGCCAAAAGAGGTTTGATCTTAGTAGATACCAAATATGAGTTTGGTAAAACCAAAGACGGAAAAATTGTTTTGATCGATGAGATCCATACTCCGGATTCTTCCCGTTATTTCTATGCTGAAGGTTATGAAGAAAGACAAGCTGCAGGAGAGAAACAAAAGCAATTGTCTAAAGAATTTGTAAGACAATGGCTTATAGAAAACGGTTTTCAAGGCAAAGAAGGTCAAGTAATTCCGGAAATGTCAGATGAAAAGATCTCAGAGATTTCAGATCGCTATATCGAGTTGTTTGAGCAAATCACTGGAGATACTTTTATAAAAGGAGATACTTCTAATGTCCTTGTAAGAATAGAGAAGAATGTGACTGAGTTTCTAAACTCATGAAAGCTGTAACCGTTAAGAAAATAAAAGACGAACTCAACCATCGTTCGCAAAACGAACTGATGGAATTGTGTTTGAAGCTTTCTCGTTTCAAAAAAGAAAACAAAGAATTACTCACGTATTTATTGTTTGAAGCTCACGACGAGGAAGCTTACATACAAAGTGTAAAAGATCTTGTGGATGATCTTTTTGAAGAGATCAATACCAATAGTTTTTACTACATCAGAAAAAGCGTTCGTAAAATATTAACGCTAACCAAAAAATACATTCGATATTCTAAGAAAAAAGAAACAGAAGTAGCTTTACTGCTTCACTTCTGCAAACGATTGAAAGAATTTAGACCTTCTATAGATAAGAGTCCAAGGTTGACCAAGGTTTATGGAACTCAGTTGACATTGGCTAAAAAAGCGATGAGCAGTTTGCATGAAGATCTTCAATTCGATTATCAATTAGAACTGGAAGAATTAGAATAAAAAAAGCCGCTGCAGAATGCAGCGGCTCAACAATCAACCAAAACTTCTTATTTAGGCATAACAACGCTGTCAATTGCGTGTACAATACCGTTAGAAGCCTTTACATCTGTAATAATAACTTTGGAGGTATTGCCATTGGCATCCGTTAAGATTACATTTCCATTTTTTAGAGAGGCTGATAATTTTCCACCTTGTACTGTTTTAATTACAAACTTTCCATTGTTCGCTTTAATAGCTTGTAAAACATCTTTTGCTTTAAATTTCCCTGCTACTACGTGATACGTTAGGATGGTAGTTAATAACTTTTTGTTTTCAGGCTTTAGTAATGTTCCTACAGTACCTTCAGGTAGTTTGTCAAAAGCTGAATTTACTGGAGCGAATACTGTAAATGGACCATCTCCATTCAATACATCAACCAAGCCGGCAGCTTTTACAGTAGCAACCAATGTTGTAAAGTTTTTGTTTGCGGCAGCAACTCCAACGATAGTTTCTTCAGTTTCGTTAGTTTTTTCAGCAACAGTTTTATCTTTTACAGGATCTGTAGTGTTACTTGCATAAGTGGTTGCAGAAATCAATAGTGCAACCATAATAAAAGGAATTAAATTTTTGAAACGCATTGTATTGGTTTTTAGATTACTACACAAAAATACTGCTCAAAAATATTGTTTTGTTTAAAAAAAAGTTAAAAAGATTAAACAAAATATTAAAGTTTTCCCAAATACAATGCATAAAAAAGCCAGCATATATTAGCTGGCCTTTCATATTTTTAGTCTGTTAAGACGATTTTAATGCTGTTCTTTCTGTTTTAATAGTTTCTTTTGATATCTACTTTGAACAAGGTCGGTAACCACTAAAATAGCGATCACAAAATAGAATGTTGTTTTGCTCATAGGAGTAATCTCATTTCCAAATAATTTCAGGTGAGCTAAATGTCCGCCCTCAGTTAATAGCATAATTCCTACAATAAAAAGAATGAAGAGACCCAAAACCTCATACATTCTATTTTTTGCCAAGAAATTAGATACCTTATCTGATAGCCAAATCATCATTATTCCACTTATAATAATAGCCGTTGCCATTACCCAAATAACGTTGGTTAATGCAATAGCACTCAGAATAGAGTCAAAAGAGAAAACTAAATTCATCACAACAATCATAGTAATCACTTTTCCTATAGAGCTTTTTTTACCACCTTCTACATCATGATCCATATCCTTTACACCAATCATATGCCAAATCTCTTTCATGGCTGTGTATATAATAAAGATACCTCCGCCCAAAACTATTAAGCTATGAATATTAAAATGACCTTCTATAACATCAGTAAAATCAAAACCAAAAACGGGATCTTTAAAGAGATCGATAACTTGTAGCAATACAACCAAAAGAACAATACGCAGTACAATAGCAAGTAGAATTCCTATTTTACGAACATAGGCTTGTTTTTCTACAGGAGCTCTTTTACTCTCTAGTGAGATATAAAGAAGGTTGTCAAATCCTAAAACAGCTTGCAATAGGATAAGCATGACGAGTGTAAAAATGTTTTCTAACATAGTATGATAAATAGTTTAGCAGTTGAAAAAATCAGTTGAAAAATACGAATCTGAAATAACAATTTTGAAGTAAAGATAGCAATTGTAACATTTTTATTAGCAGTGTCGTCTAAAATTCATAAAAACAAACCAGATCATGAAAAAACAAAAATTAGTATTGCTGTTAAGCTTGTTCTTTGCCTTAACAATCAATGTAGCACAAGCACAAGAATCAACTAAAAAAGAAAAAACAGAGAAGAAAGAATTTAAAGTTAGTAAAGAGGTATTAAAAACATATGTTGGTACTTATGAAGTAGATGCCAATGTAAGTGTATCTATAACTTTAGAAGATGGGTTTCTTTATGGAGAGCCTACCGGACAACGCAAATTAAAGTTGATCCCAACAAGTGAGCATAGATTTACATTAAAAGAGATAGGAGCCGACCTTTTATTTAATAAAAATGATAAAGGGAAAATTGACAGTTTTTACTTAATAAGGGGAGTGCAAGAAACTAAAGCAACAAGAATAGAATCAAAATAAGTATTTCACAAGAATTCGAATACTCACAAAGGCAATCAAAATAGCGGTTGCCTTTTTTAATTGAATCGGACTAAAAAATCGGTTGCTTAGTTGATTCCCAATAAACCCACCAAAGAGAACAGTGACCAATAAGACAGACGTAAGTTTCCAATCAATAAGAAAATCAGGGTTTACATATTGACCTGCCAAACCGCTAATTGAGTTCACCAGAATAAATAAACTGGCAGTAGCAGCAATTCTTTTGGGAGTATCCCAATGAGTTAAATGCAATAACGGAGCTAAAAATATTCCACCTCCAATACCTACCATACCTGAGATAAAGCCTATAAAACCTCCATAAGCAGCATTTTTTGGTAAACTAAGCTGCGTTTTCTTCTCACCATCAGAAATGATCTTTTTAGAGATCCACATAGTAATAGCAGCAAACATAAGTGTAAAACCCAGTAGGATAAAAAAGAAGGTTTGACTGATTCTTAAATAACCACCTACAAAAGCCAATGGCACACTAAAGACAACAAGAGGAATTACTTTTTTCCAATTGTATAGTCCTTTCCTTTGAAATAAGAAAACATTACCAATAACAACAATAATATTACATAGAAGCGCAGTTGATCTTATTTGCGTATATGCGATACCGGTAAGAGCTAAAATTGCCAAGTAACTGGAGCCACCTCCAAAACCCACCGATGAATACAAAACGGCTACCGCAAAGAAGAGAAGAACAATATACCAGTTGTCAATAATGATTTGAGAAAGCAATTCAATACTCATGAAATCAAATATAATACTATATGGCAGATCGTTTATAAAAAAGCCTTACTTTTATCAGACTTCAAAAAATCCATTAACGTATGAAATCCTATTGGAAAACAAACCTCAGATACTTATTTGTTTTGTTATCTATTTGGTTTTTAGTTTCTTTTGGAGCGGGAATACTGTTTCGAGAATCATTGGATACCATAAAAATTGGAGGTTTTAAACTAGGATTTTGGTTTGCTCAACAAGGATCTATTTATGTCTTTGTGATTTTGATCTTTGTATATGTGCGATTGATGAACAAGCTTGATAAAAAGCACGGTTTTGATAAAGACAATTAAATAACAAAGAAGCATGAGTATACAAACCTGGACTTGGATTTTAGTAGGAACTACATTTGCTTTATACATAGGTATAGCTATTTGGTCGAAAGCTTCTTCAACAAAAGACTTTTATGTGGCCGGAGGAGGCGTTTCGCCCTTAGCCAATGGTTTGGCTACAGCCGCAGATTGGATGTCTGCAGCATCTTTTATATCCATGGCAGGAATCATTTCTTTTGGAGGATATGATGGCTCTGTCTACCTTATGGGATGGACAGGAGGTTATGTCTTGTTAGCTCTACTATTGGCACCTTATCTAAGGAAATTTGGAAAATACACTGTTCCTGATTTTATTGGAGATCGGTATTATTCAAATTGGGCCCGATTTGTCGCTGTAATTTGCGCTTTATTAGTTTCGTTTACCTATGTGGCAGGGCAAATGAGAGGTGTAGGATTGGTTTTTTCCAGATTCTTAGAAGTCAATATCAATACAGGAGTGATCATAGGGATGATTATTGTTCTCTTTTATGCTGTATTAGGTGGTATGAAAGGAATTACCTATACACAAGTAGCGCAGTATTGCGTGCTGATATTTGCTTTTATGGTACCTGCTATTTTTATCTCTATTCAAATGACCAATAACCCTATTCCGCAATTAGGGTTTGGAGGAGGCGATGAGAGCGGTATGTACCTGTTGGATAAACTAGATAAATTACACCGAGAATTAGGTTTTGCTGAATATACATCCGGAAATAAATCAACATTAGATGTCTTTCTAATTACTGCTGCATTGATGGTAGGAACAGCAGGTTTGCCTCACGTGATCGTTCGTTTCTTTACAGTAAAAAAAGTAGCAGATGCTCGAAAATCAGCAGGATGGGCTTTGTTGTTCATAGCCATTTTATATACTACGGCACCTGCAGTAGCTGTTTTTTCAAGAACTAATTTAATAGAGACAGTAAGCAATAAAAAATACTCTGAAGTTCCAGAGTGGTTTAAGAACTGGGAAGCTACAGGACTGATCAAATTTGAAGATAAAAACGGAGATGGAAAAATTCAATATGTAGCAGAAATAGAAAGGAATGAACTTACAGTAGATAAAGATATTATGGTACTGGCAAATCCGGAAATTGCCAATTTACCTAATTGGGTAATAGCTTTGGTAGCAGCAGGAGGTTTAGCAGCAGCATTATCAACAGCAGCCGGTTTGTTACTGGTAATTTCAGCTTCGGTTTCTCATGATCTGATCAAAAAAATGATCAAGCCTGAGATCACCGAAAAAGGAGAACTGATAGCTGCAAGGGTGTCAGCAGTTGTAGCAGTTTGTGTGGCCGGCTATTTTGGAATTCACCCACCAGATTTTGTGGCAGCTACCGTGGCCTTGGCATTTGGACTTGCTGCGGCATCATTTTTTCCAGCCATCATTTTGGGAATTTTTAGCAAGAGAATCAATAAAGAAGGAGCAATAGCAGGAATGATCATTGGAATTTTGTTGATGCTGTTTTATATGGCAAAGTTTAAGTTCGATTGGTTTGGTGGAGGAAGTAAAGAAGATTGGTGGTTTGGAATTTCACCGGAAGGATTTGGAACTGTAGCTATGATTGTTAATTTTATTGTTTCAATAACTGTTTCTAAGCTTACAAAGAAACCACCAAAAGAGGTACAAGAAATTGTAGAAAATATTAGAATTCCTAGCGGCGTTGAAGCTGCAAAAAATCATTAATAAAGAATGACATTACAAATAAGATCTTTAGAAGAATATCAGAAAGAATATCAAAAGAGTATTGAAAACCCAGCCAATTTTTGGGCAGAGATTGCCGAGAATTTTGTTTGGAAAAAGAAATGGTCTAAAGTACTGGAGTATGATTGGCTACAACCTGAAACAAAATGGTTTTTAGGAGCTCAATTGAATATTACTGAGAACTGTTTGGATAGACATTTAGATACCAAAGGAGATCAAACAGCTATCATATGGGAACCCAACAGTCCAAGTGAAGAAGCAAAACACATAAGTTATAAAGAACTTCATAGTCAAGTTTGTGCTTTTGCCAATGTATTAAAGAATAATGGAGTTAAAAAAGGAGATCGTGTATGTATATACATGCCTATGGTTGCAGAGTTGGCTGTTGCCGTTTTAGCATGTGCTAGAATAGGAGCAGTTCATTCGGTTGTTTTTGCAGGATTTTCATCAACAGCCTTAGCAGCTAGAATCAATGACGCAGCATGTAAAGTTTTATTGACGGCAGATGGTGGTTTTAGAGGAGATAAAATTACTCCGTTAAAAGACATAGCAGACGAAGCGTTAAAGACTTGCCCTACGATACAAAAGAGTATTGTATACAAGAGAACCAATCAAGAAGTAACGTGGAATCCTAGTTTGGATGTATGGTGGCACGAAGAATTAGAAAAAGTTGATGACAACTGTCCGGCTGAGGTTATGGATTCTGAAGATATATTATTCATTTTATATACTTCCGGATCTACAGGAAAACCCAAAGGAATGGTACATACCTGTGGAGGGTATATGGTATACACTACATATTCGTTTCAAAATGTATTTCAATACAAAGAAGGAGATATTTATTGGTGTACTGCTGATATTGGTTGGATTACGGGACATAGTTATATTGTTTACGGACCGTTATCTTCAGGCGCAACTACTGTGATGTTTGAAGGAGTTCCTAGTTACCCTGATTATGGACGCTTCTGGGAAGTGTGTGAAAAACATAAAGTAAATCAGTTTTATACAGCTCCAACAGCCATTAGAGCACTAGCCAAACATCCTACAGAATTGGTTGATAAATACAACCTCTCAGATCTAAAAGTATTGGGTACAGTAGGAGAACCCATCAACGAAGAAGCTTGGCATTGGTACGATGATCATGTTGGGAAAAACAAATGCCCTATTGTAGATACCTGGTGGCAAACTGAAACAGGTGGAATGATGATCTCATCATTGGCAGGCATTACTAAAGACAAGCCCACTTTTGCAACGCTTCCATTGCCGGGAATACAACCTGTGTTGTTAGACAATGACGGAAATGAGATTCAGAATACTGAAGCAGAAGGAATTTTAGCTATCAAAAACCCTTGGCCTTCATTGGCAAGAACCATTTATGGAGATCACCAGCGCTATAAGAACGTTTATTTCTCTGCTTACCCTAATCATTATTTTCCGGGAGATGGAGCTCTGCGTGACGGGCAAGGAAATTATAGAATTACGGGTAGAGTAGATGATGTAGTAATCGTTTCAGGACATAACTTAGGAACAGCTCCTATTGAAAACGCGATCAATGAACACGAGAAAGTTGTAGAAAGTGCAGTTGTAGGATTCCCACATGATATCAAAGGAAATGCGTTGTATGCCTATGTAATTACGTATGACGGTGTAGTACCGGATGATGAACTTGCAAAAGAAATCAGACAGGTGGTTTCTAATACAATAGGACCTATAGCAAAACCTGATAAGATTCAGTTTGTAAGCGGACTTCCTAAAACAAGATCCGGTAAGATTATGCGTAGAATTTTACGAAAAGTGGCTGCAAACGAAACTTCCAATCTAGGTGATGTGTCTACATTGCTAAATCCGGAAGTGGTTCAAAACATTATTGATAACAAGCTATAAAAAGCTAAAAATACTCGCGCCAAAGTATACATAGAAAGTGCACAAAATTAGTTCACCTACAAAGACTCCCGCAAAAACATTTTTGTAGGGAGTTTTTAATATCCCGGTAACATAGCAGATGAGATCTGTAGGAACAAACGGAAAGAAAGACCATCCGGCTATAAAGAAGATAGATCTTGAGTTCCCCATTCGAGATTTCATCTTTTCAATTTTAGTAGGAAACTTTGCATTTAAATAGCTACTGAAACCGAGTAGATCTGAAAAATAATACAAGGCTGTGGCTGAAGACATGATACCTATCATAGAAATGAGTAACACCCAAAACAATTGATCGGGAAATAGCAGTCCGCCTGCAATAACAAAAGGCGTACTAGGAATCAAGAAAAAGCCTCTGATCAAACTAATCAGAGTGTAGATCAATAACATTTCACCGGAAAATCGTTGAATAAAATTGGTAATGTATTCTGGAGAAGAAACTTCCGGATATGTAAAATAAACAACACCAAATCCAATGATGAGTAAGATCCAAATACTGTAGATCACAATTTTCCCATTTCTAAGCATATTTCCTAAGACTAGTTTGATTGATTCTTGAATAATTCAAACGAGCGTGAAGAAATAATGTTACGAAAAAGTTGAAAGTTTGTTAGATGAACCCCTTTTCTTTAGCAATTAAGATCAGTTCCCTATCATCAGGGCTATTAATATTAAAAACTTGCTTTAAATGGCGTTTACGCTTTTCTATACCGGCAATAGACAAAGGAACCATATTAGGAATCTCTCGCATCTTAGTTCCAATAGACAATTCGTATAAGATCTTTCTGTCAATATCATCCAACAAAAGATCACTGGAAACTTGCTTCCTCAATAATTTTACAACTGTTTTACTGTAATAAGGAGGTTCTGTAATCACTTCTTGAATAGCTGTTACCAATTCTAAAGGAGTAATGTCGTTTTTGATCAAGAACCCATCTGGGTTAATGTTCTTGAAAATACTGTGTATTCTGTAATTGTCATTAAAAGTTGTAGAGACAATAATTTTGGTTTCCGGTAGAATCTTATTGATCTTCAACCCTAAATCTTCACCGGAAAGAATCTTCCCATCTTTAGAAGGAGGGAGGCTAATATCTAAGAAAACCAGGTCTAAATCTTGATGCTCTTCTACTGCTTTTTCCAGTAAGCCATTAGCATCATCACAAGTATGTGCAGTTTCAATAGTAAAAGAAAAACAAGGCTCCTTTTTTTGAAGATGCAAAAATGCACTTTTGTAAGCTTCACAGATCAATGGATGATCGTCAACAATTAGAATTTGATAGTTGTTAGTTTCTGTCATTGGCTAATAGGAATTTTAATGTGGATTTCAGTTCCCTTTCCAATAGCAGAAACAATATCAATTGTTCCGTTCATTTTTTGAACACGAGATCGGATGTTTTTCAATCCAATTCCTTTTTTAGACTTTTTCATGCTAAACCCTTTTCCATCGTCTTTTAGTCGTATCGTAAGTTGATTACTATCAGATGAAAAATCGAGCGTTACATTTTGAGCATTTGCATGTTTAATAGTATTCTGCAAAGCTTCTTGTATAATACGATATACGTTTACCTTGATGATCTCGTCTGTAGATTTCCAAGAGATATTCTGATCTATGTCTAAGTGAAAACGAAAATCACCAATTTGACTCTTGGATTCTAACAACTGATTGATGATGGTGGTAAAGTTAACATCCGGATCTTCAAAGTTTGTATTCAGTTTGTGTGAGACTTCACGTATCTCTTTTTCAATCTCTTGCAATTCATCCAAGAAAGCCTGATGTTGTTTTTGAGTTTCTTCATCCGTACCAATGTCTAAGAAGCCCATTCCTACACGAGTTCCAAAAAGACGTCCTAAAATACCGTCATGCAGTTCTTGAGAGATACGATTGCGTTCTCTTGTTTTCTCTTCTTCTAAGGTAGCTTGTTGTTTTAAGGTAAGTAGATATACTTGCTCGTTGGCTTTTTGTTGTTCTGTTTCTAAGAACAGCTTTTCATTTTTAGCTCGTTGTACTCGTACTAGATAAAGTAATGAAAGGATGAGAATAGCACCAATGCTACAGGCAAAGATCCAGATACGTTGTTTGGTTAGAACTTCATTGGTTTTAATGACTTCATCGGTTTCAAATTCGATACGAGTGAATTTGTTGATGTATTTTCGTTCAACATCAATCAAACTATCATTAAACCTTATATGCTCATTTAAATACTCTTTGGATTTTTTTGAGTCAAGCTCAGATAGCAAGATGAGTGTTTCAAGATAGTATAATCCATTTTTAATTTCCCTTGATAAATTATTTGCCTTTTTTGCATACTTGAGACTACTACTAGTATCTTTGATGTGTGTATAATAATGAGATAAGTTAATTAAGCTAGAAACGATATTTACTTTATTACCAAGACTATCTCTTATTCTGAGAGACTCTAACATATCTTTTTTTACACTAACAGTATCATTCAACTTAAGCTTACTGTAAGCAATATTGTTAATTATTCGGGCATAATTATCAATATCATTTTTATTCTCATTTAATGCTTTATTAAAATATTCGATAGCTTTTTTATGATCCTCTTTTAAAGAGAAAGAATAACCTATACCATTTAAACTAAGAGCATAATTATTTTTTTTGTCATTCTCGTTCATTTTTTCATAATACCCTAAAGCTTTATGATGGTATTCTATGGCTCTATCATACTCTTTTATATCATTTTGGATATCTGCTAAATGACTGTGAGTATAATAAAGTAACTTGTAATCTTTGAGGGATTCAAAAATTTTAATAGCTTGAATATTCAGTACCTCACTCCCTGTATAATCACGATAGCGCCCTTTAATAAAACACATTGAATATAAAAGTCTTGCACTTTCATACATGTGATTAGTTTTTTCAAATAGTTTGTGAGCAGTTTTGAAATGATAATATGCACTATCATAGACTTCATTGAAAACATAATAAGTCGCATAGTTCCAATGTACATCTGCTACGTAAAAAGTATCTTTTAATTTAATTGCTTTTTCTAATGCAATTTTATTAACGTGTTTGAACTCTAAGGTGTCTCCTAATGTATAATACTGGAATGCAATTGAACTCAAGTTTTTTGGCGTAAGACTATCTTCATTTTGTATAGTTTGATTAAATACTTTTTTCAGAAAAGATTTTTTATCGTCTAAAGTATATGTATCATCGGAAGCGTATTGAGTCCAAATAGAAATGCTATCTAGCTTCTCTTGAGTTAGATTTTGGTTATTTTTAAAATTACTACAAGAAAATATAGTTAAGGAAGAGAATATCCATAAGAAGAGAAACACTTGTTTAGAAAATAAATTGGTTTTCAATTTTTTTTTGCTTTGTAAGCAAATCTAATAAAAAAGCCCTTAGCTAGGCTAAGGGCTTGCAATTTATTAAGAAGGTTGGTCGTTTTAGCAACCTTTTCCGACACAACCTGGGTTTCCATTTGTACCACCGTTACCTCCAGTAGCACTTGTGTTCTCGATTTTTGTCATAACTGTATGATCATCGTTGTTGATCAAGTCAGTACATGAAGCAAAAAATAAGGATAATAAAATCGTTAACAATACAATTTTTAAAGTTCTCATAACATAAATTTTTTAAATTTTGACAATAGTTTCCTTTGCCGTAAATACGGCGAGTTTATAGTTGGAAGGATGGTTAGATCCTATTCAACTTGTCTGCTGCAGGCAGACCCGACCGAATTTTCAGGGTACAGGCTGTGTAAGAGCCATTGAAACCGTCTATTATCTCCTGTGGCCTTTAGGAGTTTTTAGGCTTCTGAAAATTCTCTATTGTGCACAATGGAAGCGTTCGCAATTTTTTTTAATAACGCTGGTTTTGTAATCTCTATAATATGAATAGAATAGAGCGAAATCAATGATGTGTGTGTGAAAAGCAAATCTCATTGAGCGAGACCCGCTTACCAGTTAGTTAAATTTTACATTGTTCTTGAAGTTTAAAAGGTTTCATAGCAATTATTTTGTCCTATTAAGATACGAAAAATGTATCAATTATCCAACTTTTTTTATCATTTTTTTAACAGTTTTTGGCTGTGTTTCATAACAATCTTTCCCACACTATAACTGGCTTTATTCCTTTTTCATAGTCAAAAAAAAATGACATCCCGTCGAGATGCCATTTTTAGATATTCTTAAGAGTATTTTCACTCATTTTCACATTCCAAAAATAACATCATCAACCACAACACAACACCTTGAATTCGCATTCCAAAATCTAACTCACTAGAGTTTTTTGTTTTGATTATTACTTGTGTTCGCATACTAGTTTCTTTTTTATTTAAATGTTACCCATCAAAATCAAATTATTTTTTATTTGATCGATTTGCGGGGCAAAGATGAAAACTCTTTTTCTAAAAAACAAATAAAAAATTAATTTAATCTATTGATTATCAGTTGATTATGTTCGGGTTAGAGAATAGGTGTTCCTGTCCGTTTTTTAACAGATTGCTGGGCATTAATGCAATGCTTTGTGTCTCAATTGCTTACTGCTCAATTTCCTTTATGTCGTTTTAAGCGATTACTCTCATTTACTTTTCAAAAAAAAATATAAAAAAAGGCGTCTAATTCAATTTAGACGCCTTATATATGATGTTTTTCTTTTTTTTCATACGTAATTTGATATCAAAAAATCATATATAAGGTCATCTTTTGTGAAAATCCCTAAAGGAATTTCACTGTAAGCACTATTATGTGCTGTTGGTTGTGACCAATTATGTTTGAATGTCTTTGTCATTTCTGCGGCAAATATATATGTTTCCATAGAAATTTTCCGGGTAACCGTAAAAAGTAGGTATTCTCCTTACTTATTGTATTGGTTTTCCTTACTTCTATCTTTTTTATGTATGATACTTTTGAATCAGAATATTGAAAGTATTCTAACAGGGATATGAGCAATAACAACCGAAGACTTAGGGAAACATTGTATGAATAAGGAAAAAGGATTGTTCTGAAGAAACAACATTCTCATATCCAAGTTAAGATAAGGTGCATTTGCTAGTCAGACACCATCCCAACTAGATTTCTTCAGAACTAATATTTTATACTGTCCGTTAGGGCAAACCCCAGACAAGCGCCTTGAATCAAGGCGTTTTTTTTATAAAATAGTCAAGCTTTTAAAAATTGTGTAAGTTTTAAGTGGTAAGTACGACACTTACCAAAATACGAAAACTAACAAAATGAAAAAACTAACAATTCTATTTGCAATAACTCTATTGATGATTTCTTGCAAAACGGAAGAGAAAAAGGAGGTTAAAAAAGAAAAATTCCCTACTGAACTAGGAAAGGTATTCGAAAAACACGGTGGAATTGACAACTGGAGAAATGCACGAACTCTATCCTTTAACAAAGGAGAAGAAGCTCATACAGTAGATCTTTGGACACGTAGAACGGTTGTAAATTCTCCAAATCATTCAATGGGATTTGATGGGAAGAACGTTTGGTTGTCAGAAAAAGACTCAGGAACCTATAGAGGTAATCCTACTTTCTATTACAACCTATTCTTTTATTTCTACGCTATGCCATTTGTTTTGGCTGATGACGGTATCGTGTATGAAGAAGCAAAGCCTCTTACTTTTGATGGGAAAGAATACCCTGGGGTTAAGATCTCTTATGAAGCAAATGTAGGATCATCACCAGATGACAATTATATTGTTTATTACAATCCTGAAACCTATCAAATGGAATGGTTAGCTTATACAGTAACGTTTCGTTCTAAGAAACCTTCAGACAGATTTAATTTAATTCGTTACGAAAAATGGGAAGTAGCTGATGGCTTTTTATTACCACAAGCGCTTACTTGGTATCAAAAAGATGAGAACGGAATGCCTACAGAACCTGCTAGACCGGCAATAGAATTTACATTGCCTTTGGTGCAGAAAACTGCATTAAAAGGTTCATTCTTCGAAAAACCAACTAAAGAATAGTTTGAATCTCTGAACATATAAACTGAAAATATTCAGTTGTATTAGGCACCATGGGAATAGCACCTTTGGTGCCTTTTAGTATATCTAGATCAAACAATTGAATGGCGGCTACTTCTTCATCTTGTTTGCTAAGCGTATCAAAAGATTCTATTAGCTCTACAAGAAATACATGATAAAACTCGTTATCAAGAATTCCGTTTGGATGTTTGCGTTCTCCTTTTCTAATAGCAACTTTTCTAAGTTGATGGGCTTGAACCTTAAGTCCTATTTCTTCTTCAATTTCTCTAAGAGCAGCATCCTCTATAGATTCTCCTGCATGTACATGTCCGGCTACAGATACATCCCATAGACCCGGATAAGTTTTTTTAGTAAAACCCCGTTGTTGCATCAACACTTTACCATCCAATGTGTACAACCAAGCATGTACAGTAGCATGATAATACCCATGCTGATGCGCAACAGATTTTAGGCAACTTTCACCTGTGTGATTTCCTTCTGAATCCAGAATGTCAATAAGTTCATCCATAGTCCGCTTTTAGGACTAAAAAGATAAGATATTTTTATTGTGCTGTGAATCTTTCAATTCCGGAATTTTTGCATCCTTTGCAGGAAAGAACTTATAGCTAACCTCTTTGTTTCCTTTTTTAATCTTGATCTCTGCCTCAAAAGAAGGGTTTTGAGGGTAGTAACTTCGAAAAGTGATTCGGTCTCCGCTTCTTAAACCAGCTTTGTAAGCTTGAGAGTTTTCATCTATCTCTGCGATGTGTTTTTTATCCTCACTAAAAGAGAACCCAAGATCATAAATTTTGGTAGTAGGGGAGTACTCATACCCAAACTCATTGAGCATCTCATCCAGGTTGTATAAATTTCCTTTTTCAATATGCTTGTCAAAAAAAGGAGTGATGTCTTCTTGCAAATATTCATTTGCTTTTGAAATGAAGTATTTATGTGTGAGCCTTTGATTTTTCTTTATAGCATCTTCTTTGATCTCCAGCATTAGATCATCTAAGCTTTTTTCACCATTAGAATCTTTTTGGATTTTATTATCAAGGTAAAAAGCAAACAAAGCCCCACGATGATAAGGCAATTTCGAGTACTCTCTACTTGACCAAAAATTATCATAATTGATTTCTGAATTAGGAGCTTCCTTAACTAAAGAAGTAAATAGTGCTTTGGTAAACTCATTGAACTTTCTTATAAAATAGCTCTCATCTAATCCGCTTATTCTATTTTTAGCAATGTTCTTTATCGTATAATAATCTGTAAATCCTTCGCTAAACCAGTATTGTTCTTCTTCATTCTCATTCTTAATGGTATGCCCGGTCCAGTTGTGTTGTAGCTCATGGTTGAAAAGATAGATCAATCCTTCAGGATCTAAGTATTTATTATTACTAGCTGTTGTTGCAAACGAATTGGTAAGTCCACTACCTTGAAAACTACTTCCGTTTTCTTGTTGGGTGGGAGTCATAGTAACAGCAAAGTATTCTTGAGAGTGATCTTTCCAAAAATCTCGCTGTGCATTTAGAGTTTTTTCTAAGACATTTACAATGGTAGAATCTTTAAATACCAACCAATCTCCACGAATTCCCAATACAGCTTTGTTTCCTTTTATATCTAATTCATATGCTCTGTAATCTCCTCCGGTAAAAATAGCACTGTGAAAATGTGCTTCATCTGTCCCTTTAATTTTTTGAGAACGCTTGTTTGTGTCAAAACTATTGATCAAGCTAAAGTCGTCTTCAAACCCTTTCCAATCAATATGTACATCAAAAAGAGCATGAGAATTCGGAACATAATCTCTAGGAAGCATAAACATATTGTGAGAAAAAACGTGAAAAAAGTCTTTTTGAATAACGGGTCTGTAGGTGCTCAGGGTTGTTAGTTTGTTTTCAGTATCCTGTTGCAATGTATATGATAGGCGAATCTTATCTAGATTACTTTCGTGTTTTAAAACAATTCTATTGCTGTCTTTTTCTTTAATAATCTCATTCGCTTCTTCAGAACTAAGATCACTTAGAGTATTGTAAAGATCTTCTTGCCCCCAAGCTTTATCTTGCAATAGAACAACAGTCTCTCCGCTAGGGTTTGCATTAAATTCCATAGAAATATTTAATGCAGGTTTACCATTTTTTAATGATTTTGAGACTTGGTACCTGATTTCATTGTGAGCTTGATTCTGACAAGCAGTAAAAGTAATCAGTAAAAGAAGGATAATGGTGTTTCTCATTGGTTGTAATTTTGTCTAGAGACGATAAAAAAAATGGAGTGTAACAAAAAAGCTTCCAAAAGGAAGCTTTTTATATCATATAGTAGATTCGATACATTCTATAAGAGGTATAAAATCTTCTTCGGTATTGTATACATGACACGAAAGTCTTAGATAATTTCCTCTATAAGAAACATAAACATTTCGTTCTTTTAATTTTGTCTTTAACAAATCGATATTGAACCCTTCAGGGAGTTCAACTCCAAACATATGGTGAGTTCTGTCTTCATCATTCTCAACATAACACCCCAAAGCTTGTAACTTCTGAACTAAGGAAGTTGTAACACTCTTGCAATATTCTTGTATACGAGCAGGAGACCATTCAATAATCTGTTTCAATGCAGCTACTTGCATTTTTACATAGATAAAGCTTCCGCTTTCTCCAACAGTATACCTACTGGCTAGAGGTTTGTATTCAGATTGATATTCAGTCAACCCGGCAAAATTTTCACTATCCAATCTGTTTGCCCAGTTTTCTTCAATAGGATCACCATTGTCAAAATAAGAACCAAAATATGCATAAGCACAACCATAAGGGCCAAAGAGCCATTTGTAACCTGCACATATTAAAGCATCGGGGTTGATTTCTTGAACAGAAAAAGGAAGAGCGCCCACAGATTGACTTCCATCAATAACTAATAAAGAGTTGTGCTGATTTGTTTTCTCTCTAATAGCCTTTAGATCAAATAGAGTTCCGTTAGACCAATGAACATTTCCCATGGCTACCAAAGCAGTATTGTCATTAATGGCTTCCAATATGAGTTTGTTCCATTCTTTACCAGAATCAACTTTGCTCGTAGGCTTTTCAACGATCCTTAGTTTTGCTCCAAAACGATCTGTTAACTTTTTCCAGATATAGTAGTTACTAGGAAACTGTTCATCAACTATAAGAACTTCATCAGAAGGCTTAAGTGTAATGTTATTTGCAACAGTTGCCATCCCGTAGGAAACAGATGGGATGGTAGCTATTCTGTGATAGCTGTTTGCTTCAATCAGTTTGGCAAATAATTGTTTCAATTCAATTACCGGATCAAAAAAATCCGAAATAGGAATAACGTGCGGATTGCTCTTATCTAAAATAGCTTGAATACCCGCTTCTTCAATAGACTTAAATGAAGGAGATAAACTGGCAATATTTAGATAAGTTACATCTTCCGGTATGCTAAATAGATGACGTTGATTTGTTAAACTCATAACTTACCTTTAATCAAAATAAGAAAAGGTCTCACCATCTTCGATTTTCAACAAAGTTTCATAGATAAGTTTGATTACATTTTCTACGTCATCTCTGTGTACCATCTCTACAGTTGTATGCATATATCGTAAAGGAAGAGAAATTAATGCAGAAGCTACACCACCATTACTATAGGCGAAAGCATCTGTATCTGTTCCTGTAGCTCTGGATAGGGCAGAACGCTGGAAAGGAATCTCCTTTTCTTCAGCAGTTTCTGTAATCAAATCTCTTAGCTTTTGCTGTACAGCAGGTGCATAAGCAATTACAGGACCATCTCCATTTTTAATTGCTCCTTCTTTTTTCTGGTCGATCATTGGAGTAGTAGTGTCATGCGTAACATCTGTAACTATGGCTACATTAGGTTTGATAGTTTCTGTGATCATTTCCGCACCACGAAGCCCTATCTCTTCCTGAACAGAGTTTGTAATGTAAAGACCAAAAGGCAACTTCTTATTATTCTCATGTAGAAGCCTAGCAACTTCAGCAATCATAAATCCACCCATTCTATTATCTAGAGCTCTACAGACAAAGTTATTTTCATTTAAAATATGAAATTCGTCAGGGTAGGTGATAACACATCCTACGTGAACTCCTAACTTCTCAACTTCCTCTTTGCTTTTGCATCCTACATCAATAAAAATATTGTCAGGTTTAGGAGCTTCTTCTTTCGCTCTATTTCTGGTATGAATAGCTGGCCATCCAAAAACACCTTTTACAATTCCGTTCTTGGTATGAATATTTACAATTTTACTAGGAGCGATTTGATGATCACTCCCTCCATTTCTGATCACATAGATCAAACCTTTCTCAGAAATATAGTTAACATACCATGAGATTTCATCAGCATGTCCTTCTATAACTACTTTATATGGAGCGTTTGGGTTGATAACTGCAACAGCACTTCCATAGGTATCCGTTATAAATTCATCTACATAAGGCTTTAAATAATCCATCCAGATTTTTTGACCTTCCCATTCGTAACCGGTAGGAGCTGCATTATTAAGGTACTTTTCTAAAAAAGAAAGTGACTCTTGAGTTAAGATTGATTTTTTCGACATTCTTACTTTTAATTTATTTTGATAAAAATAAAATCATTTTTGAGATCGTTAAAATAAAATCGAAACTATTACAAACTTTAGTTTTTTGTTAAGATTATTTCTGAACCTGTGATGGTTTTGATTCTTTGAATAGTAATATCTTTACATCAAATAAATCTGAATTGAGGAAGCTTATATATATAATGGTGTTTTTTTGTGTGTCTATACATATAGGTGCACAGAAGAAAGATGCACCACCTTTAAACCTCGAAGACTATATATTAATTAAAAACGGAGATACATTAATGATCAATCTTGAAGAAGTTTCCATACTTCCAAGATTAAAATTTAAATCATCTATGGATGCTCGTTATTATTATTGGTTTAGAAGTAAAGTATACAAAGCATATCCTTATGCAAGATTAGCTTCTGTTAGATTAGATTCATTAAATGCTAGATTAGGTAGATTAAAGAAGAAGAGTAAAAGAAGGAAATATACAAGGAGAGCTCAAAAATATCTGGAAGGAGAGTTTACAGATCAGCTTAAAAAGATGACGAAAACAGAAGGCCGTATCCTTATTAAGTTAATTCATCGACAAACAGGAAGGACTGCTTTTGAAAATATCAAGGAATTAAGAAGCGGTTGGAAAGCCTTTTGGTATAACACAACAGCAAATCTATTTAAGCTTTCTCTAAAAAGTGAGTATCATCCTGAATCTGTAAATGAAGATTATTTAATAGAAGATGTACTGCAAAGAGCATTTATTGATGAAAACTTAGATCCCCAAGGATCAAAGTTAGATTTTGATTTCCCTAAAATTGCGGCTGAAAGAAAAGGAAATATAGATGTAGAGGAGTACAAGAAAATGTTTGCTAAGAAGAAGAAAAAGAAGAAAAGAAAGAAAAAGCGAAACTAATTGCAAGACTACTAGTAGTTTAGAAATTTCTTTAAAAAAAATCACCAAAAAGTTTGTTTAGAAGCTAGATGTTGTACTATCTTTGCCGTCCGTTTCGGCGGGGAGTTCATTGA
>NZ_JBHULH010000009.1:0-79328 GCF_042684245.1 Pseudotenacibaculum haliotis
TTTGTGGGAGAGTAGGTCGCTGCCTTTCTTTTTAAAAAACCTCAGTTAGCAATAACTGAGGTTTTTTTATTGCCCAATTTTAACGTACTTCGCGCTATGAACTACCAAAAAAGCTACCTTATTCATCTTCGTTTTATTGGATTTAGATTTCATGGATGGCAAAAACAGCCTAAATTGAAAACTGTTCATTTTGTATTAGACAAAACACTAAAGTTTGTCTTAGGAGATATTAGATTTAAAACCATCGGAGTTGGTAGAACAGATGCTAAAGTGTCTTCATCAAATTATCCAGCTCAACTTTTTATAGATGAACAGATAGATATTCCGTCTTTTATAGACTCTTTCAATCAAAATTCGCCATCTGATATAGAACTACTTAAAGTACAGGAGATTATAGATGCTTCTTTTAATATTATTCAGCATGAAAAAGTAAAAGAATACCATTACTATTTCTCTAATGAAGGGAAGAACCATCCTTTTTGTGCTCCTCTCATGACTGGGTATTCTAATTTGGATATTGATCAAATGAAAAGAGCAGCTAAATTGTTTGAAGGAACACATTATTTAGGCTCTTATTGCACAAAACCAACCAAAGAGACAAAACTGGTAAGAACTATAGACAGTTGTGAAATACTTGAAAATACGACATTAAAAGCTGATTTTTTTCCGAACAAAAGCTATTTTTTGAAGGTAAGAGGTAAAGGTTTTTTAAGGTATCAAATAAGATTGATGATGGGTGCACTTATTGAAGTAGGGAAGGGAAATATTGATCTGCATGATATTGAAGAATCTTTGAAAGAAACAGAAGAACGTAAAGTTTTACACAACATTGCTCCGGGTTCCGGACTACAATTATTTTCTGTTGAGTTTAAAGACTTAGATAACTATATCTTATAGTTTCTTTTACACTGTATAAAATATTAGAAAAATTATTCGTTATAATTTATATTTCCCCGTTCTTTGTCTGGATTTATGAAAATACTACGAATAGGCCTTTTATTGATCATCTTTTCTAACACAGTTTATGCGCAAGTTGGCGGTGAAAGTGTCTTTCAATTCTTGAATTTGACATCTTCTTCAAGACAAGTGGCATTGGGAGGAGAAGTTCTTACTTTGATAGATGACGTAAATCAACCTATTTGGAATCCTTCAGTGATCAACGCTGAATTAGACAAGCAACTTTCTGTAAATTATACCAGTTATTTAGCTGACATTAATATTGGTTCTGCATCTTATGCTCACGTAATTAATAGGCGATTTGGAACTATTCATGGAAGCATTAAATACCTTAATTACGGTACATTGATAGAAGCTGATGAGAATGGAAATGAAACTGGGACATTCAAAGCAAGTGATATAGCAATTTCAGTAGGGTATGCTTTCAACCTTCCATGGACAAACATCTACATGGGATTCAACATGAAGTTGATCAATTCAACAATTAGTAACTTCACATCTAATGGAATTGCAGCAGATGTAGGAATTTTATACTATAGCCCTTACAAACCCTATTCTTTTACGATAGTTGCTAGGAATATGGGAGCGCAAATTCAATCTTTTGACGGAACCAACGAACGATTGCCATTGAAGGTAGCCATCGGAGCATCGTATCGATTAAAATATGTGCCTTTAAAATGGCACATCACTTTAGATAATTTACAACAGTGGAATTTAGCAGTTCCAAACCCGTCCAATCAAACGGTGGATCTTGAAGGAAATGTTACAGAGGAAAAAATTTCGTTCTTTAAAAATGCCATCAGACATTTTGTGATAGGAGCAGAGTTATTTCCGGAAAGTGCCATAAATTTGAGGGCTGGATATAATTTTAGAAGAGCTAGCGAATTGAAACTCCAAAATGCCAGATCCTTTAGTGGAATTTCTTTTGGTTTTGGAATTAAGATGAACAAACTAAGGTTTAATTATGCTTTTTCAAGGTATCATGCAGCTACAAATACAAGTACATTTAGTTTACAAATAGATTTAGATAAGAGGAGATAATGAGTAAAAAAATTACGATTGCTATTGACGGTTTTTCATCAACAGGTAAAAGTACTATTGCAAAACAATTAGCCAAAGAGTTAGGATATGTGTATGTAGATAGTGGTGCTATGTACAGAGCAATGACGCTTTTTGCTATGAATGAGAATTTTGTAAGTGAAAACCATCTGAACAAGAACTCTCTTTTAGAAAATTTAGATAAAGCAACGTTACATTTTCAATTCAATGAAGCATTAGGCTTTGCAGAAATGTATCTGAACGATGTAAATGTGGAAAAAGAAATCAGAACCTTAGAAGTTTCGAATCTCGTTAGTAAGATTGCGGCTATCTCTGAAGTAAGAAAAAAACTGGTTGCCATTCAAAAAGAGATTGGTAAAAACAAAGGGGTAGTAATGGATGGAAGAGACATTGGAACCGTAGTTTTTAAAGATGCAGAATTGAAGTTATTTATGACTTCGTCAGCAGAAACCAGAGGAAAAAGACGTTATGACGAGCTTATAGAAAAAGGAGATGCTGTTACTTATGAAGCTGTTTTAGAGAACGTAGTTGAACGAGATAGAATAGATACAACAAGAGACGACTCTCCATTAGTAAAAGCTGATGATGCTATAGAAATAGACAATTCAGATCTTACAAAGGAAGAACAGTTTGAAAAGGTATTGAAATTAGCGAACGAAAAGCTAAGGGATATTTAGGTATTTATGAGTTTGTAATGAAACTTTCCACTTAGGATTGTCCATTACATAATCAACGATCATAGGAGTCATTTTTTCTTTTTTACTCCATTCAGGTTGTAAAAAAAGCACACAATCTTTTCCAACTTTAGAAGCTTGTTCTTCGGCAAATTTGAAATCATTCTTATTATGAATGATCATTTTTAATTCATCTGCTTGTTCATAAACTTCATCTAAAGGAAGTTTTGTTTTTTTAGGAGATAGGCAAAACCAATCCCATGTACCTGAAAACTGATAAGCTCCTGATGTTTCGATATGTGTTTTTACACCTTGTGATTGAAGTGTTTTTGTAAGGTAATCCATAGACCACATCAAAGGTTCTCCACCAGTTATAACTACTGTGTCGGAGTATTTTTTTGCATTGCTTACAATTTCATCAGCTAAGGTAGGAGGGTGCAGTTCTGCGTTCCAACTTTCCTTTACATCACACCAATGACATCCTACATCACATCCTCCCACACGAATAAAATAAGCAGCTTTTCCTGTATGAAAACCTTCTCCTTGGATGGTGTAAAATTCTTCCATCAAAGGAAGCATCTTACCTTGATCTATTAATTCCTGTACTTCTTGCTTCATGTTATTTCTTTACAGCAACCACCTCGATTTCTATCTTGGCGCCAGCTACTAAATCGGCTGCAAATGTAGTTCTTGCAGGCTTATTATCCTTGAAAAAAGTGCGATAAACTTCATTCATTGCCGCAAAATCGTTGATATCTGAAAGGATGACTGTACACTTTAGTACATGATTCATATCAGAACCGTTGGCTTCTAAAACATCTTTGATGTTGATGAGTACTTGCCTTGTTTCAGCTTGAATACCACCTTCAGCCATTTTTCCGGCTTTATGATCTTTACCAATTTGCCCGGTCAAGAATAAAAGCCCTTTATATTCTGTTGCATCAGAAAATGGAGCACTATGTCGACTTTCGTATTGAGATTTAATGAATGTAGGAGTTGATTTTTGTTCTGTTTGACAAGATGATAGAATACTAATAACAAAGAGTAAACAGATGATTTTGAATGCTTTCATGGGTTTTTGTTTGAAAAGTCAAAGATAAGAAGAAGAAAAATCAATTTAAAAAGGCGTAAAAGCTTAATAATCAATAGAATTTTGTACATTTGCACTCCTTTTTACGAGAACAGATTAGAAAAAGGATTAGAAATTTTTGAAACAAGTTTAATTTCTCTTTGCGTTATTATCGTTAATAATCTGGATAGCAATAAGATACAAAATATTTTCAGCATGTCTGAAGAAACAAAAAACACTGAAGCTCAAGTTGAAGCTACAGAAACAAAAGAAGTAGCTACTGAAACTGTAGCAACTCAATCTCCAGAAGAATTTTTAAGCAACTTTGATTGGCACAAATACGAAGAAGGTATTGAGGCTGTTGATGAGTCAAAATTAAAAGAGTTTGAAAAAGCTTTAGAAGGAACTGTTGGTTTCGTAAAAGAGCGTGATGTAATTGAAGGGTTAGTTGTAAGATTAACTGACAGAGACGCTATTATCGACATCAACTCTAAATCTGAAGGAGTTATCTCTTTAAACGAATTCCGTTACAATCCTAACTTAGCTGTTGGTGATAAAGTAGAAGTATTAGTTGACAAGAGAGAAGATAGTACTGGACAATTAGTATTATCTCACAAGAAAGCGAGAGTAATCAAAGCTTGGGAGCGTGTAAACAATGCACACGACACAGGTGAAGTTGTAAACGGATTTGTTAAGTGTAGAACAAGAGGTGGTATGATCGTAGACGTTTTCGGAATCGAAGCGTTCTTACCAGGATCTCAAATTGATGTGAAGCCTATCCGTGATTACGATCAATATGTAGAGAAAACTATGGAATTCAAAGTTGTTAAGATCAACCACGAATTCAAGAATGTTGTAGTCTCTCACAAAGCATTAATTGAAGCTGATATCGAAGTTCAAAAGAGAGAGATCATCGGTCAATTAGAAAAAGGACAAGTATTAGAAGGAGTTGTGAAAAACGTAACTTCTTATGGAGTATTTGTTGACTTAGGAGGTGTTGATGGATTAATCCACATCACTGACTTATCTTGGTCTAGAATCAACCATCCAAATGAAGTAGTTGAGTTAGATCAAAAATTAAATGTTGTAATCTTAGACTTTGATGATAGCAAGTCTAGAATTCAATTAGGATTAAAACAATTATCTGCTCACCCATGGGATGCTTTAGATTCTGAATTAAAAGTTGGAGATAAAGTAACAGGAGAAGTAGTTGTAATTGCAGATTACGGTGCATTCGTAGAAGTTGCTGAAGGTGTTGAAGGATTGATTCACGTTTCTGAAATGTCTTGGTCTACTCACTTACGTTCTGCTCAAGATTTCGTACAAGTAGGAGACAAAGTAGAAGCTCAGATCTTAACATTAGACAGAGAAGAGCGTAAGATGTCTTTAGGTATTAAGCAATTACACCCAGATCCTTGGACAGATATTACTACAAAATATCCAGTAGGTTCTACACACACAGGTACAGTAAGAAACTACACTAACTTTGGAGTATTTGTTGAGTTAGAAGAAGGAATTGACGGATTAGTATACATCTCAGACCTTTCTTGGACTAAGAAGATCAAGCACCCATCAGATTTCGTAACTGTTGGAGATCCATTAGAAGTTCAAGTATTGGAATTAGACGTAGAAGGACGTAAATTAAACTTAGGTCATAAGCAAACTCAAGAGAACCCTTGGGATGCTCATGAAGCTACGTATACAATCGACTCTATTCACGAAGGAACAATCAAAGAGAAAAATGATAAAGGAGCTGTTGTAGCATTTGCTGACGGTGTTGAAGGATTTGCTCCAGGACGTCATTTAGAAAAAGAAGATGGTTCTAAATTTGCAAAAGGAGATACTGCACAATTCAAAGTAATCGAATTTAGCAAAGAGTACAGAAGAGTTGTTGTATCTCACACAGCAATCTTTAGAGAGCAAGAGAAGAAAAATATCAAGGCAGCTGCTAAGAAGTCTGCTGAAGTAGAAAAAACTACTCTTGGAGATATCGGTGGATTAGCTGATTTAAAGAAAAAGATGGAAGAAGGTAACAAGTAATTGTACCCTTTCAAGAAATAGAAAAGCCCTTGCATTTGCAAGGGCTTTTTGTTTTTAATTTCCTTTCGCCGGTTTAGAAAACGGCGGAGGAGTTACTTTCTTTTTAGCTGGTAGCATTTTTAATAATTCTGCTACGGCTCTTTCTAGCTGAGGATCTTTTCCTTGTGATAAAGACAAAGCATCTTGTCTTACTTTAATGTCCGGAGCAATTCCTTTGTTTTCTCCAATCCATTCATTCTTATTAGGATCAAAAACAGCATTGTCAGGAGCTGTTAAAGAACCACCATCAATCAATCTATAATGTGTAGAAGATTTTACCAATCCTCCCCAGGTTGTCATTCCAATTAACTTTCCTGCGTTTTGTTGTCTGAATACCCAAGGGAAGAAATCTCCTCCAGAACCTGCAAGTTCGTTGATCAATAAAACTTTAGGTCCTAAAATTCCAGCAGGCAAACGCATATGAGTAGGATTAGGAACCTCGTTTGTAAGACCAGCTCTTAAGCTTCTAGTCATTAGGTCTACCATATAATCATCTAACAAACCACCACCATTAAAACGCTCATCAATTACAGCGCCTTCTTTGTCTTGCTGTGCAAAATAATAACGATTGAAAGAAACATATCCAGGTCCTCCGGTATTAGGCACCCATACATACCCTAATCTACCATTAGAAAGTTTGTCAACCATTCTTCGGTTGTCTTCTACCCAAGTACGTTGTCTTAATGAATTTTCACTACGTATAGGTACAACTATTTCTTTCCAAGAACCTTTAAAGTTAGGCTCACTATTAATATGTAATACAGTTTGCTTACCTCTAGTTCCATCTAAATGCTCGTAAATGTTATCATTGGTAGTAATCTCTTTTCCATTGATTCCAACAATGTAGTTTCCATTTTTTATATTCAATCCCGGAGCATCTAAAGGTCCTGATAAACCAGGGTTCCAGCTTTCAGTTGTATAAATTCTTTGTATTTTCCAACGATTGTTATCAGCCTTAAGGTCTGCTCCTAGCATACCTATTTGCGATCTTTCTACACTCGGGAAATCACCGCCTCTTACAAAACTATGTCCAACAGAAAGCTCTCCATTAACTTGGTCTAATACATAGTTTAAGTCTGATCTATGCTTTATGAATGGAACCAAAGGAGCATATCTTTTGTATACAGCTTTCCAATCTCTACCATGCATATTTGGATCATAGAAATAGTCACGTTCATACCTATATGCCTCTTCAAACATCTGCTCCCATTCTGCAAGGCGATCCAACTTCATTTGAAGGCTTACTGACATTGTTTTCCCACTCTTTCCACTAGGTCCGGCTGCATTGATTACTTTCCAAGAACCACGAACTCTCGCAAGCATGTGCTTTCCGTTTGAAGTTATGGTAATACTACTAGTACCCGATAAGAAAGGCTTTGCCTTTTGATCTCTCAATGTATATTTTTGAATAGAAGGGCCGGTAGGTCCGCTTCCAGCAATGAAAACACTTCCTTTAGGCCCGGCAACCAAATACCTGTAATTTCCGGAACGAATTCCTAGAGGGAAAGTTCTACGCGCCAAACCATCAAAATCAATGGTCATGGCTTTTTTAGAAGCCTCTTTTTTCTTTGGGTCTTTTTTCTTACTTCCTTTCTCTTTACTCTTTTCTCCTTTTCCTTTACCCTTAGACTCTTTCTCTTTTTTTACAGCCTCTTCATCACTTTTAGGTTTAAAAGGAGAATCATCTTTTTTATCTAAGTTCATCACATAAGCAGCATAACTAGGATCTGCGGTCATTGCACTTGTATTTGCCCAACCAGAACCTAGTGCCACATTGGTACTAGCCAAGAAGTATAAGTGCTTTTTGTCTAAATCCCATACAGGAGAAAAAGAATCAGCAAAAGGATCAGTAATCGCTCTGGTAGTATTAGATTTTAGCGACCATACATAAATCTGTCTAAAGTTATTCTGAGCAGATTTCTCATACGCAATCCAATTAGAATCAGGAGACCAATTCAAACCAATTCTAGAACGCTCCAAATTGTTTCCTCCCGTATCTATTGTTTGAATCTTTTTTGTTTCTAAGTTTACTACACGAAGTCGAACATCATCGTCTACAAAAGCAATGTATTTTCCATCTGGAGACCAAGTTGGATTCCAAGCCATTTTAGATTCACCGATAGAAATTTTTGTATGCTCAGATGTACCGTCTTGATTAGAAAGGTATAGTGCATATCCTTTTCTTCCTTTATCAGAGAACCAAGCAATTTGATCACCTTTAGGAGACCAAATAGGAGCACGGTCTGCTGTTCCAGAGCTTTGAGTAATATTTCTGGCATCTCCGTTTTTTACAGGAATTGTAAAGATTTCTCCACGAGATTCCATAATAGCTCTTTTCCCATTAGGAGATAATGAAGCAGATCTTGCAGATCTAGAGACATTCTGCCATTTTGTTTCTGTCCAAGGAAAATCTCCTACAACTGTAATCTTTAATTTCTTTGACTTTTTTGAACTGATATCATAAGTATAAATGTATCCATCTCTTTCGTAAGCCAGTGTATTCTGATCTCCCGATAACCATTTGATATCAGAACCTTTGAATTTTGTAACTTGAGTTAAACTCTTACTCTTGGTATTGTACTTCCAAATGTTCATGACCAAATCTCTGTCAGATAAGAAATAGATATCATCTCCTAACCATAAAGGTTGAACGTCTGTTGTATTCTTATGAGGTAGAAGCGTTTCTTTTGATGTTTTAAGATCTAGAATGATTAAAGGTGTATTTTGACCACCTCTATAAGCTCTCCACTCACTATCCCAACGACTCATTTTATCGATGGCAATTTGTTTTCCGTTAGGAGATAAAGATCCATCATATCCCCATTGAGCAGACAATAGACTAGGAGCTCCTCCTTTAACAGGAATTGTCCATAATCTGTTGTAAGGTCTTGGTGCAGTTTCTCTAGAACTAGCATACAAGACAGATTTCCCATCTTTTGTCCAACCCCTAACGCTAGATCCATTTGGATGCCAAGTCAATCGCTTTGACTCTCCACCATCAATAGAAACAATATAAACAGAGTTTGTTCCTGATCTGTTTGATGAGAATGCGATCCACTTTCCATCTGGTGATAAATAGGGATTAGATTCTACTGCAGGGGTACTGGTAATTCTTTTGGCAGAATTGCTTCCTAAGGAATTGATCCAGATATCGCCACCATAAGCAAAAACAACATGATTAGAGTTAATATCAGGTTGTCTTAATAAACGTGTTTCTTGTGCTTGTACGCTTAAAGCGCTCAAAAACAGTAAGAAACTAAAAGAAAATAAAAACTTATCAATAGATAAGCTTTTTAAATTTTTATAAAGCATGATTTAAAGTTTGATTAACCTTCTAAAGGTAAGAAAAAACAAACCCGGCAAATGTTAAAAAAGTGTTGATTATCTAGCTGATTATTTCGAATTAAGAAAATGAATTCTTTGGAAAAAAATTATCTTTGTTGAGCTCAAAAAATAAGAAATGACATTAATTAAATCGATATCAGGAATTCGCGGCACCATTGGCGGAAATGTAGGAGATAATTTAACCCCGTTAGATGCTGTAAAGTTTGCTTCAGCTTACGGGACATTTATCAAGAAAAGACATGCAAATAAAGATCAAATTACCGTAGTTTTAGGAAGAGACGCCAGAATTTCAGGAAAGATGATCAGTAGCTTAGTGGCGAATACTTTGGTTGGTTTAGGAATTGATGTTGTTGATTTAGGATTGTCTACAACTCCAACCGTAGAAGTAGCTGTTCCTTTAGAAAAAGCTGAAGGAGGAATCATCTTAACAGCAAGCCATAACCCAAAACAATGGAATGCCTTGAAGTTATTGAATGAGAAAGGAGAATTCTTAAACGGAAAAGACGGTGAAGAAATACTTGCTATAGCAGCAGATGATGCATACGATTTTTCAGAAGTAGACGACTTAGGTACTTATAGTAAAAAACCGGGGTACATCAAGAAACACATTCAAGAAGTATTAAATCTTGAGTTGGTTGATGTTGAAGCTATCAAAAATGCTGGTTTTAAAGTAGTGGTAGATGGGGTAAACTCAACAGGAGGAATTGCAATTCCTGCATTACTAAAAGAGTTGAATGTAGAATGTGTAGAATTGTATTGCGAGCCTAATGGTCATTTTCCACATAATCCAGAGCCTTTAAAAGAACACTTGACAGATATTTCAGAATTGGTTGTAAAAGAAAAAGCAGATTTTGGAATTGTAGTAGATCCAGATGTAGATCGTTTAGCTTTGATTTGTGAAGATGGTTCTATGTTTGGAGAAGAATACACATTGGTAGCCTGTGCAGATTATGTGTTAGGAAAAATGAATGGAGGAAATACAGTATCTAACTTATCATCATCCAGAGCATTAAGAGATGTGACTCAAAAGCACGGAGGAACTTATACAGCCAGTGCAGTAGGTGAAGTAAATGTGGTACAAATGATGAAAGATACCAACACTGTTATTGGTGGTGAAGGTAATGGCGGAATTATTTACCCTGCTTCTCATTATGGTAGAGATAGTTTGGTAGGGGTTGCTTTGTTCTTATCACATTTAGCACATAAAAAGATTTCTTGTAAAGAGTTAAGGGTAAGTTACCCTAGCTATTTTATGAGTAAGAATAAAATTCAATTAACACCACAGATCAATGTAGATAGTATCTTGGAAAATATGGCTGATAAATATGCCAATGAAGATATCAATACAATTGATGGTGTAAAGATAGATTTTGAAAAAGAATGGGTACATTTACGCAAGTCAAATACGGAACCTATTATTCGAATTTATACCGAAAGTGATTCGCAAGAAAATGCTGACGCATTAGCAGAAAGAATTATTAATGAGATCAAAGAAATTATAGCATAGTTATGTCTTCTTCATTAGAACAATATTTTAAACCGTTTAGAGATCAGATCATAGGAATCGATCAAACTTTTCATTCCCCATACGGACTACAGAATTTAATCTATACAGACTGGACTGCCAGTGGAAGATTGTATCGTCCTATTGAAGAAAAATTGATGAATGAATTTGGACCTTTTGTAGCTAATACGCACACAGAAACGTCTACTTCAGGAGCAGCCATGACATTGGCTTATCATGAAGCAAGAAATATCATCAAGAGACATGTCAATGCAAACGAAAATGATGTACTGATTACAGAAGGTTCGGGAATGACCGGAGTAGTTAATAAATTTCAAAGAATTTTAGGACTAAAAGTTTCTGAGAATCTAAAAGATCATACAAGCATACCTGAAGATATCAGACCTATTGTTTTTGTTTCTCATATGGAGCATCATTCCAATCAAACATCTTGGTTAGAAACCATTGCTGATGTAGAAGTTGTACCATGTAACGATGCAGGGTTGGTTTGTATGCATAAGTTTGAAGAGTGCATTCAAAAACATCAACATAGAAAATTAAAGATTGCTTCTGTTACCTCTTGTTCTAATGTAACAGGGATCAAAACACAGTATCACGAAATTGCCAAACTGATCCATAAATACAACGGACTTTGTTTTGTTGATTTTGCCTGTTCAGGACCTTATGTAGATATTGATATGCATCCGGAAGATTCAGATGCTTATTTGGATGCTATTTTTATGTCACCGCATAAATTCTTAGGAGGACCGGGAAGTTCCGGAGTATTGATCTTCAATAAGAAACTGTACAAGAATGTAGTGCCGGACAATCCGGGAGGAGGTACAGTAAGTTACACGAATCCTTGGGGTGATCATGATTATTTTGATGATGTAGAAACAAGAGAAGACGGAGGAACTCCGGCTTTCTTGCAAACCATTAAGATTGCACTATCTATTCAGTTAAAAGAACAGATGGGTACAGATATGATCAAGAAAAGGGAAGATGAGATGAATGTGAAAATGTTTGAAACATTAGAATCAATCCCTAACGTACATATATTGGCTCCTAGGCATAAAGAACGCTTAAGTATCTTCTCATTTTATTTAGAGAATGTTCATTTTAACTTAGTTGTAAAGTTGTTGAATGATCGCTATGGAATTCAAACCAGAGGAGGTTGTTCATGTGCAGGAACCTATGGGCACTTCTTATTGAATGTAGATCAAGAAACTTCCTATAGTATCAAAGATCAGATCCAAGAAGGATGCTCTACAGAAAAACCGGGATGGATTCGTTTATCAATTCACCCAACAACTACTGATGAGGAATTGGATTTTATCTGCAATGCTCTAAAAGAACTATGTGCTAATATTGATGAGTGGAGTAAGGATTACAGATATGATCTAAGTAAGAACGATTATGTGCATACTTCTATAGCACCGGTAGAGCAGAAGCTGGTAGCAGACTGGTTTAAAGTATAAGCTTATTGCCACTCTTTTGGAACTTTATCTCTGTGCTTAAAACGCTTGTGAGACCATAAATACATTTCAGGATACTTGCGAATGTTTTTCTCAGTGATCTCTAAGAAACGATCGGTAAGTTCGTAGTCTTTAAATTGCTTTGGTTCTTCGGTGATCAACTCAAATGAGATTTCATAATACCCTCTTTTAACTTGTCTTGTAGACCATACTACATAAGCCATGTCGTATTTCTTTGAAAGCATTTCAGCCCCTGTATGAATAGGGACTTTAACCCCCATAAATTCTGACCAATAGTGAGTTTTCTGTACTTGCGGAGATTGATCACTTAAAAGGCAGTACAAGCTCTGAGTATTTTCTTTATAGTTCCTGTATATGTTCTTAATGGTATCTGTAGTTCTGTACATAACACCGCCAAATTTGGAACGAGATGTTTTTATAATTCGTTCAAAGTAAGGGTTCTTGATACGCGTATATGCTGCGTGACATTGAATTCCGTCTAGATGTAATGGCAACCCAATCAACCATTCCCAATTTGCTTGATGAGGTCCTACCAAAGCAACATTTTTTCCATTCTTTACAACTTCCTCAAGCACTTCAATATTTGTATACTTCATTCTTTTGCGAATCTCTTTTTCAGAGATAGCAAATGTTTTGATGCTCTCGATAAAGAAATCAATAAGATGTTTAAAGAACTTCCTTCGGATCTTTTCCAACTCCTTTTCATCTTTCTCAGGGAAGGCCAACTTTAAGTTGTCTAAAACAACCTTCTTTCTGTATTTGATTACATGGTAATTCAGTAAGAAGAAGAGATCAGAAACAATGTGTAAAAACCACATAGGCATTCTGGAAAGAATCCAGATCAAAGGATAAATAAGTGCAAAACCTACAACTTGCATAGACATCTTTTTGTTCGGACAAATATCGTATTAATATTCGTAACCGCATATGAAGAGTCTTCTCTTTTCGTTATGTTTGTGATATGCTAGAAAATACAAACCCCATAGTCTTATTGTTGATCATAGTTACTGTACTGGTTTCGATCAAAGGTTTTAGTGATTATTCCTTTTTCGAGAAGTTCAAATTTCAAGTAACACGTATCTTAAATGGTGAAAGAGTTCGAATGGTTAGCTCAGGCTTTTTACACGCAGATTGGATTCATTTAGGATTTAATATGTACGCTTTATATCTCTTTGGAGATATTGTAGCCAAACAATTAGGAAACCTTCCTTTTTTACTGATCTATTTCGGAAGCTTACTGGCAGGAAGTTTGTACTCTCTGTACTATCATAAAAAAGAACCTTATTACAGTGCTATTGGAGCTTCCGGAGCTGTTTCCGGAATTGTGTATTCTTGTATCATGCTGTATCCGGAAATGGAATTGAAATTGATTTTCATACCTATTATTCCGATACCCGGCTATATTTTTGGAGTTGCCTATTTGCTATACACTATGTATGGAATGAAAAAGCAGCTAGGAAATATTGGACATTCAGCACACTTAGGAGGCGCTATTGGAGGATTTATCTTAACCTTATTGATCTTTCCACAGATATTTTTGATCAATCAAACAATGGTAATCATTTTATCGATCCCAATCTTACTACTCTTGTTTTTAGGAAAAAAACTAAATATCTAAAATTATGATGAGATCATTCTTTCTGGTAGTAATTGTTATTGCAGTTAGCATAAACTGTTCTTACGGTCAGAAAGATTCTCTAAGAGTAATTAAAAAAGACAAGACATTCCTACAAGAGAATATTATTCCTCTTTCATTAATTACTTTTGGATCTTTGATAAGTACGAGTCAGTTTGAGAAGAACTTGCAAAGAGATGTTAGAAATCTAGTTGGAAATCGGTTTAATTCTCAATTAGATAACTATACAAGATATGTTCCTTTAGGAGAATTGTTGTTAGCTGATGCTTTAGGAATAAAAGCAAAAAACCATTGGTTTGATCAAGCTAAGAATTGGGTTATTGCTTGGTATTTGACAGATCTTTTAACGTTTAAGTTGAAAGGGTGGGTGAGAAAACCCAGGCCAGACGGTTTTGACAACTTTTCTTTTCCTTCCGGTCATACCTCATTTGCATTTATGAATGCAGAAGTGTTATACAATGAGTTTAAAGATAGCTCACCGTGGTTATCTTACAGTGGCTATTTTTTTGCAGGTGTAACCGGAGGATTACGTGTAATGAACAATGCACATTTTGCAAGTGACGTAATTGTAAGTGCCGGATTAGGAATGCTAATCACCAAAATAGTCTATTGGTTAGACCCAATTATCAAATGGAACCCATTTAAAAAGATAGAAGGAGTTACTTTTTATCCGCAGCGATATGAAAGAAAAGTGGGCTTTTATCTGGGAGTTCGGTTGTAAAATCGAGGGGAAATAAAAAAGCTCCGTTTTAAAAACGAAGCTTTTGAGCGGGAGACCGGGTTCGAACCGGCGACATTCAGCTTGGAAGGCTGACGCTCTACCAACTGAGCTACTCCCGCTTGGTAGAGACGCTTTATTGCTAAAGCGGGTACAAATATAAAATCATTTTTGATTTTGACAACAATAAAATTCAAAAATCAATAGAATTTTTTGTCTTCTCTCATCACTTTCAGCATATGAAATCCAAAGATTTCGTAACCTTCATTGTAATAGAATTTATGAGACTTTCTATTTTCTACATACGTGTTCAACTCAATTGCCTCACAACCTTTACTTTGTGTGTAATCATGAATCCAATCAAAGAATTTTTTACCCAGTCCTTGATTGCGATAGTTCTCATCAATCACCACATGATCCGGCTCAACAGTTTTTCCAATATAATGCCTTGTAGAGTACCATAATCCGGAAATTCCGATCAATTTTCCATCCAAATACATTCCGATACACTCGTAATGTGGCAATTCAATCATTTCTTTCATCCTGCTTTCAAGCAAATCCAGCGGTGTTTTATGATTTATTTTCCGAATTAACGGAATGACTTGTAAGATATCAGTAGGTTGTATCGACTCTATGTGAATATTCATGTATACAAATTTTCTTCAAAGATATTGTTTGTATATTGTTTAACAAACCAATTAAGAACTCAAATTTCACACAAAATGACAAAGTTGAAACTAGTACTAACCTTTGTATTTCTTTTAAGCACCAACTTATTGATAGCACAATGGGATCAGGTTAAAATAGAAGCAGAAAAAGTAACCGATCAATTCTATGTTCTGAAAGGTAGAGGAGGAAACATTGGATTATTTGTAGGAGAAGATGCAGTTTTTATGATTGACGATCAGTTTGCACCATTAACGCCTAAGATCTTAGAAGCAATTAAAAAAATAACACCAAAGAAAGTAGACTATTTGGTAAATACGCATTGGCATGGCGATCATACTGGAGGAAACGAAAACATGGGAAAAGAAGGAGCTTTGATAGTTGCGCATAACAATGTGAGAAAAAGAATGTCTACTGAATCTGTGAGAAGAGGAAGAACAGTACCGGCTTCACCTAAAGTAGCGTTGCCTGTTATTACTTTTGATAAAGATGTGGTTTTTCATATCAATGGAGATGATGTAATGGCTACCCATATTCACAGTGCCCATACAGATGGAGATGCTTTGGTATACTTTAGCAATAATAATGTATTGCATACAGGAGATAGTTTCTTTCAAGGAAAGTTTCCTTATATAGATCTTTCTTCCGGAGGAAGTATCGATGGATATATAGATGGGATCAAAAAAATGATCATGCTTTCCGATAATGAAACCAAGGTAGTTCCGGGACATGGAAATGTTTCTTCTAAGAAAGATTTAGAAGCCTATTTAAAGATGCTAACTACTTTAAGAGATCGAGTAAAAGCAGAAATTGATAAAGGAAGATCATTAGAAGAAGTGAAAAAGAATAGTGAGATTACCAAAGAATACAAGTCTTTTAGTGGATGGATCAATGAAGAAGTTATTCGTGAAACCATCTATAGAAGCTTAACTAAAAAATAAACCGAATCAAACGATTCGGTTTTTTTATAATTAATGTGAAATAATTTTAATTTTACTGAAATATTAATTTCTGGAGTTCGTGCTGGATGTAGAAAAACTAATCAACCTTGTAGATATTACCATCTTTACCCAAAGCTTTGTTTTTGGGCTTATCTTTCTGTTCTTTAGTAAAAAGAATAAATCTACAATTTTCTTAGGCTTATTTTTATTAACCTTTAGCTTTGATGGTTGTAAAGACCTTATAGAGGAGATCTTTGTCACTCCGATACCTTTTAATTACGAACTTCTTCCTACTATTTTTATCTTTTTGGCACTTCCGCTATTTTATATGTATGCCAGACAGGTATCTATTTTAAAAGACACTAAACAGAATTACTGGATATTAACACCGGGAATCATAGAATTTATAGTTCTTTTTACCCTTTTTATTTTCAATGTAAATTACTTGGAAACGCTATTTTTCGCATTGTACTTTTTAATAGGAATTGGGTTTAATGTGTATGTGGCTATTAAAATCATACGATTTGCAAGAAAACATTTGAAACTGGTAGAAGACCAATATGCATCTGTTTCCGGACTACAATTGTTTTGGGTAAAGCAGTATGCAATAGCTTTGCTTGCTTATTTAGGGTTTTCATTTTTAATGATAGGGTTTGAATCTCCTTATGTAGACCTCTTAATATCTCTTATTGATTTAATCTTGATGTATTGGGTAATCTATAAAGGATTCCAGCAAAAGAATGTTGTTCCTTTAGTAATGATGGATACTTTAGAAAATGATACTCAGAAAGAAGAAACTAAGGCAGAACCTCAGGACTTAGAAGAAATGAATGAGATTGTTCAGAATTTAGAAGCCTACTTTAAAGAGAATAAATCATTCCGACAAAAAGATCTAACCATTGTAGATGTGTCTAATGGAGTAAAAGTATCCTCTAAAAAAGTGTCAAGAGCCATAAACCTTGTGAAAGGAGTAAACTTTAATGTATATATCAATTCCTTGCGTATAGAGGAAGCCGTTTCTTACTTAAAAGATAAAAATTATGATGGTTTTTCGGTTGAAGGAATTGGACTAGAAGCAGGATTTAAATCTAAAAGTGCTTTTTACAATGCCTTCAAAAAAGAAAAAAATTGCACTCCATTAGAGCTCAGAAAGCAAATTTTGACTCAAAATAGTTCTGAATCCTGAAATCAGAACTTAAAACCCCATTTTCCAACGTTATATTCCGTCTACTTTCGCGTCGTACCAACAAATAACAATTTTACTTTCTAACCTGAGGAAGAAATTGAGAAAGTAAAGTTTTTGATTTTTTGTTTTACAAGATACCTCAGTAACTATTATTATCAATAGGAACTGAGGTTTTTTTAGAAAAGAATTTAGCAAACTAAAAACCATAATAATATGAGAAAAGTAATCTTAATCGCAGCCATTCTGTTAGGAGTTCACAGCGGAATTCAGGCTCAGGAAGTTTCAGAGAAAACACTAATAGGAAAGTGGAAGTTAGAGTTTATCGATGCGCAAGGACAAAAGGTAGAAACATCTCTGGCATTCGGCACAGACCAAGTATATCAAGTATACAAAGCAAAAGGTGAATTTGTAAGCCTATTTGGAGATGAAACAGACAAAGGAAATTGGAAATTTTCTGATGATAAAAAAACAATTGTGATCTCCGTTGAAGGATCTCCCGATACCTTATTCAAACTTGTCTCCTTCAAGGGAAAAACAATGAGTTTAGAATTCACAGACGAAGGAGAAACCTTGGTGTTGAATTATAAGAAAGTAGAAAAGTAACATATAAAAACAAAGAAGATGAAAACAAAGATTATCATTCTTTTTGCAGGTATACTATCCATAATGATGGTTGGGTGTAATTCATTACCACATGAACTGCAACAATTGGAAAAGCTAACCATCTTTAAGGTTTCTAAAGATAAAAAAGCAATCGTTTTAGATGGAGTAATCAATTCTTCTGCACTAAAACAATTCAAGAAAGTAGCAGAAAGTAACCCTAGTATAAAAACATTACACATTGTTAATTGTGAAGGATCTATCAATGACGAGGTAAACTTACAGTTGGCAAAATATATCTATGATAAAGGATTCAAGATTCATTTATTAGACAATGGACTTATTGCTTCTGGAGGTACAGATCTCTTTTTAGCAGGTCACCAAAGAACGATAGGGAAAAACACAAAAATTGGTGTGCATTCTTGGGCAGGAGAAAACGAAAAAGCCACAGATTTCCCTAAAGACCATAAATATCATCAGCCTTATATAGAGTATTATAAATCTGTTGGATTTACTCAAAAACAAGCAGAAGACTTTTATTTCTTTACCATTCATTCAGCACCACCGGAAGATGTGCATTTTATGACAAAAGAAGAATTAGAAACGTATAACATTTTAACCAAGTAATAAATTTTAAAACTACAACCATGAAAAATTTGAAATCAATTGTATTAACAGGATTATTCCTATTAACCTTAGTAGCAAGCTCTTCAGCACAAGAGAAAGAACACAAGAAGTACGAAGTAAAGATCATTACAAGTGTAGAATCTATCATTCCTAGCGGATTAGGAAGATCGAGATTGGTCTCTGCTAATGAAGATCGAAATTATAAAGACTTTACTTCAAGCAGAAGCAAAGAGGACAATGGAAGAAACAAATCAAAAAGAAGTAAGATCCGTGTAAAGAATTTTGATGAAACCAAATTATTAAACTTTTACAATATTGGAGGAATCAGATTTCAAAACATAGCAGCCAATGATGCTGTAGTTTCATCAAAACTTACCGATATGATATCTCAAGGATGGGATTTGGTATTTGTAACCAGTGCAGTAGAAAGTGATGCCGGTGAAAAAGATGGACAAGGAATTTTTATCACACGATATATTTTTAAGAGACCTGTTAAATAAATAGGTAGTCATATGTTAGTTGATGGCCGGATCAAATGATCCGGCTTTTTTATTGCCTATTTCCGAACAAAATATTTAGCTTATCTTCGGTCTCAATGAAAACAGAAACTCGAAAACAAGAGATCATTCAAACAGCTGCCCGACTTTTTAAAGAGAAAGGCTATAGCGCGGTTACTATGAGAGATTTGGCGGCAGGTATGGGGATCAAAGCAGCCAGTTTATATAACCATATTAGTTCTAAGCAAGATATTTTAAAGGAGATCATCATTTCTATAGCAGAAGAATTCACCAAAGGAATGGAAATCATTAGATCTTCAGAAAACGATGCAATCAGTAAATTAAAAGAGATCATTACTCTACACGTAGAAATAACATCCAATAATACCTACGGAATGGCCTCGCTAAATAATGATTGGATGCATCTAGAAGAGCAATTAGAGTATTATTTAGAGTTACGATACAAGTACGAAGACAACTTTAGAGATATTATAAAAGAAGGGATCAAATCCGGAGATATTATCAAAGAGAATTCAGACACCATATTGTTTTCTATTCTGTCTACACTTCGATCCTTATACTTATGGATTCCTAAAAAAGAAGATCTAAACCCCGAAAAACTTGCACAAAGCCTAAGCTCGGTACTAATTCATGGAGTTCGCAAATAATTGATATAAATTTTGTAAATTTGTCAATATAACTAACAACTGTTAGTTTCGAATGAATTATTGACAATGACAGATTTTCACCAAGTAAAAATCAAAGATATTTACAAGGAGACTAAAGATACAGTTGCTGTTTCTTTTGATATTCCTGAATATTTACACGACAACTTTAAATTTAAACAAGGACAACACCTTACGGTAAAGAAGACAATCAACGGAGAAGACATCCGTCGTTCCTATTCCTTATGTACCAGCCCGCTTGAAAGAGAGTGGAAAGTAGCTATCAAACAGATTCCGGGAGGAATCTTTTCTACTTATGCCAATAATGAGCTAAAGATTGGAGATGAGATAGAAATCATGGAACCGTCCGGTAATTTCTTTGTAGAGGTAGACCCAACTACGCCAAAAAATTATATCGCATTTGCAGCAGGTAGTGGTATCACTCCAATGCTTTCGATCATAAAAACTCATTTAGAGTCTGAGCCGGATGCAACCTTTAAGCTGTTTTATTTAAATCGTACTACGAAATCCATTATCTTTAAAGAAGAGATAGAGCAATTAAAGAACATCTATTTTGAACGTTTTCACGTATTCTATTTTCTAACCAAAGAACAAAGAGATATTGCGTTTTTGAACGGACGTTTTGATAAAGAGAAAATAGAAACCTTAACTAAGACTTTTATAGATGTACCAGATACAGCACATTGCTTTATTTGTGGACCACAAGAAATGATCTTTTTGATCAGAGATGAGCTGGAAGCAGCAGGATTAGATAAAAGTAAGATACATTATGAACTGTTCTTTTCGGGAGATTCAGAAGCTTCAAATAAACATATTGCAGAGCTTTTGGAGCAAAAAGCCGAAGGAACTGAAGTAACTATAGTAGATGGAGGAAAAGAATTCCATTTTACTATGGATGATGATTTTGATAACATTTTGGATGGAGCATTAGCAGCGGGTGCCGACCTGCCTTTCGCTTGTAAAGGAGGCGTATGCAGTACTTGTAAATGTAAAGTTGTTGAAGGAAATGTTGAAATGAAGATCAACTACGCGCTTGAAGAAGACGAGGTAGCGCAAAACTTTGTCTTGAGCTGTCAAGCAGTACCTACCACAGAAAAAGTAGTGGTAGATTTTGATGTCTAAAATTTAAACTCAAAATAAGATGAGTGAAGAGCAAATAAAAAGTTTAGAGGCCGAATTCGAAGCGCGCATTGCACGTGATGAGAAGATTGAGCCAAAAGATTGGATGCCGGAGAAATATCGTCAAACACATATTAGACAAATTTCTCAGCATGCGCATTCAGAGATAGTAGGAATGTTGCCAGAAGGAAATTGGATTACAAGAGCTCCTTCTTTACGTCGTAAAGTAGCGTTGTTGGCTAAGGTACAGGATGAAGCCGGACATGGATTGTACTTGTATTCTGCTTGCGAAACTTTAGGTATTTCTAGAGATGAATTGTATGATCAATTACACTCAGGAAAAGCAAAGTATTCAAGCATCTTTAATTATCCCACATTGACTTGGGCAGATATAGGAGCTATTGGTTGGTTGGTAGATGGTGCAGCAATCATCAATCAGGTGCCTTTGTGTAATACATCATTCGGACCATATGCGAGAGCAATGGTACGTGTATGTAAAGAAGAAAGCTTCCACCAAAGACAAGGGTATGAAATCATGTTAAAACTATGTCAGGGAACACCGGAGCAAAAAGAAATGGCACAAGATGCATTAAACCGTTGGTGGTGGCCATCTTTAATGATGTTTGGACCTACAGATGATGTATCAGTACATACAGCGCAATCCATGAAGTGGAAACTAAAACGTAAGACAAATGATGAATTGCGTCAACAATTTATCGATCAAACGATTCCACAAGCAGAAATTTTAGGAATTACAGTTCCTGATGCAGATTTGAAATGGAACGAAGAGAGAGGTCATTACGATTTTGGTGAGATCAACTGGGATGAGTTTTGGCAAGTAGTAAAAGGTCACGGACCTTGTAATAAAGAACGTATGAGCGCAAGAGTTGGAGCTTGGGAGAAAGGAACTTGGGTTAGAGATGCAGCTATGGCTTATGCAGAAAAGCAAGAAAATAAAAAACTAAATAAAGCGGTATAACATGAAGAAGAATTGGCCACTTTGGGAAATCTTCGTAAGAAGTAAAAACGGATTAGAACATCGTCATTTTGGAAGTTTACATGCTGCCGATGCAGAAATGGCTTTAGAAAATGCACGCGATGTTTATACAAGGAGGAGTGAAGGAGTGAGTATTTGGGTAGTAGAATCTAAACACATCACAGCATCCAATCCGGAGAATAATGGAGAATTATTTGAGCCTGCTCAAGATAAGGTATATCGCCATCCGACATTTTATGATTTACCGGATGAAGTAAAACACATGTAAAACAAGTTAGAGCTTGAACCTGAAATTGAGCTTTAACTTGAAGTCAAAATAGCTATGAAATATGATTTAAGTGAGCGATTAGAAAATTACGCTGCTGATGTAATTTTACTATTCGATAAAAAACTAAGTTCATTTGCAGGAGAATATCTTGCAAAACAATTAATTAGATCAGCATGCTCTTCTGCTTTAAATTATGGAGAAGCATTAGGGGCAGGAACTAATAAAGATAAGATTAATAAGTTGAGAATTTGCCTAAAAGAATTAAGAGAATCTCTGAGAAACTTGAATATTCAAACAAAGGCAAAATTGATTCCTGAAGACAATTTAAAATTATTAAAGGATGAAAACGATCAATTAATTAGAATTATCGTAACAAGAATTAAAAATATTAGTTGAAATATATAGAATTCGAATTCAAGGTCGAGTTCAAATTCATTTTTTATGAAAGACGAAAATTTATACAAATACATTCTCGGAATTGCAGATAACTGCTTGGTCTTAGGTCAGCGCTTAGGTGAATTATGTGGACACGGTCCTAACTTAGAGACTGACATTGCTTGTACGAATATTTCTTTGGATCTGTTTGGACAAGTAAGAAGCTATTATCAATATGCAGCAAAGATTTCCGGTGATGATAAAACAGAAGACTCAATCGCATTCTTGCGTCGCGAAAGAGAATATCTAAACACACTTTTAGTAGAGCAACCCAATACCGATTTTGCGTATACGATTGTAAGACAATTTTTCTTTGATGCTTATCATTTATTGTTCTTAAATGAATTGCAGCAGAGTAAAGACGAAACATTAGCAGCTATCGCTAAAAAAGCAATCAAAGAAGCAAGCTATCACGAACGATTCTCTTCAGATTGGCTTAAGCGTTTAGGAGACGGTACAGAAGAAAGTCATGAAAGAGCTCAAAATGCAGTAAATGCATTATGGAGTTATACAGATGAGCTTTTTCACCAAACAGAAGCAGATAAGCAAATGATTTCTGAAGGAATTGGTGTAGATACAGAAAAAATAAAAGAGGCCTATTACAATCAGGTTTCTGAACTGTTAAAAGAAGCAACCTTAGACGTGCCAGAATCAAAATGGTTTCAAAAAGGAGGCAAACAAGGAATCCATACAGAACACTTAGGATACCTATTAGCAGATTTGCAATATATGCAACGTACCTATCCTAATATGGAATGGTAAAAATGAAGAATACAAAACATTGAATATTGAATAAAGAAGTAGAATAAGCAAAAACTTCATCATTCAGAATTCGATATTAATTATTCAACATTAGAAATAATGGTACTAGAACTATCACATATAGATCAAGAATTGATTCCCATTTTAGAACAGGTATCCGATCCGGAAATTCCTGTACTTTCTATTTTGGAAATGGGAGTTGTACGTGCAGCTACTCTTGAGAATGGAAAAGTGTTCGTAAAGATCACTCCAACCTATAGTGGTTGCCCTGCAATGGATGTGATAGGAGATGATATTACTAAAGCTTTAAATTCAGCGGGATATGAAGCCTCTGTAGAATTGGTGCTTTCACCGGCATGGACTACAGATTGGATTACAGAAAAAGGAAGAAAAGCTTTGGAGAAATACGGTATAGCTCCACCATTAGACCCTGAAGCAGATAAAGAAGCTTTATTGGGAGGAAAGCGAATCGTAAAGTGTACCAACTGTGGTTCAAATCAAACACACATGGTAAGTCAGTTTGGCTCAACAGCATGTAAGGCATTATTTAAATGTGAAGTTTGTCAAGAACCGTTCGATTACTTTAAATGCTTAAAGTAGCACTAGATGTTCCTACAAAAGGAGCATAGAGAAAATATAATTTAATTAAAACCTACGAAGTAGGAAAATAAGGCATGAGCAACAATTCAATAGAACTAAAGATTGAAAACAATATTGCGTTTGTAACACTCAATCGCCCTGAAGTATTCAATAGTTTTAATCGTGAAATGGCATTACGATTGATTGATACTTTAGAAAATTGCCAAACCAATAATGAGGTAAGAGCTATTGTGCTAACCGGAAACGGAAAAGCTTTTTGTGCTGGACAAGACCTCAAAGAAGTTACTTCACCTGAGTTGAATCCTGGATTCAAAAAAATCTTAGAAGAACATTACAATCCAATTATCAAACTCATTAGAACGATAGAGAAACCAATTATTGGAGCTGTGAATGGTGTAGCTGCAGGAGCTGGAGCAAACATTGCTTTGGCTTGTGATATTGTTATTGCTAATGAATATGCAAGCTTCATTCAAGCTTTTAGTAAAATTGGATTAATTCCTGATAGTGCAGGAACTTTTTTCTTACCTAGACTCATTGGGTTTCAAAAAGCATCAGCATTGGCAATGCTAGGAGATAAAGTAAGTGCTCAAGAAGCAGAACGTTTAGGAATGATCTATCAATACGTATCTGCAGATCAATTTGAAGAAACCATTCAGAAGTTGGCAAACAAACTAGCTAAAATGCCAACCATGGCTTTAGGATTGATCAAAAAGACATTCAATGCTTCTTTAACCAATGACTTAGATGCACAATTGGCATTAGAATCAAAATATCAAATACAAGCAGCACAAAGTGAAGATTATGCAGAAGGAGTAGCTGCCTTTATAGAAAAACGTCAACCAAACTTCAAAGGAAAATAAGAATTTTCAATATCGAATAAACAATAATGAATTCTAAAGTACGATGAGTAAAAAATATGATTTAGAAGAAAGATTAATTCAATTTTCAATTGATATAATTACTCTTTGTAAAGAATCAAATAAGAGTTTTGCTTCAGAACATTTAGTAAAACAAATTATTCGATCATCAACGTCTTCTGCATTAAATTATGGTGAAGCTCAAAGTGCAGAATCAACTAAGGATTTTCAACATAAAATGAAAGTCTGTTTGAAAGAGTTAAGAGAAACATTGGTCAACCTGAAAATTCAAGAAGGAATCAATGCTATAAAAAATAAACAAGAACTAGAAAAACTTGTAAAAGAAAACAATGAATTGATTGCGATTTTTGTTTCTAGTATTAGAACATCGCAAAATAAGAATAAATAAAATGATGAATATCTAATAAATAATAACGAATGATGAAGTTTACTATATATAAAACTTCAATATTCAACATTCAGTATTCGATATTTGATATTCGACAATCGTAAATGAAGAATATAGGAATTATAGGTTCAGGAACCATGGGAAGTGGTATTGCTCAAGTAGCAGCCACAGCCGGATGTAAGGTAAAACTATACGATACCAATCAAACAGCTTTAGAAAAAGCCAAAGCGAGTTTAGAGAAGATTTTATCTCGACTGATTGTAAAGGGAAGAATAGATGAAGCAGAGAAAACTCGTATTCAAAATAACATTAGTTATGTAGATACTTTAAAAGATCTTTCAGATGCCGATTTAACCATTGAAGCGATCATCGAAAACCTAGAGATCAAGCAAAAAGTATTTTCAGAATTGGAAAGTTATGTGTCAGATTCATGTATCATAGCTTCTAACACATCTTCACTATCTATTGCTTCCATAGCCTCTTCATTACAAAAGCCGAAACGTTGTATTGGAATTCATTTCTTCAACCCGGCACCTTTAATGAAATTGGTAGAAGTAATACCTGCTGTACAAACTTCAAAAGAAGTCTTAGATATATCAGTAGCTACCATTGCAGATTGGAAGAAAGTTGTAGCAGTAGCTAAAGATACTCCAGGGTTTATTGTGAATCGTGTAGCAAGACCTTTTTATGGTGAATCACTTCGTATCTACGAAGAAGGACTAGCAGATTTCTCAACTATTGATTGGAGTTTAAAAACACTAGGAGGTTTTAGAATGGGGCCTTTTGAGTTGATGGACTTTATTGGAAATGATGTGAATTACACGGTAACAGAAACCGTATTTACAGCATTTTATTTCGATCCAAGATACAGACCTTCATTTACACAAAAGCGTTTGTCAGAAGCAGGATATCTAGGACGAAAATCAGGAAAAGGATATTACGACTATAGTGAAGGAGTAGAAAAACCGAGACCCAAAGAAGATCAGAAGCTGGCAAAATATATTTTCGATCGTGTATTAGTAATGTTAATCAATGAAGCAGCAGATGCTTTATTCTTAAACATCGCTTCAGCAGAAGATATAGACAATGCCATGACCAAAGGGGTAAATTATCCAAAAGGTTTGTTGGCTTGGGCAGATGAAAAAGGAATTGATTGGTGTGTGGACCAACTGGACAACTTGTATAACGAATATCATGAAGACCGTTACAGATGTAGTCCACTATTAAGAAAGATGAACAAAGAAGGAAAAACATTTTTTAATTAAACTGTCATTCCGAGCAAAGCGTAGGAATCTTATGAAGAGATTACTTCGCTGTCCCGAAACTTCGAGACTCCTCGTAATGACTCATAGAATATGAACGGAGCAGACATTCCATATAAAATGTTAAGTCAAGATGCCTATAGTCAGTGGTTAGGTATTCAAATTTTAGAAAGTGAAATAGGTCGTGTTAAACTAGCTATGACCATACGAAAAGAAATGTTGAACAGCATGAACTATGCCCATGGAGGTATTAGCTATTCTCTAGCTGATACCGCTTTTGGATTTACCTCCAATACACATGGAAAGTATGCTGTATCTATAGAAACATCCATCAATCACATAGAAGCCTTAGAAGAAGGTGATGAATTGATTGCTGAATGTGTCATAGAAAAAGTAAATAACAAATTAGGGTTCAACGTAGTTGAAGTTAGAAGAGGCGACGAGCTGGTTGCTTTGTTCAAGGGCGTTGTATACAGAACCCAAAAAGATTGGGAAGAATAGAATAATAAATAAAAGAACAAGAGCATGAAGAATGATGAAGTTAGGTTCAAAAAAAAGAAAATAATAATAAAACGAAATAGAGTTTTGAACATAGAATAGAGAAGCTGAATTTAATTCACTTTAACATTCAATATTCAACATTTAAAATTCATATGGAAGCATATATCATAGACGGTGTTCGCACACCAATAGGAAATTATAAAGGAACCTTATCAGCTGTTCGTACAGATGATTTAGGAGCCATAGTTATCAAAGAGTTGGTAGAACGCAATGCAAACATTCCAAAAGACGCTTACGACGATGTAATCATGGGATGTGCCAACCAAGCAGGAGAAGATAACAGAAACGTAGCAAGAATGTCTCTACTATTAGCAGGATTACCATTTACGGTACCGGGAGAGACTGTGAACAGGCTATGTAGTTCAGGATTGTCTGCGATTATTCAGGCAAATAGAGCTATCAAATCAGGAGATGGAGATGTATTCATCTCAGGAGGAGTAGAGAATATGACAAGAGGCCCATACGTAATTGCTAAACCATCAAGTGCTTTCGGAAACGATTCGAAAATGTATGATTCAAGTTTTGGTTGGAGATTTATCAATCCAAAAATGCACGAAATGTATGGAACAGACGGAATGGGAAATACAGCAGAAAACTTAGTAGAGAAGTACAATATTTCTAGAGAAGATCAAGATGCATTTGCCTATTGGAGTCAGATGAAAGCTACCAAAGCACAAGAAAATGGTCGTTTAGATAAAGAGATCGTATCTGTAGAAATTCCGCAGCGTAAAAAAGACCCAATCGTTTTCTCAAAAGACGAATTTGTAAAACCTACAACAACCAAAGAAATCTTAGGAAAACTAAGAGCAGCATTTAAGAAAGAAGGAGGAAGTGTAACTGCAGGAAATTCATCAGGATTAAATGATGGAGCAGCAGCTACTATTATTGCTTCAGAAGATGCTGTAAAACAATACAACTTAAAACCATTGGCAAGAATTGTAAGTTCTGCCGTTGTGGGAGTAGAACCAAGAATCATGGGAATAGGACCTGTAAAAGCCACTAATAAAGCTTTAGAAAAAGCAGGTTTAACCATGGATGATATCGATATTATCGAATTAAATGAAGCCTTTGCAGCACAAGCATTGGCATGTACAAGAGCTTGGGGATTGGCAGACGATGATCCAAGATTAAATCCAAATGGAGGAGCCATTGCTATTGGCCACCCATTAGGAGTTACAGGAACCCGTATTGCATATTCTGCAGCTTTAGAATTACATGAACAACAAAAAAGATATGCGCTGATCACGATGTGTGTTGGAGTAGGACAAGGATACGCAGCCATTATCGAAAGAGTATAGAGCATGAAAAAAATACAACACTATGTCCAAGGACAATGGACAGAAGGAAAAGACGAAGGAGCACCAATCTATGATGCCATTACTGGAGAAGTTATCTCCAATATTGCAATAGAAGGATTGGATATTCCTGAGATTCTTCAATATGGTAGAACCAAAGGAGGAGAAGTTCTTCGTAAAATGACTTTTCAAGAGCGTGGAAACATGCTTAAGAAGTTGGCACTCTATCTAACCAAAAGAAAAAACGAGTTCTATGATCTAAGTTATAGAACCGGAGCTACTAGAATTGATAGTTGGATCGATATTGAAGGAGGATTTGGAAACTTATTTGCCAATGCATCCTTAAGAAAATTGTTCCCAAATCAACCCTATCATGTAGAAGGAGATCCTATTGACCTGTCTCGTGGAGGTAGATTCATGGCACATCACATTATGGTGCCTAAAAAAGGAGTCGCTGTACATATCAATGCCTTTAACTTCCCGGTTTGGGGAATGTTAGAAAAATGTGCGGTAAACTGGATGGCTGGAGTTCCTGCAGTTGTATTACCTGCACCTTCCTCTTCATACTTAGCGGAAGCTGTAGCTAGAGCTATTATTGAATCAGGAATTTTACCAGAAGGAGCTTTACAGATCATTAATGGAACTGTAAGAAATATTTTAGATACTGTAGAATCACAAGATGTGGTTACTTTCACAGGATCAGCAGCAACCGGAAGGATATTAAAAGCACACCCAAGAATTATTCAGGAAGCTGTGCCATTTACCATGGAAGCAGATTCCTTAAATGCTTCAATCTTAGGTGAAGATGCTGTTCCTGGAACACCAGAATTCGACTTGTTTGTAAAAGAAGTACGAAAAGAAATGACAGTAAAGGCAGGGCAGAAATGTACTGCTATTCGCCGTATCATCGTACCTGAAAACTTAGTAGAAGATGTACAGATTGCATTAAGAAAAGCCTTAGATAAAGTAACAATTGGTGACCCAAGACTGAAAGAAGTTAGAATGGGATCGCTAATCAGTAAACAACAAGTAGAAGCCGTTCGCAACTCCGTACAAGACATTGCCAAAGAAGCAGAGATCGTTTACGGAAGCTTAGATAAGATTGAAACCATTGGTGCCGATGCTACCAAAGGAGCCTTTATCAGTCCGATCTTGTTAAGAACAGACAATCCATTTAAAAGCACAGCCGTTCATGAACGTGAAGCATTTGGACCAGTAAGTACCATCATGCCATATAAATCATTAGACGAAGCGGTAACATTAGCCCAAATGGGTAAAGGATCATTGGTGTCTTCTATCGCAACGTATAATGATAAGATTGCCAAAGAATATGTAGTAAACGCTGCAAGTCATCACGGACGTATCTTAGTGTTAAATCGTGAAAATGCAAAAGAAAGCACAGGACACGGATCGCCATTACCAACTTTAGTTCATGGAGGACCCGGACGTGCCGGAGGTGGAGAAGAAATGGGAGGAATGCGTGGAGTAAAACATTACTTACAACGTACTGCTATTCAAGGTTCGCCAACAACATTAACGGAGATTACAGGTATTTATCAGCCCAATGCTAAATACAAAGAAGCAGAACAACATCCGTTTAAATACCACTGGGAAGATATTCAACCAGGAATGTCTTTAAAAACGCACAAGCGTACCATTACAGATACAGACATCATCAACTTTGCGAATCTGACTTGGGATCATTTCTACGCACATACAGACATTACCTCTCTAGACGGAAGTATTTTTGAAAAGCGTACTGCACACGGATACTTTATCATTTCAGCAGCAGCAGGATTGTTTGTATATCCTAACAAAGGACCTGTTTCCGCTAATTACGGATTAGAAGAATGTAGATTCTTACGCCCATTGTATCATAACGATACTGTTTATGTTCGCTTAACCTGTAAGCAAAAAGTAGACAGAGATGTAGCTAGTGCTGAGCACCCAAGTGGAATTGTAAAATGGTTTGTAGAAGTATTCGACTCTGAAGACGAATTGGTAACTGTTGCCACCATTTTAACTATGGTACAGAAGAAACAAGAAACTTTTGTAGAAATGACAGAAGCTAAGATCAAAGAATCTTTGGCGAAGCTTACAGAGAATACTAAACCTCAATGGGGCTCTATGACTGCTCAACATATGTTAGAACACATAGAATTCACTTATAGAATTGCATCAGGAGAAATTCAAGACTTTGAGATTACCACACCAGAAAAGATCTTAGACAAAGTACATGCAACATTGTACAATTACGAAAAAATGCCACGTGGATACGATTTCCCATTACGTGAAAAATCTAAAATGGAAGAGTTGAAACATGAAAACCTTGAAGTAGCAAAGGAGAAATTCTTAGAAGCAAGACAAGACTACCTTAACTATTTTGAGGAAAACCCAGAAGCAACACTTAAGAATGCAGTTTTTGGAGAATTAAACAGATATGAATGGTATTTGATGGAACGTAAACATTTGAATCACCATTTTGAACAATTTGGATTACTATAATTATGACACAACCATACGTTAAACAAACGATTGAAAACGGAGTAGGAACCATTGAATTTTTTCACCCTGCTCACAACTCCTTACCGGGAGATATACTAGCAAAACTAGCACAAACAATCACAGATGCTGGAGTTAATGACGAAATCAAAGTTATTGTTTTAAAAAGTGGAGGAAACAGAACCTTCTGTGCAGGAGCTAGCTTTAAAGAATTGATCCACATCAACGATGCAGAAACAGGACGTGTATTCTTTTCAGGATTTGCCAATGTGATCAATGCAATGCGTAAATGCCCAAAATTCATTATTGGTAGAGTACAAGGAAAAACAGTTGGAGGTGGAGTAGGATTAGCTTCGGCAACAGATTACTGTATGGCTACTCAATTTGCAGCCATTAAGCTAAGTGAATTAAATGTAGGAATTGGACCTTTTGTAGTAGGGCCTGCTGTAGAAAGAAAGTTAGGATTGAGCGGAATGTCGCAGATTGCAATTGATGCCAATTCTTTTTATCCTGCCGAATGGGCAAGACAAAAAGGGCTGTTCACCCAAGTATACGAAACTACAGAAGAGTTAGATGAAGCCGTAAAAGCATTTGCAGAAAACCTATGCAATTATAATCCTGAGGCGATGAAAGAAATGAAGCAGATGTTCTGGAAAGGAACAGAAGATTGGGATACTTTATTAGCAGAGCGTGCTCAGATTAGTGGTCGTTTAGTATTAAGTGATTTTACTAAGGAAACATTAAAACGTTTTAAATAGATGATCTACGAATTCCAAGGATATATTCCCGTAGTACACGAAAGTAGCTTCGTACATCCGTTGGCAGCTGTAACCGGTAATGTGATTATTGGTAAAGACTGTTATATCGGTCCCGGAGCAGCCATCCGTGGTGACTGGGGACAGATTATTCTGGAAGACGGAGTGAATGTACAAGAGAACTGTACAGTACATATGTTCCCCGGAAAATCCATTACTTTAAAAGAAAGTGCTCATATAGGTCACGGCGCTATTATTCATGGTGCCAACATTGGAAGAAATGTTTTGGTAGGAATGAATACAGTCATCATGGATGATGCAGAGATTGGTGATGAAAGCATTGTAGGAGCTATGGCTTTTGTAAAAGCAGAAACCAAAATTCCAAAAAGAAGTTTGGTCGTAGGAAACCCTGCTAAAGTGATCAAAGAAGTTACAGACGATATGATTGCTTGGAAAACAAAAGGAACACAACTATATCAACAATTACCCAAGGAATGCCATGAAACACTTAGAGAAGTAGAACCTTTAAGAAGTATTCCTAAAGACAGAACAATTCAAGAGAACACGTATGCAACATTGCGTGATTTTATGAAGAAATAATATATGGAGATTGAATTTAGAATGCCCAAAATGGGCGAGAGCATAACAGAAGGAACCATTTTAAATTGGATGGTAGGAGAAGGCGAGTCCTTTGAAGAAGGTGATATCCTTGTAGAAGTAGCTACCGATAAAGTAGACAATGAAGTACCAGCACCAACATCCGGAACTTTGATCAAAACATTCTTCAATGCCAAAGATGTAGTTCCTGTAGGTGAAGTGATTGCTATCTTGGAAGCTTCAGGAGAGCAAAAGGCAACAAAAGAAACTCCTAAGAAGGAAACACAGAAAAAAGTTGAAACCCCCAAGATTAAAGCACCAAAATTAGAACAGCCTACACAAGTATCTAACTCATTTAGTGTTTCCAACAGCAATACCTTCTTTTCTCCATTAATAATTTCCATTGCCAAAGAACATCATATCAGTTTTGAAGAACTGGCAAGAATACCGGCTACAGGAACAGAAGGACGTTTAAGAAAGAGCGATGTGTTTAACTACATCAATCAAGGACGCCCTTATAAGTTTGCTCAGCCCGTAGTGCAAGACCCAACTGCCTACAGAATTCCTCAGTTGAATTTAGACAAAGGAAAAGGAAAGATTGTAGAGATGGACAGAATGCGTCAAATGATCGCAGATCGAATGGTGTATTCAAAACACACATCTCCGCACGTAACAGCATATGTTGAGGCTGATTTAACAGACATGGTCAACTGGAGAAATGCCAATAAAAAAGCATTCCAAGAAAAGCATGGAGAAAAACTCACATTTACACCATTATTTGTAGAAGCTGTTGCCAAAGCAGTGAAAGACTTTCCAATGATCAATGTATCTGTAGATGGAAGCAATATTATTGTCAAAGAAGACATCAATATTGGTATGGCTACAGCATTACCTACTGGGAATTTAATTGTTCCCGTGGTAAAGAATGCAGACACCAAAGACCTAAAGCAGCTTGCCGTAGACGTAAATGCCCTAGCATCCAAAGCAAGAGATAATAAACTAAGCGGTGACGATATCAAAGGAAGTACGTTTACCATTTCCAATGTAGGAACCTTTGGTAGTTTAATGGGAACACCCATCATCAATCAACCTGAAGTAGCTATCCTAGCTTTAGGGATCATCAAAAAAAGAGCAGAAGTTTTAGAAACAGAAGAAGGAGATGAAATAGCTATTAGAAGCATGATGTACCTATCATTATCTTTTGACCATCGTGTTGTAGATGGTTATTTAGGAGGAAGCTTCTTGCGAAGAGTAGCAGATTATTTAGAACAATTTGATTCAAACAGAACACTATAAAATGTCATACAATATTAGCATCACACAAGTAGAACAATCGAAAGTAAACGAACTCGATTTCAATAATATTCCTTTAGGAACCACTTTTACAGACCATATGTTTATTTGCGAGTATGCAGATGGGCAATGGGGAGAACCTAGAATTCAACCTTTAGAATTAATTCCTACACATCCTGCTGCCATGGCTTTGCATTATGGACAAGCAATTTTTGAAGGGATGAAAGCTACAGTAGATGCAGAAGGGAATCCAATGCTATTTAGAGCAGATAAAAATGCAGCTCGTATGAATTTTAGTGCAGACCGAATGGGAATGCCAAACTTTCCTGAAGATTTATTTGTAGAAGGATTAAAGCAATTAGTAGCTTTAGAGCAAAGCTGGATCCCTCCACAAGAAGGAAGTGCTTTGTATTTGAGACCTTTTATGTATGCTGATGAGCCATTTATTGGAATGAGAGCTGCTAATAACTACAAGTTTATTATTATGGCATCTCCTGCAGGACCATTTTTTACAAAAAGAATCAAACTATACGCAGAAACAAAGTTTATAAGAGCAGCTGCCGGAGGAACCGGTGAAGCCAAAGCTGCAGGAAACTATGCAGCAGCCATTCGTCCTACAGAAATAGCAAAATCTAAAGGATACGACCAAGTACTATGGTTAGATGCTGTAGAACACAAATACATTCAAGAAGTAGGAACCATGAACATTTTCTTCAAGATTGATGGAAAGTTCATTACTCCTGAAAGAGATGGAGCTATTTTGGATGGAATCACACGAATGAGTGTAATTGACTTATTAAGACACAAAGGATTTGAAGTAACCGAACGTCCGATTACCATTGATGAAATTAGAGAAGCATCTCAAAAAGGAATTTTAGAAGAAGCATTTGGTACCGGAACAGCTGTAGGAATAGCTTACATACAAGAAATAGGAATTGATAATGAAACAATTCATGTTTCAGATGAAAGCCCGGTTGGTTTAGATGTCAATAATACTTTAAATGCAATCAAAACAGGAAAAATAGAAGACCCATTCAATTGGATGACTAAAATCGAAAGCAAACTGGTTTAATGAAGAAAGATATATTTCAACAAGCTTTTTCAAATGTATGTACAGCCAAATCTATGGCAGAATTGTACGAAGAAAACTTTAAAGTAGTTTCTAAATACGTACATGCTACTTCTAGAGGACACGAAGCTGTACAAACAGCTTTAGGAATGCAATTATTACCTCAAGATTATGTATTTCCATATTACAGAGATGACTCGATGTTACTGTCTATCGGAATGCGTCCATACGATCTAATGCTACAACTATTAGCAAAAAAAGACGACCCATTTTCTGGAGGAAGAACCTATTATTCGCATCCTAGTTTAAAAGATGAGGACAAACCTAAGATTCCGCATCAATCATCAGCAACAGGAATGCAAGCCATTCCTGCTACAGGTGTGGCGATGGGAATTCAATACAAGGAATCTCAAAAAATTCCACATACAACTTCCGGCATGAGTGAGGCAATAGAACCACCATTGGTGGTTTGTTCCTTAGGAGATGCTTCTGTAACAGAAGGAGAAATTGCCGAAGCCTTTCAAATGGCTGCTTTAAAGCAAATGCCAATTTTATACTTGGTACAAGACAATGGTTGGGATATTTCTGCCAATGCTGCAGAAACTCGTGCACAAAATGCTTATGAATATGCAGAAGGATTCAAAGGGCTGGATGCCATTACTATTGATGGAGCTAATTTCATAGAGAGTTATGAAGCCATCAAAGAAGTAATTGAAACCATTAGAAAAGAACGCAGACCTTTCTTGGTACATGCAAAAGTTCCATTGTTAAATCACCATACATCCGGAGTACGAATGGAATGGTATCGTGATGATTTGGAAGAAGCTCGTTCTCGTGACCCTTATCCGGTATTAAAACAGCAATTATTAGACAATGGATTCTCAGAAAAAGAAATTCAAGAGATAGAAGATAAAGCCAAAGCAAAAGTAAAGGCAGACTATGAAGAAGCCTTACAAGCAGAAGATCCAGCACCGGAAGACCTGTTTACACATGACTTTGCTCCAACACCAATCACTCAAGAAAAAGGAGATCGTTCTCCGGAAGGAGCAGATAAAGTGGTGATGGTAGACTGTGCTTTATTTGCCATTGAAGAGCTGATGAAAAAACACAAAGAATGTTTGTTATACGGACAGGATGTTGGAGGTAGACTAGGTGGGGTTTTCAGAGAAGCAGCTACACTAGCTCAAAAATTTGGAGATGATCGAGTTTTTAATACACCTATTCAAGAAGCCTTTATTGTAGGATCTACAGTAGGAATGAGTGCTGTTGGATTAAAACCTATCGTTGAGGTACAATTTGCCGATTATATTTGGCCGGGATTAAATCAATTGTTTACAGAAGTAAGCCGAAGCTGTTATTTGTCTAACGGAAAATGGCCTGTAAGTATGATTTTACGTGTACCTATTGGTGCTTACGGAAGCGGAGGTCCTTACCACTCTTCATCAGTAGAGAGTGTGGTAACAAATATTAGAGGGATCAAAATTGCTTATCCAAGTAACGGAGCAGACCTAAAAGGATTGATGAAAGCTGCGTATTACGATCCTAATCCTGTAGTAATCTTAGAGCACAAAGGATTGTATTGGAGTAAAGTTCCGGGAACACAAGGAGCAACTTCCGTAGAACCGGATGAAGACTATGTATTGCCTTTCGGACAGGCTTGGCTATTGCAAGAAATCTGGAAGCAAGAAGATGTAGAAACTATGACTATAGTTACCTACGGAATGGGAGTACATTGGGCGTATAATGCAACCAAAAATATGAGAGATCAGGTAGAAATTATAGACTTGAGAACCTTGTTCCCATTAGATGAGGATACAATCATGAAGTCTGTAAAGAAAACAGGAAAATGTTTGGTGGTAACAGAAGAACCTTCCAACAACAGCTTTGCTAGAGCCCTTGCCGGAAAGATTCAAGAAGAGTGTTTTAGATATCTAGACGCACCGGTTATGACCATTGGAAGTGAAAACATGCCGGCTATTCCATTAAACTCTACTTTAGAACAAACGATGATTCCTTCAACAGAAAAAGTTAAAGAGAAGATAGACGAGCTAATGAATTATTAGATTAGTCAGAAGCTGTAGATAATATAGGAGAACCCAAGCAGAATTGCTTGGGTTTTTTGTTTCATTTTTATTCTTCCAGACTCTGTTCTTGAGTCTTAAAAAAGAAAAGCCCTAAACTAGCACCAATGATTCCTTGAATTGGACCTAGATAGAAGTTTGAGTTTTCCATACTTTCCATAATATCAAAACCTAATCCGGCTGACAAAATAGTAGATAAAAGCACTATTAAATAGAACAGAGATAAGTAAAAAGACAATTTGAAATAGAACTTATCCACCATCTTTTCATTCTGGGGATTAGCTTGCTGCATGTCCGTAAAGAAAATAGTTAAGATCAGAGTTAAAGTAGGTAAGATATTGGGAAATAACCATCCCCAGGCGTCGCTTAAATCATTTTTTAACTTGTCGAAACTCAAGAGAATCATCAGTATAAAAATGATTCCAGAAGCTATAAACCACAAGGTTGCTAGTTTCTTTTTAGCAGTTTGAAAACGTATCATTCCTTTAATTTTTTAAGTATTTCAGAAGTATTTATATGTTGGCCATTTAACTTACTATTGATGTTAAAAAGCACCTTGTTACTAGTTTCCAATTTTTTGAATTCATAAACATAAACAGTAACATAATGCTCGTTAGTAAAAGGTTGAGATTTAATCTCTACAGGTATTCTTTGAACACCTTCATCAAAAATAGCTTGAACTTCACCTTCTTGAGGACTCTCTCCTGAACTAAACTCTTCTTTAGTTACTATAAATAAGAAAGTACGATAATAACCAGGCTGGGCATTCAATAGCAATCTAAAGAAACGTTTGACCAAATTTTCGTTCTTAGGTTGCCAAACTGTTTTTACCCATCTATTTTCTTGAGGAACAGAAATACCATTCTCACCAATCTGCTCCATTTTTGTGATTAGTGCAAAACCATTGGTAACGGCAAGATATTTATTTTGGATATATCCTTTTTCTCTTAATGTTATTTTTAAAAGATCATCTACATCTTTCATAGTTTGTGCATTAGAAAAATAAGAATCATCAAGAGTCAAAAATTCTGTAGGTCTTGGTGGAGGCAAATCTAGGCTGCCAACCTTTTTATCTTCGTTATCTACAATAATATGATGAACTGCAGGGCAACCATCGTCTTCTTTCTTACCGGGTTGAGTTGGACATTTATCATCTTTATCTAAAATGCCATCACCATCTATATCCGGCCAAGGACAACCATCATTGGCAGCAGGTCCGGGAACGCTAGGGCATCGATCTTTTGAATCAGGAATTCCATCACCGTCACTATCCGGACATCCATTATTGCTTGCCAATCCGGGAGTGTTGGGGCAAGCATCATCAGTGTCCATAACGCCATCTCCATCAGCATCAGGACACCCTGTTGGGGCCACACCTTTTACCTCAGGGCATTTATCAATAATATCAGGAATACCATCATTATCTGTGTCGGGACAGACATAAACAGTTTTGCAAGAAGCAGTAATTAATAAAGAAAGCAGTAAAATGTAGAAAAATGTACTTTTCCTTTTAAGGGACATTTGCATCGCTAGTGTAATAAGATAAAGTTCAGTTGTTTATACTCACAAAGTACAAAAAAACTCAAAAAACCAAAGACTGGTTCTAGACCTCAAGAAGTGATTTTTTTCTAATTTTTTTTAAAAAAAGAGTAAGAGAAGCCAGATAGATAAAGGGCTTTTGATAATCTTAAGAAAATCGAGTTTAAGCAAAATAGGAAACTCTTTTTACCCTATAATCAGGTATTTATACCTAGTAGCTTTCAAGGCATATATTGTAATTTTGAGAAGCTTCTTTTCTTATCAAAGAAGTGCAACCTTACTTTTTGCTAATAAAAACCTTATGAATTTAACTACTATCAAATCTCCGGGCGTTTACATCAATGAAAAAAATGCCTTTGGAAATTCAGTTGTGCCTGTAGCTACTGCCGTTCCTGCATTTATAGGATATACCCCACAAGCCGAGTATGAAGGGAAATCGTATACAAACATTCCAACAAAGATTACTTCCTTTGCAGAGTTTCTAACAATCTTTTGTTATCCAAACCCACCTGCACCGGCAGACCCGGCCAAGCAATACAATCCTGAGTATTATTTGGTAAAGCAAAAAAGCAAACCTGAAAAAGGGGATTATATGCTTATAGGGAGCGATTATTATTCGATTTTACCCGATCCTAATACCATTTACTATCTGTATAATAGTGTTCGATTGTTTTATGATAATGGAGGAGGAGATGCTTATATAGTATCAGTAGGTACTTATGGAAAAAGCTCAGGAAAACCCATCTCTCCTGGAGAACAAATTGTAAATCCGAATGTGAAACTTAACGACCTTAAGAACGGAGTAGCCCTACTAAAGAATGAGCAAGAGCCTACCATGTATATCTGTCCTGAAGCTACTTTACTGAGTGTTGATAATAATGGAACCTTAATGCAAGAGATGTTGCTGCAAAATGAAGATATGCAAACAGCCATCAGTATTTTTGACATTATTGGAGGTGCAGACCCGGATCCTATTTTATATACCGAAGACATAGAGGCTTTCAGAAATAATACGGGATCTAACGGATTGAATTATGGAGCTGCTTATTACCCTTTCATTGGTACAGCTATCATGCAACCATCAGATATAGATTACACAAACTTATTTGATGGAGACATAAAGAAACTAGAACCTTTATTAAACCCTTCAAGTGACCCTAACCCTACAGTTGCTTCTATTTTATCTGAAATAGAGAATTCATCAGGAAGTTTGACTGTAAGTCAGTATAGCAATTCGTTAACAGCAGCGAGTGCTACTTACAATACAATTATGCAGCATATATTAACTCAGGTAAATATATTGCCGCCCAGTGGAGGAATGGCCGGAGTTATAACCATGACAGATAATCAAATAGGGCCTTGGAAAGCGCCTGCAAATACATCCATAGTAGGTGCTGTAAGTTTACCTATCAAATTGTCATCATCTCAGCAGGAAAATTTGAATGTAGATGTAGTTTCCGGAAAATCTATCAATGCCATTCGTTTTTTTAATGGTTTAGGAATCCTTGTTTGGGGAGCTCGAACCTTAGATGGAAATAGTATGGACTGGCGATATATCTCTGTAAGAAGAACCATGATCTTTCTAGAACAATCTTGCAAGTTAGCTGCGAATGCCTATGTGTTTGAGCCCAATGATAAGAATACCTGGGAATCAGTAAAAGCGATGATCTCAAGCTTTTTGAACTCTGTATGGAAACAAGGAGGTTTGCAAGGAGCTTCGGCAGCTGATGCATTTTCTGTAGAGTGCGGTTTAGGATCTACCATGACCGCTGAAGACATTTTAAATGGATTTATGAATGTGAGTATTAAAGTAGCAGTTGTAAGACCTGCAGAATTTATCGTGATCACTTTCCAACAACAAATGGCAACATCTGCATAAAATAATAAAGAAAATGAATAAAGAATCGATACCCGAAGAAGGAGTAACTATACATAATGCAGGGTTGGTAATACTACAATCTTATTTCCCAATATTGTTTGAACGGTTAGGGATTGTAGAAAGAAGAGAATTCTTTTCTCAAGAAAAACAAGCAGCAGCAGTTCATTATCTACAATACATTGTCACTGGACAAACTGATACTGAAGAACATTTTTTGGCTCTTAACAAAGTTCTGTGCGGATTGGGTGTTACTACACCTATTAAAAGGGGGATAGAAATGACAAGTGAAGAAGAACAATTGATAGATGGGATGATCCAATCAGTAATTTCGATTTGGTCGGCTATTGGAAGTTCAACTGTAAATGGGTTTCGAGGAAATTGGCTGGTTAGAGAAGGAATCTTAAGAGAAACAGAAGATAGATGGGAATTAATTGTAGAGAAAAGACCCTATGATGTATTAATGATGAAATATCCTCTTTCGTTTTCTATCATTAAAATGCCATGGATGAGCAAACCAATACATGTTACTTGGCCTTATTAAAAAAATAAAATATACATAAGATATGGCAACAGACGACGGAAGTAAAGAAGGAGCAACTTGGCCCATGCCTAAGTTTCGCTTTGAAGTTGATTTAGGAACTGAATTAACAGGAATTGCTTTTCAAGAAGTATCTGGAATGGATGTAGAAAATCAGATCATAGAATATAGAAAAAACAATAGCACCCTGTTTTCAACAGAGAAAATGCCGGGTATTGTTAAGTATGGAAACATAACAATGAAAAGAGGGATTTTTCCAAATGATAATACATTTTGGAATTGGTATTCGGAGATTTCTATGAACACGATAAAGCGAAGAACGATTTTGATCAAATTGCTTGATGAGAATGGAGATGTAACCATGCAATGGCAATTGAACAACGCTTGGCCTACCAAGATCACAAGTACAGACCTTAAGTCAGATGCCAGTGAAGTTGCTGTAGACACATTAGAGATTGCTCACGAGCAATTAATCATTACAAAAGGAATTAAAATATGAGATAAACGTACGACTTGATAATTGTTTATTAGTTTTTGGTTTTCTTTTAAAGAATACAGATGCGATTGAATTGAAAACACACATGAATCAAAACAGTTTTTTGAGATGGTTAACTTAACTCCTCTTTTGAGTTTACAAAAGAAAAATTAGAATATTATTTTTATTCTATCTCAAAAAATAACAACATATAAAATACACTTTTTAAATACTAAACTTGAAGTTAGTATTATCTAATACTAACTAAAGATTGACTAGAACGTCATAGAATTGACACAACAATGGCACTACTGTCAAAGCGAAATTGCTATATCTTTGTCAAAGAGATATCATGTCATTTGAAATGAAAAATAAAAATTTTGCAAGAAAAGTAAAAGAGTTAAGGATAAGAAAAGGGTTTTCGCAAGAACAACTGTCAGAAGAGTCAAAATTAAGCTTAAGAACAATTCAGCGAATTGAAAAGGGAGAATCAATACCTAGAGGAGATACAATAATAAAATTAACACAAGCTCTCGGAACTACAACAGATGACATTTTAGAAAGAGTGAATACTGAAGATAAAGGATATTTAACTCTTTTAAACTTAAGTGCTTTAACAAGTCCAATATTTCATCCTATGCTAGGAATAATAATTCCTTTAGTAATGTGGATACTTAAAAAAGACAAAATAAAGTTTATAGATGGTTATGGAAAAAAAATAATAAACTTTCAAATTACCTGGACATTGTTAATCTATTCCGTCTTAATAATCGCATCAAAGGGGTCATACATCAAATATGATATTAACATTTTTAATATTTTATCATGGTTAATTAATTTAAAAATTGACAAAGAACTAGTTTACATTGTTTTTTTAGGACTTTTTTATTTATATAATCTTACACTAATATTTAAAAATGTTCGAAAGATTAATAAAGGAAAGAAAATCTGGTGTTTCCCTTCAATTCCTTTTTTTAGATAAAAACCTCATATAGATTTATACTATTAACTCGTGTCTTTTTTTTTTCGTAAAACACTAATTGGTAGTAAAAATAACTCGTAGTGCATTTGTGAAAAGTTTCGCTAACAGCCAAAAAAAGCAGTAAACTATCTGCTTAACCATAAAAGATAATAAAAAGTATAATTTTCTAGCGAATTAGAAGAAAATGTGAATTTTTTCTTTTTTTGAACAAATAAGTTAAGCTTTCAAAGGAGCTAAGAGTAAAATATAATATTCAGATAAAGTAACTCAAGTTGATGAGGCAAAAAATCAAAAGGTGTTAAAGTGTTTAGAAAAATAAAAATAGCTCTGAAGAATTATTTTGTTTTTTACATTTACCATGTTTTTAGAATTGCTATCTGAAATGGAAAATTGTTATCAAACAACAAAGAAACTTCTTAACACTCTTAAAATTAAGTACACTTCTAAATATTTAAAAGAAGCTGTTCTTTCTCACCCGTATTACCCAAGTCTAATATCTATCTCAGATACTCTAGATAAGTATCATATTAAAAGTGCAAGATTAATAATCTTACACTTTTTTCAAAAACATATTATAACATGAAAAAAGTATTTTTCGCCCTTTTAATAACCCTTGCAATTTCTTGTAAAGAGAATTATAAGACCTTTAAATATGAGATTAAAGGAAACACTAATAAGAAAGAGGGTAAAATTTATCTAATAAATTTTGATGAAACTAAAATTATTGATTCAACTAATATTTTAGATGGTAAGTTTTTCTTAAAGGGTGTAATTAATTCACCTGATTATTATTATTTAAACATGAAAGACTCTCCATATATGAATGGTTTTTATGTTGAAGGAGGAAAACAAATTATTAACATAAGAGATACTAAAGGATCATATATTTTTAATGTTAGTGGCGGCGATATAACTAAGACTTGGTCTAATTATGAAAGAATTTTTAAATCAAGAGAGAGTTTAATTCATGAATTAAGGCAAAAAATCCATTTAGAGGAAAATAATGAGATCTATATTCGCAAATTTGACAGCCTAGATCGTGAAATGCAATATGAAATTGATAGTTATATAAATGAAAATAAAAATTCAATTACTGCAGCTTATGCAATACTATTCAATAAAACAGAATTATCTACCTTAAAAAATAAGTACGATCTTTTAACAAACAACATTAAAAACTCTGTAGTAGGAAAAAGAATTTCAAAAAAAATAACAGAATTAGGTTTAATGAAAAAGGTTGGAGATACATTACCTAATTATGAAGTTGTTGATTTAAACAATAAAAAAGTAAAACTTGCAAACTATATAAATGGCAAGCAAATTACATTAATTGATTTTTGGGCAAGTTGGTGTGGTCCTTGTAGGAAACAACACCCTTCTATGATTCATTTATTTGATGAAAATAAAAAACATGATTTCAACATTATTGGAATCTCTACGGATACTAAAACTAGTGATTGGAAGAAAGCAATTAAAAAAGACAAATTGCCTTGGATTCAATTAATTGATTCTAAGAAAAACGTAATTAAAGACCTTAGAATAAAGTCAATTCCTTATAACTTTATAATAGATAGTAAAAGGAAGATTATTGCGGTAGATGTAGATATAATTGACCTTCAAGAAAAGATTGATAGTATCATAAGTTCAAATCAAAGGTAATGAAGCAGATATTGAATCAAGCAACCTTAATGGAGGAGAAATACTTGTAGGAGCTTCTAATGTATTGATCGGGGGGGAAAAGGCTAAAAAATTGTTAATCAAAAAACAAAATTACTTTTAATTCATACCTTTGTACTCAGAATGAGAAAAGCAATTCACAAAATATCAGCATTCTTAATGGCATTAGTTGTACTATTTTCTACAATGTCGTTTACTGTGAGTATGCATTATTGTCAAGGTGAATTGATTGACACAGCAATTTTTCAAAAAGCTCACACCTGTGATATGGAAATGGGTGGCGAAAGCGAAATGAAAATGGATGGATGCTGTAATGACCAAGAAATTAAGATAGAAGGTCAAGATGAGTTAAAATTACCTGTAGCAGATCTAAATATAGGTCAACAGGTTTTCGTTATCTCTTTTTTACATTCTTACATTGAGTTATTTCAAACTACAGAACAAAGAAAAAACACTTTCTTTGATTACCCTCCACCTTTTATCGTCAGGCAAATCTTTAAGCTTGACGAGACGTACTTAATTTGATTTTTAAATAGTTAGAATCACCTAAAGGAAAACTTTGGGGTGATTTGTTGTATCTGGTATTTATTCAAATGCCAAATGTTAAACTATTTAATTATCAATACTATGCTGAATAAAAGCATCAAATTTTTAATCGAAAACAAACTTGTATCTGTATTAATGTTACTCCTCTTTTTGGGATGGGGTATTGTAAATGCACCTTTTAACTGGGATACAGGATTTTTACCTAACAATCCTGTTGCTGTTGATGCCATTCCTGATATTGGAGAGAATCAACAAATTGTTTTCACCAAATGGGATGGTCGATCTCCACAAGATATAGAAGACCAGATCACTTATCCCTTAACAACCTCCTTACTAGGTATTCCGGGAGTTAAAACCATACGTAGCTCTTCTATGTTTGGCTTTTCAAGCATTTACATCATTTTTGAAGAAGATGTTGAGTTTTACTGGAGTAGGAGTAGAATCTTAGAAAAGCTAAACTCTCTACCTAGCAATTTACTACCCGAAGGAGTAAGTCCTACTTTAGGTCCAGATGCAACAGGTCTAGGGCAAATATTCTGGTACACTTTAGAAGGTAGAGATGAAGAAGGAAATGTAACAGGGGGGTGGGATCTACATGAACTAAGAAGTATACAAGATTACTATGTAAAGTACGCTCTTTCATCTGCAAGTGGAGTCTCAGAAGTAGCTTCTATAGGAGGTTATGTGCAAGAATACCAAATAGATATTAACCCTGAGTTGATGAGGCAATACAAGATTGGATTGCATCATGTGGTAAAAGCAGTTAAGCAAAGTAATAAAGATATTGGAGCACAAACTCTTGAAATTAATCAGGCGGAATACCTAGTTCGCGGATTGGGCTATATCAAATCTATACAAGACATAGAAGAAGCCGTTGTTAGTTCAGAAGACTTTACCTCCATACGAATAAAAGACATTGCAAATGTTTCATTAGGGCCTGCTACGCGAAGAGGAATTTTAGATAAAGAAGGAGCTGAAGTTGTAGGAGGAGTTGTAGTAGCCAGATATGGTGCCAACCCACTTGAAGTTATTAATAATGTAAAAGAAAAAATAGGAGAACTAAGCTCAGGATTGCCAAGCAAAGTATTAAAAGACGGTAGAGTATCTCAGGTAACAGTAGTGCCTTTTTATGATAGAACTACGCTTATTAAAGAAACCTTAGGAACCTTAAATGAAGCACTCACCTTAGAGATTTTAATTACCATATTGGTCATTATTATCATGGTATTCAATCTTAGGGCTTCCGTCTTAATATCAGGACTATTACCCTTGGCAGTATTAATGGTTTTTATAGCCATGAAAGCATTTGGTGTAGATGCCAATATAGTAGCATTGTCAGGAATTGCTATTGCCATTGGAACCATGGTAGATGTAGGAGTGATTCTCTCCGAAAATATTATTCGACATTTTCAGAATGATAACAATAAACTATCTGCCAACACTATAGTTTATAACGCTACATCAGAAGTGTCCGGAGCTATTGTAACAGCTGTTTTAACAACAATCATCAGTTTTATCCCGGTATTTACAATGATAGGAGCAGAAGGAAAACTATTTAGACCTCTGGCTTTTACAAAAACATTTGCTCTAATTGCATCAATCATAGTAGCACTTTTCATTATTCCACCATTTGCAGCGTATTTATTTAAGAACAGAAAGTCAAAACAATGGTATGGATATGTCAGTTCAATAATTCTATTCTTGTTAGGAATTGTAACTATTATACTAGGATATTGGTTAGGTATGATATTGATTGCTTTTGCAATAAACCAATTGCTTAAGAAAAGAAACTATATCACAGAAGCAAGAGCCAATATGTTGAGCGTTGTTATCTCTGCAAGTACAATTTTGTTTTTGCTAGCTGAATATTGGCGCCCTTTAGGTGTTAGCAAAAGTGTTTTCATGAATTTACTTTTTGTAGCTGTAATTAGTTTAGGCCTATTAGGTATTTTCACAATCTTCAGAAAATTCTATTCAAGAATTTTGTTATGGGCTTTGGGTAATAAGCTAGCTTTTTTAGCCATTCCATCAGTTATAGTTGTCTCTGGATTTCTCATTATGAAAAACACAGGCAAAGAATTCATGCCATCACTTAATGAAGGGTCTTTTTTACTGATGCCCACTTCAATGCCACACTCAGGAATTGAAGAAAACAAAAGAGTATTACAACAATTAGATATGGCTGTAGCCAGTATTCCGGAAATTCAAACGGTGGTTGGAAAAGCAGGAAGAACAGAATCAGCCTTAGACCCTGCACCTCTTTCTATGTATGAAAATGTAATTCTTTACAAACCAGAATTCATGCTCAATGATGATGGAGAGCGTCAGCGTTATAAAGTGAATGCGGAAGGACTTTTTGAATTAAAAGACGGAAGATTTATAGCAAACCCAAATAACAGCGACACTGTCAACTTAAGCATAGTAAAAAGAGATCAACTGATTCCTGATAACGATGGTGAATTTTATCGAAACTGGCGACCAGAAATTAAGAATCCGGATGACATTTGGAAAGAGATTGTTAGCGTAACAAAACTCCCCGGAGTAACATCTGCACCCAAGTTACAACCTATTGAAACACGATTGGTGATGTTGCAAACAGGAATGAGAGCTCCTATGGGAATTAAAGTAAAAGGACAAGATTTGAAAGAGATTGAAGCCTTTGGAATTCAATTAGAAGGATTATTAAAACAAGTTGAAGGAGTTAAGACGGAAGCTGTTTTTGCCGATAGGATCGTAGGAAAACCGTACCTGTTGATAGATATTGATAGAAGCAAAATTGCTAGATATGGAATCTCTATACAGCAAGTACAAGATGTGTTAAAAGTATCTGTTGGAGGAATGGTGCTCACACAAACTGTAGAAGGAAGAGAGCGTTATGGAGTTAGAGTTAGATACCCTAGAGAATTAAGAGATAACCCTACTGATCTAAGCAATATATACATTCCGGTAGAGAAAGGAAACCCGGTTCCTTTAAGTGAATTAGCTGAAATCCGTTATGAGCAAGGACCTCAAGTAATCAAGAGTGAAGACACATTCTTAATAGGATATGTACTGTTTGATAAGTTAGACGGATTTGCAGAAGTCTCTGTGGTAGAAAAAGCACAAAAAATAATTCGAGAAAAAATAGCTTCCGGTGAATTAACTGTTCCTAAAGGAATCAGTTATCAATTTACAGGAACTTATGAGAATCAAATAAGAGCAGAGAAAACCTTGAGTATTGTAGTTCCCTTAGCCTTACTTATCATTTTCTTGATCCTGTATTTCCAATTCAGGTCAGTTGCAACTTCTTTGATGGTTTTTACAGGAATCGCAGTAGCCTTTGCAGGAGGATTCATTATGATCTGGCTATATGGTCAAGATTGGTTTTTCAACTTTACTTTTTTTGGAGAAAATCTTCGCGATTTATTTCAAATGCACACCATTAATCTAAGTGTTGCAGTTTGGGTAGGTTTTATTGCACTGTTTGGAATTGCTACAGACGATGGAGTGGTTATGGCAACCTATTTAACACAGGTATTTGACAGAAACCAACCTAAAGACAAGAAAAGTATCAGAGCTTCTGTTGTAGAAGCTGGAGAAAAAAGAATTCGACCCTGTTTGATGACAACAGCAACAACAATCCTGGCATTGTTACCTGTGCTAACATCCACAGGAAGGGGAAGCGATATAATGATTCCAATGGCCATACCAAGTTTTGGAGGAATGCTAATCGCTTTAATTACACTATTTGTTGTTCCGGTCTTATATAGTTGGAAAGCAGAACTACAACTTAAAAAGAAATAAAATGAGAAAAACAATCATACCAATAATCATCCTTTTTGTAGGTTCTTTTTCTTACGGGCAAAGGCTTGAAAACCTAATTAAAGAAGGTTTGGAAAACAATCCTGAGATCCAAAAAATCGAAACTGCCTATAAAGGAGCTTTGGAGAAGGAAAATGAAGTAGATGCGCTTCCAAATACGGAATTTGGATTTGGATATTTTGCCAGCGAACCTGAGACAAGAACAGGAGCACAACGATTTAAACTCTCTGTAAAGCAAATGATTCCTTGGTTTGGCTCTATCACATCAAGGCAAAATTACGTGAACTCTCTGGCAGATGCTAAGTTTGAAGATATTGCAATTTCTAAAAGAAAGCTGATAGCATCGGTTTCACAAGAATATTACAATCTGTTTACTATCAGGCAGAAACAAGAGATTCTAAAAAAGAATATCGCTTTATTAAAAACTTATGAAACAATGGCGCTAACTTCTGTTGAAACAGGAAAAGCAACCGCTGTTGATGTTTTGAAACTGCAAATCAGGCAAAATGATTTAGAACAATTGATCGAAGTATTAGAGCAACAGTTCTTGTCCGGTCAAACCCAAATGAATGCCTTGCTAAACAGAGAGAAAGACAAAAGAGTTGAAGTATTAGATTCTTTGGTAATGCCTGCTTCTTTAGAAGCACTCAGTAGAGGAAATTTATCCCTACATCCCGAGTTGTTGAAGTATGACAAATTATACAAATCTGTAGAACAGTCGGAGATTCTCAATCAAAAAGAACAAAAGCCTATGATTGGTTTTGGATTGGATTATGTGGCTGTTTCAGAAAGACCCAATATGAATTTTTCTGATAATGGAAAAGATATTGTTATGCCAATGGTATCTGTATCGATTCCCATTTTTAATAAAAAATATTCATCAAGAACAAAGCAAAACAAATTAAAGCAAAAAGAACTCTTGTTTGATAAGCAGACACGTCAAAATAAACTAACATCCATGTTGGATGCGGCCATTAATGAGAGAGTAGCAGCTAAAATAAGTTTTGATACACACACTAAGAATTTAGAAAAGGCCAACAATGCCGAGCAGATTCTTTTGAAAAGTTATGAATCCGGAACCATCAATTTTAACGATGTTTTGGATATACAGGAGCTTCAACTAAAATTTCAGATGAAGCAAGTAGAAGCTACCAAAAGCTTTTACATACAGAGTACTATTATTAACTACTTAAGCAATTAAATTATGAAACATACATACCAAGTTTCCGGAATGACCTGTGGAGGCTGTAAAGCTTCTGTAGAAGAATATTTATCGGAAATAGCAGGAGTAACCAATGCTACAGTGGATTTAGAAAAAGGAGAAGTAGAAGTTCAAATGAACACTCACATCACTATAGAAACGTTCCAAAATGCACTTCCTGAAAAATATACGATTACTGAAAAACTAGAAGAACAAGCGGAGGCATCGCTTTCTTCAAACTTTATGTTGGAAGAAGAGAAATCTAAATTTCAACAATTAAAGCCTCTATTTCTCATCATTTTTTATATCACAACAGCTAGCATATTGCTGAATTATAAAGATTGGAATTGGGGAGCTTTTATGTTCGATTTTATGGGACTATTTTATATTGTCTTTAGCTTTTTCAAAATGCTGGATCTAAAAGGGTTTCCCGATTCTTTTAGAATGTATGACCCTTTGGCAAAAAAGATACCCTTCTATGCAACCATCTATCCTTTTATAGAAACCGCATTAGGGTTGATGTTCTTGATACGATTTGAGACAACAATAGCTTTGTGGATTACACTTGTAATCCTAGGAATAACTACAATAGGAGTTACCAAGACACTTTTAGATAAAAAATCGATCCGATGTGCTTGCTTGGGTACAGCATTAAAGTTGCCCATGACTGAAGCCACATTTATTGAAAATGCCATCATGATTGTTATGGCTATACTAATGTTAACGAATATTATTTAGAATAAGAAAATGAAAAAATATAGTATATATCTAGGGATATTAGCTGTTGGGCTACTGTTAGGTTGGGTGCTATTTGGGAATAATAATAGCTCAGAAGCAAAAGAGCATGATCATTCAAAAGAAATGGCAACCAATCAAATGTGGACCTGCTCTATGCATCCACAAATCATGCAGCCAGAAGCTGGAGATTGTCCTATTTGTGGAATGGATTTAATTCCGGCCGAAGCCGGAGCGGATGGATTATCAGCAGATGAATTTAAGCTTACTGAAAATGCTATGAACTTAGCTAATATTCAGACAACTGTAATTATTGATACCAATGAAATCGATAATTCGATAACAGTTTCCGGTAAGATTGTAGAAAATGAAAAGAAGAATGCTGTTCAAGTAACTTACTTTTCTGGAAGGATAGAAAAGCTATTCATCAATTTTACAGGAGAGCGAATCCGAAAGGGGCAACAGTTGGCAACCATTTACTCACCAGAACTTTTTGCTGCACAGCAAGAGCTTTTAACTACTTCTAAAATAAAAGAGTCGCAACCAGAACTGTATAAAGCCGTTAGAAACAAGTTAAAGCTTTGGAAGCTTACAGAAGCTCAAATCAATTCTATAGAATCTTCAGGGAAAGTTATCGAGAATTTTCCTGTGTATGCAACAGTATCAGGTACAGTTACAGAAAAGATGGTAGCAATAGGTCAATCGGTAAAACAAGGTCAAGGATTGTTTAAGATTGCAGATCTACAATCACTATGGGCAGAATTTGATGTTTATGAAAACCAAGTGAACTCGATAAAAACAGGGCAGAAGATTGAAATTAATACCAATTCTCATCCAGGTAAAACAATAGTTTCTAAAGTATCATTTATAGATCCGGTATTGGACTCAAAAACCAGAACAGTAAAACTAAGAGTTGATTTAAACAATTCTAAAGGAGTATTAAAACCCGGAATGTTTGTAAAAGGTAAGCTAAAAGTAAGCGAAACCAATGGTACTCTGTCTGTTCCGTCTTCTTCAGTTTTATGGACAGGAAAGCGCTCGGTTGTTTATGTAAAAACAAAACCGAATGAACCTGTATTTGAAATGAGAGAGGTAAAGATTGGAACGAGAATAGGAGATTTCTATCAGGTATTAGAAGGATTAAAGAATGGGGAAGAAGTAGTTACAAATGGTGCTTTTACGGTTGATGCAGCAGCTCAGTTACAAGGCAAAAAATCAATGATGAATAAAGATGGCGGTGTTGTTATGACAGGTCATGAAGCTCATTTAGGAATGAAGCATGATGCGCAAGGGATGAAAATGACGAATGATAGAGTAGAAGTAGATTCAAAATTCCAAGGGCAATTAAAAGCCGTTTTTGATGCCTATATTACCCTCAAAGATGCGCTTATAAAAGACGATGTAAAAACATCTACAGAAGCTTCATCTACGATGCTAAAGAACTTAGCATTAGTTGACATGAAGTTACTCAAAGGAGATGCTCATAACTCTTGGATGCAACTATCTAAAGAATTGAAAACATCTGCAACCTCTTTAAACTCGTCAGCAGATATAAAAACACAAAGAGCTCATTTCAAACCACTTTCCTCTAGTTTGATCATGGCTGTCGAAAAGTATGGAATCAATACAGAAGTGTATAGTCAGTTCTGCCCGATGGCAGATAGCAATACGGGAGGTTATTGGCTGAGCTTAGAGGATAAGGTCTTAAATCCATATTTCGGAGATGCGATGTTAAGATGCGGAGAAGTAATAAAAACAATCAAATAAATAATAATTTTAATTTTTAACAGATGAAAAAAGTAATTTTAAGTTTAGCGGTAATAGCTGCTATTGGTTTTACAAGTTGTAAAAGTGAAGCTAAAAAAGAAGAAAAGAAAACAGAAACAGTAGAGAAAAAGAAGGTTGCTTATACTGATGCTAGCTTTGGAGTGAGAGGAAATTGCGGAATGTGTAAAAGTACTATTGAAAAAGCTGTAAATAGTATTGATGGTATATCTAAAGCAGATTGGGATAGAACAAGAAAAAAGATCGATGTTTCTTTTGATGCTTCTAAAACCAATCTAGATGAAATTCACAAAGCAATCGCAAATTCTGGATATGATACAGACAAGTTGATGGGAAGTGAAGATGCTTATAAGAATTTACCGGGTTGTTGTAAGTATGATCATTCTATGGAAATGAACTTGAAAGGCAACGTAAAAGATGATGGGAATTCAGGACATTAAGTCGATAGATCATTATTGTAGAAAACAAAAAAGCAGCTTTAAAAAAGCTGCTTTTCTTTTGTAGCGAAGGGGGGACTTGAACCCCCGACCTCAGGGTTATGAATTGTTAAAGAATTTAAATTATTGATAATCAGTTCTTTTGAGTATTTTTCACTAAAAAGGTTTTTATATTTAAAAATAGTTTATTTTTACTTTACTGTTAAGTAAGTGAAATGTTCAGTTTTTCTTATTTCGTTCGCAAATATCTTAGGAAGAGTGGTGTCTGCGAAGTATTTGGGAAATACGCCGAAAAAATTAAGTTTTCTTCCAATATACATCTATCTAGTGTACTCCAGATCATACGACTTCGAGGAGTATACTTAGAATTACGCATTTAGTTTTTATTTCATTATCAGCAATTTAGGATAACACCAAGTGTTAACCCTAGGATTACTATCTCTAGTTTTAAATAAAATGAAATGAATACTAAATACATTGATTTGATTCAACAAACGTTTGATTTTCCTCAAGAAGAATTTCAAACAAGAAATAACACATTATGGTTTCATAAGGTCGATCTAATGAAACTAGTTTACGAGTATGGATCACCTTTGAAGTTTACCTACTTACCCAAAATATCTGAAAATATTGGTAGAGCCAAAGAGTGGTTCTCTTTAGCATTTCAAAAGCATAATTATGCGGGAAAATACTTTTATAGCTATTGTACAAAAAGTTCTCATTTTAAATACATATTAGATGAAGCATTAAGGAATGATATTCAAATTGAAACATCTTCAGCATTTGATTTGGATATTATCGGTGCCCTAAAGCAAGACGGAAAAATAAAAGATTCATGTTATATACTTTGTAATGGCTTTAAAAGAGAGGATTATCTAAACCGTATTATTAAACTCATCAATTCTGGACATAAGAATTGTATACCCATATTAGACAATTACAAAGAACTTGGACTGTTAAGCTCTAATATCAATGATGAATTTCAAGTTGGAATTCGCATTGCCTCGGAGGAAGAGCCAAAGTTTGAATTCTATACAAGTAGATTAGGAATTGGTTACAAAAATATCCTTAATTACTATCATAGAGAAATTGAGAATAAAGAAAAAGTAAAACTAAAGATGTTGCACTTTTTTATCAATACAGGAATTAGAGACAATGCTTATTACTGGAATGAACTCACAAAATGTTTGAATGTATATGTCAAGCTCAAAAAAGTCTGTCCGACATTAGATAGCTTAAACATCGGTGGTGGATTTCCTATCAAGACAACTTTAGGATTTAACTATGATTATCAATACATGATCGATGAAATCGTTGGTCTGATTAAAAAGACCTGCGATGAAGCTAATGTTCCTGTTCCAAATATTTTTACTGAGTTTGGAAGTTTCACAGTCGGTGAGGCAGGTGGAGCTATTTATAAAGTATTATACCAAAAGGAACAAAATGACCGTGAGCGTTGGAATATGATAGATTCTTCCTTTATCACAACACTTCCCGATACTTGGGCAATCAATAAGCGTTTTATCATGCTTCCAATCAATCGTTGGGAAGATGAATACGAACGAGTGTTGTTAGGTGGACTTACTTGCGATAGTGATGATTATTACAATTCTGAACAGCATGTAAATGCAATCTACTTACCTAAATACAATAAGGAGAAGCCACTATATATAGGTTTTTTTAACACAGGAGCCTATCAAGAAACTATTGGTGGTTTTGGAGGATTACAACACTGTTTAATCCCTAACCCAAAACATATATTAATACAAAAAAACGAACAAGGAGAAATCACAACAAAATTATATAAAGAACAACAGACGAGTGAGGAATTACTCTCAATTTTAGGATATGAAATGAGTCAAGAAGGTTTTATTGATATTAATAGAACTTCTCAGAAGCGAATTCCATCTGACCTAAATGAACAATAAATATTGACAGATGAAAACGATGAAAACCTTCGCTGGGATACCACAGGAGTACGCTCGGCAAGATCAATCTAAGATTGTACTGATCCCAGTACCTTTTGATCAAACTACAACATGGCAAAAAGGAACAGACTATGGACCTACTGCATTTTTAAATGCAGCAGAAAATATGGAACTGTACGACATTGAAACAAATTCTGAGGTTTACAAAAATGGAATCTTTTTAACAGAATCCATTGAAGAAGATATCTCTTTAGATATGATTAATGCAGTACACTCGAAGGTGAAGAACTTTATTAATAAAAAGAAGTTTGTCACTTTGTTAGGAGGAGAACATTCGGTTTCAATTGGAAGCATCAGAGCTTTCAATGAGCGTTTCGAAAACTTGACAGTTTTACAAATAGATGCTCATGCGGATTTAAGAAAAGAATATGAAGGAAACCCGTATAGCCATGCTTGTGCTATGTATGAAGCCAACCATACAACTAACTTAGTTCAAGTAGGAATTCGAAGTATGGATATTTCTGAGCGTGACGAAATGAATGAGGATAATGTCTTTTTTGCTCATGAAATGGCAACAAATGAATATTGGATGGATGATGTTTTAGAACAGTTAACCGATACTGTTTATATCACATTTGATTTAGATGCTTTAGATCCGTCAATAATGCCATCAACAGGCACTCCAGAGCCAGGAGGCTTATTCTATTATGAAACCTTAGAGTTTTTGAAAAAAGTATTCGAAAATAAAAATGTAGTCGGGTTTGATATGGTAGAATTATGTCCAAACAAGCTTGATAAATCCTCTGACTTTTTAGCTGCTAAATTGTACTACAAAATGTTGAGTTATAAGTTTCTTTTAGAAGAGGATGTACAAGAAATGGAAGAAGAAATAGAAAGCCCATTTAGTAAACTTGCAAAATTTAAAGATTACGATTATGATGAATACTAATCAGAAACCTATATCGGAGTTTTTAGAAAAGCATTTTCTTCATTTTAATGCTGCTAGCTTACTAGATGCTGCCAAAGGTTATGAAGATCAATTGAATAAAGGGGCTAAGATGTTGGTTTCTATGGCGGGAGCTATGAGTACAGCAGAGATAGGGAAAATTTTTGCTGAAGTTATTAGGAGAGATATGGTTCATATCATTTCTTGTACAGGAGCCAACTTAGAAGAAGATATTATGAATCTTGTTGCTCATTCTCACTATAAGCGAATTCCTAATTACAGAGATTTGACTCCTACGGATGAATGGGAATTATTGTTAAAAGGATTGAATAGAGTAACTGATACTTGTATTCCAGAAGAAGAAGCTTTTAGAAAGCTTCAAAAACATATTTATAAAATCTGGAAAGACGCTGAAGAAAATGAAGAACGTTTATTTCCTCATGACTTTATGTATCGATTGTTATTATCTGGAGTCTTGGAGCAGTATTACGAAATAGACGTTAAAAATTCTTGGATGTACGCTGCTGCCCAGAAGAATCTACCGATGGTAGTTCCTGGTTGGGAAGATAGTACTATGGGAAATATTTTTGCTTCCTATGTAATAAAAGGAGAGTTAAAAGCAAGTACCATGAAATCAGGAATTGAATACATGACATATCTAGCAAATTGGTACCAAACGAATTCTGATGACGGAATTGGATTCTTTCAAATTGGAGGAGGTATTGCAGGAGATTTTCCAATCTGCGTTGTTCCAATGCTATATCAAGATTTAGAACAAACTGAAACCCCATTTTGGAGTTATTTCTGTCAAATTTCAGACTCAACTACAAGTTATGGTTCGTATTCAGGAGCCGTACCTAATGAAAAAATTACTTGGGGAAAATTAGATATCGATACTCCCAAATTTATTATTGAAAGTGATGCTACGATTGTAGCCCCTCTAATTTTTGCCTACTTATTAAACATGTAAATAATGAAAAGAAGAATTATAGATTACGAAAAGCTAACTACAGAGGTATTGGACCTTCTAGTTGAAAAGTTTCCTGATGGATATAATTATGATGACATCATGACTTTCCAAAACGCAAGGGGAGAAACTATTAAAGCTGTTGAAGTTCGAACAGATGATACAATCTATTTGGTGAAAATAGGTATGAAGTTAGAGCAAAAAATGGAGGATTATTCTGAAGAAGAAATGGGAGAAGATGATTCTGATCCTACGGAAATTTCCAATGAAGATGATTTTCCTGATGAATATTAATAACAATTAAATAGAGAAAAGATGAATCCAATCTTCCATTTATCACTTCCATGCAGAGACATGGAAGCAACCAAAAAATTTTACATTGACGATCTAGGGTTTAAGCATGGAAGAAATTCTTCTCAATGGCTTGATGTAGATGTATTCAATCATCAAATAACCTTTGTTCTATTTGATAAGTTTTGGATGAACAGCCCAACTTATAAATTGGATGCTAGCATTCTTCCCATGTTTCATTACGGAATCATACTCGAAGAAGAAGCTTGGGAAGAGATGTATGATAAAGTCAATCATTGGACATTAGATATTACACCTAAGAAGACGTTCTTTAAAGATAAGAATGGTGAACATCATTCCTTTTTTATAAAAGACCCGAATGATTACACGTTAGAGTTTAAAACATTTGTAGATAATGACTCTGTTTTCTTGATTTAAAGTTTATGAATTAAAAAAGCTAATTATGAGATATTTTGAATCTAGAGAACAAGTGACAACAGAGGGTACTTTTATCACCTATACATATGGTTATTATAGCTTTGAGATTGATGGAGGGGAAGTTCTTGCATTTGATGAGATTGAGAAAGGAGTTCTGGAAAAGTACGATTTAAAATCAGACCAATTCAATGATCAGATGTTTGAAATATTTTATAGTATCATCATTGATGATATGGATGATGAAGACTTTGTAATTCTTCGATTAGATGATTTAAAAATCAAATAGCGCTAGAGTTACAATTATTAATCAATTTGTTCTAACCCGATAGTTTAAATGCTATCGGGTTTTTATTAGAATGAAAAGAGATTTAAAAGAACTCGACAGATGCCTCTTTTGCACAAATAATTAAATCCCTTAAGCTTTAATTTTTATGTTTGGATGCAATGAACTGTTGTTCCTAAACGAAAAAAGCAGCTTTAAAAAAGCTGCTTTTCTTTTGTAGCGAAGGGGGGACTTGAACCCCCGACCTCAGGGTTATGAATCCTGCGCTCTAACCACCTGAGCTACCTCGCCGTGGTTGTTTACCTTTTAAATTTTGAACTCCTAAATTCAGCAAACTTACCTGCTGAAGGAAATTCATTTCCAAAGGCGGGTGCAAATATAATTCATTTTTGCTTGAAAGCAAGATGTGACTTTAATTTTTTTTAACTGGAATTATTACCTATATTGTCAAAATATAAGAGCCCCTATAGTAAAAGCTTTACTCTAAAACAATTCGGTTTATAATGGATAAAATCAAGTTTGAAATAGAATTTCCAATACACGCGTCTCCTAGTATGCTATATCAATATTTTGCAACTCCTTCAGGATTAGAAGAATGGTTTGCAGATAGAGTAAATTCTAGAGGGAAAGTTATTTCGTTCTTTTGGGACGATTCAGAAGAGGAAGCTACAATTATCACGAGAAGAAATGAAGAAAAAGCCAGATACAAATGGCTGGAAAGTGAAGATGATGAAAGTTATTTTGAATTTAGAATTCAAGTAGATGAAATTACCAAAGATGTTTCGCTAATCATTACAGATTTTGCAGAAGAAGATGAAGTAGAAGAATCTAAGATGTTGTGGGAGAATCAGATAGACACACTTAAGCATAGAATAGGAGCCTAAAAGCAACTACATAATAAATAAAAAAGCCTTAGTAAATCTACTAAGGCTTTTTTATTGTATTCGCTCCTTTTACAGTAAATTTGCCATATTTTAAAAACTACCTATGTTAAATTACAATGGAGAGTTACTTGCTTTTGAAGATGTAAAGATCTCGGCAAATAACAGAGCTTTCAAATACGGAGATTCAGTTTTTGAAACTGTGAAGGTGTTGAATGGAAAAGTAGTCTTCTGGGAAGATCATTATTTCAGATTGATGGCTTCTATGCGAATGATACGTATGAAGATTCCTATTGAATTTACATTAGAGTTTTTAGAGCAAGAAATTTTAAAAACGGCTCAAACCATTGATTCTCAAAAACCACTAAGAGCTAGATTATCTATTTTTAGAAAAGATGGAGGCTTATACAAACCTACATCTAACGAGGTAGATTATCTTATAGAAGTAGACGAGATCAATTCTGTAGAAAAAAGTACATACCGTGTAGATTTGTACAAAGATTTTTACCTGTATTCAGGACACCTTTCTACAATTAAATCCAATAACAAATTACTTCAAACATTGGCAAGTGTTTATGCTGATGAGAACGATCTAGATAACTGTATTTTACTCAACGAAAGAAAAGGTGTGGTAGAAACAATCAACTCAAATATCTTTTTGATCAAAGGAGATACGATCAAAACCCCACCACTTACAGAAGGATGTTTAAAAGGAGTGATCAGAAAGAAAGTCATAGAGATTTTATCTGAAAACAAAGAATATTCTATAGAAGAATCGGCAATTACTCCCTTTGAGATCCAAAAAGCAGATGAGGTATTCATGACCAACTCAATTACGGGAATTCAATCGATCACTCATTACAGAAAAAAAGAATTTGCTACTGAGATCACTCAGAAGATCAAAGCAAGCTTAAAACTAAAAGAAATAACAGGGAAGTAATTAGTTCAGGTGTATATCGCTGGGTGCATTCGCCCAGATCTTATATTCGCCTCCTTTTTGCATGAGCTTATTTTTCCAAAGAGATTCATTGTCTACAGAAAAAATATTTTCAAAATCATTTTCCGACACAAACCAAGAATTATTCAAAAGTTCGTTTTCTAATTGATTTGCTCCCCATCCTGAGTATCCTAAGAAGAAGCGGATATCGGTACTCTTGATCTTATTTTCGTCCAATAAGACTTTCAGCGATTCAAAATTCCCACCCCAATAGATATTATCACTTACTTGTATACTATCTGGAATTAATTCGGGGATTTTGTGAATAAAATAGAGATTGTCTTGTTCAACAGGACCACCTTGGTATACCGTAAAAGGGCAATTGATCTCAGGAATGATGTCTTTGATTGTAAATTTAAGAGGTCTGTTCAATATAAAACCAACAGAACTACTATCGTTGTGTTCAGTCAAAAGAATGATGGACCTATTAAAAGAATCATCATTCAAAATTGAAGGTTCTGCAATCAATAAGCTCCCTTTATGTGGCTTTAATTCTGACAAATTCTATTTTTTTATTAAATGTAGTTAAATTTTGGAAATAAAAAAACTCCCTTAAAAAGGGAGTCTTTTATATTTTGTTCGGTCAATTTATTAGTTTACAGCATCGCTTAAACCAGCTCCAGCTTTAAACTTCGCTACATTCTTAGCAGCAATCTTGATCTCAGCACCAGTTTGTGGATTTCTTCCGCTTCTAGCAGCTCTCTTAGATACAGAGAAAGTACCCCATCCTACTAAAGCAACTTTACCACCTTTCTTTAAAGTAGAAGTTACGTTTGAAGTAAATGATTCTAAAGCCGCTTTTGCTGCCGCTTTTGAGATTCCTGCGTCAGCAGCCATAGCATCGATTAAATCTGATTTGTTCATAATAAAATAGAATTTTAAATTAATTGATATTTTTTTGCTTAAAAGCTTAACAAATATAGACGGATTAAGGGTTCGTGCAAGTTTGACCCACTAAAAAAGGGCTATTTGTTAATAAAACACATCAAATTGTTAATAAACGTACGTCTTTTTTTGTGAAAATGTGCTAACCCTACACCCATAAAGGCTTTAGAGCATTTTTGCATCTGAATGAAAAGAAAAGCCGTTCAACAAACTTTTTGCGTCCATTTTTTTCTTTCCAGAAAGCTTCAATTCGTCTAAAATAATGTAACCTCCTGCAACTGCGACTTTAATCTCTTTTTTGGTTGTAACAATCGATTTTATTTCTAAAGAATGAGCTACTTTTTCTTTTTGAACAGCATACAATTTCATAGAAACCGTTTCTTCGCCATTTTGCATTTCAGACCATGCAGCAGGGAATGGATTCAATCCACGGATATGATTGTAGATGGTATCTAAAGAAGCTTCCCAATTTACCTTACAGTTTTCAGGGTTAAGCTTGGGTGCCAATTTGGTATCCGATTCAGGTTGCTTAGACGTTGTTACTTGATCTTCTTTAATAAGGTCTAAAGTTTCAGATACAGCTTGTGCGCCTAAATGCATTAATCGATCGTGTAGTTGACCTACAGTTTCATCGGCATCAATAGATACTTCTTTCTTTAAGATCATTTCCCCGGTATCTATCTTCTCATCAATAAAGAAGGTGGTTACTCCGGTTTTTTCTTCACCATTTATAATAGACCAATGAATAGGAGCTGCTCCTCTGTAATCTGGTAGCAAAGAAGCATGAAGATTAAAAGTACCGTATTCCGGCATATTCCATACCACTTTAGGAAGCATTCGAAAAGCAACAACAACTTGTAAATTTGCTTCTAAGCTTTTTAAATCATTTAAAAAGCCTTCATCTTTTAAATTGGTAGGCTGTAAAAGATGTAGTCCTTGAGATTCTGCATATTTCTTTACAGCAGAAGCTTGTAACTTTCTTCCTCTTCCGGCAGGTTTGTCTGGAGCAGTAATTACACCTACTACATTATATCCATCTTTTACAATTCTATCTAAAATAGCAACTGCAAAATCAGGTGTTCCCATAAAAACAATCTTCAAATCTCTCATTTCATATAAAGTTTATTGTCCTCTGTAATGCTGATAATATCTTTCTTCAAAAGATTTCGCAAATGTATTAAAATAGACTCTTCATCGGCTTCTAGGTGCTCTATTATTTCTGTATGTGAAAACAATTTTTCTTTACCTAAAAACTCTATGATCTGTTTAGATAGATCTTTTGTTTTTGTGCTTTTATTACGAATACAAACATCGCACATTCCACAAGAAGCAGAAGTTTCTTCGTCAAAGTAATATAGGATTTGTTGGCTTCTACAAACATGATCATTCTGAACAAACCGTATAAGGTCTTTAGCTTTCTTTTGCTGTTGATGTATATATCCTTTGATATTCTTTGCAAATCTGTTGATGGTTTTATCATCCTCTCTAGGAAGCAATAAGAATAGATCCTGATTAGAATTTACTTCTTTGTATTTGATTACTTTCTTATCATCTAGCTTTTGAAGAACTTTTTTTACTCTGGTAGAAGTGGTCTTTAACTTTTTTGATAAGATGAATTCACTAATCTTTACTTCGTGATGGAAGATATTCCCATAACTCCTCAATAACAATTCAATCAATGACATGGTCAACTGATTCTTGCTTTTAAAACTCATCAGTTGCTGACTAGGCATGATAATCTGTAATCGAGATTTTCTAAGGAATTTCTGATTTAGATCGATGATTCCATGATTTTTTAATATTCCCAGTATAGTAACAGTTTTTCTAGGCTTCAGTTCATAACGATCACAAAACTCCTGAAAGTTAAAATCTAGAGATTCTTCTACCTTTTCACCTTTGGCAACATGAAAGAATTTATAGAGCTTTTTATGTACATCTTTGATTTCATCCATTGAAGGAATCTGATCGATTGTATTTTTTTTAAAAGCTAAGATGTCGCTTTCATTTTGCAAAACTACAGAGAAGGCTTTATTTCCATCTCTTCCACCACGTCCGGCTTCCTGTATATAGTTCTCTATACTATAAGGAAGATCCATATGAACAACAATCCTAACATTAGGCTTATCTATTCCCATACCAAACGCATTGGTAGCTATAATTATAGGACGCTCTTCTGACATCCAATAGTTAAAAGAACTTAGTTTGTCTTCCGCAGACATGCCTCCATGATAGGACACGGTTTTAAACCCTTTGCTATTGATGTACTTGGCTAACTCTTCTGTCTTTTTTCTGGAGTTTACATATACAATGGTAGGAGTGGGGTTTTTGACAAGAATTTGAACCAACCTTTCCAACTTATTTTCTTTGGTAAATACCTGATAAGCCAAATTATCTCTATAAAAAGACTTCTTATAAACACTGGTTTGTGGCATTTCTAAGTTTTCCTTGATATCATCAATTACCTTTTTAGTGGCAGTAGCAGTAAGCGCTATGATGTTTGTATCTGGAAAAAACTGTCGAATGTTTTTAATTTGACGGTAAGAAGGTCTAAAATCATGTCCCCATTCAGAAATACAATGAGCTTCATCTACAGCAATATGACTGATATTAAGCTCTTTTAATTTTTGAATGATGAGAGACGATTGCAAACGCTCAGGAGAGATGTATAAGAATTTAGCATTTCCGTACTTCAAATTGTCAAATAGCATCACAATATCGTCAGTACTTAGTTTGCTTTCTAATGTAATAGCTTGAATCCCTTTCTTTTGAAGGCTTTCTACTTGATCCTTCATGAGTGAAATTAAAGGAGAAATTACCAAACATACCCCTTCGGATATTATGCCCGGTATCTGATAACAAACAGATTTGCCTCCTCCTGTAGGCAGTAATGCAACAGTATCTTTTTTATCAAGAACTGTTTGTATGATCTCTTCTTGCAGATCTCTAAAAGAATCGTGTCCCCAATACTTCTTTAAAATTTCTTTGGGTTGATTCATGCATTCAGTTTAAGCCAATTTAAAATGAAGTTTACCCGTTCGTCAATAGAACCAAACGGTACATCAATGATACGATATCCTAATTCTCGATATGCTTTTTGTAAGAAGAGATCGATTTCTTTCGATTCTTCAAAACTTTCATATCGTTCGTTGTCTGAGATATAGATCTGTTCCCAAGGTTTAAACAAGAAAACATGATCATATACATATTCGTTACACTTCTCTTTAAAATAATCGGGATAAGGATCTTTCGTATATTCCATATACGCATATACATCCGGTAAGCCCCTATCAAAAAACACCAAATCGGCACTATGCTTACCAGCTTCTTTGTATTGACGCTCTCTACCCTCCAATAACATTTTACTAAACAACAAAGGGTCTGTTAAGAACAATTGTTGTATTCCTTTTTTCTGCGCTTCTAGAGTGACTTCTCTTGATACTTCAGGCATACAGTAAAAATCTCTTTGCTGCAATTCATTCAGTACTGTTGATTTTCCTGTTCCCGGACCTCCTATAAGGACAATTTTCTTCTGCATGGAACAAAAATATATGATTAATTTATTATAATAATATAATGATGTAATTTTGTAGCCATTTCAAAATTAATCTTCTAAATTACAAGGATGAAGGATAGAGAAAGTTTTTACAAAAAACTTAAAACGCAGTTAGACGAAACAACCAAATTCCCAACGGATTATTTATATAAGTTTATTGTTCCTGCCAATGGTAGTGGTTCAGATGAGGTACAAAAGATATTTGACAACAAAGGAGCAGTGATCAATACTAAAAAATCAAAAACAGGAAAATATATTAGTGTTTCAATAGTTATACAACTAGCTAGTTCTGATGAGGTAATTGAATACTATCAACAAGCAGAAAAAGTAGAAGGAATTATATCATTATAAGCACATGAGAAATAAGGTTTTAATATTCGCATTTATCGCAATAAGTCTTCAGGTTTTTTCGCAAAAAGACAAAGAAACTGTGGTTACCATTAATGGAGAAAAAGTTTCCGTAGCAGATTTTAAAAAGGTGTACGAGAAAAATTTAAACGCAATAGATAATGAAGAAGGAAAAGACGTAGCGAAAAATTTAGACCTTTTTATCAACTATAAATTAAAGGTTAAAGAGGCCTATCAGCGAAACTTAGATACCTTAAAATCATACAAAAGAGAAATTCAAACCTATAGAAATCAACTTACTGCTCCATACTTACAAGACAAAGAGTATTTAGAAGAGTTGATTAAAGAAGCGTACAACCGTACCAAAACAGAAATACGTGCAAGCCATATCTTGGTTAGGCTTCCTAGAGCTTTTACTCCCCAAGACACTTTAAAAGCATACAATAAGATCTTAGAAATAAGAGACAGAATTTTAAAGGGCGAATCTTTTGATAAGGTTGCCAAAGAAACTTCTGAAGACCAATCTGCCAAAGACAATGGGGGAGACTTAGGGTATTTTTATGCTTTTAGAATGCTTTATGAGTTTGAAGATGTTGCCTACAAAACAAAAGAAGGAGAGGTTTCAATGCCTTTCAAAACAAGATTCGGATACCACATTGTAAAGCGTACCGGAACAAGACCTTCTCAAGGAGAAAGGCAAGTTGCTCATATTTTAATTTCAGATACTTCTGCTGTTGGAAAAAAGAAGATTGATGAGGTGTATGAAAAGCTGAAAAAAGGAGAAAACTTCAAAGTTTTAGCTCAAGAGTATTCAAATGATAGAAACAGCAAAGGAAAAGGAGGCGTTTTAGCAAAGTTTGGAACAGGAAGAATGGTAAAACCTTTTGAAAAAGCAACCTTCTCATTAACAAAAGTAGACGAATACAGTAAGCCTTTTAGAACCAAATTTGGGTGGCATATTGTAAAGTTAATAGAAGAGTTTCCAGTGCTTTCGTTTGAAGAAATGAAACCGGAGATAAGCAACCGAGTAAAGAGAAACGGGAGAGCTAAATTATCAGACAAAGCTGTTTTAGACAGATTAAAATCTGAGTATTCTATTGCAGAAATAGAAGATGCTAAGAGTATTCTTAACCGAAAGGATATCAGAGCAATTCCAAAAGATTCTTTACAAAAGACAATTTTAAAGATCAATGAAAAGGAGTTAACCCAGCAAGATTTTGTGGCTTATATTGTGAATAGAAGACATTTGCCAATTGATGTGCTTTTTACAAATTTCATTAATCAAGAAGTGTTAACCTATTTTAAAGACAACCTTAGAAATACCAACCCAGAATTTGCCTCAACATTAAAGGAATACGAAGACGGATTGCTTTTATTTGAATTGATGCAGAAAAAGATTTGGGATAAATCAAATGATACCATAGCTTTAAAAGGTTATTTTGATAAGAATCTAGCCAATTATAAAGTTAAAGACCTATCTAAGATCAAAGGAAAGGTTATGAGCGATTATCAGAATGCTTTGGAAGGACAATGGATAAAAGAATTACGATCGAAGAGTTCAATAAAGATCAATAAAAGAGTATTAAAGAAACTGATTAAATATTACAGAAAAGAATCTTGAAAAAATACCTAGTCATATTAGTAGTATTCTTATGGGCTTCCTGTGAGTTTCTTGGTATAGAAAAAAAAGAAGTTTCTACAAGAAAGCCTATTGCCAGTGTGTACAATCAAAACTTGTATAAAGAAGATATTGTAGACCTGCTTCCGAAGAATATTGATAGAAAAGACAGTTTGGTATTGGTTAGGAGCATTATTAATAGCTGGGCTACAAAACAATTGCTCTCAAGAAAAGCAGAAGAGAACAATACACAAAGTGACAACTCTGAGATCACAAAATTGGTAAGAGACTACCGTCAGGCTTTATTGATCAATGGATATAAAGAACGATTGATCAAACAACAGTTAGATACTTTGGTAGAAGAAAAGGAGATTTCAGATTATTACAATGCCAATAGTAAAAATTTCAAGCTCAATGAAGAATTACTGGAAGTAAGATACCTTCATTTTGCAGAAGATCTTCTTGATAAGAAAGAAGTTGTTAAGCTTTTTAGATCAGGATCTCTGGAAGATTTAGAAGAGTTGGAAATGAAGCAATTGAGTTTTAAATCGATGCTATTAAACGATTCAACATGGACACCGCTAGAAAATGTTTTGTTAAAAACCTCATTTTCTAGAGAAAATTTGTTAAAAAAAACAAAATTCCTCCAAAAAGAAGATTCTTTAGGAGTATATTTGGTCGCAATTAAAGATGTTTTAAAAAGGAATGATATTGCTCCAATGAGTTATGTTAAACCTACAATAAAGCAGATGATATTACATCAGAGGAAGCTGCAATTGATAAGAGATATAGAAAAAATAATAGTAAAAGATGCAATTCAGAATAAAAGTTTTAAGATTCATTAGTATAACATTATTTACCACATTATTTGTGCAAGGAGTACAAGCTCAAAAGATTAAGATCGATGGAGTTGGAGTGGTTGTTGGAAAAAATATTGTTTTAGATTCTGATATAGAGAAATTCAAATTAGAATTACAAAACAGTAGCGAAGGAAAAATTCAAATTTCTGATTGTGAGATGTTGGAGCAATTAATGTTGCAAAAATTATTAGCTCACCATGCTGTAATTGATAGTATTGTGGTTTCTGATGCAGAAGTAAGCTCAAAGGTTGATAGAGATATTAACTTCTTTGCACAAGAATATGGAATTGACCCGGAACAAGTTCACACCAAATATGGTTTTAATGATTTGGCAGACATGAAAAAGGAGCTTTTTAAGGTGAATAAGGAGACCATGTTGATCCAAAGAGAGCAAGGGAAGATTACTGAGAATATTGATGTTACTCCGGAAGAAGTAAGAATTTACTACAACGGATTAAAAGATAAAGGTGAATTACCTGAGTTCCCTGCAGAAATCCAATTGGCACAATTGGTAATCCATGCAGAGCCTACAAAAGAGGAGAACGAAAGAATCATCAATAAGTTAAAGCAAATCAAAAAGGAGATTGAAGACGGAGCTAGTATTAGAATGAAAGCTATTATTAACTCACAAGATCCTGGAGTAACTCAAAATGAAGGAAAATATACTGTAACTAAGAGCAGTAACTTTATTAAAGAGTTCAAAGAAGTTGCATTCTCTTTAGACGTAGGGCAGGTATCTGAACCTTTCAAATCTATTTTTGGATATCACATTATTCAATTGCATGAAATAAGAGGAGAAAAAAGAGTAGCATCACACGTTTTAATGCAGCCGGAAATTCCACAAGAGAAGTTAGATGCAACAAAAAGAGAACTACAAAGAATTAAAGACGATATTACATTAGGAAAAATCACTTTTGAAGAAGCTGTAAAGAAGTTTTCTGAAGATAGAGATACAAAGAACAACGGAGGAATTTTGGTAAATGAGTATACAGGAGAATCTACATTCGACCTTACCAGAATGGACCCTGCTTTGTATGCCAGAGTAAGTAACTTAAAGCAAGGAGAAATTACTGATGTCTTTTATGATGAAACCAGAGAAGGAGAGAAGATGTACAAGATCATCATCATGAAAGAAAGAACAGATACTCATATTGCAGATCTAGTTGATGACTATGTAAAAGTACAAGCTTTAGCTTTACAGAAGAAAAAGCAAGAGAGAATTGCAAAATGGTCTAAAGAGAAAATTGGTGATACATATGTTAAGATCAGCAAGAATTTTCAAAAGTGTACTTTTAAAAACAACTGGAAAAAAGAAACTGCTAACTAATGTCTGATGTAGCTGCTATTGACAACCTTGTTGTCAAATTTCAAAATTTAAAATCTGAGATCGGAAAAGTAATTGTAGGGCAAGAAGAAGCCGTTAACTACGTGTTGCTCTCTGTTTTTTGCGGAGGCCATTCATTATTGATTGGTGTTCCCGGGTTGGCCAAAACCCTTTTGGTTAACACAGTATCTGATGCTTTAGGTTTAAATTTTAAAAGAATTCAGTTTACACCAGATCTAATGCCTTCAGATATTTTAGGAAGTGAGATTCTTGATAAGAATAGAGAGTTCACTTTTATCAAAGGACCTATTTTTTCTAATATTATTTTGGCAGATGAGATCAACAGAACTCCGCCAAAAACACAAGCAGCACTCCTTGAAGCAATGCAGGAGAAGTCTGTTACTATTGCCGGACATCACTATCAATTAGATGCTCCTTTTCTTGTATTGGCAACACAAAATCCAATTGAACAAGAAGGAACGTATCCTTTGCCGGAAGCCCAATTAGACCGTTTTATGTTTTCTATTAATTTAGGATACCCAAGCTTCCAAGAAGAGGTAGATGTTGTAAAGAACACAACCAGTAATGAGTTGGCAAAAGCATCTTCTATTTTTTCTGCAGAAGATATTCTAGAGATTCAACAATTGGTACGTAAAATACCGGTAGCAGACAATGTAATTGAGTATGCTGTACGATTGGTAGGAAATACAAGACCAAAGAGTCCTAACGCTCCAGAAATGGTTCAAAAGTATTTGGATTGGGGAGCCGGGCCTAGAGCTTCTCAGAACCTAATTTTAGCTGCTAAGGCAAATGCTGCGATCCGTGGAAAGTATTCGCCGGATATTGAAGATGTAAAAGCTGTGGCAATTCCTATTCTTTCTCACAGAATTGTAAAGAACTACAAGGCAGAAGCAGAAAATATTACTGTATCTGATATTATTACTTCCTTACTCTAAGGAAGAGTTTTCAAAGAAACTAAATACACTTCCTCCGTACTTTTTAGCATAGCTAAAATGTTCGTGAGTAGAGATATCCATATGTTTAGAGTGCTCTATGATCAAAAGACCTTCTTCTTTTAGCATTCCTTTTTGAAAAACAAGATCAGCAATCTTTAAAAAGTCAGCAACATCCATGTCATAAGGAGGGTCAGCAAAGACAATGTCAGCAGTTAGATTTGTTTTCTCCAAAAACTTAAAGACCTCACTCTTGTAAGGATTGATAGGCAGGTCTAACTCTTTAGATGTTTTGTGAATGAACTTGACACAGCCAAAATTTCCGTCAATGGCATAAATATCTTGTGTTCCTCTTGAAGCAAACTCATAAGCAATGTTCCCTGTACCGGAAAAAAGATCGATAACGCTTATGGCATCGAAGTAATAAAGATTGTTCAAAATGTTGAACAAAGCTTCTTTGGCCATATCCGTTGTAGGTCTAACAGGCAAATTCTTAGGGGCACTAATTCTCTTCCCTTTTAATTTTCCGGAGATAATTCTCATCCTAGTAAAATAAAATTTGAGTGGTCTTCTATTTCCTTATTGTCAAAAGCAAAGGCTTCTGCTTTTAAAAATGCTACCGTTTTGATGTATTTGTATGCAATCTTATACAGGTCAGATTCTTTATGAATATTTCCGGAAAAGATCACAGAGTTTTCATTTGGGTCTAATTTCAATTGCTCAAAATTGAAGAGGATATAGTAGATGAAATCTTCTTTGGATTGAAAGTCGAATGTATTATGGAAGATCAACTTTTGATTTTCTATCACTACCATATCAAATAAAGTATCTGATACATTTACATAGCAATGAAGCGAATCGTCTTTGGTATAGCTTAAAAGCTTTTCTACAAGGACACTAGCATGATGTTGATATTCAAATGATCCAAAATTTTGAAAAAGAAAATTATTAACGTTGATGTAAGGGATGTATACGTTTTTGATATCTTGATTTTCAAGATCATCATAAGCAATATAATCTGTGCTAATGGTCTTTACCGAAAATTTAAGATAGTCCTTTAATGCCTCTTCTTTAAAGTACCGGTTTGGTACAAAAGTGCTTAGATTGTTTTCGTGAATGACAAGAACAGATTCAAAATCGTCCTGTAAATCAGAATCACTTTTAAAAATCTCCTGAATTTTCTCTAGAATAAGTTCTGGAGAAGCTAATTTCTCAGGAAATTTATAGGAAGAGAAATGAAATTTCTCTCCTTTAAAATTTGAGATACAAAAAGAAAATCCATCCAAACTGAATTGGATGGATAATTCTCTTTTAGAAATATTTTCTATAGTTCTAGTTACTTTTTTTCTTTGCATCACCTTTGTCGTAAGAAGGAGGCCAGTTACCACCAGTTGTTACTTCAGTTAAAGATCCAACAGTAACGAATTCTCCTTTAATCTGATCTGTGGTTACAGCTTCTTTTTCCTGCTTTACTAATGATTTATCCATTCCTTTCAAGATAGACTCTTTGTCGGTCTTAGCTTCAAAAACTGGAACTTCTAATCCGGCAACTTTCTCTACTTTTCCAACCTCAAGGTCAAATTCTTTTCCATCTACACCTGGAACTTTAAACATGTTCTTGTAGTCTCTGTCTTTAAAGTCATCTAAAATTGGCTCGTAACCGATGGTATCTTTTACACGCTTTTCTACGTCTACCATTACTGGTTGCCATTTTGATCCTTTGTTTACTTTAACTACCGTGTCTCTAGTTTCTATGATTGCACGTTTTGCAGTATCAATAAAGCTAATTAAAGCTGCTTTATCTTTTGTATAATCACCATTTACTTCGTAGTATGCTACTTCCGCATCTCTGATGATTTTTAAATTCTTAATGACTTTGGCAAAACGCACAGTTTTCTCTTTGTCAAAATTGATAGGCTTCATTACCCCATCATAAATTTTATAAACTAAGAAGAAAGCTATAAATAATAATAATAAAGAAGCTACCCATCTTAATTTTAGTGGTAGGAACTTTACAACAACTATAGCTAAAACTACTGCAACCAATACGGCTGCCACGATCATGATTACTAATCCCATTTGTTAATTTTTAATAGTACGCTCACAAATCTACAATTTTTTTTTAACGATAAAAACTTTTGAATATAAATCGCTGTATCTTTAACGTTTTAAATTTTTATGTTAAAAAACGCTCCCGATTTTCATAGGGAATTAATGCAAAAATTCCCGTACGAACCTACCCATAAACAACAAGAATTGTTCCATTTATTGGTGGACTTTATTTTTTCTAAAGACAATCAGTCATTGTTCCTTCTTAAAGGATATGCAGGAACAGGAAAAACAACCACTATAAGTACTTTGGTAAACAACCTTTGGCGTACGGGTACAAAAGCTGTTTTGTTGGCACCAACAGGAAGAGCCGCTAAAGTTATTTCCGGTTATTCAAGAAGGCAAGCATTAACCATTCATAAGAAAATATATTTTCCAAAGAAGCAGCAAAACGGTTCTGTAGATTTTGTTTTGCAACCCAACAAGCATACAAATACAATTTTTATTGTAGATGAAGCTTCTATGATTCCGGACAGACCTCAAAACTCTAAGCTGTTTGAGAATGGTTCTCTGTTGGATGATCTAATTTCTTATGTGTATTCAGGACACCAATGTAAATTGGTTTTGATTGGAGATACCGCACAATTACCACCGGTAAAACTATCTGTAAGTCCTGCTCTTGAGCAAGATAGATTGGAGATCGATTATCGTAAAAGCGTAAAAGAGATAGAACTGAATGAAGTAACTCGTCAGCATGAAGATTCAGGTATTTTGGCCAATGCAACTTTATTGAGAACACTTATAGAAAACGACTCAACGCACTTCCAATTCAATTTAAGCTTTCCGGATGTTGTTAGATTGGTTGATGGTTATGACATTCAAGATGCTATTACATCTTCTTATGACAATGACGGGGTAGAAGACACGGCTTTTATTGTAAGATCAAACAAAAGAGCCAATCAATACAACCAACAGATACGATCTAAGATAAGAGGGCAAGAAAATGAGATCTCTACAGGTGATTATGTGATGGTAGTAAAGAACAATTACTTCTGGTTAAAAGACTCTTCTGCAGCCGGATTTATAGCCAATGGAGATACTTGTGAGATTCTTAGAATATACTCCATCAAAGAACTCTACGGATTTAGATTTGCCGAAGTTCAGATACGAATGATAGATTATCCGGATCAAAAACCTTTTGATACGGTTCTTTTATTAGACACCTTAACCAGTGAATCTCCTTCTTTGAGTTATGAAGAATCTAACAAGCTTTACGAAGCTGTAAGAGAAGACTTTGCTCATGAGAAGTCAAAATACAAACAACTTTTAGGAGTTAAAAAGAACAAATATTTTAATGCTCTACAGGTAAAATTCTCCTATGCTATCACTTGTCATAAATCACAAGGGGGACAGTGGAAAACTATTTTTATAGAACAACCGTATTTGCCGGAAGGACCTTCTAAAGAATATTTAAGATGGTTGTATACAGCTGTAACCAGAGCAAAAGAAAAGCTTTACCTGATTGGTTTTAAGGAAGAGTACTTTGAGGATTAGTTGAATAAGTAATTGATAAATATACGACCGTAATCGTTTCCTTTATCTCTTCTTAAGTTAGATAACTTGTTGCTGTGGTAGTGGTATACATAACCAAAATGCCACTTGTTGGCTGTAAACTGGTAACCTAGTTGAAAATCGAAACGTAAAGATCTAGGATCAAAAGTTATAGGACTATCATCATTAAATAAACTTCCTTGAATGGTGGCATCATATAACACCAAGCTTAAAGAGGTTTTATAAAAAAGAAAAGATTCTATACCTCTGGTATACGAAGTATCTTCGTTATTAAGATGTGTGCCAAAAGCAATAGAATTGTCAATAGGTTGTAGTTGTTTAAAACCAATACGTCCCATAAAACCTACCGTTCCTTCATTAAAAATAGTACCCAATCTAAGTTTACTGATAAAGTTGATATCAAAATGCTCCGTAGAATTGGTTCCTAGTGATTTGATATACTCGACATCGAAATTTAACGAGAGAGTATTTCTGATCTGATATCTCCAGCCCACAGGAGTTCTAAAGTTATAGATATCATGAATGAAGTTCTGCAACTCTTTTCCTAAAGCATCTTCTCCTAAAATTCCAAGAAGCACATTGGTTTTTAAGATAGAGCGATTTTTATAAGCTCTAACAATACCAAGACTTCCATACAAATGAGCAGCAAAAGGACGGTCATGTTCTGAAATAAAAAGTACTGTAGATTTGAACGGAGTATAAATTTCATGCCCTAACTGTAGCTCATAGATCTTTTTGCTGAGCTTTCCCGGATTTTTTGAAAGATACCTATAACTCATAAAGATTCCATTGGTATAGTATTGATCTTTAACTCCGGAAACATAAAGATCATTATCTGTGATAAAGCTAAACTCTTTAGAAAATTTTTGTTGAGAAAAAATAGAAGTACTTACAAAAATGAAAAGTAGAAAAAAAGGTATTCTCATGAGGGAAAATAAGCAAATAGTTCAGAGCAAATATAGGATATGTTAATAATATGAGAACTTGTATTATGTGTTAAAAAAAAGTAATAATTTTAAGCCTCTCATAAAATTTGAAATGACAGACCCGAAACCTATGTTAGATTCCGATGATTTTTTAAAATCATCTTCTCCAGAGGAACTTATCTCTGCTATGAAACTGAAAGGGATTCCACATCAAAAGATTGTGGATACTTTAAGTTATGAAAGACAATTAAGACACCTGCAAATAGAATTGGTAAAGCTACAGCAATGGATTTTGAAGGAAAACAAAAGAGTAGCCGTCATTTTTGAAGGGAGAGATGCAGCAGGTAAAGGAGGAAACATCAGAAGGTTTATGGAGCACCTGAATCCTCGTTCTTCGCGTTTGGTTGCTTTGAACAAACCTACCAATGTAGAAAAAGGACAATGGTATTTTCAACGATATATCAAAGAGTTACCCAACCCTGGAGAGATTGTATTTTTTGACAGAAGTTGGTACAACAGAGCGGTTGTAGAACCTGTTATGGGCTTTTGTACCAATAAAGAGTACAAAGAGTTTTTGGTTCAGGTTCCAGAATTTGAACACATGCTTTATGAAGACGGACTAATCGTAATCAAATTTTGGTTGTCTATTTCTAAAGATGAACAATTGAGAAGATTCGATGCCAGAAATGCAAATCCTTTAAAGCGTTGGAAGTTTAGTCCTGTAGATAAGAAAGGACAAGAACTTTGGGATAAATACACGTTTTACAAAGAGCAGATGTTTAGTAAAACTCATACTTCCTATTGTCCTTGGATGATCATCAAAACGAACAATAAAAAAATAGCAAGGCTGGAAGCCATGAGATATGTGCTTTCTAGTTTTAACTACGACGGCAAAAGTGATGCTTTAACAACATTAACGCCAGATCCTAACGTAGTAATGCGTTACTATAGATCAGCATTTCAGATAGATTGATATGAATAGAGAAGAACTAACACCTTTAGAGCTTAAAAAGCTAAATTCCAATAAAGCATTGATAACATTGCTTTCTAGGGAACCTATTAATGTTGATAGAGCTTTACGTTATATAGACTACGAACGTAAGCTTAAGAAGCTGCAAACAGAGATGATCAAGTTGCAAACTTGGGCTATTGATAACGATGAACGTATTGTTGTTATTTTTGAAGGAAGGGATGCAGCAGGAAAAGGTGGTGCAATCCGAAGAATTACGGAGCGTATCAATCCAAGACATATGAGAATTGTGGCTTTACCTAAACCTTCAGAAGACGAACAAACACAGTGGTATTTTCAGCGATATGTACAACAGTTACCTAAAGCCGGTGAGATTGTTTTCTTTAACCGTAGTTGGTACAACAGAGCAGTTGTAGAACCTGTCAATGATTTCTGTACTCAAGAAGAATATGAGATCTTTATGACACAGGTCAACGATTTTGAGCGTATGTTACTCGATTCAGGAATTCATTTGGTAAAGGTTTATATGTCTATCTCTAAAAAAGAGCAAGCCAAGCGTTTTGATGAAATCAAAAACGATCCATTAAAGCAATGGAAAATGTCGCCTGTAGATGAAAAAGCTCAAGAATTATGGGAGAAATATACAGAGTATAAAAACGCCATGTTCGAAAAAACGAACACTTCTAATTCTCCATGGAAGATCATCAAGGCAAACAGAAAGACAGACGCACGTGTCAATGCTTTGAATCACTTACTTAAGAGAATTCCTTACGATAAGGATATAGAAATTTAATTAGAGGCTTAACTTTACTTTTTCGAAGATAAAATACATCTCAGAAGCTACTTCTTCATTTGTTTTTAAGTAAGCAGCATCTTGCTCTGGAGTATTATCTGCATATTTTGGATCCATATAAGGCAAATGGAATCTGTGAATGGCTTCCGGAATAAAAGGACAATTCTCATCTGCACTGTCGCAAGTTGTAATTACAATATATGGAGTCTTGTTTACACTGTGGTCAAAAGCCTTAGAGAACCCTAGAATAAAATCATCTGTTCCTTCAAATGTAACCTGATATACAGGGTTTTGATGTGAGAATTCTTTTACATTAAATGTAAATCCAACATCCTTTAAAGTTCTTACGGTATTTCTATGAAAAGCTGTAACCTCTGTTCCACCAGAAAAAGGAGTAATATTCAAATCAAAATAACGACTTGCAAAGAAGGCCCATACTTGACCCAATTGACTTCTTCTTGAGTTGTGAGTACAGATAAAATTAATATTTACATGCCCGTTATGAGCATTGTAAATCTCAACGATCTTATCTGCTATTCTAGAGAGTAACTCTTTTCTATTTTCGTTTATGGTTATATTTCTATGACTGTTCTCAAAGAAATTTTTTGTCTTAGTAACTTCAGTCTTGATCATCTTCTTACTTTTGTTGCAAAGTTAGGACTAAGCCTTAGTTTTAAATATTAATTAAAGGTTAAGAATGCGTTTTATAATTGGCACTAAAGTAGCAGTTGTAGATGATGTTTTACAAGGAGTTATAACAGCTTTGAATGGTGAAGTTGTTGATATTCAGGATGCTGAGGGGATGGTATATCAGTTCCGTAAAAACGAGTTGATTTTGTTGAATGAAGATCAAAATGAACTGAGCAAATTTTCAGACATTAACAATCCTCTTTTAAAGGATAAGATCTCAGAGAAAACTAAAAAAGTAAGTCTGCATAAAAAGACAAAGGAAGGTGTAGTTTTTGAAGTAGACCTGCATATCAATCAATTGGTAGACAGTACGAAAGGAATGGACAATTACAGTATGCTAAGCTTGCAGGTTGAAACTGCAAAGAGAAAACTAGAGTATGCAATAGCAAACAGGTTTTCTAAAGTTGTCTTTATTCATGGAGTAGGAGAAGGAGTACTCAAGAGCGAACTGGGTTACTTATTTAAAAAATACCCTGTTGATTTTTATGATGCCTCTTTTCAAAAGTATGGATTAGGTGCAACAGAAGTTTATATATTTCAAAACCCAAAGTCATAATTAATAAATACTTTTGCAGAATGAAACATATTTATTTAGACAATGCAGCTACTACACCCATCGATCCACAAGTGATTGACGTAATGCATACGTCTATGCAGGAGAATTTTGGAAACCCATCCTCTACACACCAATTTGGTAGAAAGGCTAAGAACATTGTTGAGAATGCACGTAAGAGCATTGCCAAAGTGTTTAATGTAACAGCAGCTGAAATTATTTTTACTGCCGGAGGAACTGAAGCAGATAACTTGATTCTTCATAATGCTGTAACCAATTTGGAAGTTACTAGGATCATCAGTACAAAAATAGAACACCACGCTGTGCTTCATACGATCGATTTTTTAGTTGCTGAATATGGGATTGAAGTAGCATACTTAGGAGTAGATGAGAAAGGAAATATTCAGTTAGACGAACTGAAAAGTATGCTTCAAAATTCAGATAGAAAGACCTTGGTAAGCTTGATGTATATCAATAATGAGATTGGTAATATTCTTCCTATGGATGAAGTCTCTAGAATATGTCAGGAAAACCAAGCATTGTTTCACTCAGATACAGTACAGGCCATAGGTCATTATCAGATAGATTTACAATCTCTTCCGGTTGATTTTATTACAGCCAGTGCACATAAATTTCACGGACCAAAAGGAGTAGGTTTTGCCTATTTCAAAAAAGGTTTTGGAATAAAACCAATGCTGCATGGAGGAGATCAAGAGAAAGGAGCCAGATCTAGTACAGAGAATGTGCATAGTATTTTAGGAATGGAAAAGGCGTTGTTGCTGGCAATAGCGACTTTAGAGGAGGATAAAGAGCATATGAATAAACTGAAAGCATATTTTATGAATGAGTTGAAAGAACTGAATTCTGAAGTTCGTTTCAACGGAGATTCTTCAGATTTACAAAAAAGCAGTTGCACTATATTAAATGTGTTGTTGCCTGTAACAAATGATATGTTATTATTTAGTTTAGATCTTAATGGAATTGCAGTTTCTGGAGGAAGTGCTTGTCAGAGCGGAAGTAATGTCGGTTCACATGTGCTGAATGAGATTCTACATAAAGAGGATGAAGATCTCACCTCTGTACGCTTTTCTTTTAGTAGGAATACAACAAAAGAAGAAATAGATTATACTATTCAAAAACTAAAAGAGCTGCTTAAGTAAGCAGCTCTTTTCTTATAGTATGATTTCTAAGGTCAGTCAACTGCGATCTTACGAGTTATCTCACCTTTATCTGTAGTTACTTTTACAATATAGATAGCTGTAGGAGCATATACATCTAATTGATGTTCTGTTCCTTGATCTAAGTCTTTCCAAACATGAACAGGTTGTCCAAGAATATTAAATAATTCTACTTTCTTGATCACAGAATTATTATTGTTTCTAATAATGATCTGATCAGTTCTGTTGTTCATGAATACGTGGAAACCTTGTAATAAAGGATTCTCATCGTTACTTAAAGCCGTACCTCCAAAGAGTAATACAAAACGATCTGTATAAGTTCCTTTAGAAAGATCTAATTGTACAGGGTCTTCCAAATTGTATAAAAGTCCTGTTACCAAATCTCCTAAATAGATGTTATATCCGTCCATATTCTCAACTTCATCGATCATGATGGCTATTGGATCATCACTTTGTATTTGGATTCCTAGTGGGATTTGTAATTCAGCGCTTAACGCTCCAACTCCTGCAATGATCAGGTTCTCTTCAATTTCTTCAAAGTCCCAGAACATATCGGTAGGCTGTAGATCAAACGTTCTACTATCAAATCCACTTTGATAAGTAAAATCGTTTCCTTGTTTAAAGTTGATACCTAGTTGCCTATGAACGGCAAAGTTTTCAAAATTAGGAGTGGCTACCAAATCTCCGGTATTCGGATCAAAACGTATTCCGTTATCAATGTAATCCATTCCTAGTTTGAAGTTAGGTAAGTTTTCCGGAGTATTTCTAAAGAAAATATTATTCGTGCTTGCTGTTCTGTGTGAATTTTCAAAAGTTAATGTACCTCCTTTATTAGAAGGGGCAGATGCAAAGAATCCTTGTCCAACAGCAATGAATTGAGGCGGAGCAGTATAGGTTCCATCTCCTAATCCGGCTGTACCGTCTGTTACAGAGTTTGCAGCTACTCCCATAGCTTCATTACGTTGCGAGTATCCACCAATATAACCAAATGTAGCATGTCCTTCTACTTGCGTTGTTGTAGATGCTTCTCCTTGGTGTTCCCAGAAGTATAGTGTTCCGTCAATTACAGCACTGTTATCTGAGATAAATTGTTGCGTGTCAATCACACTTGGGTAAGGGTTTCCTAATAATGAGGTTGTACCCGGTGTTAATACCTTGGTAATAGTTCCGTCATTTGGAGATCCCATAAACGTAAAGTTCTGTGGAGCTCTACCGGTACTTTTCATAATGAATCCTTCACCAATATTGATTGCTCCTGTGCTTAATCGCTGTGACCAATCTGCTCTAGTGGTTCCGTTAAAGTAAGCATAGATCCACCAAGTTGCAATGGTAATAGGATTGGTAGGCGCACTGTTTAAAGAGGCTACTGTACCGTTATAGTTTACCCAATTGATAGCAGTTGCGGTAGAGTTTTCTGAGGTAGGAGTAGTCCCATCAAACATAACTGTTGAAGTAGAGTAAGTAGTGTTTCCAAGTGCAGCTACTACCGGTGAAGACCAATAGTTATAACGATATACACTTGGTGTATTACTAGCTTGATCTCTATAAATAACTCCGTTTCCTTGTACATTGGAAAGTCCTGTGTGTGATTGTACCAATTGCGCATCACCAATTAATCTAATTTCACCTTCTAATAAAAGATCTTGGTTGAATTCGATAAATTGATCATCATTTACAACTAGCTTGGTGTTTGGTTTTACCCATAAACACTCTACATTGGCACTAGCTGTTAAAATAGCATTGGTTTGTGATGTTTCAGAATCTACAACTAGTACTTTTCCACCATCAATAGCTGAGGCAATATCATCTGTTGCAGGAGAAGAGTTTGCAGCGGCTCCTCCTGTCCAGTTCAAACCACCTACAGTAACTGTATCTCCATTCCAGAAGATACCCAACACCTCAGAATAGGTGAAGTATTTGGTTCCATCAAAGTCGAAGTTAGCTACATAGTGTGCTACTCCGTTTATCGTTCTTGTTGTAACCGGAATGTGTTTTACATTGGTTGTAAAGTTTGCATCATCGGCAATTTTAAGAATGATAGTTTCGCTGTTTGGAGTAGTCAAAGCAGCATCAATTGTTGCTTGTACAGCAGCGATCTCAACACTTCCTACAGAGCCTGTTTCTACGA
>NZ_JBHULH010000010.1:0-7780 GCF_042684245.1 Pseudotenacibaculum haliotis
TGCATCATTGTCTGTTTGATCTAATGTGATACCATATTTAATGGCTAAATAAGATTGTATCTTTTGTTGTACTGCACTGGTAGGAACAGTGTTGAAGACCATAATCTCAGCAATCTGACCGTCAAAGAAGTTTGCTCCATTGCTATCTGATCCAATAAATGTGCTACTGTTGTTTCCAGAGAATTGTACTCCGTTACCTGTGTTATTGGTTGCCAATTGCAATCCGTCTCTGTAAATTGCTTTGTTGGTTCCTGATGGGGTAGAAGTTCCTGAACTAGAACCACCATTCCATATATTAAATACATTGGCAGTACCTCCCCAAGCGGTAGTAAGTGCCGTTCCTGTAGCATTGTCTAGTGATAGTAAACTACCGGTTGTTGGTACTTGGAATTCAACTGCACCTCCTGTTACTGCATTAGAGAAAGCAAAAGAAGCATTGGTGGCAGAATTAGATTCTGTTACAGCATATATCCAAATATGATCATAAATGGCATTGCCAAGAATTCCGTTAGAGTTGATCTCTAGATCATGACCTGAAGCTTCTGTAAATTGTAGTGTAGGGTTAAAATTTAAACCATCTGTAGCTGTACCATCACCTAATTTAGCAGGACCTGTTCCTGTATTGGTTGCATTAAACGAGTTACCTGACTGATCTGCCCAGTTGGTTACTTCTCCAACACCTGTAACTCCAATATCTGCACGTAGCCAAAGGATGTTTCCTGCTACTGAAGGCGGAGCTCTGTCATCATCAATATCACGGTAATCTACATCATTGTATTCAGGTGCGTCTGGTTGTGCTCCGTCAGCAGTATTTACATCAGAATCAATATCCGGAAGGTCTGTTGCCGGATCATCAATATCGTCATTTACATCATTATCATTTAATACTCCTTCAAAGGCATCGTCTAATCCATCTCCATCTGTATCTGTTCCGGTTGCAGTATTCGCATTTCCGTTTTCTAAGATATCATTGGTTCCATCACCATCAGAGTCTGTATCTAAATAATCGGGATTTGTATCTGTATTATTTCCAGTAATATTATCTGTATTCACAGCAATCAAACCAACAGAGGCTCCTGTAGATGTATCACTAGTATTACTATCGTAATTATCATCCAATCCATCTCCGTCAGCATCTGTAATACCGCTTCCAGAACCTGAAGGAGCAATATATCCTATGGTTAATTGAGCTTCTACGTTATCTGGAATTCCATCATTATCTGAATCGATGTCTAAACGGTTTGGAATTCCATCAGCATCACCATCAGCCAATGCATCTTCATTGATGTCTAAGATTCCATCGTTATCATCATCAATATCTACAGAGTCTTCAACACCATCACCATCGGTATCAATAAAAATGGTGTCATCTCTATAATCTACATCTCCGGTGGTGGCTCCATCATTATCTGCATCCAGTAAGTTGTTTACCGGATCGTTTATCTCGTCATTCACATCAAAGGCTTCTCCGGCTGTTGCATCGGAACCTTCATAGATGTCATCCAATCCATCACCATCAGAATCAGTTCCTAATGATCCGGCATTCAGCGTAATTCCACTTTCATCTGCATCGCTTGTTGTATCGTTGTCAGAATCGGTATCTCTATAATCCGGTTCGTCTGTTCCATCATTGTTATTAGGAGTTAATCCAACGGCAGTGAATGTATCGTTGTTTTCATATTCTGAATCTACACCGTTAAGCCCAACATTTCCTGAAGGAGCTGTATATCCTGTGGTAGTTTGCGCTTCTACATTATCTGGAATACCATCGTCATCTGTATCGATATCTAAATAATCTGGTGTTGTATCTGTTGCGGTTGTAACATTAGGTGTTAAACCTGTTGCAGCAGGGGTATCGTTATTTTCATAGATGCTGAACAATCCGTTAGCTCCAACGGCTGCTGCAATTCCTGTCGTTGGAGAGGCAACGAACCCAGCAGTGGTTTGTGCTTCTACATTATCTAAAATACCATCACCATCTGAATCTAGATCTAAGGAGTTTGGAATTCCATCTCCGTCAAAATCTGAACAAGTTGTTGCACTATCTGCTCTTACCCATAAAGTGAAGCTTTCTCCATTAGCAATTTCACCGGAAAAAGAACCGGCACTATGCCTGATTCTCTGGGTTCCTTGGGAAGGAATCCAATGATATCCGGAAGTATTACCACATAGGTGGGCAACGTTTTGGTGTAAACTGGTTCCGCTACTTGTAGTACAACTGGCATCAACAGTAATGGCTGTTGCCTCAGTTCCTGTCCAATCATTATTAATTGTATTGTCTGCTGTTCCTTGATGTAATGTTGTATTGGTTGTAATTCTGGAAAGGATGGTTGCGTTACTTGTTGTAACATCAAAGTTTCCTCCTGAATGTGATATTCTAGCTTCGTTAGCGTCTGTAAGTGTAGCCAATGCTGCTGCGGATAGGATTCCTCTAGAAGAGTTTGTTAATGCTGTTCCTTGTGGAAGGTCACCGGATCCATTTCCAAAATCAATAGCTACTTGTACGTATCCATTTTCATCTACGTAGGTAGAGAAGGCGTTTCCGTTGAGATTGAAGAAGTAAACTCCAGCGCTGCTTACATTTCTGGCCTGACCTAAAGAGGTAAAGGCTGTTCCTACTGAGGTTCCATCAACACAAACATCTTCAACTGTATCAATAATTCCATCATTATCGTCATCAATATCTACGGTATCTACAATACCATCGCCATCGGTATCTTGACCTGCTAGTGTGTCTCTATAGTCTACATCACCACCCGTAGTTACATCGACATCGGCATCGATAAGTCCTCCGGCTTCAGGATCTGAGATGTCATCATTTACATCAAAGGTTCCTCCGGTTGTATCTACATTATCGAAACCATTGTCTAATCCGTCACCGTCGGTGTCTGAACCTGTGAATGAAGGGTTTCCTGTTCTTCCTTCTGCATCATCATTTGTTCCGTCTCCATCAGCATCTGTATCTCTATAGTCAGGTTCTGCATCTCCGTCGGTATTGATTAATGATGTTGATAGTCCTGTGTTTGCGAAAGAGTCGTTAAAACCATAGGCACTATCTAAACCATTATTACCGGGAACTCCGTTAGGAGCTGTGTATCCTGAGGTTGTTTGTGCTTCTATATTATCCGGGATTCCGTCATTATCGGAATCGATATCTCTATGATCCGGAATCGTATCTGAATTTGTTAGGGAACCATCTGTATTGATCCATTCAGCTTGCGTAATACCATTTGAATTGGCAGCTCCTCCTAAATCATCATCATAGGCATCATCTAACCCATCACCATCGACATCGTTTCCTGATTTTGGGATATAGCCTGCTGTAGATTGTGCTTCGTAATTATCAATAATTCCGTCGTTATCAGAATCGATATCTAAGTCGTCTGTAATTCCGTCACCATCGGTATCTACAGGAGAGCAAATGCTAAAGGCAGCATACTCTAAGTAATCCATGTTGATTCTACCTCCGGCTCTTTCCGTCATTCCGATTCGAATATGGGTAGCATCTGTAGCTAGGGTATAGGTTACAGTAAATACAGTTCCGTTACCACTTCCTGTAAAGTTTTGATCTCCAGAAGTAGCACTGTTATAAGAAACATTCCAATCATTAGAAGTGTTGTTACCACTAGCATCGGATTGTTGAAAAATTAACCTTTTTGCGGCTGTATTTGAAGCTGTTGTGGTTATTGTAACCACAGTACCTGCGGGTACAATGGCGTCACTAGCTCTTAGTCTCAACACTAAAACATCATTAGTGTTGTTCATTCTTGCTCCATTTCCGCCTCCTTGAATTCCATCTAAGATTTCTGTTTCTCTGGCAACTCCTACATCTACAGTAATACCATCAGCTCCACCAGCAGGAAAATTGGTATTGCTACATTCTTCGGTATCAATAATTCCATCGTCATCGTCATCAATATCTACTGTATCCGGAATCTTATCTCCATCGGAATCTAGTCCGGTTACATCATCTCTAAAGTCTACATCTCCACCTGTATTTACATCGGCATCTACATCGGGTAAATCTGTAGAAGGAGTTGTAATATTATCGTTTACATCGTAGTTTACATTATCTGCATCAAAATTGTTGTCTAAACCATCTCCATCAGTATCGGATCCACTCAAAACATTCCCTTCTCCATTTTCATTGATGTCGGTTGTACCGTCATTGTCAGAATCTGTATCTCTATAGTCTGGCAAATCTGTAAGATCTGTGTTTTCTATGGTAATTCCGGTAGGAGTGTAGGTGTCTACGTTTTCGTAGGCAGAATCGAGACCATTTTCACCAACATTTCCGGTAGGTGCGGTATATCCTAAAGTAGATTGTGCTTCTACGTTATCTGGAATACCATCGTCATCTGTATCAATATCTAAGTAATCCGGAGTTGTATCGTCATTGGTTTGTCCTGAGTCAAAAACATTAGGAGTAATTCCTACTGATCCACTTGCTCCACCACTTACGGTAGCATCATATACATCTACCAGTCCATCACCATCAGTATCTGTGGCAGAAAAGGCAATGAACCCGGCATCGGTTTGTGCTTCTACATTGTCTAAAATACCATCGTTGTCAGAATCTAAGTCTAAGTGATTGGGAACTCCATCACCATCAAAATCATATGCATCTGGGAAACCATCTGCATTTGCATCTGTATAATCGGTTAATGATCCATCTCCTGTTCCGTCGTCATTTACATCCTGATAGTTGGCAATTCCATCACCATCTTCGTCTCCATTTGGGTCTAAGCCACCACTTTCGGTTATATCTAGTATACCATCATTATCGTCGTCAATATCAAATGTATCTCCAACACCATCTCCATCTGTGTCTAACACTTGTAATGCTGAAACTCCATCCACAGAGATGTGTATCATCTCTACATCATTAATAACATTTCCTGCATTGGAATCGGCTCCGGGGAAAATGGTGAAGGTTTCACTGGCTGTACTTGCAATAAAAACAATTGTACTTGTACCCCAAACATCTCTACTTGATGCGGGTACAATAATGGTTCTTCTGGGATTTGACCCAACTTGAATATCGAAATCTTCTATGTATTGTCCGGCATAAGGTTCGTTACCTCCGGTTCCTCCATCAGCATTGGTAATAGAAGTCATTGTACTAATTACCAATTTATAGGTTGTTCCGGGAGTTAATCCGGTCATGGTTGTTGTTACGTTTTCTTCAATACTTCCTGAAGTACCGACATCACGTAATGTAATCCATCTAACATCTCCGGTAGGAGGTAATGGGAGAGGAGCTGCGGTCCATGTTGCATTGGCACCATAAAAACCTTCACCTCCGGCTTGATTTCTGTCGGAAATATCCGGTGTCCCATCTAAGTTAGGATCTGCATCTGCCCACCCAGTTGGATTACAGTTACCACAAATACCTGCAGACGTACCTGTACCAGGAATGGATTGAGCTTGAACACTTTCTATTGAAAAGAATAGAAAGAAAACAAAAGGGATAAGAAAAAATAGTTGCTTCGTACTGAAAAATTCAGCCAGAATCGCACCATTTCTCTTGAGTTTTTTCTCTTGAGATTTCATAAAAATTTATTTTACCCGCATTATACACAAATACAAATATAATTGATGAGCCCTTGATTTACAAAGAAATATAAGTAAAAGGGGGGTATTCCTGTGTGAAAATGAAAAAACGCACTTGAAATAAGTGCGTTTTCTGTGTGTGTAAATGCAAGTAAAATTGTAATCTAATCCATCACAATTTTCTTGGTGATCTCACCTTTTTCAGTGGTGACTTTTACGATGTAAATAGCAGTAGGTGCATTTACATCTAAGCGGTGTTCATTAGAAGGGTCTAAATTCTTCCAAACATTCACAGGTTGCCCTAGAATGTTGAATAATTCTACCTTTTTAATGACTGTGTTATTGTTATTTCTAATAATGATCTGATCTGTAGCATTGTTCATGAATACTTGGAATCCTTGTAATAAAGGATTGTCATCATTACTCAAAGCTGTACCTCCAAAGAGTAACACAAAACGATCTGTGTAAGTTCCTTTTGGTAAATCTAATTGTACAGGATCTTCCAGGTTGAATAATCTTCCTGTTACTAAATCTCCTAAATAGATAGTATATCCTTCCATATTCTCAACTTCATCGATCATGATGTGAACAGGATTGTCTGTATCTACATTAAGACCCAAAGGAATTTGTAATTCTGCACTTAATGCTCCAACACCTGCAATGATCAGGTTCTCTTCAAGTTCGTCAAAGTCCCAGAACATATCAGTAGGTTGTAAGTCAAATATTCTACTGTCAAATCCACTTTGATAAGCAAAGTCGTTTCCTTGTTTAAAGTTGATTCCTAGCTGTCTGTGTATTTCAGCATTGGTATCACTTACATAGTCCATACCAAGTTTAAAGTTTGGTAAGTTTTCAGGGATATTTCTAAAGAAAATATTATTCGTGCTTGCTGCTCTGTGTGAATTTTCAAAAGTTAATGTACCTCCTTTGTTAGCAGGTGCAGAAGCAAAGAATCCTTGCCCAACAGCAATATACTGTGGAGGGGCTTCATAGGTTCCTTCACCTAATCCGGCAGTTCCTTCTACTACTGAGTTTGCAGCTACTCCCATGGCTTCATTACGTTGCGAGTATCCACCAATATATCCGTATTTAGCGTGTCCTTCTACCTGTGTTGTTGTAGAGCTTTCTCCTTGGTGTTCCCAGAAGTATAGGGTTCCGTCAATTACAGCACTGTTATCTGAGATAAATTGTTGTGTATCTATAACACTTGGGTAAGGATTTCCTAATAAGGACGTACTACCCGGAGTTAATACCTTGGTAATAGTTCCATCATTTGGAGATCCCATAAACGTAAAGTTCTGTGGAGCTCTACCGGTACTCTTCATAATGAATCCTTCACCAATGTTAATGGCTCCAGTGCTTAATTTCTGAGACCAATCATTTCTATCAACTCCATTAAAATATCCGTATATCCACCAAGTTGCAATGGTAATAGGATTGGTAGGCGCACTGTTTAAAGAGGCTACTGTACCGTTATAGTTTACCCAATTGATAGCAGTTGCGGTAGAGTTTTCTGAGGTAGGAGTAGTCCCATCAAACATAACTGTTGAAGTAGAGTAAGTAGTGTTTCCAAGTGCAGCTACTACCGGTGAAGACCAATAGTTATAACGATATACACTTGGTGTATTACTAGCTTGATCTCTATAAATAACTCCGTTTCCTTGTACATTGGAAAGTCCTGTGTGTGATTGTACCAATTGCGCATCACCAATTAATCTAATTTCACCTTCTAATAAAAGATCTTGGTTGAATTCGATAAATTGATCATCATTTACAACTAGCTTGGTGTTTGGTTTTACCCATAAACACTCTACATTGGCGCTAGCTGTTAAAATAGCATTGGTTTGTGATGTTTCAGAATCTACAACTAGTACTTTTCCACCATCAATAGCTGAGGCAATATCATCTGTTGCAGGAGAAGAGTTTGCAGCGGCTCCTCCTGTCCAGTTCAAACCACCTACAGTAACTGTATCTCCATTCCAGAAGATACCCAACACCTCAGAATAGGTGAAATATTTAGTACCGTTAAAGTCGAAGTTAGCTACATAGTGTGCTACTCCGTTTATCGTTCTTGTTGTAACCGGAATGTGTTTTACATTGGTTGTAAAGTTTGCATCATCGGCAATTTTAAGAATGATAGTTTCGCTGTTTGGAGTCGTCAAAGCAGCATCAATTGTTGCTTGTACAGCAGCGATCTCAACACTTCCTACAGAGCCTGTTTCTACGA
>NZ_JBHULH010000011.1:0-173481 GCF_042684245.1 Pseudotenacibaculum haliotis
TATTGCACAAAGCAAAATCTTTTGTCAGTTGTGCCGTAGGAAGATTAGAGAAATAAAAAAGAACCGAGATATTAGCGTAGTTTTTTTATTTTTATTGGAACGCGAGGCATTCGCGCACCAGCTGGGGGAGCACGGATTTGTAATCCGTGCAATGTATAAGGTATAAGTTTAAACAAGCCCAGTACAAAAGTGCTGGGTTTTCTTTTAGATATCTTACCGTAACACATTGTAAGCCTCAATATTCGTTTTTAGAAATTGGTGCTATCATAAATAGATTTCCCGTAAACGGATAAATATATTTACGAAAGCTCTATATAGAATAAGTAAAGTAAAAAAGAGCTTACAAAGAGTTACTAAGTTTTATTTTAACTTTAGAAATAGTAACAAAACAAATATGTCAGCGTCAGATGAATTAACCAACTACAGAAAAATGAAAAAACTAGCCTTCTTATTTGCCTTATTCATAAGCACAAGCATTGTTTATGCACAACAGATCTCCAATGAAATCAAAGACAACATAAAAAAGCGCGTCGACTATGGAGACAATGTAGGAATTGTTGTTGCATTAGTAGATGGAGAGAAAGTAGACTATTTCTACTATGGAAAAACAGCATTGGAAAACGGAACTCCTGTAAATGGAAACTCCGTTTTTGAGATTGGGTCTATTTCCAAAGTTTTTACCACCATCATCTTAGCAGACGAAGTAGAAAAAGGAACTATGAAACTGTCAGACCCTATTTCTAAATACCTGCCAAAAGATGTCAAAGTACCTACAAGAAATGAGAAAGAGATCACATTAAAAGATTTGGCAACACACACTTCTGCATTGCCTAGAATGCCCAGTAACTTTGCTCCCAAGAATCCATTGAACCCTTTTGCAGACTATTCTGTAGAACAACTCTACGCTTTTTTAAATAGCTATACACTCACAAGAGATATTGGGGCACGTTATGAATATTCAAACTTAGCCATGGGACTGTTGGGCCACATTTTAGAACTACATACCGGAAAATCCTATGAAGAGCTTATTATAGAGCGAATAGCAACACCGTATAAAATGTCTGAAACAAAGATGGAGATGACTGACAAAATGAAAGCACAATTGGCCAAAGGGCATTCAGGATCGCTTCATATGCCTACGTGGGATTTTATGACCTTAGGAAGCGCAGGAGGAATAAAATCGACCTTGAATGACATGGTAAAATTTATTCAAGCCAATATGATCAATGATCATAAAAGCATCCACAAGGCAATGGTGGCAAGTCACCAAACAGCTTACAAAGGAGACAACGATTTTTCTATTGGATTGGGTTGGCATTATCTAAAAAGAGGAGATGGTAAAAAGATCATATGGCACAACGGACAAACAGGAGGCTATACCGCTTTTACAGGCTTTGTGGAAGGAACAACAAAAGGAGTTGTTGTTCTAACCAATTCTATAGAAGCTGTGAATGATATAGGATTCAAATTATTAGATGAATCAAGAAAAATCCGAATTCCAACAAAACCCTTTGAGGTAGACAATGCGGTTTTAGAAAGCTATGTTGGAAAATATGAGTTGGTACCAACATTTCAAATCAACATTACTAAAAACAAAGGACAGTTGTTTTTACAAGCAACAGGCCAATCTAAGTTTCAAGTATTTCCATCATCTGAGAATACTTTCTATTTGAAAGTAGTTAAGGCAAGCATTACGTTTAACAAGGATGAAAATGGGAAAATTAAAAGCTTGACACTCCACCAAGGAGGACAAGATAGAGAAGCAAAACGTTTGTAAAACTCACAAGATAATAAAAACAAAACCCGAGGCTAAGCCTCGGGTTTTTCGCATTTAAAACTTTAACGTCAATCCTACTAAGAAATTTGCTGTGGCTTGCGGATAATATCCGGCACCATCAACAGTGGTAGTGGTTCCTGGGTTTGTCCAGGTATCGTCAAAAGTAAAATAGTACCCTCTATCTACGTACTCTGCGTTAAAAATATTATTGATCAATCCTGTGATCACGATCGAATCAAAGATCTTTTCTGTGTCTATTTCGTAAACGAAGTTCAAATCACTTGTAAAGTAGCTATCCAAAACATCCAAACGAGATACTCTGCTATTCAAGTTGCTCATGAACTGCTCTCCTACAAACTTTGATAAGAATGAGATTTGGAAGTTAGGTGTTGGTTGGTAGATGAATGCATTTCCAACAATTACATTTGGAGAAAAAGAAATAGGCGTGTTTCCTAAGTCTTCCAACACTCCATCAATAGTAGCAAAGAAATCTCTGTTCTTGTTAGAGCTAAAAGCTGCATTCGGACGAACAGAGAATTTATCACCCAACTGAATGTCTGCATCAATCTCCAATCCAAAACGGTAACTCTTTCCACTGGTAGCTCTTACCGGAGCACCTACACCATCAAGAGCCCCTGTTAAAACCAATTGGTTCTTATAGTTCATAAAATATAGGTTGGTATTCAAACGAACTCCTTCTGTTTGATAACGCCATCCAAATTCGATGTCGTCCAAAGTTTCGTGAGTCGTTACTCCACCTTCAAAATCGTTTCTGTTAGGCTCTCTGTTAGCTCTTGCATAGGATAAGTATAAGCTGTTCTGATCTGCAATTCTATAGATGAACCCTGCCTTTGGATTAAAGAAGCTAAAGCTGGCATCTACATCAATAGGATCTCTGTCTGAAGTCAACCCTTGTGTTTGATAGTTTACAAATCTTCCTTGTACATCAATATAAGCAGAAACAGTTTCACTTAGATCAAAAGTAGCTTTTGAGAAGATACTAAAATCTGTCTTCTTAGAATCACTAAAATAGTAACGATCTCTGATGTTTGTATTCGCAGCTAAATCGCTTCCCCAAATTACTTCTCCAAAGTGATCTCCGGTATAGTTGCTATAAGAGATTCCGGAAATAATGTTTAGATCATCCTTTTCGTAATTTGCAGTAAAGTTAGCAACATAGAAATTGTTGTCTAACCATCTTCTAACAATTACATTGCTACCATCAACAATTAAATTGTTAAAATCTGCAGCATCTTCACTGTCTTTAAATTGCTCAAAGAACCCTTGTCCTTTAGTATAGTTTAACCCAATGTTTGTAGACCAATTCTCATTCAATTTCTCATTCCAATGCAATTGGTAGTGATTTTGTTGATAATCGTCTACCTCATTGTCATAAGTATAAGGATTTTGTCTTCTGTCTTGTGCCAATTGATCTGGAGTTAATCCAAACCAAGCTTGGTAAGTAACCTCTTCACCTCCAAAAGCAACTGCTTTAATTAAGGTAGTCTCATCTACGTATGCTCCTTGCAAGAAGTAAGATTTCAAATCTGTATAAGCACGATCTACGTACCCATCAGAATAGATGTTTGACAAACGTCCAGAAATTTCAAAATGATCATTGATCTTTCCGGTACTAAACTTTACGGTATGTTTTCTTGTGTCAAAAGAACCAAATGAATTGGAAATCTCTCCATAAGGGTTTTCAGAAACAGCATCTGTTAAGATGTTCAAGCTAGCTCCGAAAGCTCCCGAACCATTGGTAGAAGTTCCAACACCACGTTGCAATTGCAGGTTTTGAGTAGAAGAAGCAAAATCTCCTAAATTCACCCAGAAGGTTCCGTGACTCTCAGCATCGTTGTAAGGAATTCCATTAATGGTAACGTTAATTCGTTCACTGTTAGATCCCCTTACGTTCAAATAAGTATATCCAATACCGGCACCGGCATCAGAAGAAGAAATAACAGAAGGAAGATAGTTTAACAACACCGGAATGTCCTGACCAAGATTACGTTTTGCAATCTCCTTTTTATTCAGATTCGAATAAGTAACCGGAATATTGGAAGTAGCACGTACTGCTTTTACCAATACTTCATCCAGTAGATTCTCATCTGAAGAAAGAACTAAAGTGATGTTTTGATCTCCCTTTAGAGAAATGGTTTTCTCTAAGGTTTTAAAACCAACATAAGAAACCTTTAAGGTGTAGTTCCCTTCTTGCAAGGTGATACTAAATTTACCGTCAAGATCTGTGGATGTTCCTTTGTTGATCTCTTTTACCATTACGGTAGCACCTAATAATGCTTCCTGGTTTTCATCAACAACTTTACCTTGTAAAGTGTAACTCTGAGCGTTTGCAAAACCGATTGCAAACAGACTTAAAAAAGGTACTAAAATCTTCGCTTTTTTAAAAAATGATAAACATTTCATTATAAAAATAAAATGAATAAAAAGAGGCAATTATTCGATCGTTAGAATAATTAAAATTTGTCATTACAATGAGCTTACAAAGTTGTAATCTCTAAGATTGCACCAGAATAAGATTCTTTGCAATGACGGTCATAAGTCCCTAAACAGCATTACCTGTTCTAGGTTCTACGGGTATGATCTCAGCCTGAATTTAATTACGAATTTTGAATTTTTAATGTCGAATTAACTCAATTGAGAATTCATAATTAATCATTCATAATTCCAAAAAGGCACCCCTTTATGAGAACGCCGCAAAGTTAATTGAGTTTTTTGAAATAAAGAATAATAATTACTCTATTTTTCTGAGAAGACTTTTCTGATAATATTTAGAGAACATATACACGTGTTCAGGACCGTTGATCAACTCAGCAGTCTCTATTTCTAAAATTTTTGCAATATCAATAAATTTCCGAAGATTGATTCTGGTGTGTCCTCGCTCCAGTTTATGGTAAGCGTTTTGACTAATATTAAGCATTTCCGCCATATAATCTTGAGAGTATCCCTTTTCTATTCTGATCTTTTTTATTCTCTCTCGGATTTCATCTACTAACTGTTGGGTAGTACTCATCTGTACGAGTTTTTATAGAATTCATAGGCTAATGGGGGAAGTACAGCACAAAATTAGCAAAAACCCAAAGCACCTTGTTTCCCAGTTTTTAGGGATATTTATAGCTTTTTCAACTAACTATAAATGGTTAACTGCTTTAGCTATAATTTATAGCTATACGCTATTTTATTGACAGTTAACTATTTGTAGGTTTGTTGGCAGGTTTTATAACTGTAAAACTCAAAAGGAAAACCTCTGATTTTATCAGAGTTAGGTAATTACTATGGGGGACAGTAATTATTAAAGGAGAGTCGTGTTTACATGACTCTCTTTCCTTTTTAGTCAATGTCAGGTTTTCTGCGAAGATTCTTTTTTGAAGAATGCTTCTGCTTATTTTCTAATCGTTTTTGTTTTTGAGCTCTACTTATTTTTATGGGTTTTCTTTTTTTGGGAACAATCAATCCTTTTTCGATCAATTCAAAAAAACGTTCAATTACTTTTTCTTTATTATTATGCTGACTCCTACTTTCACTTGAAGAAAGTTTTAATACGCCCTCTTTAGAAATCTTATTAGCAAGATTTTTACGCAATAAACTCTTTTCTTCAACCGAGAGAGATGAAGAATTTAAAACATCAAAAAACAATTCAACTTTAGAAGATACTTTATTTACATGTTGACCTCCGGCACCGGAACTTCTTACTGCCTTGAACTGTAATTCTTTGTATAGAGATTCTTTGTTCACAACAGTGTTTGAGAATAGGAGTATAGGTTGTTTCTGTTAGAAAGTATTTTATCAATTGCTTCTACTGCAGTTTGCAAACGTGTTTCTTTATCTCCTTTTAATAACACATATGGGCGATTGTATTTTTTCAAAGCATTTTTAAAAGCATTGAACATCTCCAGTCGTTGATCGGGTCTGTCTCTCAAATCATCTTCAACCCAAGGAGTATCTATGTATGTTAGGAAGTAAAGATCATACGAGTTTTCTACAGCAGCTTCTTCCAACAAAGGATCTACAAAACCACCATAATACTCTTCAGAATATACTTTGGTTTCCAACAGATCTGTATCACAGATCAATATTTTATCGGCTCGTTTTGCCAATCTGTTTTCCAAAGCAATCTGTCCATAAGCAATAGGCAAGATGTCTTTGGTTTCGCAAGTTCTTCTTTCTTGATTCCAAACTTTTTGAAGGTAAGGTCTGGCATATTCCTCTACCCAAACCGTATTGTAATGTTTGGCAAGTTGAATTGACAGTGTTGTTTTTCCCGTACTTTCTGGGCCAAACAAAACTACCTTTACAATGTTGATGTCTTCTTGTCTAAGGTTTTTTTCCATGCTAAATAACCAAATATTGCTATGAATGTAAAAAAGAAATATTGAAGGCTTGTAAATGTAAAGCCTTTATGAAAATACAAAGGAACAGAAATAATATCACCAATGATCCAATAGATCCAGTTTTCTATCTTCCTTCTTGCCATCAACCACATTCCTACAAAGAAGATAGCAGTAGTTACAGTATCTACGTATGCAGTCCAACTAGTCCATTTATCAAAACTAGTATACACAAAATACACAAATACCAATGTGGCAAAGAAAATAGCGATACTAATTTTCTTCTCTTTATTAGTTGTTCTGGAAATAGGCGTAACGTGAGTTTCATCAACTTTTCGAGTCCAGATATACCAACCATAAACACTCATGATAAAGTAATACCCATTGATCATCATATCACCTAAGAGCTCCCATTTTAGTAGTAGATAAACATAGATAGAAGTGCTGATCATTCCCGTTGGAAATACCCAAATTTTATTCTGTTTTGAAAACCAAACGGATAAAAACCCAAAGATTACAGCAGTAATCTCTAAGGTAATATCAATGGCAGAAGAATCAGCGTATTGGCCGAAAAGAAAATCAAAAACTTGGTTCATAATCGCTACGATCAGATTTGACCATTTTTAAGTTTAGTACCACATGCTCCTGTTGCTCAAAAGAAGATTTGATCTCTTCGGTTAAAAAAGGCATCAACTCATCGTAATCTCCATAGATCTGAGTGCTTAGTGGATTTTCTAATACGGTGAATTTTGAGGCGCGCAGTTTTTTAATAAAGTTGATAATAGGTTCTTCAAAATCGTTTTGAAGCGGCATAAGGGTCAACTCAACGGAAATTTTCATTGATGGTTTCTTTTTTCAATTCGTTAAAAAATGTAGGGTCTTTTTCAAAAGCAGTTCCTATAACAACCATATCTGCTCCGGCATTATAGGCATTGTTCAATTGATTGATATTTTTAATACCTCCTCCTACAATAAGCGGGATTTGGATTTCACTTTTCACACAGTTAATAGCCACAACACCTACCGGATTTATAGCGCCAGACCCGGCTTCTAAATAGATCAACTTTTTACCGGAAAATTGTCCGGCTAAAGACGTCTTTAGAATCAATTCGTAATTGTTTTGTGCTAAAGGTTGCGTTCTGCTTATTCTTTCTACAGAGGTTTGCTTTCCTCCATCGATGAGTATATATCCGGTAGGAATAACCTCTAAGCCAGATTTTTGAACTGTTAAGGCAGAAGCAATTTGTTGCTCAATAAGATATTCCGGGTTTCTCCCCGATAGTAAACTCAAAAACAAAATACCATCTGCTTTAGAAGTAACTTGTTGTGCGCTTCCAGGAAATAACAGTACAGGTAAGGTGGTGTATTTTTTAATCTCTATAACTACTTGCTCTGTTTGATTGTGTACATCTGTACTTCCTCCTACAAAAATATGCGTAGCCATAGATTGATTGACTTGCTGTATAAAGGAATGAATACTTTGTATTTCGATCTTTTCAGGATCGATCAATACAGCCAGTAACTTCTTTCCGGATTCTTTAGCCTCTAAAATTTCTTGATAAACCGTCATTCATTAAAAGCATAAACACAGGTAAACCCTTCAAACTCCAGAAAACAAATATCATGATTAGATACATGACCTTCATATCGAATTTCTCCTGTGGTTTTTGCATCAGCAAATCTAAAATCTTCAATATTGATGTGATGTAAAAATAACAACTTTTTCTTTCCGTAAATCTTGTATAAAGACTCCTTAGCGCCCCAAACAATAGTAAGCTTGCTTACCAAGGCATCATGATTGGCAATGGTCTTATACTCTTCAATAGGTGTAAACTTATGAGCAATCTTTACAATCTTATCACGTTGCATTTCAATATCGATTCCTACGGGAGATCTCGAGCAAATAATGATGGCAGAAAAATGAAAAGAATGTGTTATAGAAATAAAGTTCTCATCTTTCAAATGAGGCTTTCCAAACTCATCATAACGGAGATCAGCATCTTCGTATCCTACTTCGTGTAGTAACTTACGAACACTATAAAATCCTTTCTGATGAATTTCAGATCGCATTGAATCTACCCTAGATTGACATTTCTCGGTAAGTTGAATTCCCTGAGAAATCTCATCCAAAGACTCTTCGATCTTCCAAATCAGAACTTTAGTATAATCGTTAACATTGATCCTTTTGTAAAGAGGCATATTTTAAAAAGTTATTCCGTAACTTTGCGGTCTCAAAATTAGAATAAAAAATAATTCAGATGAGTACAAATACATCCACATACGTACCATACAAAGTTAAAGATATTTCTTTAGCTGCATGGGGAAGAAAAGAAATTGAATTGGCAGAGGCTGAAATGCCTGGATTAATGTCGTTAAGAGAAGAGTACAAAGACGAGCAACCTTTAAAAGGAGCAAGAATCGCTGGATGTCTTCACATGACCATTCAAACAGCTGTCTTAATTGAAACATTACAAGCCTTAGGAGCAGAAGTTACTTGGAGTTCTTGTAATATTTTCTCTACACAAGATCAAGCTGCCGCTGCTATTGCTGCTGCCGGAACACCTGTGTATGCATGGAAAGGAATGAACGAAGAAGAGTTTGATTGGTGTATCGAGCAAACATTATTCTTTGGAGAAGACAAAAAACCATTGAATATGATCTTAGATGATGGAGGTGATTTAACAAACATGGTGTTGGATCGTTATCCAGAGTTAGTAGATGGAATTAATGGATTGTCTGAAGAAACAACTACAGGAGTTCACAGATTATATGACAGAATGAAAGCAGGAACATTACCTATGCCTGCAATCAACGTGAATGATTCTGTAACTAAGTCGAAATTTGATAACAAATACGGATGTAAAGAATCTGCTGTAGATGCAATTCGTAGAGCAACAGACGTAATGTTAGCTGGAAAAAGAGTAGTTGTTTGTGGATACGGAGATGTAGGAAAAGGAACTGCAGCTTCATTTAGAGGAGCAGGATCTATTGTTACTGTAACTGAGATCGATCCTATTTGTGCTTTACAAGCTGCAATGGACGGTTTTGAAGTGAAGAAATTAGAAACTGTTGTAGGAAATGCAGATATCGTAATTACTACTACCGGTAATAAAGATATTGTACAAGGTAAGCACTTCGAAGCAATGAAAGACAAGACTATTGTATGTAACATTGGTCACTTTGACAACGAGATAGACATGGCTTGGATGAATGACAATCATGGAGCAACAAAAGTTGAGATCAAACCACAAGTTGATAAATATACCATCAATGGAAACGATATCATTATTCTTGCTGAAGGGCGTTTGGTAAACTTAGGATGTGCTACAGGTCACCCAAGTTTTGTAATGAGTAATTCATTTACAAACCAAACATTGGCTCAAATTGAGTTATGGAACAATATTGATGCTTATAAGAATGAAGTTTACATGTTACCAAAGCACTTAGATGAGAAAGTAGCAAAACTACATTTAGCAAAGATTGGGGTTGAATTGACTGAGTTACGTGAAGATCAAGCAGAATATATTGGTGTTACTGTAGAAGGTCCTTTTAAACCAGAACATTATAGATACTAGGTCATTGAGCGAAGTCGAAATGACAATCTAATATAAAAAGCCTCCCAATTTGGGAGGTTTTTTTATTTTTAGGGACAAATGCAATTCATGACACTTTCTAAAAAGATCGGTTTACTCTTAGCACCTGTTTTATTTTTTATCATAATCAATTTACCATTTCACCTGGTTTCAGAAACCGGAGATATGGTTATTGCTGTAGCTGTTTGGATGGTTATTTGGTGGATTACAGAAGCTGTTCATATTGCTGTTACCGCTTTGTTACCACTTATTTTGTTTCCGCTGCTCAAGATTATGCCGGCAGCAGATGTAGGAGCCAATTACGGGCACCCTATTATCTTTTTATTCTTTGGTGGATTTGTTTTAGCATTGGCTTTAGAGAAAGTAAACTTACACAAACGAATTGCCCTAACCATCATTAGAATGACGGGAACCACACCCAATAAAGTAATCTTAGGATTTATGATTGCAACGGCTTTTATGAGTATGTGGATAAGCAATACAGCCAGTACCGTTGTAATGCTGCCCATTGCCATTTCTGTGATCAAATTGTTGATTGATGATGAAGATGGTTTTACCAAAGGAGACCGGAATTTTGCACTAAGCATTATGCTAGGAATCGCATTTTCTGCCAATGCAGGAGGAATTGCTACAGTTATTGGAACGCCACCAAACTCGGTATTAATAGCCTTGCTGGAAAGTGAGTATAATATTGAGATCTCTTTTGTAAAATGGATGAGTATGGGATTGCCATTTTCTATTTTAATGGTGTGGGTTTGTTATTTGGTATTGGTCAAGTGGATGTTTCCTTGCAATCACATTCAATTTTCCACTTCAGCAAATATCATTTCAGAAGAATTAAAGAAGTTAGGAAAGATCTCCAAAGAAGAACGCAGAGTACTTACTATTTTTTCAATCACAGTATTCCTGTGGATCACAAGAACCATCATCAATAAACTTTTCCCGGGTTTACGACTAACAGATACCATCATTAGTTTAATAGGAGCTGTTTCATTGTTTGCCATCCCGTTAAACTTTAAAAAAGGGTCATTTGTACTGCAATGGAACGATACCAGCAAATTAGCATGGGGTATTTTACTACTCTTTGGTGGAGGTTTGGCTTTGGCAAAAGGAATGGCTTCCAGCGGTTTGGTAGATGTTATTACCGAAGCCATAAAGAATGGAGGTTTTACTCCTCTAGTAGTTGTAAGCTTATTGATTGCTTTGATGTTATTTATGACTGAATTGATGAGCAATGTAGCTCTGGTAGCAGTTTTAGCTCCCGTTGTAGCAGGAATTGCTATTGGATTGAATATTCCAATGCTAAACGTATTAATTCCTGTAACGATGGCATCAAGTTGTGCATTTATGCTACCGATGGCCACACCACCCAATGCTATTGTTTTTGCCAGTGGTTATGTAAAAGTCAATCAAATGGTAAGAGCCGGAGTAATGCTAAATGTTTTAGCTGTAGTCTTTTTGATCTTGTACTACTTATATGTGATTCCAATAGTGTTTTAACACATAGAATTTCCTTTCAAAAAAAAGCAAGAGTATTTAAGGGTTTTAAAAAACAAGTATTTATACCTAAAAATATCCCGTACGCTCAAATTAACTTTATGCATCAACTAACCCAAAACCTAATTAAAAGTCATGGATGCATTAGAATTTGCTGTCGATTACACTACGTTATTCGACGTACTTACCTTAATTGTTGTTCTATCATTTTTTGTAGAAAGAGCACTATCAGTAGTTTTTGAATCATCATTGTTTATTGGATGGTATAATCCGGGAACAAAAAAGAAGCCAGCTCCAGCTACGGAAGCAGAAGGAGAAGGACAAGCGCCTACAACAAAGCCTAAGAAAAAAGGAATAAAAGAACTAATAGCCATTATAGTTTCTATTGTTGTGGTATACAATATAGGTTTTAATGCTTTGGCGATTGTTACTAAAAACCCACATGTATCGCCAGAGTTAGGCTACTTTATAACAGGATTGATCATTGCAGGAGGAAGCAAAGCATCTCTTAAACTTTTTGGTGAAGTTTTAGATTTTAGAAGTGATGCAGAGAGAAGAAGAAAGGAGTACGAAAAGAACAATCCGCAAACATCATGATCAGAATAACAATTGTTCTATTTCTTCTTTTATCAGTAGGATTACATGCACAAGAAAAATATGCAGAAGTAACCAGAGACGCACCTATTCGAAAGGATTCTCTCAGTTCATCCTCTGTTATTGAACGAGTAAAATCCGGAGTAGATCTGCCTCTTTTGGAAGATAGGCTTTTTGGTACAGGTTATTTAAAAGTAAGAACTCCCGAAGATAAAGTAGGTTATATTTATAAGTCGCGTGTAAGAGTAAAAACAAAACCTTCATCAGAAGTTACAAGCAATGTAGATCAAAATGGAAATTTAGAGTTACATATCATCAACATAGGACAAGGAGATGCAATGATCATCAGATGTCCGGATGGAAACCACGAGTTACTTATAGACGCTGCCGAATTGAATGCAGGATTTAGATATTCCGGATCACAAACCGAGTTTAGAAATTACATGACTGATTTTCAATCTAAAGACAATCCAATAGAAGTTGTAGTGGCCACACATCCGCATTCTGATCATATTGCCGGAATGAGTTGGATAATTAATAATTATACAGTTGGCAAATATGTAGACAATGGAATGCCAAATACTTCAGGTACGTATAAATCTTTAGAAAGAGAATTGGATGAACACGCGATTAATAGGCTTCGACTTACAGATTCTTTGGTTCCAAAAATAGATTTTTGCCCGCGAGCAGATGTAAATGCCAGAATACTAAGACCTGAAGGCTTTGATGAACCTAATATAGACCCTAACAATTATTCGGTGATTGTAAGAGTAGATTATGGAAGTTCTTCATTTTTATTTACGGGTGATGCAGAGGTAGAGATGGAAAATAAATTGATAGAAGATCAAAATACTGTTGGATTGTTGGATGTAGATTTCCTTAAAGTAGGACATCACGGATCACATTCCTCTTCCAAAAAACCTTTTTTAGATGTTGTTACTCCGGCAATAGCAGCCATTTCATGTGGAGCAGAAACGGTAGGAACCAACAAAGGACACAAGCACCCTAGAATGATTACTGTAAATGCACTTATTCCTTATTTAAAGAATAGAAATGGTATGGAAACTACTTTAGAAGCTTATGATAAAGCAAATAGAAAGTGGGATCGTGTTTCCACCAAAGCGGCCTTATATATAACCAACAATGATGGAGATCTAATATTTCTGTCTGATGGAAATGAAATATGGAGAAAAGGAGATCAATAATTCGTCTGTTTGACGAACTCTTGACCTCCTTATTTACCTAAACTAAATTTGTAAATGTATCTCTAACCAAAGCTTTCGTTTGGTTAAGGGTCATACTATCTACTTTTTCTACTAACACTATTTTTTTATAAATGTCTTTGTAAAAGAGCTCTAACTCTTTCTCTAGCTTTCTATTGGTATCTGCAGGACCAAAGAGAGCTAAGGCATCAAAATCTTTGAGGTGCTCTATAATTTCACTGAAGTAACGTTTGGTTTGATGCTTTTCACGTTCTAAATATTTACTATCCTGAACTACATCTTGCGGCCCTCCTTTTAATCGAGTTCCTGAACCACCGTGTATACGGAAGTGTTCTATATTGGAAGGAATCGTTGTCATAGATTCCTTTCCATTGTCAATACGAATAATGTACGCCTTGTCTTTGTCTAACCAGATTCCTATATGTTTCATGATTTCCTTGTTTTATACCTCTAAGTTCTTGAAAAAAAGAGATTTTTCACATGATAAATGTCATTTCTCAGGAGCAAATAAGGAAATATCTTAGCAAGGTTGATCTTCGTCAAACAAAAAGTACTATGGATTTGATACGAAATGGTAGTTACAATTTTTACAAGCATATTGCTAAACTGTTTTATGCAGTAGCATTTATTGATGGTAATGTAAGACCGGAGGAAATAGAAGCATTCAAACAAACTTTTCGAGAAGAGTGGTTAAAAAAGTATACAGATAAAGAGGGTATAGGTCAGATATTTAAAGAGTTTACTATTCTACATACTCAAGAAAGAGATGCAGATGAATCCTTTTATGAATTTGTTGGCTATAAAAGAGAATATGAAAATTTGTTTACAAATACCTTACGAAATATCTTATGGAAAGTATCTTGTGTAATTGCAGATAGGGTACACAAGAAGAACAAATCAGAACTTATTCTGTTAGTTCATTTAGGAAAAGAACTGGGAATTGTTAAATAGAGATCATCTCTATGTCTAATTACTTATATACTGTATTGTAGATTGCTATCTACTTCTATTGCTTGTTTTCTAATATTGGAATAAGGTATTTTAATAAAATATCAAAAGGTAATTTTCCTCTCCAGTTTCCGTAATTGCTTCCAGTAAAGACAATTGTTGCATCGTAGTCTTCTAAAACCATCATATATTGCCCTCCATTTCCTGAAGCAAAAAGCACTTCGGTCTCTATTTCTTTGTACTGTAACACCTCTCTATACCAGTAATCTCCATATTTTGCAGAAGTTGTAATAGCATTTTCTATACCCGACCAATATAAAAATGACATTCCTATTTTTATATCACAGTTGGTGGATTCTTGAATCCAATTACTACTAACAATTTGCTGACCTTTCCAAAGTCCTTTATTGGCTACTAATTGAGCTATTTTTAACATATCTCGTGGCTTCATGTATGAAGAACCCGCAGCATAGCCTCTTCCGTCTGGGGTAATTTCCCATTGACATTCCTCTATTCCAAGAGGTTTAAAGAGGTATTCATCTGCAAAATCCATTAGGGTTTTATTGCTGGTTCTAGATATAATCATTCCAACTAGATCTGGCTCCATAGAAGAGTACTCCCATTTTGTGCCAGGTTTATAACGTTGTGGGATATTGAGAAGATAGTTGAGCCAATCATCTGATTCATACATTTCAGATTCACAATCGGGACCCTTATCAAAGAATTGTTCACAAGCTAAACCCGATCGCATTTCCAGTAGGTCTTTAATACGAATTTTACCTCTTGAATCTTTTGACCATTCATTAATAAATTCCCCTATTTCATCGTCTAGATCAAACAAATTTTGGTCTATTGCAATACCTGCCAGTAAACTCGTGATGGACTTAAAAGAGGATCTGGTTTCATGGAGTTTATTTTTGTTAAAACCATTGAAATATTCTTCAATAATGGTTTTACCATTTTTGGCAACAATAATTCCATCGACTTTTGGGTACTTGCCCGAAGTTATAATTTTTCTTAGATCATCTATTCCTCCGTCTGTTGATTCTTGCCCTTTACAACTTACAGATAAAGTCAATATAATGAGAAAGAAATAGGTTAAGCTGGTTAGTTTTTTCATTTTCCGCTGTAGAAATCATCCGTTGATTAATACTTTTATTTTTCAAGTAAAACATAAGCAAATCACTATAGTTCTAAAGTGATTTTAATTACTTACAATAATTAATTTCTTATAAATCCTTTTTTTCGACTTTAGTACAAGTAAATAATTTCCTGAGCTTAGCCCTGAAGTATTTATTTCTGTTAAATTATTATCAAATTCTTTTTCTTTAATCAATCTTCCTTGTAAGTCATATAAAGTAGCAGTTTTAGTGCCAAGGTTTTCTGACTGTAGAAGTTCTATTTGAAAAATACCTGATGTAGAAGGGTTGGGATATACTTTTAGAAATGAGTTAAGATCAATATTATTAACTCCTAAAGCTGTGTCTGTAACGCCATTAACAACTAAAGAGAAATCTTGACTACCATTTACTAAAGAATTTTTATGGGTTATTGAAATAGTATAATTACCTGCTGGAATATTTTTCACATCAATTCGCTCTACATTATCTCTAGAATTATCTCCTTTGGAAGCAGGAACTGAGAAATTATCAAAAGTAGCATTAGGAACTATCACCCAAGGAGCATATGTCTCCGAAGAACCAATTAACCTTACGTCTAAATCATTAATTAATAGACTACTCGGACTGTCTTCTGGACCAAAAAAAGGAGCCCCTTCTGGGTCTGTCCAAGCAATGGTTAATTCTAAATTCCCTGTGCCATCTACTGAGATTTGAGTAGTATAAGTTTCATTGTTATTCAAAGTAAGTTCTTCAATTTTTGACCCAGTACCATTATTTGAAATAACCTCTGCAGCTCTTTCGGCATTTAAAAGTCCCCAACCATTTTGAAAATCTGGCCCATCATGCTCTCCAGCTTCATCTGTGGTATTTAAAAGCAATGCTTTAACTGTTGCAGATTTCATGTATATGTTATTTAAATTGTGGTAGTGCTGTTGTAAAAGTGCTATAGAGCCAGTTACTACAGGTGTAGACATAGAAGTTCCACTACTTACAACATAATTAGAATTTGAGCCGTTGCTTGTTGAATATACCTCTACACCGTTAGCAACTATATCTGGTTTTATTCTCCAATCATCTGTAGGTCCCCAACTACTAAAAGAAGATTGAACTACTGAACTTGGTCCAGAATATACTGCGATATCTTCAACAGCGCCCACAACAATAATATTTTTGGCTGTTGCAATTGTAAATATTGTATCATAACCATTGTCGTCTAAGTTAACCCCTTGATTTCTTGTGTTACCGGCAGATTTGCAGATGGTCAAAAAAGGAGCGTCATGAGTGATTTGGTCAAAACTCCTCGCATTTTCATCATAACGCCCATAACCATGCGTAGTTCCGTCAGGAGCTCCTCTACTGTATGAGTTATTAGATAAAATGCCTCCTAATGTGCCAAAACCCGCTAACTCAACAATGTCATTATTTGAAGAATATGATTCTATCCTAGCATTAGAAGCTATACCTCTTGCATTTGCATCTAATCCGCTTCCAACCATTGTACCGGCAGTATGTGTGGCATGATGACTTGTTACTGGGTTTTCAACGAGTACAATTTTTGGAGATAAGTCTTGATGTGTCGTCAAAGGAGATCCTGTAACTTCCCAATGTCCTATAACTATATTAGAACCATCTAAATTTAATCCACTAGAACCTCCTTGCCATATCTTATTAACGCGTGAGGCTATTGCAGCATCTATATTACTCTCAAAATCATAATAAGGAGTTCCATCTTTATAAAAACCTGCTAAATACCCAATATGTCCTTCTTTATTCTTAGTAGTGAATTTTAAAGAACCACTTTCTTTCGCTTTAGCTAGAAAATAATCGTACTTTTCTTTTGATTCTTTTACTATTTGATTTAATGCTTCAACATTAGTTTGCTTAATGATTAATTTTCTGTCATCATCATTTTGAGCTGATATTTTGGTAGTTAGTACGAATAGGGATAAACCTACTAGGAGTAATTGTTTTTTCATATAATTTTTTTTAGATAAAAATACTTTACAATCTTACTTAACTTTTACGTAAGTATTCTGATTTACTCATTGTTGTTAGAGACAATAGTATTTTACACTAAAATAATGAATTTATATTTATTGGGACCGGAAATAAACCTCTCTCTTTATAACTACGATCTATTTTTTGTTTGTAGATGGTAGTAATTGTATCGTTTTCTTCTAAATTTTGTTTTACAGTCTTTGGTTATAAAAACTTATAAGAACCATCCTTCACGATCTAGACTCCTGTATTGTATAGCTTCGGAAATATGATTAGGAAGTATGTCAATAGAGCCTTCTAAATCTGCAATGGTTCTGGAAACTTTTAAAATCCGGTCATAAGCTCTTGCTGAAAGGTTGAGTTTTTCCATAGCATTTTTGATCAACTGTTTTCCATCATTGGAAAGCTGGCAATACTCACGAATCTGCTTTACATTCATTTGCGCATTGTAATGAATGTTGCCAAACTTTTTGAAGCGTAGTGATTGAATCTCTCTCGCAAGACTTACCCGTTTACGAATATCAACACTAGACTCTCCTTTACGTTCATCGGAAAGTTTTTCGAAAGGAACAGGAGTCACTTCGATGTGAATGTCAATACGATCTAACAAAGGACCAGAAATTTTACTTAAATAGCGTTGCATTTCTTGTGGACTCGAAGCCAACGGATTATTGCTGTCTTGAAAGAATCCGGATGGACTAGGGTTCATACTGGCAACCAACATAAAACTACTGGGGTAAGTTACCGTAAACTTTGCTCTGGAAATAGTTACTTCTCTATCTTCTAAAGGTTGCCTCATAACCTCTAACACAGTTCTTTTAAACTCGGGAAGTTCATCTAAAAACAATACGCCATTATGAGCCAAGGAGATTTCTCCGGGTTGTGGATATTGACCGCCACCTACCAAAGCAACGTCTGAGATTGTATGATGAGGAGAACGAAACGGACGTTCATATAACAATCCATTGTTTTCAGTTTTTCCTACCACAGAATGAATTTTAGTTGTTTCTAAAGCTTCTTGTAAAGTCATAGGAGGAAGAATGGAGGGAAGTCGTTTGGCAAGCATGGTTTTTCCGGCACCGGGAGGACCAATCAGAATGATATTATGACCTCCGGCAGCAGCAATTTCCATACAACGTTTGATTGATTCTTGCCCTTTTACATCTGCAAAATCAAACTCAGGGAAGTCGATATTCTTATAGAACTCCGTTTGAATATTTACAACAGTAGGAGTGATCTCCTGTTCGCCGCTAAAGTGTGCAATCACTTCTAAAATACTTTCTGCGCCTAGAACATTAAGCCCTTCTACAATAGCAGCTTCTTTGGCATTTTCTTTGGGTAGAATAAAATGTTGAAAGCCCTCTTCTTTGGCTTTAATAGCAATAGGCAAAGCTCCTTTGATGGGTTGTAAACTTCCATCTAGAGAAAGTTCTCCCATAATTAAATATTCATCAAAAGGAGCAGAGCAAATCTGCCCAGAAGCAGCTAAAATACCCATAGCCAGTGTTAGATCGTAGGAAGCACCTTCTTTACGTAGATCTGCCGGAGCCATGTTAATCGTGATCTTTTTACCGGGGAGTTTATATCCATTGTTACTTAAAGCAGCAGAAATGCGATACGAACTTTCTCGTACAGCATTGTCCGGCAACCCTACCAAATGATAGCCAATTCCTTTGTCGATATTTACTTCAACTGTAATGGTGGTAGCTTCAATACCAAAGACGGCACTACCGTAAATTTTAGTAAGCATAGCAATTCTTTTTCTTTAGCAAGAGAAAGGTAAGGAAATTATTTGAGCTTTTTTAAGAGCTTTTTTGCGTCTTTACTTTTAAAATAAGAGCTATCGATAATGATTTGCAGTTCTTTTTTAGATTTTTCAACCTGATCAGTTTTTAAGTAAAGCAAACTTTTAAACCAATACGCTTTTTGTGCATCAAGAAGTCGGCTTAGAATGAGCTTATTTAAGGTTTTTTCAGCCTTGTCAAACTCATTCAGCTCTATTTGCGAAATAGCAAGGTAGATGTAAACATTACTGTTTTTAGAAGAATCTACAACTTGAGTTAGTATATCTGCTGCCTTTTGATATTCTTTGTTGTCAAAATAATCCTGTGCTTTAGAAAGTAATGAATCATTACCTACATAACCTCTATCTATCAAAGCAAACAGATCTGTTTTTTGAATGTATTTAGAAAATAACTCCTCGTTGCTCTTAGGCTTTAGCATGAAAACATTTACCACAAAAAAGATCAACACAGCTGTGGCAGCAGTATATAGCCACAAATTTTTCTTTTGCGATGGAGGTTTTTTTAAAGCTATTTCATCACCAGTATCATCTTTGCTAGAACCTTGGTAGTCTGCTTGCGCTTCTGCAATGGATTGTTTGATTTTCTGACTTTCTTTGCTTTTTAAGAGTGCTTCAAATTCTTTGACTTCCGGATTGTCATCTTCTTCTAAAAAACTCCAAGAATTTTCATCCAAAGATTCGTGCAACTGTTTTTCTAGAGTCACCCTCTCTTTGAACTCAACATCGTTTTCCATTCTTTCTAGAAAAGCTTTGTGCTCTTTTTTAGAAAGTTCATCGTTTAAAAAACGCTCTATCAATATGTCGTCTTCTGTACTCATATTTCTACCAAAGAAAGATAACGATGATCTTTTTTAATAAGGTTCATCAATTGTTTTTTGCATTTAAAAACACGTTGACGTACTACAGTTTCAGAATTGTAATCGTGCTCTTTAGCAATCTCAGAATAAGGAATCTTTGCAAAGAATAGGGTTAAGATTTTCTTGCAGTTTTCTGAGATCTGTTGCAGTTTTTCGGTAAACAACTCGTGTCTCTTTTGCTCTACAATGGCAATAGCTTGGTCCTTCTCCTCAGTAACTAGTTCAATAACTCCGTTATTTGTTACCCTGGTTTTTGATTTATTTAACTCTCTTCGCCATAAATTTTTGCAAACCGTATACAAATAGGCGTTAAAGGTATTATTAATCTCAAACTTTTCTCGTTTGTAACGAACGGCAATTTGTAACAAGGCTTTTTGAAAAACATCTTCGGCATCTTGAGGTTTTCCGCTGTTTTGCATTACAAACTTTCTAACCATAGGAAAACAACTTGTATACAAAGTTTTGATAATAGTAGAATTACCATCAATCAAAGCATTTAAAAAGTAAGTGTTTTCCTTCATAAGCAAACGCAATTATGAAACAAAAATAAAATTTTAAAGAACAGTGAAAAATTTCAGGTAACATTTTTCCTTCTCTGTAACTATTGGGTGAACGATACTTAAAATGTAGGTTTCGCTACTTTTTAGAAACATGTATAATTGTTCAATGACGTTTCAAGGGAAAAATGCTATGAAAAACCTAAGCAGAAACGAAAAAGCCCACCATAAAGGCGGGCTTTGTTTTTTATTGGAATCTTAGTTTATTCTAAAATAATCTTTTTGGTAGCAACTTTACCATTAGAGTTGATCTTAAGAATATACAATCCTTTACTTCTTGTTCCTAAGTCTAGAGGATAAGAACCGCTTGTAATTCCTTTCTTTTCAAAGACCTTTTGTCCCATGTAATTGTAAACAGTGATCTTAGTTTTCTCGTTATTTGGCCAGCGAATATTGAATTGACTGCTGGATGGGTTTGGAGAAACAGAAACTGTGTTTGAGAACTCCTCATCGTTTGTAGATAAAGTTCCGTTTACAACCATGTCATCGATCATTACACCTTCTTCATTCGTTCCTGTATCAGCAAAGAATTTAAATCTGAAGATCATGTTAGATTCAGAAGTGAAAGCAGCTAAGTTGTAGCTGTAATCGTGAACAGTTGCATTGGTTCCACCTAAAGAGTTAGAATCTTCTCCTTCACCAGTCCATTGGTTTCCTGGAATTCCGTTAGCAGTACTTGAACTGTTGTACCAGTTTGGATCACTTGCAGACCCTAAAGTTTGCCAGTTGTTACCGCCATCTGTACTGTATTCAACTAGAAGGTAATCCCAGTTTTCTTCAATGTCAAATGCCATTTTAAATGACAAAACAGGATTGGTTATTTGACTTAAATCATAACAGTTAGTATATAAGTAACTAGTAACACCATTAGGATAGTTTCCAGAAACTCCGGTAAGGTACGCTTGAGTTCCGTTACCTGCAGAGTTTAATAAAGTTTTGTTTGGCGTTCCAATCTCCCATAAAGAGTTACTGGTAGACCCAACATTTTCAGTTAATAAAGCATCACTTGCATTCTCAAATGAATTTGCAATTGTTGGATTTACACTTACATCATTTATTTTAAATCCTTCTTCTAAGGTGTTGTTTGTGTCATAAGCATCATTTGTAGCTGTTACTTCTACATTAATTGTATGAACTCCTAGGTCTGTAATAGAAATTTCCGGTAAAGAAATAACTGTTGTTTGTTCAGAATTCAAAGATCCATTCCAATCATAGTTCAATGCAGTTCCACCATCAAAACTATAGTTAATGGTAGCGTTGGTTAAAACATCAACACCTTGATTTTTAATAGTTAATTGTGGTGTAAACGTAGAGTTACAGTTGATTCCTTCTGTTGGATGGTCAATAGAAACTATTTTTACATCTACAGGAGGTAATTGTCTTGGTATATCAGAAACAAAAACTCCTCTTCCGTATGTAGCAGCAAATAGTTTTGCATCTTCTTCGTTAATCTCTAAATCTCTAATAGCAACATTTGGTAAATTGTTATCATAAGTTTGCCATTCTGTATCATCATCATTCATGAAATATACACCTAAAGATGTTCCCATGTAGATAGTGTTGTTTCCACTTCTAGCGTGATGCTTGATAGATAATTTAGACTCAGATGGTGCATTGGTTCCAATAGTTTGCCATGTAAAAGTCCAGCTAGGACCAACAGCGTTAGCCACTTTGTAAGCTCCGTTATTGGTAACAAAATAGAAAGCCTCATCTGTGCTACTAAAGTCAATTGCATTAATTGTTCCGGCTCCTGTAAAGAAACTTTCAAAATTAGCTCCTTTATCTATACTTCTGTAGATAGTACTTCCTCTGGTAGCAATAATAACATTAGGGTTTCTTGGACTTACTTTTACATTTACCAAGTTACCACCAAAAGAGAAGTTAGATACTTGAGACCAAGCTCCACCTTCTAATCTATACAACTGATTGTACCCAGCGTAAAGGTCTCCTTCACTGCTGGCTGCTAGAGGAGTAACCCAGTTTCCACTGATTCCCGAAGGAGATCCAACTCCACCGGTTCTTGTTTTACCTCCATCATATGTAATATGTAATGCACCACCATATTGAACAAATCCAAAGTAGTTGTCTTTGTTTGTTGGGTTTACAGCACAGTCCATTCCGTCGGCACCATGGTAATTATTCCAGTTGTTATCACTAAAAGCATAACCACCGTTATCTTGTAATCCTCCTACAATATTTCCTGAGCTTTGAGCTGCTACAGAAATTCTGTAAAACTGTCCGATTACCATACTTTCAGTTAGGTCGGTAAAATTATTTCCATCATCAGAAGATACGTAAGCTCCACCATCTGTACCTGCGTACAATCTTCCGTTGAAATATCTTAAAAAGTGAATATCAGCATGTGTATAAGAAGGATCATTTGGAGAACTCCAGTTGTTGATCTTAGAGAAGTTATTTCCTCCATTTGTAGATCTCCAAACATTTAAAACTCCTACAAAAAGAGTGTTTTCATCTGTATCAGAAACACCTAAAGCCATATCATACCAAGCTTGTGTACTCTCAAAAATGTCTGAAGTTTCAGTAGTTTTTGTAAAGTTACTACCACTATCTGTAGACCTGAATACACCTCCAAAAGAAGATCCGGATCCAGCTCTTAATAAGTAAACGTAGTTAGCATTTGCTGGAGTTACATCAATCTCTAATCTAGAAGCACCTGGTACACCAGTGATCACAACTTCCTGAAAAGATTCTCCTGAATCTGTAGATTTGAAAAATTGATTTGAAGAAACAGCATACCATGTTGTTTCATCTCCAGGTTTCATCTTTAAACTTCTTGCATTAATATTTGACTTTTGAGTCCATGTACTCCCTCCATTAGTTGATTTAAAAACACCAGCACTGGTAGCTACCATAACTGTGTTTGCATCGTTAGGAAAAAGATAGATTTCATTCATAGAACTTGGAGTAGGAGTTATTGTTCCTGTAGTATTCCAAGTAGCACCACCATCTGTAGATTTCCAAACACCTACAGCATAAGAATCATTTGCATCATCATCTCCAGTGGCAATATAAATAACGTCTGAGTTTGTGTGGTCTACAGCAATTCCAGATACACCAATTTGTGGTAAGTGATCTGTTAAAGGAGCCCAGTTTACTCCGGCATCTGTAGATTTCCAAATACCTCCGGCAGGTGCTCCGGCATACAATACATTACTGTTGTTAGGGTCTTCTGTAATAACATTAACTCTACCTTGACCTGAAGACCAAGAGGCAGTGTTTGTATGTGCGTAAGGCCCCATAGATGTCCAGTTACTTACATCAGATGATCTGTTCTCAGAAGCGTTTCTTTCATTCTTTATCTTCCAAGCATCCCATAAGGCTTGAGGAGATTCAACTCTCCCTTGTTCATCTAAGAAGAAACTCCAATGATATTTCCAACGCTCAAATGGTTTTAAACCACTTCCTTTTGCATTCCTGTCAATAGTCTTAAAATATGCTTCTGCTGCATTAGCAATCTGCTCTAAGGTAGGTTTGTTGTTGTTTTTGCTCATCGCATTGCTCGCCCAAGGGGCATTGTTCTGTATCGTTTGCGCTGACAAAGAGATACAAAACAGCAAAATAATTAGGGATATTAGTTTTTTCATTGAGTTGTAGTTTGTTTATAAAAATTTTGTGAATTTAATGAATCTTCCTTTATCTATGAAATTGAATTCAAGAACTTTAAAAAACATTTTTGGAAAAGCGAAGCTTAGTTTATAAAAGAACTATCAAATAATTAACAAATGATATACTCCAAAACGTTTTTGGTCGTTATAAACAAAGTATATACACCAACCAGTCGTTCTTAGGGGAATTGCTATGAAAAGAACCAACCGACGGTATCAAAGCTCACTGAAAAGTGAGCTTTTTTTAAAATTTATATTCAACTCCAATATTAAAAGACAAAGTATAAGGGACTGCATCAAAATTTTGTGTGTAAGGCTTCAAATGATACTTAAAGAACATTTCGGTATTGATGCTAAAATGTTTGTTAAGGTTTTTATGTAGCCCAGCACCTAGATTGAAAGAGAGAATATTATTGGTGAAATCTCCTTTGTTAGTTGTTATTCCTGTGGTATTAGACAAAGATGCTTTGTCTAGGAATAGATAACTAATACCTCCTGTGACAGAAGGATATAAAGAGTTTTTTGAATCAAGGATATAACGAATCTCTAAAGGAATTTCTAAATAACTTACTTCTTGGGTGTTTGTCAAACCGCCATTTTGAAAATCATGTGATAATGAAAGTTTTTTAAACCCTGTTCTAATCATTGTTTTTGGAGTAGTATAATAACTAAAGTATACTCCATAGTTGATGGAATTCTGATTTTTGGTTTTTAGATTAAAGGCATTGTAATGATCTAGAGAAACATATGGAAAGATACTCCACTCTTCTTCAGGTTTCACGTTCTCTTTTATTTCTTTTACTACAGGTGCTTTTTTCTTTTTCTTCTTTGGAGTTTTCTTTTGTTCAAATGTTTTTTCTGTCAATTCATTTGTAAGTTGAGTAATGTGGTCTTTTATAGCTACATCTTCTAAATGCTCAACTGTTCTTTTTTTCTTTAAGTTGGTTTCTACCTGAGTAGAAAGCTCCTCACGACTCTCTATAGAAGTTTTAGAGGAGCTGTCGCAAGCACAATCATCTTTGCTGTTTTTTAAGTTGATAGGTGAGTTTTTGAGAGCTGGCTTAGAAATACTATCAACCGTTTTGGTTGGTTTTGGTATTACCGGAGTACGATGAGTTTGATCATTATTGATGATTGGTTCTATGAAAATGTCTTCCGGGTTTTCATCTGAAACATTTGAAGAACCGATCAATAAAAGAATCGGAATTAACAACATACCGGCTCCAAGCAACCAATAGAATAATATCCTTCTTCTTCTTTGATCTTTTTGTAAGTCTGTAGCAATACTTTCCCAAACAGAATCATCTGGTGTTGGAGAATAATTCTGTAATGTTTCTTTTACAACAAAACCTATATCTTTTTTAGCTTCCATTGGATACTATTTTTGGCTGTTGTTTCTGTATCTTTTCAATCATTGCTTTCAATGATACTTTAGCCCTGTGTAAATTGGACTTTGATGTTCCTTCACTGATTGATAACATCTTTGCAATTTCTTTGTGCGAATATCCATCCATCTCGTATAGATTAAAAGCAAGTCGATATTGAGAAGGTAACTTCTGTATCGCTTCTAAAATGATATCCAAAGAAATAGGTGTTTGATGATCAATCGTAGTTGATTCTTCTGTAACCCTTTCTTCATTGATAGGATTGTTAAAAACTTCTTTTTTATAGCGATCGATGGCTTTATTGATGACAATTCTTTTCATCCAGCCTTCGAAAGAACCTGCACCTTTGTACTTTTTTATTGTTCTGAAGATCTCCAGAAAAGCATCGTGAAGGTTGTCTTGCGCTTCTTCTTTGTTTTTACAGTATTTTAAAGACAGCACATAGAGATCATTCTTGTATTGTTGATACAAGATTCCTTGTGCCTTTAGGTCTTTCGATCTACATTTTTTTATGAGCTCTTTTAAATGTAAGGTCAACTGTATATATCTGTTTTATTCAACTTTATGTGTTACTATTCCGTGAATTCTAAAGTGAACTTTGTAAATAGTACACCGTTATTGTAGACCTTAAAGGTATTGAAATACGCATAGTTATTATCGTTTACTTCATTTTGTACCGTATAGGTAAATTGATTTCCAAAATTATTACTCATTGATTGCATAGCATTGTATGAAATATTCCTTGGGGTAAAATTATTGATGGCACTGGTTTGAAGATGATATAATAACGAAAAGGTCTCTTTTTTATAGGTATTTTCATTAATAACAGACAGTAAATTAATACTTGTATCATATGTATATGTACTTGAAAAAAGAGAACTCAAAGAATTGTCATTGTTCTTTCTGTAAGAATCATAAGTGATCATATTATGATTGGTATCGTAGGTATTATATACGATTTTCACTTCATTGTTAATGATATCGTGCTCTTCCAAATAAGTTCTGTTTTGATAAACGTCTAACACAATTTTAAATGTGGCAATCAAATCGAAATGAATTCCATCAGTACTTCGTTTCCACTCAGAGAAAATAGTATCTTGAGTATGAGTAAAGCTATGTTTGTTGAAAAGAGAAGAATTGATACTTTCTACGAGGAATTCTGACAGTTTTCCATTAGAATTATACTCGAAATTTCTTTTTCCAACCAATGCACCATTTGTGTAAGACAAAATCTCAGAAATCTTATCATTCTCATAACTGAATAAAGCAGATGCATTTGCTGATGTATATCCCAGTATCTTATTATTGTCTAGATTGTAAACTGTACTCGTTAGAACATCACCTGTTGTTGCATTATGTGTTTCGTATGTGTAGCTACTTAAAATCGGAGTAGAGTTGTCTATTAATCCTGTATCCGGATCATTCTTAGTACAAGAAGCAAACACAATACTAAGTGTTAGGAGGAAATAAAGGTTTTTCATGGCGTTTTCAATTATACTGTTTACACCATAGTCTTTATCTACTGCAAAAGGTTGCGTAAAATTTATAGATTTTTATAAAAAACAAAGCCACCAATAAATTAATTGATGGCCTTGTAGAGTGGTTATATTAGGGGACTCACTTGTTTGCTTGTGCTTGAAATTTTTGATAGCCTTGCTTTAACCATTCGTAATAAGTATCACGATCTGTATATTGCTCGGCTCTGTGCAAGATCTCTAAGTCAGAGGTCATTTGCACATAATAAGGTTGTGAAGCTGTTTGGAAATTAATAGCTTGGAAAGTAGCCCATTTATCACCTACAGTTTCAATATCTTTTGTTTTTCCGTTGTCTTTTAAGAACAAGAATTGTTGTTCTTTTGGAAGCTCCTTTCTATCATCTACATATAAAGAGATTAGAATATAATCTTCTTTTAATATTTCATAGATATCAGATTCACTCCAAACATTTTCTTCTACTTTTCTACAGTTTACACATGCCCATCCTGTAAAATCTAATAAAATAGGCTTGTTTTCTCTTTTTGCTGCTGCCAATCCTTCTTCAAAATCTTTATAACAGTTCAAACCTAAAGGACAATCACTGTCTTGTTCATAAATACTGTAAAATTGAGGAGGAGGGAATCCGCTTAAAAGACTTAGCTCCCATGTTGGTTTTTTCATAACTCCCGGAATCAAGTAGATCACAAAAGAGAATACGAGTATTCCAAAAGAAACTCTGGAAAAACTTAACTTTTTGCTTGGTCCGTCATGAGGGAATTTAATTCGTTTAAAGATGTATAATGCTAGTCCGATAAATAGAACGATCCATATACCCACAAAGATTTCTCTCTTTAAAAGTCCCCAGTGCTCTACTAGATCTGCATTGGATAAGAACTTAAAGGCAAAGGCCAATTCAAGAAATCCTAAAACTACTTTAGTTGTATTTAACCAGCCTCCTGATTTTGGTAATGAATTCAGCCATCCTGGGAATAGTGCAAACAACGCAAAAGGTAAAGCCAATGCCAAACCAAATCCTGTCATACCTGCTGACAATTGCATAGCACCACCGTCTGATGTAAGAGAACCTGCTAGGAGAGATCCTAAAATAGGTCCGGTACAAGAGAAAGATACAATGGCCAATGTAAGTGCCATAAAGAAAATACCTATCAATCCACCTACACTGGAAGCGTTATCCATTTTATTACCCCAAGAGCTAGGTAATGTAATTTCGTAATATCCAAAGAATGAAAAAGCAAAGAATACCAAAATGGCAAAGAAGAAAATGTTTAGCCATACATTGGTAGAGATTGTATTGAGAATCTCAGGATCTAAGCTGTCTAAAAAGTGGAATGGAATACTCAATAGAATATAGATCAATACGATAAAAAGACCGTATAGTATAGCATTACTGATTCCTTTGGCTTTGTTTTGAGATTGTTTAGTAAAGAATGATACGGTTAAAGGAATCATAGGAAACACACAAGGTGTTAATAACGCCAATAGTCCACCAAAAAAACCTAATAAGAAAATACTAGTCAAACTACCACCTTCACTGGCTTCGGCTTCCCCTTTTAATAGGTCTTTATTCTTTAGATCGAGTTTTAATGCACTTGTTAGTTTTTTACTTTTTTCATCTACTGTAATTGGAGTTTCCTTAGCAGTTGTTCCTTTAAAGTAAAAAAAGAAAGTTTCTTCTACTTGAATACAAACCTCTTTGCAGACTTGCCCTTCTATGGTAACTTTGATACGCTTTACGTTAGGATCTAAAATTTTAATACGTTGAGTAAGTGTTCCGTTATTCTTAAAGAAGATCTCTTCTTTTTCCCAGGTTTCACTATACTCTTTATATGTTTTACTTTCTTTGGCTTTTCCAACCAATTCAAATTTAGGGTTGTCTCCAGCTGCAGAGATAACCAGAGGTAAGGAAGCATCTTCCGGATTGTATTGAGAGTATAAATGCCAATCTTTTAAGATGGTTGCTTTAAAGACAAGATCATATTCTGTATCGGATATTTTCTCCATAGTTGTATCCCAAACAACCGGCTCGGTTTCTGTTTGCGCAAAAACAGAGAATGAGAAAAATAATAAGATATATAAGAGGAATTTTTTCATGAATTGTACTTATTGAACAGTGAAATTACTAATACTATTTTACTAAAAATTGAGGGTAAAACATTTTAAGAGTTTTTTGAGGGATTTCTCTTTTGCTCTTAGACGAAAAAAGTGAGGGAACCTTAGTAAGATAAAACCCTTTTGAGTTTCTTTCAAAAGGGTTTTATATGTTTGAATGGTTTAAATTATATCTTCAGTTCATCAAATAGCGCAATCAATTTGCTGTCTGATGGTCTTGGAGCATTTGAGTTTACAATATTTCCAGAAGGATCGATTAAGATAAAACGCGGAATACCTTTGATCATGTAGTCTTGTACAAACTTAGAATCCCAGTTGTTGTCAGCAAACAATTGGATACCTCCTAATTCTTTGTCTACAATCATTTTTTTCCAAGCACCGTGATCTTTCTTATCATCAATAGAAATACTAACGAATTCAATATTTTTTCCGTGGTATTGCTTTTCAACTTTCTTTAAAGAAGGAATTTCTGCTTTACAAGGTCCACACCAAGTAGCCCAAACGTCAATGTATACATACTTCCCTTTTAAGTCATCTAAAGAAGTGGTACCACCAGCATAGTTTTCATAATCTTTAAACTTAGGAGAAGAATTTCCTTTTCCTAATAATTTTAAAGCATTGTATGATTTTTCAATAGTTTCGTTATTCTTTTTATCAGTAGAACCTTCAGAGAAAGCCTTATAAAAAGCTTCAAGGTCTTCTGTATATGTAATTCCAAACTGAGCAGATCCGTATAATAACTTGTTTCTAATCAATTCATTTTCAATCTTTCCAAACGCCTTTAACATAGCAATGTCTTGAGCAATAGTAGAATCTTTTTTAGCAGCTTCAGAAGCTTCTTTTCTATAATGTCCTTCTACTAGGTTTCTGTATTCAGATGAAAATTTGAAATCTGCTTCATTGTCATAAGCCATAGCTTTTAACTCGTCATCAAAATTCTCAGAAGTTTTAAAGTCTTTTTTCTTAGCAAAGTATCCGTGATACGTTTCATAACGACTTAAAGAAGATAAATATTCGTAGTTGATATTTTTTGTCTCTAAAGCTTTGAACTCATCCGATAATCCAGGAGTTTCTTCCAACACTTTTAGCTTAGCTTCTTTTGACTTTGCGATAGATTCTTTAAACGCAGCTTCATCTTTTCCATAAAGAACAGGCATTTGCTCTGTATGTTCTTTGCTCTTTTTAGCTTGAGTTACATAATAGTTGGTTATCTCATTTCCATTTCCTGTAATGGCCAATGTAGAATCTTGTTTTTTAGAATCGTAATCAATAGTAATTTGATCTCCTTTTGATAAATATAAATTGATTCCGTTTCTACCTTCTCTTAACATATATCTGTGATTCCAATCTAAAGAAATGGTATCTGTAAATGTTCCATCTTCACTAATAGTGATATCTTTTTTGTCACTAAAATCATACATATTATACAATGTCAATTTATCTGTATTTGCGTTAGAAACACTTCCAGAAATAATTGCATAATCAATAGGGGCTTCTTTCTTACAAGATACAATTGCAACGGTTGCTACCAAGAGCCATAATTTTTTCATAATGTTTGTTTGAAAATTTGAGCACTAAAGCTACAAAAGCAAAACCGAAATGCAGCTTTGATGCTAGATTTAGAGTAGGAATTTTAACAATTTTAACAAAATTTTAAGAAAAACTTCAAACTTTTTAAACCTATATAAATCCCACTAAACTAGTAGGTTAAAGAGAGTTTAACTTTTGTCAAAGTTTGTGAATTTGTTAAAAAACGCCTGTCTTGTCGTAAGCCAACAACCCAAATAATTTCATTCTCATAAGAAGTTAATATCCAGCAGTTTTCTTTTTCTAATAAGGACAGTTTTTTGTCTTTGAAAAGCTGACTTATTTTTTTTGATCCAGACATACCGGTTGGGTACATAATATCTCCATGTTTCCACTTCCTTAATATTAATGGAAAAGAGATAAGGTCAGAATCAACAATAATTTCATCAGAATTTTCTGCTTTATCCTGTAAGGTAGATTCTATTTTCATTGGAATAGGGGTAGAAATGTAAGGCACTCCTTCTTTAATAAGATAAGAGCTCTTTTCAGTTCCTTTTGTGTCTATCTCAACCAAAAGGAGATAATCTCTGTCTTTTACCAAACGATGTGTAGCAGAAAACAATTGCTTTCCGGATTGTGCTGATACTAAATCCAAAACATCATTCCACTCACTAAATCCATACGTGTGCAAGATTTGATATAGATAAGCCTTCTTATGAGAAGACTTGTTTAGTTTTTTAAGATTGATTCTCGTAATGTTTCCTTCTGTAGTAATAAGATCTTTTGAAACTTCCTGAACTCTATCATTGATAATCTGTTGACTTTCGTTAAGATGCTCCAAAGACTTTTTAAAAGTTTCAAGAATGTGTGGGTTGATATCTTGTAAAACCGGAAGTATTTGATGACGTACTTTGTTTCGAACATATTTTACAGAAGCATTGGAACGATCTTCTCTCCATTCAATTTCATTCTTGATGGCATACATCTTAATCTCATCTCTAGAAAATGCCAACAAAGGTCTTACTGTTTGATCATTCACAGGGGGAATCCCTGTCAATCCTTCCAAACCTGTACCACGCGTAAGGTTGATAAGGAACGTTTCTAAATTATCATTGGTGTTATGTCCGGTAAGAACATATTGATAACCTTGTTCTTTAAGTAATTGATAAAACCATTCATATCTCAAATTGCGCGCAGCTACTTGAATGGATAATTTGTGTTCTTGCGCATATGTTTCCGTAGCAAACTTAGTAGTGTAAACTTGCACACCCAATTTTTGTGCTAGCTCTTTTACAAAAAGTTCATCTCCATCACTTTCTTCTTCTCGTAATTGAAAATTACAATGCCCTAAAGCAAAATCTAAATTGGTTTGATGCGCTAAATGAGCTAATACTACACTATCAATCCCACCGGAAACTGCAATCAATAGTTTTTGGGACTTTAAGAAAGAGAAATGAGTGTCAATATGTTTCTGAAAATTCAGTAGCATTTTCTAAAGATACAGTTAATTAGAATGCAACAGTACATATTTCATCGCCTTGGCTTTTAACAGGCATTCTTCATACTCTCTTTCGGGAGTTGACTTTGCTGTAATAGCACTTCCTACAGAAAAGGAGATGTATTTCTTGATCTCATTGTAAAGAATACTTCGAATTACCACATTAAAATCGAAATCACCTTCAGGAGTAAAATAACCAACAGCTCCCGAATACAACCCACGTTTTGTTTCTTCTAGATCTTCAATAATTTTCATAGCAGAGATCTTAGGAGCTCCTGTCATACTGCCCATTGGAAAAGTATCTTTAATTACATCAACAGGATGTGTGTCTCTTTCAATTTCTGAAACAACAGTAGAAATTAGCTGATGCACTTGCTTAAAAGAATACACTTTACAAAGTTCCTCTACATGCACGCTCCCTTTTTTAGCAGTCCTAGATAGATCGTTTCTTACAAGATCAACGATCATAATATTTTCAGATCGCTCTTTTTGATCTCTGGCCAAATCAGAGGCGATCTTTTCATCATCAATAGGACTCAGCAATCGTTTTGCGGTTCCTTTTATGGGTTGTGAAATAATCTTTTCTCCTTCTTTTTTTAAGTAGCGTTCCGGAGAAGCAGAAAGTAAATAATGCTCATCCATTTTTAAGAAAGTAGCAAAAGGAGGTTCCGAGATCATGTTTAGATCTTTGTACACCTGAAGAGGTTGAATTTCTGCATTCTCTGCATAAAATTCCTGACAGAAATTAGCTTCGTAGATATCGCCTCTATGAATGTGCTCTAAAACTTTACTGACTTTTTGATGATACTCGTCTTTGTGAATTCGTAGTTTGACTCTGATATCTTGAGGTCGAACCGGAGAAGAGATCACATGATCTTTGATAGCATTGTAATCTGAATCGATTTCATCTTCTACCATAGATAGATAATGAAATTCAAGCTCGTTCTCTTTTACAAAAATGATCTTTTGAGGTTGAAAGAAAAACAGATCAGGAAACTCTAAACCGTCAAAGTTATCAGAGCTTAAACTTTCTGTGGCATTTTTTACATCATAACTGATATAGCCAAAAAGATAATCTTGAGTAATGGATTGATATTCCTTTAACTTGTCAAAAGCATTATCGTAATCTGTCTTTATAGATGTAAACTCATCAATAGCCAAGATACTCTCATAAGATGAATAGTTCTGATCGTAGTTGTTGGAATCTAACCATACGATGGTTTCATATTGCTGAGCCCAACCCAACAAGCGGTCTTTGGCGTGAGGGATGTCTTTTAATGAAAATTTACGAATCGTTCTTTGCATGTTGGAGGCAAAAATACAAACAGTCTTAGATTGAATCCTTATTTTTTGAGAGGTATTTTTATACTTATTCCGGTTTGTAGGTCTGGAGCATTGTTTACTTTCAAGTCTTCTTTCAAATATAAAGAGATACCAAAATTCTTACGCTGATAGGAGTAGAAGAATGTATAAATAGTTAGTGTTTCATACAAAGTAGAAAACCCGTTGTGCCAACCGGCATTAATACCTTGCCAATCAATACTTCGTAATTGATAAAAGTCTGCTTCCTTTCTTTTATTATAAGGAGTTTGAAACTGATAGTTAACAGAAAAAGAATGAGAGTTTCCTTTTTGGGTGTATTTGGTAAACTCAAGGTTGGTTTCGCCACTTCCCATCCAAAGGTTATTTCCAAAATCAAAAGGGCTTCCATACTCGATTGCTCGTTTTCTCATTCCGGAAAAACCAACACCTAGTCGAAGTTCATTCTTACTTTTTAGTTTCCACTTTTTAACGAAGTTTGCTGAGATTCCTAAATCTATAGATGGATTATATTTTGTTGTATTGATTCCGATGTGAGATCCAAAATTTACGGCAATATTTTTTTGTGGATCAAACAATTGAGGGTAATAAAAATGATTCAGCTCAACTCCACTAAAAATGATTTGATTCTTTTTAAGGTTTAGTGTTTTTCCATTTCTATCCGAATAGGAAACATTTACTTTATTTAAACCAAAAAAACGCCGGCCAAAAGCATCTTCGCCTCCGGCAATATTGCTGTGAAACCATTCAATACTTTCATCACTGGTAAATAAAGAAAACGGATAATGACCTTCTGTAGGAACAAAGGTTCGTAAGGTAAAACCTAATTCATTTCTTTTGTTAATCTGTGTTTTTATATCGAAGCGGAATATCTTAAATACAGCATCTACCTCAATAGTCATATAATCTCCGGGAGTAGTTTGAGGGTCAACATAAGAAAACCCGCGCCGGTACCAAATTAGTTGACTCAATTGTTCTCGTTGAACAGGGTCATCGGTAAGAAAAGTCTCTACAAATGGATGAAAGCTATTGGCACTTTCATGAACAATTTGAAAGGTAGTTCTATCTACAGGTCTTTCTTGAAAATTTTGATTGATTCTAAGATGAAATAAACCGAAGTGATGTGATGAAATACTATTGGGTTTTTCGATACCATTTTTTATTGGTATCGAATCCAAATTTTGACCATAGCAAATTCCTATGCTAAAAAGCAATATACATAGACCCCCCCGAATCATGTGCTAAAGTTAGCTGAAAAAAGAGAAATAAAAAAAGCAGCTTTTAAAGCTGCTTTTTACTATGATAATATGATTGTTTATGCATTTAAAGGCATACCATCCCAAGCTGATTTTGCTGCTTCTTTTACAGCTTCAGAATAGGTTGGGTGTCCGTGACAAATTCTTGCCAAGTCTTCTGCAGAAGCTCTGTACTCCATAGCTACGGCAGCTTCCATAATTAGATCTGCTGCTCTAGCACCTACAATGTGTACACCTAATACTTCATCGGTATTTTTATCTGCCAATACTTTTACAAATCCGTCAATATCTCCACTGGCACGAGATCTTCCTAGTGCTCTCATAGAGAATTTTCCTGCTTTGTACTCTACTCCGGCATCTTTCAAATCTTGCTCTGTTTTTCCAACAGCAGCAACTTCTGGCCAAGTGTATACAATTCCAGGAATCAAGTTGTAGTCGATGTGTGGTTTTTGTCCGGCAATAATTTCTGCAGCAACTACACCTTCTTCTTCTGCTTTGTGTGCTAACATAGCTCCTTTTACAACATCACCAATAGCGTAGATGTTAGAAACATTGGTTTGTAAATGATCGTTGATCTCTACTTGACCTCTTTCGTTTACCTTAATTCCAACATTTTCCAATCCTAAACCATCAGTATAAGCTCTTCTTCCTACAGATACCAAGCAGTAATCTCCTTTAAACTCTACTTCAACACCTTTTTTGTTGGTTGCTTTTACAGTAACCTCATCTCCTTTTCTTTCAACAGAACTTACTCCGTGACTGGTAAAGAATTTCACACCTTGTTTCTTTAATACTTTTTGCAATTCTTTAGAAACATCGGTATCCATTCCTGGAACGATCTTGTCCATATACTCAATTACGCTTACATCAGCACCTAATCTCTTGTATACAGAACCTAATTCAAGTCCGATAACACCACCTCCGATTACCAAAAGATGCTTTGGAATCTCAGGAAGTTTTAAGGCTTCAGTAGACGTAATAATTCTCTCTTTGTCTAAGGTAATAAATGGTAAGGTTGATGGTTTTGATCCGGTTGCGATAATAATGTCAGTTCCTTCAATAGTTTCATCAGTACCGTCATTCTTGGTAACTTTTACATGAGTTGCATCTACAAAAGATCCTAATCCTTCATATACATCAATCTTGTTTTTGTCCATCAAGTACTTGATACCTCCGGTAGTTTGCTCAACTACTTTTGCTTTACGCTCTACCATCTTAGGAAAGTCGATCTTAGGTTTGTCAACCAAGATTCCGTGCTCTTCAAAATGCTTTACAGCATCGTAGTAATGATGAGAAGAATCTAACAATGCTTTTGAAGGAATACATCCTACATTTAAACAAGTTCCTCCAAGAGTTGCATACTTTTCAATAATAGCAGCTTTTTTACCTAATTGTGAAGCTCTTACTGCAGCAATGTAGCCTCCAGGACCAGAGCCGATAACGATTACATCGTATTTCATGAGTAGTTTTATTTATTTAAATCTCATGGAACCTTACGGTTTCATTTATTACTAAAAAATTTAGAAGTACAAAAGTACGTATAAATGTGGATAAAAATTAAAAATTGACTAGATTTACTCTCCTATATAAACTCTAAAGGTCGACTTATGAAAATCGTTAAGAAAATACTGCTTTTTCTTCTGGTAGTTTTTGTTATTGCTCAATTCTTTGGGCCGGAAAAAAACGAAGGAGATATCACAACTATCAATACATTTTTAGCTGAATCTAATCCACCGGAAAATGTGAAAATAATTCTAAAAGAAACCTGCTATGATTGTCATAGTGATGTAACTCGTTATCCTTGGTATTTTAGTATTACACCGGTAAATTACTGGATGGCAGAACATGTAGAACATGGGAAAGAGGAGTTGAATTTTTCTAAGTGGGCAGAATATTCTTTGAAAAGAAAAGAACACAAAATGGAAGAAGTGTGGGAAGAGGTAGAAAAGAAGAAGATGCCTTTAGACTCTTACACATGGACTCATAGTGATGCGAAGCTTACGCAAGAGCAAATTCAAGCTTTGGTAACTTGGGCTAAAAAAGTTCAAGCAGATTACAAAGCGCAAATGGGTACTCAATAATTGAAACAAAGCACGAATAAGCATCACGTTTTTATTATTGGTTCTGTTTGGGTAGAACCTAAATCTTCGGCTGCAGGGAGCAGAATGCTCCAGTTTATTCAGTTGTTTTTAGAACAAGACTGGCAAGTAACTTTTGGAACTACCGCACAAAAGAATCCCAATTCAATTGACCTAACTCAACTAGGAATTCATGAGATTCCATTAGAATTGAATGATTCTAATTTTGATTCACTTGTTAAAGAGTTAAATCCTAGTATTGTGATGTTTGATCGGTTTATGACTGAAGAGCAATTTGGATGGAGAGTTGCAGAACACTGTCCTGATGCTCTCAGAATTCTAGATACAGAAGATCTTCATTGTTTGCGAAAAACTCGAGAAGAAGCACTAAAAAAAGAGATGGATTTCTCTTTTGATCTTTTAAGAAATTCCGATGTTGCCAAACGAGAGATTGCCTCAATCTATCGATGTGATCTTACTTTGATCATATCTACATACGAGTTGGCATTGCTTCAGGATGTCTTTGGAATCCGAAAGGAATTGTTGTGCTATGTACCGTTTTTATTAAAAGCTATTGATAACAAACAAGAAGAAAGTTGGAAGAGCTATGAGAACAGAGCAAATTTTATTTCTATAGGAAACTTTTTACATGCTCCTAATCTGGATGCAACTCTTCAATTAAAAAAACATATTTGGAAGCTTATCCGAAAAGAAATACCAAAAGCTCAACTGCACATCTATGGTGCTTATCCAACACAACAAGTGCTCCAGTTTCATAATGAAAAGGAAGGGTTTAACGTACATGGTTTTGTAGAAGATGCAGATGAGGTATTTGAAAACTCACGAGTTTTATTAGCTCCATTACGTTTTGGTGCGGGAATTAAAGGAAAATTGGTAGATGCGATGCTAAACGGAACTCCTTCCGTAACAACTTCTATAGGGGTAGAAGGAATGTGTGAAGGCTTGCCATGGAACGGATTTGTAGAAGATGAGATAGCAGCTTTTGTTAGCAAGGCAGTAGAACTGTATTCCAATAAAGAAATTTGGAATCAAGCACAGAAGAACGGAATAGAGATCATCAACCAACGATATGATAAAAAAGAATTGTCTTCAGATTTTCTACATAGAATCAATCAGGTATATCAAGGCTTAGATTTGCACAGAAATCAGAATTTTATTGGTAGTATGCTACATCATCATTTGCTAAAGAGTACCAAATACCTGAGCAAATGGATAGAAGAAAAGAACAAATAAGTTACTTCGTCGGCTGGTAATCTAAAGGAAGGGCATCTGCAAGCTTTTCATACCCCCAATATCCGGTTAAAAAAAGATCTAAGGGTCTCATAAGTACACCTAACTTATCAAACGGACTGTTTCTTACAAATAGAGTTACCATAGATACTTGGTAGTCTAGTTTTCCTGATCCGGGACGATAGTTGTCTTCTTCTTCTTCATTCATGTATTTGACCTTTAAATAATCGGTAAAACTTATATAGTTTACACTGTTTTGAATGAAAGTAAATTCTTTTGCAGTTAGGTTTTTCTTGATGTCAATATCGATGGTTCTGCTTAATCTGCTTTTGTTTAAAATGTCTTGTAAAGAGTCTCTTTTCGTACGAGTAGATAGATTGCTGTCTCCAAGATTAATGGTAACTGTTCTATTATTAGAGGCAATGATTCCTAATTCTCTTCGCGCTTTTTTAATAATAGAATCGTGAGGTCTGGCTGGGTTTGGGATTTTCTTAAAATGATCTACTACAAAACCTTCCTCTTTCATCTTCCCATTTACGATAGATCTAAAGAAGTGCATAGTAGAACCTTGATAAGCAACTTGTCTTTTTTTAGCCCATTTTCTTTGTTTTCGTTTAGATCCTTTTAATTTTTGATAACGAGTATATCCTAAGTATTCAATATTTCTTGGAGTTTGTTTAAAGTGAACTAAATCATAAGTAATCAAATACCCTAATCCTTTATGTCTAATTTGAATAGGTTTGGAAACGGAGGCTTCTAATGTTCTAGAAAATCTGTCAAAGTCAAAGTCAATCACATCTTCGTTTAAGATTTCGCATTCACTGGCAAGATTTGTTTTTCCTAAGAAGTTTCTCTTAAACTGTCTCATAAAATAGGCTCTGTCTTCTTTAGACATTTTCTTCTTTTTAGAAATAACAACTTCATCTAACATATTGGTCTTTGCAACCATTGTAAAAACCAATCGTTTGTTGGGGGCATCTTTTTTAAGAGGATGTTGAATTGTTTCAAATCCTAAGAAACTTATGATCAAATCGTAATTTCCGTTTCCAACAGGTAGTTCAAACTCTCCATTCTCATCAGTAGTTGTTCCTATAGAAGTATTATTCAAATACACCGCAGCTCCTTCTAAAGCTACCTCCTTTGAAGTAAGTACTTTACCTCTAACCGTTCTTTGAGATAGAAGAGTAAAAGAATGAAAAACTAAAACGACAAACAGTAAAAATATTCTTTGTTTCATTAGCCTACTAAAATTTTAGTAGCTAAGATACTAATAAAAAACATCTCTACTAATTTTTTAGTAGTTTTAACATTTAAAGGATAGTATGAGAAAATAGAAGTGCCTTCTCTTACAAGAGTCCGGCTCTTTTTAACAAAGCATCAGGTTTAGGCTCTTTTCCTCTAAAGCGCTTGTATAAGGTCATTGGTTTTTCAGTGCCTCCTTTACTCAAAACATGATCTTTAAATTTATTGGCAGTTTCTTTATCAAAGATCCCTTTCTCTTGAAATAGTTCAAAAGCATCTGCATCCAATACTTCAGCCCATTTGTAAGAATAATAACCTGCAGAATATCCACCTTGGAAAATATGTGAAAAAGCAGTACTCATACAATTCTCAGCTACATCAGGATACAGTTTTGTAGGAGCAAAAGCATTCATTTCAAATTCTTTTACCGATGGAATTTCTTCTGACGATTCTTTGGCATGCCAAGACATATCTAACAAACCAAAACTCAATTGTCTTAGTGTTTGCATTCCTTCATGGAAGCTTGCAGATTCTTTGATCTTTTCTACATACTCCATCGGAATCATCTCTCCGGTTTCATAATGCTTTGCAAACAACTCCAAGGCCTCTTTTTCGTAACACCAGTTTTCTAAAACCTGACTTGGAAGTTCTACAAAATCCCAAGAAACAGATGTTCCGGATAAACTATTGTATGTTGTGTCTGCCAAGATTCCGTGTAGTGCATGACCAAACTCATGGAACAAGGTAGTAACCTCATTAAAAGTTAGTAGAGAAGGTTGAGAATCTGTAGGCTTGGTAAAATTACAAACGATGGAAATATGAGGTCTGTCATTAATACCATTTAAGATCTGTTGCGATTTGTAAGAAGTCATCCAAGCTCCATTTCTCTTTCCGGATCTCGGATGGAAATCTGCATAGAAAACAGCTACAAAATCACCTTGTGTATTTTTTACATGATAGGTTTTTACATCTTCATGATACTTATCAATATCAAAGACCTCTTCAAACGTAAGATCGTATAACTTATGAGCAATGGTAAAAGCTCCTTCTATTACATTTTCTAGTTGGAAGTAAGGTTTTAGTAATTCTTGATCTAAATTGAAGAGTTCTTTTTTAAGCTTTTCAGAATAATAAGCGCTATCCCATTTTTGCAACTGATCAATATTATCCAGCTTTTTTGCATAATTCTCTAGATTGCTGAATTCTCTTTGTGCTGCGGGTTTTGCTTTTTCCAATAAATCATTCAGAAAAGAAAGAACTTTCTCCGGTGCTTCCGCCATTCTTTCTTCTAAAACAAAATGAGCATGTGTTTTATACCCTAAAAGATTAGCTCTTTGATGACGAAGGGTAACAATATCCAATACAATCTGTTCATTATTGTTTTCATTCTGCTGAAACCCTTTTTTACCACTGGCAATTGCTAGTTCTTTTCTCAATTCACGATTATCAGCATAGGTCATAAAAGGGATATAACTAGGGTAGTCCAGCGTAAAGATCCATCCGTCTTTTTCTTTTTGAGAAGCGGTTATTTTAGCTGCCTCTTTCACTCCATCAGGTAAACCTGCAAGATCTTTTTCATCAGTAATATGCAATTCATAAGCATTGTTGTCTGCAAGAACATGCTCTCCAAATTGCAATGACAACTTTGCCAATTCTGCATCAATCTTTCTTAGAGAATCTTTATCAGCCTCATTTAAATTCGCTCCATTTCTAGCAAAGCCTTTGTATTGCTTTTCTAACAAAGTATTTTGCTCCGGTGTTAGATCTAATGAATCCTTTTGATCGTAAACAGCTTTTACACGTTGAAACAATTGAGTATTTAAGATCATATCATTTTTGAACTCGCTCAACCAAGGAGAAATGTCTTTTGCGATCTCTTGGATCTCTTTTGAAGTTTCGGCAGAATTCAAATTAAAGAAAATGCTACTTATGCGATCTAACTTCTGACCTGTATAGTCCAATGCCTCGGTAGTATTTTCAAATGAAGGAGCATCAGAATTGTTAACAATCTCGGTAATCTCATCTTTCGTCATCTGAATTGCTTGCTGAAAAGCAGGCTTGTAATCACTAACGCTAATTTCTGAAAATGGTGCTGTATTAAAATCTTGTAAAAGTGGATTCATAGTCAAAATTAATGAGCTGTAAAGATACATCATTATAGAATGTAAGATGAGGACTTTTTCTTCAAAAAAGCGGTTCAGCTTTAACGAGGTAAAACGACACTTAAACGATGAAAACCTACTCTTCAACTAAAAGGCTAGTATCTTTTGAAAGGATAAAAATAGTTTGGTGACTTTTTAGGGAAACATGTGTCTACTTAAATAGAACACAATAAGATTTATGGGGAATAAAAAATTACTTTTTTGGGGAATTATCTTGTTGGGGACTATCAATAGTTTTGCTCAGACACCTTGTTCATCGGGGTTTCAGGGGAATGGTGTTGATGATTACATTACGATTCCCAACACAGATGCAATTAATTTGCAAAACACAAGAAACAGAACAATCGAGTTCTGGTTCAACACATCGGATATTACAACCAGACAGGTGCTGTATGAAGAAGGTGCACAAGTAAATGCTTTGTATATTTTTTTAGAAGGCGGTAGAATTTACTTAGGAGGTTATAGAGATAATGCTTCTTCTGCGGCAAACAGACGTTTGTTTCGTTCAGGTGATGGAGATATAGAAGCCAATACATGGTATCACGTGGCATTGACTTTAGAAGATACAACTTCACCAGATCTTACGTTTAAATGGTTTTTAAATGGGGAAGAGCAAGACTCTCAAGATGGATTGCAGATCAATACGCACTCTGGAGACGTCAGTTTTGCTAGAAACGGAGGAGAACTTAGATTTCCTTCAAGTTTGGTGTCTAACTGGACAGCAAGCTCTGTAGGAGGATCTACTTCGGAAACCTATAATAATACTTTTACGGGGTCTGATGGAAACGATTACAATTACGCCGGAAACATTGCCTTATTCAGAATTTGGAATGTGGCGAGAACGCAAGCAGAAATTGATACCAATAAATCTGTCTTTTTAACTTCAGGAACCGATTTGGTGGCGTATCTTGATCAAGATCAGATCATTTATCAACCGGATGGAGGAACTTCTGTTTCTGCCTCAGCTCAGATTAGCGGAACAGAACAATTTACTGTGATTCCTAACACAGATGCAATCAACTTGCAGAATACAAGAAACAGAACGGTTGAATTGAGATTTAACCCTACCGATATTACAACAAGACAAGTGCTATATGAAGAAGGAGGAGGTGTAAATGCCATTACTGCTTGGATTGAAGACGGAAGAGTGTACTTAGGTGCTTATAGAAATAATGCAGGAGCAGCAGCTGATCGTAGATTTTTTAGATCTGCCGCAGGAACAATTACAACCGATACTTGGTATCATATAGCAATCACTTTAGAAGATACAGCTTCTCCCGATCTTACTTTGAAATGGTTTTTGGACGGAGTAGAGCAAGACTCTCAAGATGGATTGCAAGTGAACACACACAGTGGAGACGTAAATGTAGGAAGAGGAGATGGAGCTATTCGTTTTCCAGATAATTTAGTGTCGGGTTGGACAGCTAGTTCTGTAGGAGGGTCCACTTCAGAAACTTATGATGACTCGGCATCATCAGATGGAAATACAAATAACTTTACAGGAAGTATAGATCTGTTTAGAATCTGGAATGTGGCGAGAACGCAATCAGAGATAGACACCAATCAAAATACACTGCTAACTTCAGGAACTAGTTTGGTAGCCTATCAAGAAGGAACACAGATCAATTACCAACCTAATGGCGGATCATCTATCACTGAGATGGTAAATGCTAATGGGGTGTTTACTTGGGATGGAAGTTCTTCTAACGTATGGACAACCACAACAAACTGGACAGGAGATAATGCACCTGATGCTACACGAAGACAAACGGTGACCATAGCTGACGGGACAAATGATCCGATATTAACTACAGAAGTTAGTGTAGGAAAGTTAATTGTTAACTCAGGAGTAGAGATTGTTATTCAAAACAACGCTACGTTGCACATATATTACGAGTTAGAGAACAACGGAACGATTACAGTAGAAGACGGTGGAGCATTGATCTACCATAGTTGTGAAGCTCCCATCAGTGGGTTAGGAACTTTCAATGTGAATAGAAACTCTCCATCATACACAGGAGAGAAGTTTTTCTCTTATTGGAGTTCTCCGATAATAGAAGCTGATGCAGATCCAACAGCAATCTTTCCTGCCAGTCCTATTATTTATTCATTCAATTCTAGTGTTCCGGATGCTACTTGGGCATTCAATGGAACAACTAATTTAAAACCTGCTGTTGGTTATGCGGTTCGTTCGGAAACTTCAGGGAGTTTTAGTACAACATTTATCGGAAAAGTGAATGAGGGAACAATAGCTGTCGAAACATTTTTCAACACCAATGAAGAAAGTACCGATCCGGGAAATGTGTGGTCTACAGAAGGAGATAATTTGATTGGAAATCCATATCCTTCTGCAATTAACTGGGATTTGGTAATTCAAGATCCGGATAACAGTCACTTAGAGGGAACCATTTATTTTTGGGATCAAAACACAGCAGAAGTTGGCGATAACAATGTAGCAGATTATAGACAGTATAATTTAACAGGAGGAGCTTCTAATACGGCAACAGGGTTTATAGGGTCTGGCCAAGGGTTCTTTGTACGATCACTCTCTTCAGGAACCGTTAGATTTAAACCTACCCACCAAGTAGCTGCAAATAATAATCAGTTCTTTAGAAATGGAAATCAAGAGAAAAAAGAAGGACGTTCGTGGTTCTCTTTAAGAAAAGAAGAAAAATTTAGTTCTATGCTGGTTGGGTTTGTAAAAGGAGCTTCCAGATCATACGATAGATTGTATGATGCTCCTTTTGATGTAAACAATACCACCTTAGGATTATTTTCTTTGGTTGAAGGAGACAAACGAACTTCTATTCAAGGATTGCCACCTTTGAAAAAGAAGAAAAAAGTAGTAAAATTAGGATATGTTGTAGATGAAGTTGGAGAATACACGATCCAGTTAGATGAAGAACATATTGATGATGAATATTACATCTATTTAAGAGATAGACAAACCAAAACCTCGATAGATATGAGAAGTACTTCTTATACATTTCAAGTAGATAGCATAGGAGAAAATCTAACAAGATTCAGATTGATCTATACCAAGAAAAAAAGAAAGAAAGCACAAACAAGCAGAGAGGAAATTGTAAATGAGGAATTATTGGATATTACTGATCTGACAACTTATGTGAATAGAGACAAGCACTTGATTGTTGAGTTGAATAGTATTGATGATGAAATTGAAAAGGTAACAATGTTCAACATTCGAGGATCGAGAGTCGCATCTTTCTTACATTCACAAACAAAGAATGTAGCTGCGTTAAGAAGAGGTATTTATATTCTAGCAGTTGAACTGGAGTCTGGAAGAACAATGACAAAAAAAATAGCGATTGTTGATTAATCGCTATTTTTTTACTCTTTCTGAGGCTTTATTAACTTTCATCTTTAAGCCTTCTTTGTAAGCTATGATCTTATCAAGTACACATTTGTCTGAAGCTCCGATAATTTGAGCAGCTAAGATTCCTGCATTCTTTGCTCCGTCCAAAGCAACCGTAGCTACCGGTACACCTCCTGGCATTTGTAGAATAGACAGAACTGAGTCCCAACCATCAATAGAATTTCTGCTTTTTACGGGAACACCAATTACAGGAAGTGGACTCATAGAGGCTACCATTCCCGGTAAGTGTGCAGCTCCACCGGCACCAGCTATAATTGCTTTGATACCACGAGTGTGTGCTTTGGTAGCATAATCGAATAATTTTTCAGGAGTTCTATGCGCCGAAACGATGTCTACTTCAATTGAAATATCGAAGCTTTCCAAAATATCAATTGCTTCTTGCATGATTGGAAGATCTGAATCGCTTCCCATGATAATTCCTACCATAACTTATTTACTTATTACTTTGATTGTTTCTTTTACTTGTTGAGCTATTTCTCTTGCCTTAGCAACATCTTTATGTACAATGGTTACGTGTCCCATTTTTCTGAAAGGCTTGGTCATTTTCTTTCCGTAGATATGAGGAGTAACACCATCGATCTTTAAAATATCTTCAATATGCTCATACACAACATCTCCGGTATGACCTTCAGCTCCTACCAAATTTACCATAATTCCTGCAAGTTTACTATCTGTATTTCCTAAAGGTAGGTTTAAGATACTTCTCAAGTGTTGTTCAAACTGACTGGTGTAACTTGCTTCAATACTATAGTGTCCGGAGTTATGTGTTCTTGGAGCTACTTCGTTAACTAAGATCTGATCATCTTCGGTTTGAAACATTTCTACTGCTAACAAACCAATAAAATCAAAAGAATCTGCAACTTTTAAAGCTACATTTCTTGCTTTGTCGGCAATAGCATCTTCAATTCTTGCCGGACAGATCACATATTCAACCTGATTAGCTTCCGGATGAAATTCCATCTCTACCACAGGATATGTTTTGGTTTCTCCATCCTTATTTCTAGCAACAATTACCGCCAATTCGTTTTTAAACGGAATCAACTTTTCAGAGATACACTCTACATTGGGTAACTGTTCCAAATCTTCTAAAGACCTAACAATCTTAACACCATTTCCGTCATAACCAAATCGAGCACTTTTCCATACGAAAGGGAGTGTGATCGCTTCGTTAGAAACAGAATGTTTCAATTCTTCCAAAGAAGTATATCTTGAAAAATCTGCTGTTGGAATCTGATTGTCGGTATAAAATAACTTTTGAGAGGCTTTACTCTGTATAATTCGAAGATCTTTAGGCTTAGGATAAATTTCCAATCCTTCACTTTCCAATTTATCTAGCGCATCAATGTTTACATTTTCGATCTCAATGGTTAACAAATCCACTTTCTTGCCAAAATTGTAAACCGTTTCAAAATCCAACAGGTCACCCTGATGAAATTCATTACAGATCTGAGCACAAGGTGCTTCTGCAGACGCATCTAAAATTACAGTGTAAATATCGAGTTTTTGAGTTTCAGAGAGGAGCATTCTACCTAGTTGGCCTCCACCTAGGACTCCCAATTTAAAATCTGAAGAGAAGTAACTTTTCAAATCTAGTTGTGTTGAAATGAGCTACAAAAGTACAAATTCTATTTACTAGAAAGCGATTAAAAATTAGTGATTCTCAGAATTGATCCATTTAGGTTTTCAACTAGATATTCTTTGGCAAAACAAGTAACACCTTCTGTTAATGGAGCACCATTTAAAATGTTGAACTCAGAATCGTCACATTGACATAAGATTCTTAAGTTAGAATCAACAATCATTTGCGAACAAGAAGATATATTTTGCCCAGGACATAACCTGTCGAAAGCTTTGAATTGTACTCCGTTTATGTTGTAGACAATCAACCCTTGATGCCCTCCATTTACATAGGCCCAGCCTCCCGGAACCTGAAGATCAATAAACTGCGGTAAATCTAAGTTTACAGATGTGTTTACACTAATAAAAGGTAAGCAATCATTATTATTGGTATTAGATGTACAACCTAAAAATATAATTGTAAGGAGTAAAAATGCCGCTTTCTTCATGAGGTCTTCTTTAGGGATTTCTAGTAAAACGAAGGCAATTTACAAATATTTTGTACATTTGTCTTGTAAATCTCATTCTGTAAAAAGGCAATGAGATTTTTTGTTTATAGGACGAAGTTGCTTTGAGTGACTAAGAAAAATGGAAGATTATGAGTAATGTATCATATTATACACCGGAAGGATTAAAGAAATTAAAGGATGAGTTAGCTCATCTAGAACAAGTAGAAAGACCTAGAGTTTCTCAGGAGATTGCAGATGCCAGAGACAAAGGCGATTTGAGTGAGAACGCAGAATATCATGCAGCAAAAGAAGAGCAATCGTTATTAGAAACCAAGATTGCAAAACTTAAAAATGTGGTAGCTAATGCGAGAATTATTGATGAATCTCAATTAGATACTTCAAAGATATTGATTCACTCTATAGTAAAAATCAAGAATTCGGCTAATGGAATGGAGTTTAGCTACACCTTGGTAGCAGATTCTGAATCAGATGTAAGAAACGGTAAACTGTCTGTAAACTCGCCAATTGGAAAAGGGCTTTTAGGAAAAGAAGTTGGTGATGTTGCAGAAATTCAGGTTCCTAATGGAATGATGACATTTGAGATTTTAGAGATCACAAGATAACAAGCAGATAAAATTGTAAGAAAACGCTTTCCAATCGGAAAGCGTTTTTTATTTTTATCAAAACTCATTGTCTTTTCGAGCAAAATCAAGAAATAACATTTTAGAGATTTCTCTATAAAATCGAAATGACATTAATTAAGAAACAAACATATCATGGCTACCATATTTACCAAAATAGTTCAAGGAGACATTCCTTCCTACAAGATTGCAGAAGACGAAAATTTTTATGCTTTTTTAGATATCAACCCTAATGCAAAAGGGCATACATTGGTAATTCCTAAGCAAGAAGTAAATAAGATTTTTGATCTGGATAAAGATGCTTACTCAGGGCTTATGGATTTCTCATACAGAGTAGCAAAAGCTATTGAAAAGGCTATTCCTTGCGAACGTGTAGGAATGAGTGTAATCGGGCTGGAAGTGCCACATGTGCATGTACATTTGATTCCTATCAATTTTATGGATGACATGCGATTTATCAAAAAAGAAAAGCTTTCTCAGAGTGAGTTTGAAGCTACTGCAAAAGCAATCTCAGACAGCTTTGTCTAAGAGAATTTGAAAGCTTGTTCCTTTTCCAATCTCAGATTTCTTTACAAAGATTTTCCCTTTGTGATAGTCTTCAATAATTCGTTTAGAAAGAGATAATCCCAATCCCCAACCACGTTTTTTGGTGGTAAACCCGGGTTTGAAGATCTGTTTAAATTGAGATTTCGGAATTCCTTTTCCGGTGTCACTTACTAGAATTTTAATTCGTTTGGCATCAGATTCGATATGAATAGAAACACTTCCTTTGCCTTGCATGGCATCAATGGCATTCTTAATGAGGTTTTCTATCACCCAACCAAAAAGTTCTTCATTTAATTGAGCATTGAGTGTTTCTTCTGATGAAGAAAAACTAAACTGAATTTGTTTAGAACTTCTAGATTGTAAATAATCGTAGGCTTTTTTTGTAAGAGATACCGCATTTTTTTTCTTCAGTTCCGGTAACGAACCTATTTTAGAAAAACGATTGGCAATGGTATTCAACCTATGTACATCATTCTCAATTTCTCCTACGTATTTGTCGCTTATATTTTCTGTTTTTAGAATAGCAATCCACCCTAATAAAGAAGATAAAGGAGTTCCTATTTGATGCGCCGTTTCTTTAGCCATTCCGGTCCATAACTTATTTTGCTCGGCAACCTTATTGGAAGTAAACATCATATAAATGACTGCTAAAAATAAGGTTAGGATTAATATGAGAGCTAATGGATAGTAGGTGAGTTTTCCTAGTAGATCGGAGTTTCTGTAATAAACGTATTGTTTCTGATTTCCCAAAAAGACAATTTCAATAGGTTCATTCTGCTCCTTCATAGTTTTTAACTGTCGTTCCAGATATTTTGTATCAAGAGCCTTTATAGAATCTAAATTTTGATAGTCTAAGATGCTCCCATTTTCATCAGTAAGAATCAAAGGGATGTTCTTAATCTTTTCAAAAACCAATGTTTCTATGTTTAACTCTCCACCGGAATTTTTGCTAACTTCTTCAATTGCTTGGGCATAAATTTCCATTTTACTCTTTTCATCACTCTTAAAAAGTTTGAAAAAACTATAGGTGTTCCAAAGGATCATAGAAACGATAACAATGGAAATAAAGATGGCAATTCGCTTAAGAATAAGTGTGTTTTGAAAAAAACTCATCAAACAAATATAAAGGATTCAAATCTATAACTGATTTGTAAAATTGATAGTATCTTTATGCATCAAATTTTTTTACATGCCATCTATTGATCCAAAGGAAATTTCAACAGGAAAATTACATGCGTACTTACTTGGAGCAGTAGCACCAAGACCAATTGCTTTTGCCAGTACTATAGACGAAGAAGGAAACCCAAACCTGTCGCCTTTTAGCTTTTTTAATGTATTCGGATCCAATCCGCCTATTATGATCTTTTCTCCTGCAAGAAGAGTAAGAGATAATACAACCAAACATACATTGCAAAATGCAGAAGCAATCAAAGAGGTTGTGGTAAATGTGGTGAGTTATGATATTGTGCATCAAATGTCTTTGAGTAGTACAGAATATCCTGATGGAGTGAATGAATTTATCAAGGCAGGATTTACGATGTTACCTTCAGATAAGGTAAAGCCATTTAGAGTAGCAGAATCTCCGGTGCAATTCGAGTGTAAGGTAAAAGACATTATTTATACCGGAAGTGAAGGAGGAGCGGGAAATCTAATTATGTGTGAAGTTGTGAAAATCCATATTCACGATGATGTTTTGGATGAGAACGGGCATATAGATCAATACAAGATCGATCTGGTAGCCAGAGCAGGAGGAAGTTATTACTCAAGAGCACGAGAAGGCTTTTTTGAAATTCCGAAACCCATTGCTACACTTGGAATTGGAGTAGATGCCATTCCTGATAACATACGAAATAGCAATGTGTTAACAGGAAACAATTTAGGGATGTTAGGAAATGTAGAATCATTGCCTTCTCAAGCGGATGTTGATAACTTTGCAAAAGATCACCCAAATTTTGTGGGGATTGACGAGGGAAAAAAACATACATTTGCTCAAGAATATTTAGATAAAAATGATGTAGAAAGTGCTTGGAAAGTACTTTTATTAAAATAGAAATTATGGAAGTAATAGGAAAGATTAAATTGATTGGAGAAACCCAAACTTTTGGATCAAACGGATTTAGAAAGAGAGAAATGGTTGTGACAACTGACGAGCAATATCCTCAGATGATTATGATCGAGTTTGTACAGGACAAAGTAGATTTATTAAATAGCTATTCTGTAGGACAAGATGTAAAAGTATCTATCAATTTAAGAGGTAGAGAATGGATCAACCCACAAGGAGAAGCTAAATATTTTAATTCTATCCAAGGATGGAGAATTGAGAACTTAGCTCAAGCAGCTCCTCAAGATTTACCACCAGTAGATCAGTTTCAGCCGGCTCCGGATTTAAGTAGTGACGAACCGGACGATCTACCATTCTAAAAAAACAACAGATAAAAAATAAAAGCCTCGCATTTGCGAGGCTTTTTCATTGGTAAACTATCTAAATTACTTTGGATCCAATGCTTTGTCAATTCTAGCAATAGCATCCTGTAAGTGATATCTTGTAGTAGTATTTGGTGCTTTAGAGATGTTAGCTCTAATGTCACGCTTCAACCTGTTCAATTCACCTCTTACCATTGCTCTAATATCAGATTGGTCAATGTTTACAGTACTTTGCTTGAAGTATCCTGCATTTGCTCCTCTTTGATTTTGAGCTCTGTTTAATAAGAAATCTAAACGGCTAATGTGCGCTCTTTGTAAATTTCTTCTGTAAGTGTCAATTGTTCTTCCGTTGTATAACTCACCCCAAACTCCTTGACGTAAATCGTAGAACATTGTTGTAAGCTTGTATGCTTTGTTTCCGTTCAATGTTTCGTTTTCGATCATACGAGCCATTCTTCCGGCATTCAAGATGTTGTTCAAAGCTCTAGCTTGCATTCCTCCAATTCTCTCGATAGCTCCAGAGAACTGAGTTTTGCTAAAGATGTTTTTATCTAACATCCATTTTGGAGTAGCAAACAATTCTTTGTTGATGAAACGTAAAGCTTTTCTTTGGTGATCTTTGTCAACGTGAGTATATACAGCTCCTTCTTGATCAGCAGTTTTGTAGTGCTCATACACACCACCAACGTTAGCCGCAACGTGCCCCATATAACGGTTGAACTGACCCAATACTTGTCCGTACATAGTAGCTAACTCATCATAGGTCTCACCTTTTTTGGTAGTCCATCTTTCTAAGTTAGGTAAAATACGCTTTAAGTTTTTGATTCCATAAGCACTAGCTTTCATAGCGTCGTCTCCTAAATCTTCAGTTTGTGAACTAGGATCGATAACTCCTCCAGCTTGTTGGTGTCCGAATCTGTATAAAGGATCTCCTGCTTTTTCAAGAATCCACTGATCTAAGATTGGCTTTTCACCTTTAGCAGACTTGTCTAAAATAGGACGGTATCCCCAGCTAATTGCATACTTATCGTATGGTCCGATGTTTGGCATTAAAGCAACACCTTTATCTTCTGGTTGCGCTACGTAGTTAAAACGAGCGTAATCCATAATAGATGGAGCTGTGCTGTATACTTTAGTAAAGCTAGCAGAACGTAAAGAATCTACAGGATAAGCAGAACTAGATCCCATGTTGTGTGGTAATCCTAATGTGTGTCCTACTTCGTGAGAAGATACAAAACGAATCAAACGACCCATTACTTCATCTTTAAACTCATTAGATCTTGCTTCTGGGTTAATAGCAGCAGTTTGTACAAAGAACCAGTTGTGTAATAAAGTCATTACGTTGTGGTACCAGTTGATGTCAGATTCTAAGATCTCTCCTGAACGTGGATCACTTACGTGAGGTCCGTTTGCATTAGGAATTGGAGAAGCTAAGTAACGTACTACAGAATAACGTACATCTTCTGGAGACCAATCTGGATCTTCCTCTTTACTTGGAGGGTCTTTTGCAATGATTGCATTTTTGAAACCAGCAGCTTCAAAAGCAACTTGCCAGTCCTCGATTCCTTGCTTGATATACTTTCTCCATACTTCAGGAGTAGCTCTATCAATATAGTATACGATAGGCTTCTTAGGCTCTACTAATTCACCTCTCTTAAATTTCTCAATATCTTCGTCTTTTACTTCTAATCTCCAACGATCTAAGTAAGTAACTGTTTTACTCTTTTGAGCATCTAAACCGTAATCTGTTTGACCTCTTGCAAACCATCCTACTCTTTCATCAAAATAACGACGCTTCATAGGTACTTTTGGTAATAAGATCATAGAGTTACTCATCTCTACAGAAATAGACCCTACACTTGGGTTAGAAGGAGGTCTGTTAGCTACGTATGTTTTTACGTGACGTAATTCTACGTTTTGTGGGTAGCTGCTTACTCTTTCTATATAAGAACGAGATTTATCCATTCTACTAACTCTATACTGAGTTCTTCTGAACTGAGGTAATCCCATTGCTTTGATATCAGAAGTAATCATAGGAGAAGCATCAATAACAACTCCGGTAGTATCTTTGTTAAAAGCTTTGATTGGGAATGAATATAGTACTGGCTCAAAGTTAGAGTTAACAACAGCTTCGTGTACAGGAAGTACAGAGTCTGCAACTACAGTATGAGAAACAACTCTTAAAAGGATTTGCTTTCCTTTGCGTTGCCAACGCAATACTTGTGTGTTGGTTTTTCCTCCACCAAACCCAATTCCGCTTGCAGTTTTAGCAATTCTGGTAACCATTAACATCTCTCTTCCTAATAAAGAATCAGGAATTTCAAAAAGATATTTTTGATCTTTTGAGTGAACCTTGAATAAACCGTCATCGGTTTTCATATCCTTGGTTACAACCTTTCCATAAGGCTGGATACCACCCTTTTTCGGAGCAGGTCTTTTTGGTTTTGGTTTCGCAACTTGCTCGGTTTTACCCTTTTTATTTTTCTTTCTTTTCTTGCGTTGTGCTTCCGCATCTATTGCAAGTCCAAAGACAAATAAAACAACAAGTATTCTTGAGATTGTTTTACGTATCATAATAAACTATTTGTTTGTGATTAATTTTAAAGTTTTCGAAATTACGTATTCTAGTACCAGTACTTTCTTAAATAAATGTTAAAGGGAATCTATAAAACTTAGATATTCAACCAATAAGTGAACTTCAAGTTGATAGATCTGAATCTGGGGCTAAAAATATCTGTGGCATAATTGTCATTATATACCAGAAATAAGTCTGACAATGGTGCCACTCTCCATTGTAGTCTGGTATTAACGCTAAAGTTCTCTCGTTGTGTGCTGTACTGTAAAAAGGTTGCCCAAAAGATGTTCTTTGTAAAAGTAACGTCAAATCTGGGGCCTATCAACCAAATAGAAGCATCCGGATATGGATCGGGCAAATCAATTTTGTCGTAATTCAAACGGATAGACCCTGAAAAATAAGGTTGAAGTCTAACCGTCATGTTGGCTTCCAGTGAATATCTGTTTCCGTTAAAGAACCCTCCAAAGGAAGGGTTAATCCTGTAAGACACGGTTTTTCTTTGGTCAGATCTAAAAGATATTCCAAAGTTGGTGTAGTAATAATTTTGATCGGCAGGTAAAGGAATTGCTCCATCTGTCCCTGTGGGATCGAATTCGCTAAACAAACGAACAAATCGATTGAACATCTGTACACTCAATTCAGCATTATTCTTAAAACTTGCTCTCCATCTAGAGATGACATTGTAATCAGAATTCAAATAATCTAACTCAGGTCTCCATATATAAATAGGAGTAACAGAAAAACTATGACGTTGGATGTTTCCTTTTTCAGGCCAAAATTTTAATTCAAATTCAGGGTTGATTTTAAAAATGTCTGTTCTTCTGATGAATCCCAGGTCAGAACGAAAATCATCAGCAACATACACACCGCTTAAACGAACACCCAATCGCCTGTTGTTAAACTCAGTTCGAAAACCTGCGGTAAAATCTTTGGATGTAACTCCCGGAGAAAAGGATTTATGGAAAAAGTATTTACCACTCCAAGTATTATCTTTTGAAGCTAGTGTATAATCCACCCCTAAAACTCTGTTGTACTTATCTTCTTCAGCTAGGAAATCATAGTCCTTTGTCGTTTGCTTGTTGATGAACAAAAGGCTGATATTTGAACGGCTGAACACTTTTTGTTGCAAAGAGATCACAGCATTGTTGACTGAAGGAATCTCATTAGCTACATCTTCATCGGTTTGCATATTTAAGAACCCTAAACGTAGATTGTTGTTTAGCTTTCCACTTAAACGAGCTCCAGCAATGATCTTATTTTCTATACTATTTCCATCGGCATCACTTGCTATTCCTATTCTTCTTGAAAAGAAGGGGTTGGCATCACGACTATCGCCAAAATCTCCAAAGAGATCACTGTTTTCTATAAAAAATTGTCTCCTTTCAGGAAGCCCAACCTCAAAACGAGTTAAATTGGTTACTTGTCTGTCTACTTCTACTTGAGAGAAATCCGGGTTGATGGTCAAATCCAGATTCAAACTGTTGGCAATTGTCATTTTTGCATCTGCTCCAAATTTAAAGTCACTGATGGTTTCTCCGGTTTCGTAATCCTTTCCTGCTATTCCATTAATATATGGTATGACAGATATAGGTGATTTAGATTTTCCTAAAGGCTTTTCAAAGATTATATCTCCCATATAAGCCAAGTTGAAAATAAATTGGTTTTGTGGGATGTTAACCCATGTATTTCGCTCGTTGTCTTGCGTGTCGAAATGATAACTGTTAAAACGCCAACGAGTTTCTCCTTCATTGTACTTAAAAGCGTACAGTGGAATTTTCCATTCTAGTACATAATAGTTATCATGAATCTTAGATTCGCCATACCACTTTGTGTCCCAAGCGCCATTAAAACCTCTTAAATCGTTTCCTCCTCCCGAGAGCAAAATCTCTCTTCGAACACCATAAGGATTAGATCCAAACAAAAATGCGTTGGTTCCATCATTAAAAGTGTCAAACATTAATGTGATATTATCGCTACCTCCGGCTCTGAAATCTCTACGTAATGAAGGAACAATAAAGTCTTTCCCTTTGGCGTGCACTTTGATTCCGACATAAAGGTTTTCGTCGTCGAATAAGAATTGAATTTCTGCTTGTCTTTTGGCTCTAGCTGTATCGCTAGGGAAGTATTGAAAGAAATCAGTTGCCGGTCGTACTAAAGACCATGAATTTTCATCCAGAACTCCATCTATTTTAATTTCTTCGTCAATGTACTTGACATGAACAGTTTTTTTGTTGATTTGAGAATATCCGCAAAAAGCAGTTAAAAGAAATAGAAAAATTAAATTTTTCATTAAGAACGGTTGGTATTTCTGCCAAAAGTACAATAAATAAAAAAGGAGCTATAAATTTTATAGCCCCTTTTAACAATATTATAGAATGCGTTAAAATTTGGATTTCCTTAACATTAACGCCTGTAGTTCTTATTCTCCTAAGAACGGATATCTGTAATCAGTTGGAGAAACAAACGTTTCTTTGATCAATCTAGGAGATACCCATCTTAATAAGTTTTGTGCAGAACCTGCTTTGTCATTGGTTCCTGAAGCTCTCGCTCCTCCAAAAGGTTGTTGTCCTACAACAGCACCTGTTGGTTTGTCATTGATGTAGAAGTTTCCGGCACAATTTTCTAAAGCTTTGGTTGCTTCAGTAACCGCATATCTATCTGTAGAGAATACAGCTCCAGTTAATGCATATTCAGAAGTTCCGTCTACTAATTTTAAAGTTTCACTCCAGTCAGCATCTTCGTAGATGTAGATCGTAACAACAGGTCCAAATAATTCAGTACACATTGTCGTGTATTTAGGATCTTTTGCTAAAATCACTGTAGGCTCAACAAAGTAACCTTTAGATTTATCGTAATTACCTCCGGCAAAGATCTCTGCATCTGCATCGTTCTTAGCGCCATCAATAAAAGAAGCTAACTTATCAAAAGACCCTTCGTGAATTACAGCAGTAATGAAGTTGCCCATATCTTCAGGAGATCCCATTTTGAATGAAGCGATATCTTCTTTTACATAGTTTAATGTTTCTTCTGCGATAGATTTTGGTAAGTATACTCTAGAAGCTGCAGAACATTTTTGCCCTTGGAACTCAAATGCACCACGAGAAATTCCTGTAGCTACTTGTTTTGGATTTGCAGATGGGTGAGCAATGATAAAATCTTTTCCTCCTGTTTCTCCAACAATCTTTGGATATGTTTTGTAGTTGTGAATGTTCTCACCGATCTTTTTCCAGATCTCTTTGAAAACAAACGTAGAACCTGTAAAGTGGATTCCTGCAAAATCAGGACTAGCCAATACAGTATCGGTAATCATTACAGGATCTCCATATACCATGTTAATTACACCATCTGGTAATCCGGCTTCTTTGAAAATATCCATCAATACTTTAGCTGAGAAAATTTGGTGATCAGAAGGTTTCCAAACAACAGTATTTCCCATCATAGCTGCACTTGCAGGTAAGTTTCCGGCAATAGCAGTAAAGTTAAATGGAGTAATTGCGTATACAAATCCTTCTAAAGGTCTGTACTCTACACGGTTCCAAATTCCTTCAGCAGAATCAGGTTGCTCATCATAAATCTGAGACATGAACTCTACGTTAAAACGTAAAAAGTCGATGTACTCACAAGCAGCATCGATCTCTGCTTGGTGAATGGTTTTAGATTGAGCGATCATGGTTGCAGCATTGATCTTAGCTCTGTAAGGTCCTGCTACTAACTCTGCTGCTCTTAAGAAGATAGCAGCTCTTTGTTCCCAAGGCATTTGAGACCATTCTTTTCTAGCTTCTAAAGCTGTAGAAATAGCATCTTCAACATGAGACTGCTCTCCCAAGTGATACTGTCCTACTACGTGTTGGTGATCATGAGGAGGAGTCATGTTTCTTGTATTTCCAGTTCTGATCTCCTCAGAACCAATATACATTGGAACATCTGCACTTCCGTTAAAATACTCTTTGTATTGCTTTAGAACAGCTTCTCTTTCAGGTGTTCCTGGAGCGTATGATTTTACAGGCTCGTTAATGGCTGTGGGTACATGAAAAAAACCTTTTCCCATTTTGTATGTTTTTAATTTGTAATCGACTAATTTTGGTGTCGCGAAGTTACAATATTTCATACAATAAAGTGAGATGTAACCAACAAAGACATAACGAATTAAAAGATTCAACAAATTTTTCCTTTTCTAAGGAAAATCAAAAAGCCTAAAAGCAGTCTATTTCATGTGTACAGTAACCTATTTGCCTCTCGAAAATGAAGGATTTATTTTAACCTCAAACAGAGATGAGAGCCCAATGCGTAAAACCATTCCTCCCCAAAAATATCTCGAAAATGAAGTTGAAATTGTATATCCAAAAGATGAATTGGCCGGAGGTACATGGATTGGTTTAAGTAATAAGGATCGACTGGTTTGCTTGTTGAATGGCGGATTTGAAAAGCATCAAAGAAACTCTCATTACAGAATGAGTAGAGGTGTGGTTGTTAAAAAAATATTGAGTGTTGATGATCCTGTGAGTTATATCGAAGAATTTGATTTTGATAATATCGAACCTTTTACCATTGTTTTGGTCGATTGGAAATTAGAATTAAAAACATATGAACTTGTGTGGGATGGAAGTCAAAAACACTTTCAAGAACTACCACAAGAGCCTAAAATTTGGTCTTCTTCTACTCTATATGATGCTCAAATGAAATCTGAAAGAATAGAATGGTTTCAGGAATGGCTAGAAGGTCATTCAGAATACAAACAAGAAGAAATTACCACATTTCATAAAAGTACAGACAAGGGAACGGAAGGAACTACATTGAAAATGAAGCGTCCTTACGTAGAAACAGTAAGTGTTACCTCTGTAAAAAAAGAGCTAGGTGATGTAAGTATGAAATATCAGGATCTTCTAAAAGGATCTTCAGAAAATTTAGAAAACCTCTTCTAAATAAGTAAGAAAGAGATTAGTCCTACAAATATAATTCCTATAGTAGCCAAGAACAGGTATACCCAGTTGACAAGAATGTACTTGATCAATGTTTTAAAGAATCCTTGTCCGTAAAACTTCTTCATGGCTAAGAAAAGATAGATTAAGAATAGGATAGTAAACACCCATATAGGAGCATTCTGAGTAAAGAAATCCAGCAACACAAAAATGATTAACAGTAAGAAAAAGACTGTTTGTGTGTGAAAAACAAAGATCAAATGTTCTACATAGGTAAACTTTCTTCTGATATAGAAGAATTTTAAAAACAGGGTAAAGATTGGTAGTAATATAAATAATGATACAGATGCATACGACAGCATTTGGTTTAAGAACTTTTTACCGCTCTCTCTGTTGGTGAAAAATTCACCTGAAACTTTTGCTCTGTCATAGATAAATCGATTCTTAAAATTCTTAGCATAACCCAAACTATCCAAAGCATCATCAACGTTTATATTTGGGTGTTTTTGATGAAATACAACAAACTCATCAAAACGAGTAGCGCCCCCAAAAGAAAAGGCAGTACGATTCCTATTGCTGGTTGTGTCTTTTGCTTGTTTTTCGATTTCGTCTAATATTTTGTTCTTCTGTATAGAATCTAATGGAATAAAAGTACTGTTGAGCTTTTCACTCATTACATTTCTAATCGAATCTGCATCGATCTCTTTTGTATTGATTGCTTTGTTCAATTCTTCCAAAGAAACCTGTTGCTTTTTTGGAGAAGCTTGGGTCATGTCTTTGAACTTATTGTAGTTGTCAATAGCTCCAAAGATCAAAAAGAAGAGAATAGAAGTAGTTAAGTAGAATTGAAAAGGGTTTGAGTATCGGATTCTTTTTCCGCTAACAAAATCTTTGGATACTTTTCCTGGTTTGATTAGTAATGGGATTAATGTGGTCCAGAATTTGGCATCCCAAGAAATAAAACCGTTAAAGACCTCTCTTACAAAACTGACAAAGGTAATTTGTCTTCCCTTGTTCTTTTGCCCGCATTCAGGACAAAACTTTTCATGACCAAAAAAAGGATGACCGCAATTGAGACATTCCGAATCTTTGATGGTGGCAAGCTTTCGTTGTTTGTTATTTCTCTTAGTTAGTTTAATGATACAGGTGTTGAAAGTTGGAAAGTTGGTATGGTTACATCAAAACTCTGTTGTGTTTCTATATTTACCATGGTGTAAAATCCACTCATTGCTCCAGTGTTGGAAAGTAAGAAACATCCCGATTTGTATTTGTAAGTGTCTTGAGGTTCTAAAATTGGTGTTTGTCCAACTACACCTTCACCTTCTACAACTTCGGTTGTATTTAGTGAATCAAAGATCTTCCAAAAGCGATCTGTAAGTTGAACGGTTTCTAATGATTTATTTTCTATGGTAATATAATAACTGAAATTATGGTACAGACGATAATTTCTGTACAAAGTTCCATCATACTTCGTCTTTACAGAAATCTTGATCCCTTTTGTTATTTGCTGTACCATCATAGCTAAAGTAACATTTTTGGTTTAAAGTTCAAAGTTTAAATACGAAACAGAAAAATCTGAGATTTCCAATCTTCGCTCTTCAATTAGCTAACGCTCTCCTTGATAACTAATAGACCCTACACCAATTACTCTATCAAAAAGCCCACCTAAGGGTCTGTAGTAGACAATTACAGTATATTCGTTTTCTGTTTTTGAGAAGTTTCCTAAGATATCTGCTTGTGATATATCTCCATTACCTGAGCGAGTAACAAACGTATAGTTATAAAACCCTTGCTTTAAAGGAAAGTTGGCAAGGTAGGTTTTCGTGCCCGTATCATAGTACATTTTATTCTCATCTGTTAGTTTGAAGTTGTTAAATGCTCCATAAACGTATACATCTTTGTTTTCAAATTGATCTTCTACTTCCAATGCAAAATGCATCATGGCATAATCTGCTTCTGTTTTGGGATTGTCTCCCTCTAAAGTCCTGATAATAAACTGCCCGTTGATATCTGGATTGTATGTGTAGTTTTTTACCTCTTTGTTTTTATAAGGATACAGATAGTTGTGGTATAAGTCTTTTCGTACTACTCGAGCCACATTTACACTGGAGTTTCGTATGATCTTATTGTCGAAAAACAAATATTGATTTCCTCCCCAAAAATTGGTTTGCCTGGTATAGCGATAGATCAATTGGCTAGGTTTGTAAAACTGTGGTTCTACATTAGTAATAGCAGTTTTCCAGTTTTGATTTTGTAAGACAGCAACATGAATTTCCTGATTGGGATTGTTTAGCCTGATTGTAGGATGATTTACAATAAAGTTCACTGTTTGCTGTTGATCTAAGGTCTTGGTATTTCGACTCCTGCTTACAGAAACACCTACAACAGCAACAGATTCGTAAAGTGTAAATCTGCGAGTAAAAATAACTTCATCATACTGATCCAAAACGGATAATAAGTAGTTGCCACTTTTGGTAATTCTTGTGTTCTGATTAGGAAGTTTTACACTGTAGTGTGTGTAGTTTTGAAAGGTGTTGAACGAATTTTCTACGTTAAAAATTACGTTAGACTGAAACCCTTCTAAGTATTGATTGGCAATCAAACTGCTGGGAGTCCAATCGTGGTTCATCAATTCAACTTTATAATAATAATTCTTTTGATCCCCTTCCAAATCATCAAAGCTCAACTCTAAAGGAGTTCCCAAAGGAACTACAATTGAGAAATTTCTATCTCCCAAAGGCTTTAGTTGAATGGACTTGATGTAGTCCGGCTCGTTTTTTTGAGCAGTTGTTACTTTAAAAAGAAAGAGCAACAAAATGAAAGGCAATGTTTTTTTCATAAAAATAGAATCGACTTTTTAAGAAACGCAAAAATGAAACCACAATTATTCTACAAACCTAAACAATTAAAAACATGAGAGAAAATAAGTTTATTTAGAATTAATATAAATAAGTTTGAATCTCCAAGATAAAGTCCCATTTGTTCTGTCTTGACTATCAAAATAACTAAATTTGCATGATTTTTTTAGATAATTAAATTTCGTATTTACCATGTCAAAAGACATTCGTATCAAAAAAGGCTTAGATATTAAGCTGGTTGGCGAAGCAGAACACGTAACTACTGACATTTCTACAAGTGGAGTTTATGCAATAAAGCCAGAAGACTTCCACGGAATTATCCCAAAACTTATCGCAAAAGAAGGAACTGAAGTAAAAGCAGGTGAAGCTCTTTTTTATTCAAAGAGTGATGAGCGCATTTTATTTCCTAGCCCTGTAAGCGGAAAAGTAACTGAGATTATTCGTGGTGCAAAACGTAAGATATTAACGATGAAAATTCTTGCTGATGGAAAGCAAGAATATCAAGATTTTGGAAAGCAAGATGTTGCTAAGATGTCTGCTGATGAAGTGAAGAATCACTTATTTACAGCAGGATGTTGGCCATTTATCAAACAGCGACCTTATGATGTGATCGCAAATCCTAATCAAGCACCGAAAGCAATTTTTGTTTCTGCTTATGCAAGTGCACCTTTAGCTGCTGACTACAATTATGTATTGGCCGGAAAGGAAAAGGAATTGCAAGCTGCATTAACTGCTGTTTCTAAGCTTACAGAAGGAAAAGTTCATGTTTCTGTTGGAAAAGGTGATAACTCACCATTCAACGGACTGAACGATATTCAACTTCACAAAGTTTCCGGGCCACACCCTTCAGGAAATGTGAGTACTCAAATCGTAAACATAGATCCTATCAACAAAGGAGAAGTGGTTTGGGTTGTAGCACCAGAAGATTTAGTAGTGATCGGAGAGCTTTTGTTGACAGGAAAATTCAATATTACAAGAACAATTGCATTGACAGGTTCTCAATTTGAAAAGCCATCTTATGTAACGGCTTTAGCAGGAGCATCTATTTCTGATGTTACAGCAAAGAACTTGCAAAACAATAATACTCGAATCATCAGCGGAAACGTATTAACAGGAACTCAGGTTGCTGAAGACGGATTCTTAGGATACTACAACAACCAAGTTACAGCGATCCCAGAAGGTGATGATTACGAATTCTTTGGATGGAATAAGCCAATCTTTAACAAGATATCTACTTCCAGAGCCTTTACTTTTTCTTGGTTGAATTCAAAGAAAAAATATGACTTGAATACAAATACTAATGGAGAGCACAGAGCTTTTGTTGTAACAGGATCTTATGAAGATGTTTTCCCATTAGATGTTTATCCATTACAGTTTTTAAAAGCTTGTATGTATAAAGATTTAGATGAAATGGAAAACTTAGGAGGGTATGAAGTAGCTCCTGAAGATTTCGCATTAACAGAGTTTATTTGTGTTTCTAAGCAACCTCACCAAAAGATCGTGAGAGAAGGTTTGGATTTAATGAAACAAGAATTAGGCTAAAAATTTGAGAGAATGAGCTTAAAAACGAAACTACATAATTTAAAAGAGAAGTACAAAGGAACGAAGATGGCTCCTGCGTTTAACGCAATCCATACTTTTTTGTACTTGCCAAATGAAGTAACTCACGGAGGAACTCATATCAAAGCTGCAGATGATTTAAAACGTACAATGAACATTGTGATCATGGCATTAGTTCCATGTTTGTTTTTCGGAATGTTCAACGCAGGTTTTCAACACTACGCAGCAGTAAACGGCAACTTTGTGTCCGGAATGTCTTTCTTTAGTGGAGAGTTCTGGAATTTAGATAACTTCTTATTTGGAGCAGCGAGAGTTCTTCCTTTAGTAATTGTGTCTTACGTAGTAGGATTAGCAGTAGAATTTGTTTTCGCTGTAATCAAAGGACACGAAGTAGAAGAAGGATACTTAGTAACAGGAATGTTAGTTCCATTAATTGTTCCAATCGATATTCCATTATGGATGTTAGCAGTAGCTGTAATCTTTGGAGTGGTAATCGGAAAAGAAGTATTTGGAGGAACAGGAATGAACATCTTAAACCCGGCTTTAACAATTAGAGCATTTTTATTCTTCGCATATCCAACTTGGATGAGTGGAGATAAAGTATGGGTAGCTGAAGCTAGAGATAGAGCAGACCAACTTGCTGAAGGAGCAACAGGAATTGATGCTATTTCGGGAGAAACAGTTCTCGGAAGTCTGGCGCAAGGACAAGAATTAACCTATAGTGTATCAGATATGTTCTTCGGATTCATTCCGGGATCAGTAGGAGAAACATCCACATTATTAATCTTATTTGGAGCATTGTTCTTGGTTTTTACCAAGATCGGAAGCTGGAGAATCATGCTAAGTTCTGTAATAGGAGCCTTAGTAATGGGATTGATCTTTAACGCAGTTGTAGACCAAGGATGGATTACAGAGAGTAGCAAGTTCTATGCATTGATGAGTACTGAGTTCTGGCATCACTTGTTAATTGGAGGTTTTGCATTCGGAGCAGTATACATGGCAACAGACCCTGTAACAGCTTCACAAACCAATAAAGGAAAATGGATCTATGGATTCTTAGTTGGATTTATTTCAATTATGATCCGTGTATTCAACCCGGCATATCCAGAAGGAGTAATGTTAGCAATTCTATTGATGAACGTATTTGCTCCAACCATTGACCATTATGTGGTACAAGGAAATGTAAAGAGAAGATTAAAACGTTTAAAAGCTAAAAACGCATAATTATGAGCAAGAGAACTGATAGTAATATATATACGGTATTTTTTGCTACAGGTATGGTATTGGTTGTAGGCGCATTGTTGGCGTTCTTAGCATCCTTTTTCAAACCAACCATAGATGAAAATAAACGTATAGAGAAGCAACAGAACATTTTATACGCAATGGGCGTAAATGAAAATGATGAATCTAATGCGAATTTTGTTTCTAAAGATAAAGTAGGAGAAGAGTTTTCAAAATACATCACAAGACAATTGGTAATTACCAATGGTACAGAAGTAAGAGAAGATGAAAAAGCCTACTTGATCGATGTTAAAAAGGAGCAAGCAAATGCAAAAGATGGTATTGAAAGACAATTACCATTGTTCATCGGAGAAAAAGATGGAAAAACATTTTATATAGCTCCTATTAGAGGAAAAGGTCTTTGGGATGCTGTATGGGGATATGTTGCTATGGATGCCAATATGGTAGTTCAAGGAGTATATTTTGACCATAAAGGAGAAACTGCAGGTTTAGGAGCAAACATCAAGTTGCGTTTCTTTATGGATGATTTTACAGGAGAAAACTTAAAGGATGCTTCAGGAAACTTTGTAGGAATTGCAATTTCTAAGAGTAATGGAGACCCTTTAAATAAAGATAAAAATGATAATGAGGTAGATGCTATTGCAGGAGCAACTATTACAGGTGATGGTGTTGCAGCAATGCTGAAATCAGAATTGAAGTTGTATGTACCTTATTTTAAAACTTTAAATCAATAATTATATGGGACTTTTATCTAAGAAAGACGCAAAACTTATTACAGACCCATTTGCTGATAATAACCCAATTACCATTCAGGTATTAGGTATTTGTTCTGCCCTGGCGATTACAGCTGAGTTAAAGGCTTCTATTGTGATGTCTATTTCTGTAATCTTCGTATTGGGAGTTGGAAATGTTGTGATCTCTTTAATGAGAAATATCATTCCTTCTAAAATTAGAATTATTGTACAGTTGATCGTAGTAGCAACATTGGTAATTATTGTAGATCTGGTCTTAAAAGCCTTTGCTTATGAACTGAGTAAAACCTTAGGAGCCTTTATTGGACTAATCATTACCAACTGTATTATCATGGGACGTTTTGAAGCCTTTGCTTTAGGAAACGGACCTTGGAGATCGTTCCTTGATGGAATCGGAAATGCTTTAGGATATGGAGTTATCTTAATCATTGTTGGTTTCTTCAGAGAGCTTTTAGGCTCTGGAACACTATTAGGATTCCCTGTTTTAGGAGATCCAATTGCAAAAACAGGATTGTATGCTACAGGTTATGAGAACAATGGATTCATGTTATTGGCACCAATGGCATTGATTGTTGTAGGAATCATTATCTGGGTACAACGTAGTAGAAACAAAGCATTAATTGAAGAACACTAGGATATCATGGAACATATAGAATTATTTTTCAAATCGATTTTTATAGACAATATGGTATTTGCTACATTCCTTGGAATGTGTTCTTACCTTGCTGTATCTAAAAAAGTATCAACGGCCGTAGGTTTAGGAGCTGCTGTAATCTTTGTATTAGCAGTAACTGTACCATTAAACTGGTTGTTAGATCAATATATCTTAAAAGAAGGAGCTTTGGTTTGGTTAGGACCAGAGTATGCTGAATACGATCTAAGTTTCTTATCCTTTATCATGTTCATTGCTACAATTGCAACCATGGTACAATTGGTAGAGATCATCGTAGAAAAGTTCTCACCTTCTTTATACAACTCATTAGGAATCTTCTTACCATTGATTGCTGTAAACTGTGCGATCTTAGGAGGTTCTTTATTTATGCAATCTCGTGAAATTCCAACCTTAGGATTGGCATTAAACTACGGAATTGGATCAGGAATCGGTTGGTTCTTGGCAATCTTAGCCATTGCTGCCATTCGTGAGAAGATCCGTTACTCAAGTGTGCCTCCTGCATTACGTGGGTTAGGAATTACTTTCATTGTAACAGGTCTGATGGCTATCGGATTTATGAGCTTCGGAGGAATGTTAACCGGAGGAGATGAAGGTGAAGAAAAAGAGTCAACAGAAGTTTCAATTCAAAAAGAAGAGAAAAAAGAAGTTGATGTAGCCGAAGACGAGAAGACAAAAGAATTAGCAGAAATCACCAAAGAAACAGAGAAGTAAGATGATCACATTAGCAGCTAGTACAACAGGAACTATCGTAGCAACCGTAGCCGCTTTCTTAGTGCTTACATTGTTATTGGTAGCCTTATTATTGTTTGTAAAACAAAAGTTATCTCCATCAGGACCTGTAACTATTACAATCAATGGAGAAAAGAAAATAGAAGTAGCTTCAGGAAGTACTTTATTAACAACATTAGGAAACGAAAAAATCTTTTTACCATCAGCTTGTGGTGGTGGAGGTTCTTGTGTTCAATGTGAGTGTCACGTTAACGCTGGTGGAGGAGAAGCTTTACCAACAGAAACACCTCACTTTACACGTAAAGAATTAAAAGAAGGAATTCGTTTAGCTTGTCAGGTTAAAGTAAAACAAGACATGGACATTTCTATTCCGGAAGAAATATTCGGAATTAAGAAATGGGAAGCAGAAGTTGTTCGTAACTATAACGTAGCTTCATTCATTAAAGAATTCGTAGTACGTATTCCAGAAGATATGAACTACAAAGCAGGAGGATATATTCAGATCGAAATCCCTCCTTGTGAAGTAAAATATGCTGATATTGATATTACAGCACACCCAGAGGAGCACGAAACACCAGACAAATTCCAAGCAGAATGGGATAAGTTTGGATTGTGGCCATTGGTAATGAAAAACACGGAAATTGTAGAAAGAGCTTATTCGATGGCTTCTTACCCTGCAGAAGGACGTGAAATTATGTTGAACGTTCGTATTGCTACTCCGCCATGGGATAGAGCTAAGAATGGATGGATGGATGTAAACCCTGGGGTTGCTTCATCATACATCTTCAACCAAAAGAAAGGAGATAAAGTAACAATCTCTGGACCTTATGGAGAATTCTTTATCAACGAATCTGAGGCAGAAATGCTATACGTAGGAGGAGGAGCTGGAATGGCACCAATGCGCTCGCACTTATACCACTTATTCAAAACCTTAAAAACTGGACGTAAAGTTACATATTGGTACGGAGGACGTTCTAAACGTGAGTTGTTCTACATTGAGCACTTCAGAGAATTAGAAAGAGACTTCCCTAACTTTAAGTTCTACATGGCGTTATCTGAACCTTTAGAAGAAGATAACTGGAAAGTAAAAGATGGAATTGAAGGAGAAGGAGATGGATTCGTAGGATTCATTCACAATTGTGTGATCGATAATTATTTGAATCACCATGATGCACCGGAAGATATTGAATTATATTTCTGTGGACCACCGTTAATGAACAAGGCAGTTCAAAAAATGGGAGAAGATTTTGGAATCCCAGACGAGAACATTCGATTTGACGACTTTGGAGGATAATCCAAATAAAAATAAACTGAAAACCAGCTCATTGAGCTGGTTTTTTTATACCCCAAATTTACCTTGTCACTTTTTATCACCCTGCAGATTCTTTCTTAACACATATTGTTACCGCTAACAGGGAGCTTGCTTTTTATTCTGAACCTAGTTTTGTTGTAGCAAATAATGCTAATCTAATTAATAGCTAAAAAAATGAATAAAGGGAATGTTAAAAATAAATATGCAAACGCAATCTCACAGGAAGAAGCACTAAGAAAAGTAAGGGATTATGCGAAATATGCTGTGCTAACAGCAATTGGAATATATCTAATCTGGCATCTCATATCAATACAGGCAATGAGCCCATCTACTAATAGTGTTCCACCTCCACCAAGTGGATTTAGATGGTAAAAAACAAAAGCGAATGTGTCAACTGCACAAATGTTAAAAGTTTGTGATGCCACTTTTTGACACTGCTAATTTTTATAATGTACAATACAGAGTTATACTTTTGGCATATACTAATTGGTTTAGTAACTGTTAATAAAAAATCGATTAGGAGGGAAAACTGTTAATCCGTTTTCAGTTAGTTAAATACAAATTAGGGGACAGTATTTAACCAAAAAGCCGATAGTAACATATCGGCTTTTCTGTATTTTATTAGTTTTGTTATTATGAGATACTTATTAAGTTGTATTCTTACCCTATTCTTTCTTACCTCTATTTCCTCTCAAGAAGTAGATACAATCTTGGTAAACCTAAAAGAAAAAGTAAAAGAATCTCAGTCAGAAATTGAAAGAGCAATTGCACTTACTAAATTAGGAGAGCATCAGATAGAAACAGACCTTCCTAGAGCAGAACAAAGCTTTTTGGAAGTAAAAAACTTTTTAGAGTCCTGTAAAGGACATGATCATACCAGAGATACTTATTTGGCAAATGCCTACAACAAATTGGGAGTGATTAATCGTAGAAAAGCAAATTATATTCAAGCACTAAATTACTATCTCGATTCAAAAAAGATGTATGAAGAGATGGATGATTATGACAAAGTTGGAGATGTCATTCATAACATAGGAATCATTTTTCGCTATCAAGAAGATTACAAAAGGTCTATCTCAAATTTTAAGAAGGCTATAAGAATTAATGAGCAGACAAAAGATACCTTTGGAGTTGCAGCAGCATACAATATGATGGGAGTTTCTTATCGAAGGTTAAATAAGATAGACTCTGCAATGATCTGTTATCAGAAGGCAAAAGACTTGTTCAAAAAATTAAAAAGAGAAGAAGATATACGTGGAGTAGATAACAATTTAGCGACATTGTATTCTTCACAAGGAGATCATCAAAAATCTCTTCCTATTAAGCTAGATAATCTAAACTATTACAAGAGTATAGGAAATAAAATGTCTACTTGTGTAGGCTATTTTAACATTTCTAGAGATTATTCGTCACTTCAAGATTATGATACTTCATTAAAGTATGCAGACTCTTCATTAACAATTGCTTTGCAAGAAGGGTTTAAAGAAAGGATTTCAAAAGCATTTCTGCGTAAGAGTTACGTGTACAGGAAAAAAGAAGATTACAAAAATGCTTATGATAATTACAGAAGCTATAAAAGATATTCAGATTCCATTTTCAATATAGAGAGCGTTAAAAGAATTCAAGAGTTAGAATTGATGTATGAGTTTGAGAAAGAACGAAAGGAATTGGAAGTGATCTCAGACAAACAAAAATCGGAAGTACAATTATATGTTTTCTTATTTGTTTTAACTCTTATTGTAGGAACTACTGTAGGATACTTGCTATACAGAAACTATACGGCCAGAGCCAGAATTGTAAGAGAAAAGTTAGAGAAGGAAAAACTAAAGAAAGAGCTCTTACGTGAAAAAGTGAAAGTTTCAGAATCAGAATTAAAGTCATTGGTGGCTGATAACAGCATGCGATTGAAATTTATCATAGAACTGTCTGATAAAATCAAAGAAGATAAAAAACAGGCAGATTCAAAAGATATACAGCAATATACACAATCATTGATCTTACAATTGCAACAGCAGATAGCTACTGAGAGTAAATTATCATCCATACAAGATAGAATAGAAGAGGTAAACAGAGGCTTTGATAGTAAGATTGTAAAGCTATACCCAAGTCTAACAAAAACAGAACGAGAAGTATGCGCTCTGTTACGTTTAAATCTATCAATTAAAGAAATTGCATCCATAAGAAATGCGACAACAGATTCAGTGAAAGCTTCTCGTTATCGAATTCGGAAAAAACTGCAGGTTCCTAGCGGTGAAGAGCTTGAACATTTTATACAAAGCCTGTAAAAATGGTACTTGTCACTTTTTGTTACCTTCAAAATTTTCTACTTATCAGAATGTGTCCTAACATTGCTGTTTAAAATAAAGAGAATGAAAAGATGTCCTTGTTGTGGTTCAACATCAAGACTACGAATTAAAAGAAAGTTCCTTTTAAGAATTTTGCCATCTAGTAGAAACTACTTCTGCTATAATTGCAGAGCTGAATATTTTTGGTTCTCATTAATAGATAAAACTTTCCTCTTAAAAAGAAGGTAAGGTTATAGTATAATTGCCAAGTGCCAGTGTCTATCTCCATTAATTACTATAGATTCTCCCCAGTTCTTTGTAAAAGAACCTGTTTACATTGGCACTTTTTATTAGTTTAATTGATTAGTGCTAGTTGAGGGGCTAGAACTGATTTTATGAAAGTCGACTATATGTCGGCTTTCTTTTTTAACTTAAAAAATTACTTCTTAAGAAAATTTTGAGGAGTCCTTCTATTGTTTGAAAAAGTTAGAATTACCACCACATTATAGAGACCACCTAATTTCAAATTTACCCATAATATTCCTTTGGCTTTATAATGGATGTTATTGATAGAATATTGAATTGAACTAAAAACAAAATTATAGACGCCACCTTTTAACACCATCGAGGTTAAAGGGCTATAAAAGCGGCGTACTATATTTGAAAAGTATTTAGTTCGCAGGATGTATAATGTTGATTGCTAGGGTAATTAGCGGTTTAACTGTTTCAATTAAATACAGTTGGGGGAATAATAGTCTAGAAAGTCGATTGTAGAAAGTCGACTTTCCTTATTATCTGATGTATTAATTATGAAATGTTTTATAAGCTTAACATTTATCCTACTATTTACCTACTTTCAAAAAAGTGGGACTACCCTTGAAAGCTCAAAAGAAATAAAAAAAGAATCTGAGTTAGAAACAAAATGTCACTACCAACAGATTGGTGAAAAAGAGTTTCTTGTCAAAAATTATGATTTAGAATATTACAAAAGAGTTACCAAAGACAATTTTGCCTGTATAAGATATTCAAACATGGCAAAAAAATATTACAACTTAAAAGATTATTCCAATGCGTTGAAATATGCAGATTCTTCTCTTGAAGTTGCTAGGAAGGTTGGAGAAAGAGAAAGAATCTGTAAATCTTATTTAAGAAAAAGTTTGATATATAAAGAATTAGAAGATTATAAAAATGCTTATGAAAACTATAGAAATTACAAGGAGTATTCTGATTCTATTTCCTCTATAGAGAGTATAAAACGAGCTCAAAAATTAAAACTAATTTCTGTAAAGCAAGGAAAAAAAGTTAAGTTCTATATTCTTTTACTTTTAGGATCACTTGTAGTTTTTATATCAGTCGGATATCTATTATACAAGAAATACTCAGTTAGAGAACGAAATGTCAGAGAAAAACTAGAGGAAGAAGAATTAAATAAAAAATTACTCTGTGAGAAAGTAAGAATGTCAGAATGCGAACTAAAAACATTAGTAGCAGACAATAGTATGCGGCTGAAATTCATTACTAAGTTATCAGAACAAATCAAAGAGGATAAAGATGAAAGTGAATCAAGAGATGTAAGGAGGTATACACAATCTTTAATTCTCAGGTTGCAACAACAAATAGCTACAGAAAGCAAATTCTCGTCTATCCAAGGTAAAGTTGAAGAAATGGATAGGGGGTTTGATACTAAGATTGTAAAACTCTATCCAACCTTAACAAAAGCTGAACGAGAAATATGTTCTTTGCTAAGGTTAAACTTATCTATTAAAGAAATTGCTTGTATTAGAAATACATCAACAGATTCTGTAAAAGCATATCGCTACCGACTTAGAAAGAAACTTAAACTTCCCGGAGATGTTGAACTAGAACAATTTATGCAGAATATATAATTATTGCTGTAATACTTTTTGATACCATGAAAAATTTATTCTCAAAAAAATGGAGTGTAGTTTTACCTCGTAAAATTGAAATAGAATGAAAAGATGCCCAAATTGTAGTTCTAGATTTAGGTTTCGGGTAAAAAAAAAAGCCTTTTAAGAGTCATACCTGCCTGTAAAAATTACGTATGCTACAATTGTGACTCTAATTATTTGTGGTTTCCCATTTTTAATAGAAACGTCTTGTTAAAAAGAAGGCATAACTAAGAAAAATGGGAAAGGAAGCAGAGAACGTCAACGCTTTCGATTGTTGTTTAACAACATCGATTGTTTTGGCGTTTTTTTGTGGAATTTTCTACTTCGTTAAATAAGAATATATGACTATGAAGAGAAAATTGTTTTTGAGATAAACAAAAATATAACCTCATAACTCTTCAAAGAAAGCAAGATAAACTTAGAGAATTCATACAGTGTTTAACACTTTCATAAACAGAAGTTTTAAAAGTTTTTTATTGACTCCTTTTGAAACCTTAGATTCTTATGATCTCTAGTTTTGATGTATACCTTTGCTTTAAGTTTTAGTTGAGTTAATACTTGTTTAGAAAACTGTTATTTGTTTTCTCTTGTTAAATACAAACAAATGCCGTATTTGACCAAAAAGCCGATAGTAAAATATCGGCTTTTCTGTTTTTCCACTTCCAACTTTAAAAATATCTAGTTATTTCTTTAGCCTCTTTTCATCTAATTTACTCTTTCTAGAATGAACATGGTAATAAAGAGAAAGATCATAATAGTAGCATTAAAAACTATGAAGATATTTTAACACTTAATTCGAAAAGAAACATAGTTTGGTATAGAAATGAACTTAACTCTATAATGCTAAGGGTATAAAATTTTGCCCTGTTACCTTTTGCAACCGTTAAAATTTTTCTCTGAGAAGAATCATCTCTACTATTGCGGAGTGAAAAAAGTAATAATGAAAAGATGTCCATTTTGTGGTTCTTCTATTAAAAGAAACGTTCTCTTGAAATTATTTCCAGCTTATAGAAATGATTTCTTCTATAGTAGTAGAATTAAATGTTTTTGGTTTTCATTATCCGCTAGATTTTCCTTAAAAAAAAGAAATATTAATAGTAATAAAAACTAAGTGCCAGTGTCGATGTTTTGTATCCATTTATGTAGACTCCCCGTTTTATTAGTGACATTTACTAATGCTGGCACTTTTAACATGTTTATTTTGGTGATAGTTGAGGGGCTAGAGCTGATTTGATGGAAGCTGGTCTTTGACCAGCTTTTTTTAACTTAAAATTTTTTCCAAAGAGTATTTTGGAATATTGTTTTCCTGTTCGAAAAGCTTGGAGTAATTCATCACATTATCCAAACCTTCCAACTCACATAAAAGACTTACAACAGCAAAGAGCCCTTGGAATAGCACATCTTTATCTCTTGGGTTTTGTGGTTTAGGATTGTAATGACAAAGAGGAGTTTCGAAACCACAGGCCATCAAAAAGACTTTTTCGATCTCTAATAATTCTTGAGGAGAATATCCATTGAACTTCCTCCCTAAACGTTGATGCACAGTACCAATATAATTTAACTGAAGAGAACCGTGTTCATTAGAAAGGTGTTTCCAAGAATCTTGATTGTCTAAAATATTCCCCACAGCACAAGCCGTACAATCTTCCGGATCCAATGTGTTGTTGTGATACGCATTGTACAGTTTTATCAAAGCTTGTTCTAATCTTAGTGGAGTATTCATCATCAGTCCTTTAGCTTCCTAAATATACGAAAGAAATTAGTTAGTTAGAGAATCTATTTTATGCAAGCATTTTTGAAATAATCGATTCAAGTCAGATTCGAAATAATACAAATCAACCATAGTCATGTTTATGAAAATAGCAATCTTTTTAAAGTTTTCAACTTCAGAAAAATCTTTGTTATATAACCCTTGAGAAGCCGTTTTTGAAAAGTCATTATAAGAACTCTGAAAAGTGTACAAAGTATTTAAAGACTCTAACAAATCGATGTCAATGTTTTTACTTACCCCAGTTTGAATGGCAGTTTGAAATGAAGATTCTTGCATTCTGGGAATACGCAAACCTCTCCAAAAACTAAGAGCGCTTTCTACTTCTTCTTCTGTTTTTGGAGTTTTGATTTTTTGTAATGTATCACTTACCATTTTATGATAGTCATACACTTGCTCTATCTTTTTCTGATTGCTTAAGATCTCTTTTTTGATCCGATCAATAGTCAACTGGGTAGCCTCTGTAGTTTTATTGGCTTCATTCCAGTTTTGTAGCTGTAAGGCAATTACAATTCCAACAACAATTAATAAGACTTCTCCTAAAGCATAAAGGAGATAGCTTGAAAACTTTTTTTCATTAGCCATGTTTGTACGTTTTTTTCGAAAGAGTCTAATCATAATGATTTACCATTTCTGGGGTTAATCCTAAGTATTTATCTATTTTTTCAATCAACAGTACGCCGGTTTCCAGCGTTTCTTCTACAAGCTCTAAATGAACAGTATTCAATAAGATATGAGTTCTCAAAGCATTTAATAAGCGTAAAATATTTTGAGGCTTTTTCAACTCTCCTTTTAAAAATTCATCTGTTTTAGCATCGTATTCTAAAAGTTTCTTTTGGTCTTTAGATAACGCTAACCCGTCCAAACTGGTTTGGCACAGATTATAGAATATAGGATGAATTTCTTTGTAATACACATTGTCATTATTATTCTTGATGTCTATATAATTATCCTCGCAAAAGAGATAATAATCTATAATATCAATACTTAGATCCTTGTTGTTAATCAAAGCCTGTTGACCTGATGAAACCAATTCTTGATAAGTATTATCTGTGTTGGGAAAATTATCAGCTAACAGCAATGAATTCAACTTATAATTCAAGCTGTCTATAGCAGAGAAATCTTGTAAATGCTGATAATCTTCTAAAATAGAAGTAGCAATTTTTAAACACCATTCATAGTTTTGTTTTAACTCTTTCAGATCGCCTTTTTGATACTCAATGTCTTCTACAATATTTATTAAATACCAACGCTCTTTTGTCTTGTTTTCTCTTTCTATATTCCAATTATTGAACTGTAGTGCGAGTAAAATTCCAATAACCACTAAAAGAATCTCACCTATAGCATAAAGAAAGTAACTCGAAAACTTATTTCCTGCCTTTTCTTTAGATTGGTTGAACAGTTTTTGACGAATTCGCCTAAAAAATTTAATCATAGTTATGGTTTGGTTAGTGAAACTATTAATAGAACAGTTTAGGGAGGTGTTGCAAAAGTCTGACTTCGTTAAAGTTACAATTTTTTCTATTTGTTTCGAATTTGTTTGAGGAACTTAAAATCCTTAGATTCGTTCATACAAACCAACAATATGGGCTGGATATCCTATTTGATCATTTTACTAATTGTTGTAGCTACCGTAAGTCTCTTTTTGTATTTCTTTCAAGAACGATTCTTGTTCCATCCGGAAAAGCTACCTAAGGATTTTGTGTTTCAATATGAGAATCAGCAGGTAGAAGAGTACAATTTAGAATTGGAAGACGGAGCCATTATCAATGGCTTGCATTTCAAATCAGAAAGCCCTAAAGGAGTGGTGTATTATCTGAAAGGAAACTCGAAAAGTATTAAAGGTTGGGGAAAGTTTGCCGTAGATTTTACCTTACACAATTATGATGTAATCATGATCGATTACCGGGGCTTTGGAAAGAGTACCGGAAGACTCAGTCAAGAAAGCATGAAGCGAGATGCCTTATATGTATATGATAGGATTAAAGAAAAGGTAAAAGAAAACAGGATTATCGTATATGGCCGCTCTTTAGGTACAGGGTTGGCAACAAAAGTGGCTTCTATGAACGATCCTAAAGCTCTGATTTTAGCGTGTCCTTATTTTAGTATGTCTAAAAATGTAAAAAGATATTTGCCATTAATCCCGTTAGGATTGGTAATGCGCTATCAGATGCCTACCTACAAGTGGATGAAGTATGTCAAATGCCCGATCAATATCATACACGGAACCAATGATCGTGTCATTCGATTCAATTCGAGTTTACGACTATCAAAACTAAAGCCTGAACTAACAAAATTATACCCTATTATTGGAGGAGGACATAAAGATCTACATAACTTTGAAAGTTACCACAAAGCATTACACGAAATATTAGGTCGCAAAAGAGAGATCACAATAGATAGAGAAAAAACCAGTATCGATTTTATACGTACCAAAAAGAAGAAGAAATGATCAAAAAGATTGTCTATGGAGTTCTCATTCTCTTAGGAGTGGGATTGTTGTTTTTTTATTTCTTTCAAGAACGGTTTATCTTTTTAAACGGTAAAAAACTGGCCAAAGATTTTGTGTACCAATTTCCACAAACATTTCAGGAAATTAATATCACAACTCAAGACAACGAAACACTCAATGCTTTGCATTTTACACAGCAAGACTCTAAAGGAGTGATTCTGTTCTTCCATGGAAACAAAGGGAATTTAGAACGTTGGGGAGCTATTGTTCCTTACTTGTTGGATTATGGTTATGATGTGTTGGTAATGGACTACCGAAACTACGGGAAAAGCACAGGGAGTTTTGATGAAGCAAAGATGTATGAAGATGCTTTAACAGTATATGACCATTTAAAAGACCATTATACAGAAGAACAGATCGTGGTATATGGTCGTTCTTTAGGAGCCACTTTCGCAAGTCATGTAGGAGCCAATAGAAATCCCAAGCATGTAGTATTGGAAGCACCCTTTTATAACCTAAAAAGAGCTACGCGAAACTTTTTTATACTGGCTCCAACCTTCTTGTTAAAATACAAACTACCTTCTGATAAGATAGTGCCTAAGATATCCGTTCCGGTTACATTCTTTCATGGAGATGATGACGGAACTACATCATTTGAAGAGTCAAAAGAGCTGTTTGAATTGGTAGGATCTCAACAAAAAGAGTTTGTAGCTATTCCTACCGGGACTCATCACAATCTAAAAGATTTTGATCTTTATAAACAAAAGCTTCAAGAGTTACTGAAATAATTTTCTGACTACTTTTTCGTTGTAGAGATATGAAAAAGAAATTACTCATCCTCTCTGTAATTATTGTTGTAGCTATAGTAGCTTTTACTCAGGTTAAACAAGCACGACCAACAGTAACGGCTATTAAGTCAGTTTTTATTACACCTAGTCTTATAGATAAAAAAGGAAAAACGATAAAAGCACGTGTGAAAGTTCCGAAAAATTATGAAAGGATTACTTATAAGCAGGGAAGCTTTCAAGAATTTATTCAAAACTATCCATTAAAATCGTATGGAGCCAAAGTGATTAATTACGATGGATCAGAATACTTCTATCAATCGGGGCATTTTGGAGTACTGGAAGTTCCCGTACCTAAAAACGGATTACAGCAATGCGCAGATGCATTGATCCGATTGCGGTCTGAATACCTATGGAAGATAAATCAACAAGATAAAATTGGATTTGAATTCACCAGTGGACATTACTGTTCTTGGAAAAAATATGCAGAGGGTTATCGTCCAAAGATCAAAGGCAATAAGGTCAGTTTTCATAAAACAGCTGCAAAAGATGTTTCTAAGGCGAATTTTTATCGCTACCTGAATCTTATCTACATGTACTCAGGCACACTATCATTATACAATGAGTTACCCAAAGTAACTTCTTCAGCTCAATTACAAGTGGGAGATATGCTAGTCTACCCAGGAACTCCCGGACATATTGTAATGATTGTAGATGAAGTAAAAAATGAGCAAGGAGAGAAGCGTTTTATACTGGCTCAAGGAAATACTCCGGCACAAAGTGTTCACTTGTTAAAAAATCCAAACGGACAAACTATCAACCCTTGGTACGAGTTAGAACCCAATGCTTATATTGAAGTTCCCGGCTATTATTTTGACAAGGCAAAGTTTATACGATTCAAAGATTAGTAAGTATCTTTGCAGCATGTTGCAAGCTTTAACGGAGCAAGAGTTACACAATCTTGCCATGAACATTGTGGGAAAGAAATTACAAGAGATGGGCTATGAGTTTGTCGCTGTAAACTCACAATTAAAAAGACATCCACAATTTGTACTGTACAAGAAAGGAGAGCCTACCATTTTTGTTTTGGTAAAGGCCACTAAGAATATTCAGAACCCTCAAGAATATGATGTGATCTGGATGGAAACTTTCAAAGAGCACGCTTTAAAATCGAATGCAAAAGTTTGGTTTGCAGGAGTAGGAATTGCTAATGCAGAAAGCGTAGACCTTCCTGTTTTTAAAGACCAACCTTATTATGTGGCTTTTGAAGACTTTCTGAAGATAACGGAATAAGCTACCTCCATTTATTAACTCTGTGAGTTTTGTTATTAAACTCAGAAGCTAAAGAGTTTACTCTTGATTTTAGTAAGATTTTTCGCCCTTTTATAGATCTTGTGTAGACTAATTCAGATTTGCCAACAAAATGATTCCAACGTCGGTGGAAAAATTGAGCAAAAGATTTTTTTCTTCCTATAGCATCCGGAACAGAATGATAATCTTTTTGAGAAAATAATTGTAAGAACAGTCCTTTACGTATGATAAGGTACCTTGGATTGTCAACAGTGTCAAAAACCTCTTGCATCGCACCAATGAATGTAGATTTTTCATAAGTAGTTCCGCCTTCTAAATGGCAAAAAACAGTTCCATTTTTTAATACATCAGTAACAACTTCTAAATCGGTTCTGTGAGTTTTAATTGCTTTTATTTTAATGAGGGCATCTACCATTGTAAGTCCAATACCTTGAATATCTTTGGAAATATCTCTGTACTTTATGTACAATCTCATTGTCTTATAAGTTTTTCTTCCAAAGATTAAAACTCCAAGAACTCCTATAAAAAGAAGGTAATATTTGAAATTTTCAGTTGAGTTTGTACCTTTTAAAAATTCACCCATTCCTTCCAAAGCCTCCAAAAGAAACGTTCCCAAACCAGAAAGCAAAGAAAAGGTTAGATTTCGAATAGTCTTTCTATAATAAAGAGATTTGACTTTACGGTACTCTCTTTGTGTGGGGAAAGGAATTTTAATTTCCTCTATCAAAGTTGTTCCTTTTTCTAAAGCAAGAGCCCATTTGTCTTTTAAAGAACTTCTCTGTTTGGCTTGAAGAAAAAACGCTTCATTGATCTTTTCAATATCTTTTTTGGAACGTATGTTGGAAGGGATTTTCAATCGATCGATCCCATTTTCTATATTAGGCTGATCGTCGTAAGAAACGCCAATAAAACTTTTAAATCGTCTTTTCAGTAGCTCCAAATCTTCTCCTCCATTGCTAGCTGATAGATCAACACAGGCCAAGTGCCATATATGACTTGTCTTTTTGGGTTCATTACTATTGGTTCTGATGGCTCTACCTCTCATTTGGTTAGAGAGCACATAGGATCCAACAAAACTTGCCAGTACTAGCGAGTTAATGGAGGGAGCATCCCAACCTTCCCCAAGCAAAGATTTTGTCCCAACAAGGCATTCAATATGACCTTCCTCGAAAACCTGAGTTATAATCCTTACGATATCATGTTTCAACTTTTCACTTGATCGGATAATTAAATATTGAGAATCGTAAGGCAGGCTTTTGAATGATTTTATGCTAATCTTAGCCTGTTTGCAGATCTCTTGAAACCTATCTTGTGCCGTTACAGGAATGATTACCAAAGAACCAGTAAGAACTCCTACTTTTAAATTTTGATCATTCTCTCTCCGTATTTTTTCGAAAATAGACATGACTCCAATTTTGTTTAGAACCAGAGAATTATGAGGTTCATTAACCAAGAACTCTTTTCGGATGTAATCTGTTAAAATAACCATCCTTAGATCATCACCTAATTGCTCATGTTCAAAATCTACAACCTTTTGAATATTCTCCAGTTTGCTAATACTAGTTTTTAAGTGCTTATTAATTCTTTGGTTGTAAACCAAATTGATGGATTTCCGTTCCAGAACTCCCGCTCTTTTGAGCTTATTTTTTAGCTTTTCTTGATGCTCTTCATATTGAATAGAGAAAGAATTTTCTTCATATAGATAAAATGAGAGAAGTATTTCCATCCAATCAGGAGTAAACTCCGGAATTTTGAAGTTTGTGTCGCCGATAACTTCTAAATGTGTTCTAGTAATAACTTTTCCTAGTGAATGAAGGAAGATCAAAATTGCAGAATAATATTCAATATTTGAATAAATAGTTTCCAGGTTGTTTAAAGGAACTTGATAAATAGGGTGGTTCTCTATTGCAGAAATAAATGCTGTATCAGTTTTAATTTCTTCAATGAGCGAATCAATACGCTGTCTATAACGCACTATTTTTTGAGCCTCTTCATCCGTTGGAGTGGAAAGAACAACAAAATCCTGATGAGGACAAAGATTGCCTTCAATAACCAGTTCAGGTACCGATATTTCAGTATCTACAGGCCCGTTTAGTTCCAAATATCTATGCCATTCAGCATAAGAAACATCGTAAGGAGGTGTAGCGGTTAGCCCAACAACTGTAGCCTGCAAAGATTCTTTAACTTCAGTTAATGAACGCCACCAAGCATTCTTTAAATGATGCGCTTCATCTACAACAATAGTACCGATGTTTTGTTCCAGAAGTTTTGAGATAACAGATTCTTTTGTACTGTCAGGTTCTTTTTCTTTCTCATCAGCTTGAATTTCTTCTTCGGGATCTTCTTCTGTTTCTTCTTCTCCTGATATAGCAGAATGCAATCCTTGGTAAGTAGAAACAGTAAGGAATTTTGGGTTTCTGATATCTCTTGATATCCAATCAGGAAAGTTTTCTGTTTGTAAGAACAATTCACACAATCGAGAGATCCACTGATTCTTGATAGCGATTGTTGGAGCCAAGATCAATGTAGGTTTGTTTAAGCGTATGGCTACCTCTAAACCTAAAACTGTTTTACCCGATCCCGGAGGAGCAATTATATGTAGATGATTGTCGGTTAAATGGTCATTCAATTCCAAAAGAACCCTTTCTTGATAGGCTCTCCAAGAATATTTGAATTTAATATCTTTTGGAAATTGGTTCAAGCTATTTTTTTTGATGCCTCAAGATATTAAAAAAAGCGCCTAATAGGCGCTTTCTCAGTATATAAATCAACTTTTAATTACTCAGCTTTTTGTTCTAACAAATCAAAGAATTGACCAATCTTAGGTAAGATAATGATCTTAGTTCTTCTATTCTTAGACTTATTGGCTGGGGAATCGTTTGGTGCTAGAGGTACATAACTACTTCTACCTGCAGCAATTAATCTGCTAGGCTTTACACCGTATTTGTATTGTAAGATTCTAGTAATAGCTGTTGCTCTTTTTGCAGAAAGATCCCAGTTGTCTTGTAAGATCTTGTTATCAGCTTTGATAGGAGTATCGTCTGTATGACCTTCTATCATTACATCCATTTCAGGTTGTCCGTTTACTACTGTAGCTACTTTTTCTAATACTTTGTAAGCTTTTTCAGTTACGTTGTAGCTACCACTCTTAAATAATAATTTATCAGAGATAGAGATAAAAACAACAGTCTTCTCTACATTGATCTCGATATCCTCATCATCAATTCCATCTTTTAATTCTTTTTTCAAATGGAAAGCTACTACAAGGTTCAAAGAATCCTTTTTAGAAGCTGCTGCTCTAATACGATTGATGTACTTGTCTTTTTTACTCAATTGAGCCAAAGTTTCTTTGATATTATCATTTGCTCCTTTGGTCAAAACAGTCAAGTTATCAACATATTCTAAAGTCTTTTGCTTATCTTTTTTAAGTTCTTCGATGTTGCTTTTAAGACTTACTGATTCTGACTCACATTTTTCTTTTTCAATTAAACATTTTGTCAAACTGTTCTTTACAGCTAACAATTCGTCTTTAGTCTTTTTATGCTGTGCCTGCAAGGCTGCGTAGTCTTTTTTAGAAACACAAGAACTTACCATAACAGCTGCTACTAATAATAGTGCTAATTTTCTCATTTTCTTGAACGATTGAATTAAGATTTACACAAAGTTAAAAATAATGACTCGAAAAAAACTTCGATTAACAATAATTTATGAACGATTTATGAGAACTTTAAAAGCTATCTTTGTAAAAGAAAATTTTAGATATGAAACCTCGATTTCTTTTGGTTCTTTTTGTGGGCGTTTTGAGTATAATTTCTTGTAAAGAAAATGCAGAAATTAAAGACCCTATTCGTTTAAAAGGAAGTGTGTTTGGAACTACCTACAGTATTATCTACTACGATGTACAAACAGATTTTAATAATGAGATCAATCGGTTGTTTGATAAGGTCAACAATTCTTTATCAACCTATATTCCTACTTCTGATATTTCTAAGATCAACAAAGGAGAGAAAGGAATTAAAGTAGATGTTTATTTTAAAGAGGTTTTTGCAAAATCTGAACGAATCTTTAAAGAAACAGACGGTTATTTCGATCCAACGGTAGGCGATTTGGTAAATGCCTGGGGGTTTGGACCTAAAAAAACGTTGAATGATCTAGACTCTGCTAAAGTGAAATCTTTAATGCAGTTTGTTGGTTTTGATAAGGTAACTATTGAAAATGATGAGGTAATCAAGCAGTTTACGGAAACTTATTTCGATTTTAACTCAATAGCAAAAGGGTATGGAATTGATGTGATTGCTCGTTTTTTAGAGTCGAAAGGAATAAAAAATTACTTGGTGGAGATCGGAGGAGAGATCAGAACTAGAGGCGCAAAACCGGAAGGAAATGAGTGGAAAGTACAATTAGACAACCCAAATACAGACGGTTCCAGATCGGCTTTCGATTACCTGACATTGAAAGATGAATCGATGGCTAGCTCAGGGAATTATAGAAAATTCCGAATTACTGATAATGGCGAAAAATATGTGCATACCATCAATCCAAAAACAGGATATGCCAAAGAAAGTAACCTGTTATCAGCATCAGTCATTGCTCAATTGGATTGCGCAGATGTAGATGCTTATGCCACAGCTTTTATGGCTATGGGATTGGAAAGAACAAAAGAGTTTTTGAAGAAAAAGCCTGATTTAAAAGTAATTCTGATCTATGCTGATGAAAAAGGAGAGCTGCAAGAATACAGAAACTAAGAAGTAATCTTCTTTTTGTATTGATTAGGAGTCATTCCTTCCAATTCTTTAAATACCCTAAAAAAGGTTGCTTTTGATTTAAACCCGCTTTCATTGGCTAGGCCAACCAGATCGTAATTCTGATACTGACTATTATGAAGTAAGCGTTTAAACTCTTCAATTCTATACTCGTTAATAAATTCATTATAGCCTTTTTTGTAAGTTTCTCTTAGAAGTTTAGAAACTAGACTTTTTTCCAGTTCTAATAGTTTGGAAAGTTTATCTAATGATAATTCCGAGTCGATATAAATTTTTTCTTCATCGAAAAGTTGCTGAAGGTGTTTTCTTACTGCTTTTTGTGTGGTTAAATCAACTCCCGATTCCTTTAATGATTTGGATAAAAAGTATTTTTTGAATCTGGGAATTTCAGTAATTGTATACAAAGACAAAACAAAGAAATGAGCAAAGAGTATAGGGTAGTGTATAAAGCTGTAAAAAAACTCATTAACTACGGGGTATATTCCCACAAAAGGAGATACATCCAGAATGGCTAAATCCTCTAAGATTAACATGGGCGTATCTAGAACTAAATACACAAATGTGATTCCTATAAACCAATGAAAACGTTTCTTTAAAGTTCCGCTAAGAATACTATTCACTTGTTTGTACACGCCATAACTCTTTACAGAATAGAAGAGTAAGAAAGCGTAAATGACAAAGGCGTAATATGGAAACTGGACAATATTATACGTTAAACAAAAACTAAAAGGAAGAACATAATGTTTTAAAAGCTCTTTAGAGTTGGTAGCACCTTCAAGTTGTAAACTTTTAAGATACAAATACAAAGTAGGACCAAAATAAATATAACTGGCTACAATGTGTAGTGATTTGTTTAGATACCAATTATTCAAATCATAAGAAAAGAAAACATTGTAGGTGTAAACAATCAATAAACAAGAGTAGGCCAATAGTAAATTTCGAGTTTTTAACTCAAAAATATTCAACACAATACCCAAGAAAAGTTGTGCAGAAACGACAATTTGAATTGCCAGATAAATGGTGTCCCAAGTGATGTTCATTGAGGGTAATGGGTGTTTTTTGTCTTAATTGTATATATGAGACTTTCTAATTCTGGACTCAATACTGTAAAAATATAGTTTTGTTTCAAAATCAAAAATCATTTTATGAGAACACCAACAAACTTAGAAAGCAAAACAAGAAAATTGATATTGAGAAATAACATTCTTTTAATCTTGCTAGTAGCAAGTATCGGATTTATTACCTACAATCAATACTTTCAACAAAACGATATTCTTTACGCAAAAGGAATTGTCATTTTTGACGAACAAGGAAAAGAACGAATTCTTATTGGTGCTCCGGTTCCTAAAACCAAACACAGAATACGCGATAATTATGACAAAGCGATGGAAGCTTGGGAAGATGAATTTGGGCCTGAATATAAAGAGTGGTATAAAGAATACAGTCATAAAAATTATGGAATGTTAATTCTTGACGAAAATGGATACGATAGGTTAGCAATAGGTAGTCCTACTCCAGATCCTAATATTGGAAAAAGGTTAGGGTCGGCTACAGGAATTGAGATAAATGACGAGCAAGGTTTTGAGAGATCCGGTTATGGTTTGATGAAAGTAAATGGAAAAAATCGAATTGTTCTCGGATTGGATAACGATAATGGAACTGAAGGAATGTCGTTAATTTTAAGTGATGAAGGAAATACCGGATTGTTTTTAAAAAATAAATATGGAAAGATATTCTTAGGGAAAACGGAGGATAAGAACTACTATACTAATGAATTTCCGTTTAAAGGATTCATGATCGAAAATGATTCTCTTCAACAAGAGTTTAAGTATAATGTATTGAAAAAGAAAGAGTAATCATTTAAATCATACAGGCAAGATCTCATCCTTCATTAGGCGATATTTGCCTGCAAGTTCGGGTGAGATTTCTTTTGTGTAATCAACTTGCTTTATCCGAAATCTAATAGGCTTAAACATCTTAAAATAGTATCAGCCTTAGATACTATGATGATCACATTACTAACGTACGAATACTTCAAGTTTCATAAAAAGCTAATAATTCTTTTTAAGCCTTTTTGCCTTTGTCTATTTTATGTACTAAACTCTTCTCAAAAAAGAAAAATAGGGCTCAAAATGTGTCACAGAAAGGGATGCCCTTGAATTAGTTATAATTTTGTAGGTGTCAATTACGTTTTGACATGTTCAGCATATAAAAATTCGTATTACCAGGGGTGGATTATCTATTTTCTATTGATATGTAATAAACAAATTGAGGACGCTTATAACATGCAATAATCAAACAATTAAACTTAATTTTTAATCTTTAAAAAACAAATTATCATGAATGCTAAAAGTTTAATTTTCAGTTGCTTATTTCTAAGTATTCTTCTGTTGGGCTGTACGTCTGAAGATTCCATTGAAATGGAAGATTTATCAAAAAAGAATGATAGGTCTCAGATCAGTAAAGAAATCAAATCAAGTATAATATCTAATGGAGGTAGCAAAAAGCTATCAGAATTTTTTGGTGACCTTATTTTGGGAAACTTAGAAGGAAAAATGTATGATACTAAATCTATTTTAAAAGAATTAGATAATTTAAATCAAAAAACGTTTTTTGATGAAAGAGCTTCAGCTCCTTGCCCAAATAGCACTGGTACAGGCTCTCCTTTTCCTTCAAATGTAGGTTGGACCCAGCGACAAGTTATGTATGGTGATCTCCAGTTAAACTTTGATTATGGAGCTAATAACTTTTACTTTTATAGGTTTGGTCGTACAATTATCTTAGCGTCAACCGGACCTTCTCATGAGAATTTTACTCTTGAACCATTCGCCTTAAATACTTTCCCAAGAAATTCTACTGATATTTCTGGTTCAGAATGTATAAAGACTGCTGGGTTTACGTTAGGGTATAATAATGTAACAATATTGTCTCACCAAAAACTTGATAAGATATCCACCTACGTACTCCAAGATAATAATGATTATAGGTATGCGGCATACAGAGTAGCCAATTACTCAAATAATGTGTTTTTCTTCCCTATATTTTCCACAGAACATAAAGATGCTATAGGCTTTAAATAAATGTAAATAGCACATAAAATCAGCAAAACTTCAGATGAAAGTCTGGAGTTTTGTTGTTGAGAGTCCTGCTAGTACTTGAATACTTCACGTTTCATAAAAACAAAACTAAGCGGATCTTTTTAGTGGCTTTAATTACCCTGTTTATTTTCTGTTTTCAGCACCATACATCTCGGAAAGTTCAATGCAGGCAATTGTGAGGGAGAGGGGAATTACTTAAACACAACAGGTAAGATTTCACCTTTCATCAGGCGGTATTTGTCTGCAAGTTCGGGTGAGATTTCTTGAGTGTAATCAACTTGCTTTACTCGAAATCCAATAGACTTTAATTTGGCAAAATAATCTCTACCATACACGCGAACATGATCATACTGACCAAAGATCTTGGCACGCTCTTTAGGATCTGTAATAGAATCATCTTCAAAAGTAACCTCTCTGTTGAGATCTTGTGGAATCTGAAAAATACCCATACCTCCTTTTTTCATTACACGATACAATTCTTGCATGGCTTTAGTATCGTCAGGAATATGTTCCAAAACATGATTGCAAAAGATTACATCAAAAGAATCATCTTCAAAAGGAAGTGCCGTAATATCTGCTTTTACATCAGCTATTGGCGAGTATAGATCGGCTGTAGTATAATCGTGATTCAACTTTTTAAATCGCTTTAAAAAGCATTGCTCCGGAGCCATGTGTAATACCTTCTTTTTACTGGTAAAGAAATCTGTTTCATTCAGTAAATACAGCCAAAGCAATCGATGTCTTTCCAGTGAAAGTGTACTTGGAGACAAAACGTTGGGTCGTTGGGTGCCATATCCATAGGGTAAGAATTTTTTGAAACTCTTCCCGTCAATAGGATCTGTGTAGGTTTTCCCTTTTAGATAGAAAGCAATAAAAGGTCTAGCCACATAACTCAGTTTGATCAAAAGTGGCCTTGGAACAGTATTTAATATGGCTTTAAAAAGCTTCAAAAAGTTATCTATTTATAGTCTTCTCTTACTGGAGAAAATACATCGGTGATTTCACAATAGGTGAGTGCTTTTCCAGAATGTTCTACATGTGGTGGAATTACAGCAATCTTACCGGGTTTGTACACTTGAGTTTCTCCTCCTATGGTCATTTCAAACTCTCCTTGAGTAACCATGGCAATTTGTTCGTGTAAATGGGAATGTAATGGAAGTTCAGCTCCTTTTTCAATTTCCCAATAAGCAAGAGTCATATGTTCAGAATGAACAAAGCGGGCTTTGAAACCTTTGATGATCTCTTTTTGGGCAATGTGTTGAATTTCTTTGCTGAACAAATTATAGAACTAATTGTTTTTGTCTGAATTCTTTTTCTTCATCACTTTCAATTCCCAAAGCTTCGTATATATATTGGAAAGTTGAAAGTAATTCAGGTTTCCCATCAACAATAGCAACATCGTGCTCGAAATGTGCACTTGGTTTTCCGTCTTTGGTTAAGATAGTCCAACCGTCATTTAGTTGATTAATTCTATGTGTTCCTAGATTGATCATAGGTTCAATGGCAACAACCATTCCTTCTACAAACTTCTTACCTCTTCCACGTCTTCCGTAGTTAGGCATTTCAGGATCTTCGTGCATTTTTCTACCAAGACCATGTCCTACCAACTCACGTACAACACCATAACCGTGACGCTCGCAGTATTCTTGAATGGCATATCCAACATCACCAACTCTGTTTCCTACTTTGAGTTCTCTAATACCCACATACAAACTTTCTTTGGTAATCTGCAAAAGCTTTTCAGTTTCCGGATCAATTTCGCCTACAGGAAATGTATAGGCATGATCACCGTAAAAACCATTTTTAATAGCGCCACAATCTATAGAGATAATATCTCCTTCTTGTAAAGGTTTGTCATTTGGAATTCCGTGTACTACCTGAGCATTCGGACTCATACAAAGGGTGTTTGGAAAGTCATACAACCCTAAAAATCCAGGAATTGCATCTTGAGAACGAATAAAATCTTCTGCAAGTTTATCTAAATATAAAGTGCTTACTCCGGGTTTAACCTCTTTGGCCAACATCCCTAAAGTTTTGGATACTACCAATGCACTTTCGCGCATTAATTCAATTTCTTCTCTAGTTTTAACTACGATCATAACTCAAAATGAAAGTGCAAAGATACTCTTAATTTAGAATATTAAAAGAAGCACTGTTTACTTGAAGCGAGAAAAGAAACCTTTTTTCTTTTTGGGAACTTCAGGTTCCTCTTCAAAGATCAATTTGTAGATCTCTGTCCAACCTATAAAACCTCCAATGTTTCGGTCATCTATAAACAGGTCGGCATGAATCTTTCTACTAATCTTTCCGTCAAATTCCTCTTCAGGATAGTTTTTATTAACAGCGTAGAATTCAATGCCATTCGCTTCGCAAAACTCAACAGCTTCTCTCAGCTTTCTTCCATTTCTGTAAGTCCACAAGATCAATCTATGGCCACCAGCTTGAAGCTTTTTTATAGTTTCAAAGGCAAAGATCATAGGTTTCCCAATTTTTGGGTAGGCATCTTCAACGATGGTTCCGTCAAAGTCAATGGCAATGATCAAGTGATTGTGTGGAAGCATTTATTTTTGGTACGAGTGTTTGTATGGTTTTCCTTGTACAATTTTCAAAATGTCTTTTTCCATAGTCTCTCTTGGATACTCAACATAACGACCTATCTCTTCTCCTTTTTTATAGAAGATAAAAGTAGGTACTCTAATAATATTCTTTCCTTCTTGAAGATTGTCCGGAGTACGCTTACTTCTGTTTACAGCAACTAGCTGGAAATTCTTTTTAAAGTTGAAGTTAGCAGCTTCCATTATCTTATAAAAACGAGGTGTTTCACGTTTGCTATCTCCACACCAAGTTCCCATAAAGCATAAAACAGAAACTCCTTTTAGATTCTTTTTGATCTTCTTGATAATCTTCTCATCAGGCTGATATTTGTTGTAATGATGTTCAAACCAACCCTTGTATTGCTGTTTTAGAAAATCAGATTTTTGAGCGTAACCGATCAAGTGACCACTACGATCTTTTTTAGCTTGTGCTTGTGTTGTGTAAACAGCGAAAGAGAAAACAAGTAAGACAATAATTTTTTTCATAACTATACTAACGATTTTTGAGTCATTTCTTTAGGTTGAGCCACATCCATCATGTGTAAAATGGTTGGAGCTATGTCTCCCAAGATACCATTTTTTATGGAATTCAACTCTTTGTCGATCAAAATTATTGGAACAGGATTTGTTGTGTGTGCTGTATGAGGTGTTCCATCAGGATTGATCATGGTTTCACAGTTCCCGTGATCGGCAATTAATAAGGTGGTATATCCATTTTCTAACCCGGCAGTTACTACGTCTTTGGTACAATGATCAACAGCTTCACAAGCTTTCACGGCAGCTTCAAAAACTCCTGTATGTCCTACCATATCACCATTGGCAAAATTCAAGCAAACAAAATCAACATCGCCTTTTTCCAATTCAGGAATAATAGCATCACGAATTTCATAAGCACTCATTTCAGGTTTTAAGTCGTAGGTAGCAACTTTTGGAGAAGGGCATAAAAGTCTTTTTTCTCCCTCAAACTCTTTCTCACGCCCTCCGGAAAAGAAGAATGTAACGTGTGGATATTTTTCTGTTTCGGCAATTCGTATTTGTTGCTTCCCTGCCGAAGCTAAAACTTCTCCTAGTGTATTTTCGATATTATCATTCTTATAAATTACGTGTACATTTTCAAATGTTTCATCGTAATTGGTCATCGTAACAAAATACAAAGGAAGTTTGTGCATATTGTATTCGTGATTGTCTTGCTGACTTAATACTTGTGTCAATTGACGACCACGATCGGTTCTGAAATTGAAAAAGATGATCACATCATCTTCCTGAATGGTAGCTTTAGGTTTATTGTTCTCATCTACCATAACAATAGGTTTGATAAACTCATCCGTTACTCCTTCTTCATAACTATTTAGAATACTTTGAGAAGCATCTGTAGAATAAGATCCTTTACCATTTACCAAAGCGTCATAAGCCAATTTTACACGTTCCCATCGTTTGTCTCTGTCCATGGCATAATATCTTCCCGTGATGCTTGCCAATTGCCCGGTTGTTTTGCTCATATGCTCCTGAATATCCTTGATGAAATAATTCCCGGATTTCGGATCACAATCTCTACCATCAGTAAAGGCATGCAAGAAAACATCATTCAAGCCATAGTTATTGGCGGCATCTAACAATCCTTTTAAGTGATTGATATGAGAATGAATGCCGCCGTTGGAAACTAAGCCAAGAAAGTGTACATTTTTGCCGTGCTTTTTAGCATGGTCAAAGGCATGTAACAACTCTTGTTCTTTAGATAAAGTTCCTTCTCTAACAGCTATATTGATCTTAGCCAAATTCTGATACACAATTCTACCGGCTCCTAAATTCATGTGGCCAACCTCAGAATTTCCCATTTGTCCTTCAGGAAGTCCTACATATTCACCATCTGTACGTAACTCAGCATGCGCATAAGTGTCGTACAAAGAATTGATAAAAGGAGTTTTTGCATTGTAAATTGCAGATACCTTTGGGTCTTGAGTTATTCCCCAGCCATCTAAGATCATTAAGATTACTTTCTTATCCATTCTCATTAAAAATTGAATGGTAAAAGTAAGAAAGATTTAGAGGTAAATTCTAAAATTTTACGAAACCGATAAAGAAGATTGCAATAGCCATTAAAACCACCATAATGATCATATTTCGAATCACAATCTTACGATTCTCTTCTTTGACTCGTTTACGTATTTTCTCCAACTCCGCAGGAGAAGCTTGATTCTCAAAATGAAGTTCTGTTTTTCCGGAGTACTCAACTCCGCTATCTTTTAATTTTTTGAGTGCACTTTTACGATCTCTTTTGTTGTTCTTGAGAGCAGTAACCATAGCACTCACTGCACCTCCAAAGCTCATAGCATTAATGTTTAGGTTCTAACTATTAGTATAAAAATAGTTAAAAATGTTACAAGAAAGCAAATCTCTCAGTCGCTTCTTCGTAATTTTGCGGGATTATAAATAAGCGATAGGAATGAATCCTCATTTTGAATTAAACGAAGTCACCAAAAAACTTCCCAAACACCTGCATAAATTTGTTGTCAAGCAGCCTTACGAAGAGTATACTCCACAAAATCAGGCAGTATGGCGTTATGTAATGCGTACCAGTGTAGATTACTTGAAACAAGTAGCGCATGAATCGTATGTAGAAGGGTTAGAAAAAGCCGGGATTTCTGTAGAAAGCATTCCGCATATGGAAGGAATGAACCGTATCTTAAAGCAGATCGGTTGGGCAGCAGTTTCTGTTGATGGATTTATTCCGCCAAATGCATTTATGGAATTTCAAGCCTACAATGTATTGGTGATCGCTTCAGAAATGAGAACCATTGATCATGTCGAATATACTCCGGCACCGGATATTATTCACGAAGCAGCAGGTCATGCACCCATTATTGCCAATTTAGAATATTCAGAATACTTACGACGTTTTGGAGAAATAGGAAGCAAAGCGATCTCGTCTCCAAAAGACGATGAAATGTATGAAGCTATTCGATTATTGTCTATTCTAAAAGAAAACCCAAACTCTACCCAAGAAGAGATAGATGCTGCACAAAAGCAAGTAGAATATTTACAAGACAATATGGGTGAATTGTCTGAAATGGCTCGATTAAGAAACTTGCATTGGTGGACAGTAGAGTATGGTTTGATAGGAGATTTGGATGATCCTAAGATCTACGGAGCAGGTTTGTTGTCTTCTATTGGAGAAAGTAAAGATTGTATGCGTTCTGAAGTGAAGAAACTATTGTATACGTTAGAGGCAGCAGATCAAAATTTTGATATTACCAAGCCACAACCTCAACTGTTTGTAACCCCGGATTTTGCTTATTTAATCATGGTGTTGGATGAGTTTGCCAGTACAATGGCCTTGAGAACCGGAGGAGCAAAAGGAATTCGAAAACTGATCAATTCCAATAAGCTGGGAACAGTAGAATTGAGTACAGGGATTCAAATCTCAGGACTCTTTACAAATGCGATCAAAGATGAAGATGGAAAAGTGGTGTACATTCAAACTACCGGACCAACGGCATTATCAAATAGAGACAAAGAATTGATTGGACATGGAACCAAATACCATGCTGAAGGATTTGGATGCCCGATTGGAAGATTGAAAGGGATCAACTTACCAATTGAAGATATGTCGCCAAGAGATTTGAGAGCCTACGGAATTCACGAAGGAAAAATGATTTCTCTTGAGTTTGATAGTGGTGTGATTTTAAAAGGTGTGCCAATTACAGGAACCAGAAGTTTACGTGGTAAGATCTTGTTGATCACCTTTAAAGATTGTACAGTAACTTATAAAGATCAAGTACTTTTTCATCCGGATTGGGGAGTGTATGATATGGCAATTGGAAAGGAGTTGGTATCTGCTTATGCCGGTCCGGCAGATCCTGAATCGTTTAAAAATTTAGCAAAGGTTTCTGAAACAAAGACTGCAAAAATTCAATATTCTGTAAAGGAAAAAGAACTGTACAAATTGTACGCATCTGTCAGAGAAATGAGAGAGTCTGAAAGTGCTACTTCAGAAAAGTTGGAAAGTATCTTTAACGCATTAACATCAGAACATACAAACGATTGGCTATTGCCATTGGAAGTATATGAATTGGCTGTAGCTAACGATCTCTCTATTCAGAAAGAGGTACTCACGTATTTAGAGATTCTTAAAACTAAAGAACCACTACAAAAGCTGATAGAAAATGGACTGAAGCTTATTGCTTAGTTTTGGTTTTTCAACTTTACAAAAACAGCTTGTTGTTCTTTTGTTAGACCATCTGCTGTAAAGATTGAAATTCCATTAGCGCCATTTTCTTTGGCGATTAGGATGGCTTTTTCCAGATCTTTAGGATCTCGTAAAGCAGGAGCATAGAGACCGGAAACAACAGGGAATTCTACATCAGAAACACCTTGTTTGGTAGCAAAACCGATCCAATTGATATTTTCACGGTAAAAATTCTGATACAACATTGGATACGCTGTATCTAAATTCCAATCGTTCCATGCTTGACGAACCATTTGTCTTGACATTTCCGGGAAAGGAAAAACAGCTGCAGTTACTTTTTTGTTCTTTGCATGAGCAATTTCAACAATTTCATTCACCAAACTTGTAACGGCATTTAATCTGTATTGTCTCCATTCAGTTGATAGCTCCGGATGTTTAAAATCCATAGGATCTTTGTCAAATATCTTTTTAAAACCTTCTCTTGCAATAGGATGATAATCGTAATCGTATTCCGGCATTTCCGTTTCCTGTACTAAATTGTATTTGGGCTGTAAATCGGCACCAAGAATTACATCAGGATAACGAACATAATCCAAATGAACAGAAGCCAAACCTTCAACTTCCATTAATTTCTTTGCATTGTTAATGATATGATTTCTCGCTTCAGGATGAAAAGGACTCAACCATTGATAATAATCTACATAGGCTCTGTATTCCAAAGAGTTTTGACCATTTCTGTTTACAGCGTACCACTCAGGATGCTTTTTAGCTATGGTGTCTCCCGGGCGATTTAATGTCCACATCCAACCATGAACTTTGATGTTCTTTTCCTTTGCCAAAGGAATGATCTGCCTCAAAACTTCCGGAGAACCTCCCACTAGAATTTCGCTGATGCCTAAAGAATCATAAAAGCGAATTCTTTTTTTCCAAACATCTTCTTTAAACTTTCCTCCGCCATGAGCCCAAGAACTGAATGTAAATTTTGATGGTGTTTCAACTTGTTTTTCTTGCTCTTTACAAGAGAAGAAAAGTGTAGTCACGATAGCTAGTAAAAAGATTTTTTTCATGTTAGTTGGTTTGTTTTCGACGGATAAGCCCGGTTTCATTAATGGTATACACCGTATTCTTTTGAGTATTTTGGGTTTGCAGGGTAAATCCTGTATGTGTTTTTAAAAAAGAAGCATTGACAGTGATGCCTTGTACTTCAATAGGTTCGAATTCAAATTGAGTGCCCACCTTTTCTTTTTTAAGATGTTTCAGATCTTTAAAAGCGATCTTTCGATACAATGCATAAGTAACCTGCTCTGTAAGTGCATCTGTTTGATGTTTGAATTCGATTGGATTTGTAGGAACATTGTCTGTAAAATGAATGTATCCCCAATTTTCCGGTAAGTGCATATTGATGGCTCCTTGATTAGACCAAGTCCAATTGTATTCAGGTAAGAATTTACCACCTTTCTTTTTTCGAGAATACGTGCCATCCTTTAGATCATGATCCCATTGAACTCGTGAGAAGTTGATTCGCCATTGCTCACCATCTTTGGGTTTTATTTTGGGCCTGTTCTTAAGCTCGGCATAGGCACTTAATGGAATAGCCAATTCTACAGACCAATATTCATCAATATCACTAGGATCATTTAAAGAACCCTTGATAAAAACAGCAGATTTTAGATCGTTCAAATTCCATCGATTCTTTGGTTTTCCACCTACATTGTATGGTTTGTTTAAAATCAAATCCCAAACAGTTCCTAAAGCATTAATTTCTATTTCTCCGTAATTGTGGGTATCGTCGGAGGGACTGATAAAAACTTCAAAGTCGTTGTTGTAAAAAATAACAGCATCTCGTTTTGTAATATCTCCCCAGATATGCTTTTCATCTAGTTTTGCATAAACATACAGGAAGTTAGCATCCCATAGCATTTTTACTTTCGTAGTTTGGCTTGGAATTTTAACTCCTTCAATATCGATAAACTCATCTGTGAAGGCCGAATTTTTCCAGTCGCTTTCATCAGCTTTTCCATCAATAGTGATAGGCTGAGTAGTTTTGTATACGACATAAGTTTTAGGAGAAACAATCTCTGTTGAGACTTCTGCATAGATTGCTTTTTTACGTTCGCAACCTGTAATAACGAGAAGGAAAATGAAAAAATAAAAAGTGTTTTTCAAAACCATTTTTTGTTTAGAAAAGCTAAAGATACTAAAAGCACTCTTTTCAAAACTAATATTTGACCTACAGATACAAAATATGTAATTTTACCGCTACAAAAATTAACATATGGGACTATTTGGAATTTTCAGCCAAAAAGAAAGTGTAAATAAAATTCAGGAATACTTAAACAACGGAGCTGTTGTGCTTGACGTAAGAACACATCAAGAATGGAACGAAGGGCATAGCGAAGGAGCAAAGCATGTTGTATTGAACACAATTCCTGATCATTTAGAAGAAATCAAATCTTTAGACAAACCTGTCATAGCTGTATGCAAAAGCGGTGGTAGAAGTCAAAGCGCTACAGATTTTCTAAAACAAAATGGAGTTGATGTGATCAATGGTGGTCCTTGGCAAAATGTAGACCAATATCTTTAACCGTAGTTGTTAAATCCTCTTTTTCGTAGAGTTTCCAGTCTTCTATAAACTTTAAAAGAATGGGTGAGCTTTCTAATTACAGCAAAAGTTCCTCCAATAAGAGCTCCTGTGAATGCACCCATGATTCCCGGATCAAAATGATGTCCGGTTACCCAATATTTGATGTAAAAGATTGCAATTCCAATCACTATTGACATGATGAAAATTTGCAGTTTAGATTTGGAAAAATAAGCGTAGATAGAACAGAAAAGCCCCGTTACCATTGAGGTAGCAGTTATTTTAGTCAAAAATAACTCTTTGATTGGTGTTTCTTGAGGGAGAAAAAAAGAGGTCATAAAAAGACCTATGATAGCTCCAACGATTACCCCTATGGTAATTTTTTGAATCATACAGATTGTTTGCTATATCTAGAATTTAAAAATACAATTTTTTTTATAATCATATAAGATTTCTTTTTTGAGCTTTTAAAACGGCCTCCATTTTATTGTGAACTTGAAGCTTTTTGTAAATGTTTTCAATGTGTTTTCTTACTGTTGAAGGAGATATAGAGAGGTTTATAGCAATCTCATTGTAATTCAGTCCTTTACTTAGCTGAATTAAGATCTCAGTCTCCCTTTTTGAGAGCTTGATCTCTTCAACTTCCTCTTTAGAATCAAACTCTAAAGAAGGATTACGAAGCAAATTCAAAGTTTTTAGAGCAATACTTGGTGTCATTGGAGCTCCATCATTAATTACCTCCTGAATACTGTTGTACAACTTTTCTGCCTCTATTTCTTTGAGCAAATACCCATTAGCTCCAGCTTTGATCGCTTTAAAAACATAAGCATCATCATCGTATACAGTCAACATAATGATCTTGATCTGTGGGTATTGATTTTTAATGAGCTCTGTAGCTTTGATACCATCCATCTCCGGCATTTGTATATCCATCAAAATCACGTCCACACGATGATCTTCGGCTAGTTTTCCAATGAGTTCTGCACCATTTCGAGAAATAAACTTTACCGTAATATCTTCAAAGAAAGAAAGTTTCTCTCTGATGGCCTTCGCCAAAAAATGATTGTCTTCTGCTATGGCTACTCTTAAATTCATAGATGACTTTTGTCGATGTTAATGAGAATGCTCGTGCCTTTTTTAGGTTCCGATTCAATAAATACCTCTCCTTTGATATCAGAAATTCTACTTTCGATATTTGACAAACCGTTTCCGGCAGAAAAAGAAGTTTTATCAAATCCAACTCCATCATCTTTAATAGAAACAAATAAGGTTTTAGCATCTTCTTTAAAAGAGATGTCAATCTTAGAAGCTTCTGCGTGTTTGATTGCATTATTAATAGATTCTTGAATGACTCTAAAAAGATTCATACCCACAACAGAGCTAAACTTTAACTCAGAAGATACATCCTCTTCAATAGCAAATTGAGACGAGTGTGTTACCTCTTTTGCCTTTTCAACATACGAGAGAAGGCGCGCATATAATTCTTCAAATGAGATCTCATTTTTATTCATTGCCCAAATGGTATCTCGTAACTGACCAATGGTTTCGGCTGTAAACCCGCTAATACTAGTAAGCTTTTCTTTAACAATATCGTTTGTGTTAGAAGAAAGACGTTTTAGATTGTCTAATGAAGAAATAATAAAGGTCAATTGTGAACCTATATTATCGTGAAGATCTCTCGAAATTTCTAAGCGCTGTTCTTGTAGTCTGTTTTGAGTTTTAATCTGAGAAAGAGCATCTTTTAACTCCATCTCTTTACGGAATTGTTTCTGTTTGAATTGATGTCTTTTGTACAAGCCAACAATAATAATTCCTAAAATGATAATAGAACCTCCTAGAATAAGAGCAAAGATGTTTTTGTTCTTGATATGGAGCTTTTGTTGTGCAATTTCCTTTTCTTTTTCAGCCATTTTATATTTGGCTTCCATTTCTGTAACTCCGTCTGCAATTCTTTGATTGTAAATGGTAACGGTAAGGCTCCAAATACTATCGGCTAAAGACGCAGAAGCTTTGTACATTTTTAGAGAGTCTAATGTTCTTTTCTTCTCATTATAAGCATACAATAAAGTGTTCTTATCTTCTGTTTTCTGATAAATATCTATAGCTTCATTGATTACTGTTAGCGAAGATCGAAGATCTTTTTTCTTTTGGTAGATGCTACTTTTCTTAATCAGGGCAAATCCAATATAGTTGTTACTATTTGCCTGCTTTCCGTAATCGATGGCAAGATCAATTGTGCTTAAGGCATCATCTAGCTTGTTGAGCTGTATATAGCATTCTGCAAGTAAACTTGTGCATAAAGAAAGATCGGTAATCCATCCTTCTTCTTTGTAGATCTGAGAAGCTTTTGTATAGTTGTCAATTGCTTTGTAAAGAAGCTCGCTTCGTTCTTGGGCCATTCCTTCTTCCAAATTGATCGTTCCTAAATTCTGTAGAAGTTTGGTCTGAATTCTTTTCGGTAAAAAATCTCTGTAGGAATTGGCTTCAAGGAAAAAATCTTCAGCTTTAGAACGTCTGTTCAAGAAATAATTACAGATTCCTATTTGGTATAATGTTAAGCCAATATTTTTGGCATCTTTTTGTTTTTTGAAAAAAGCCAGACTCGATAGAAAAAACTGCAAAGCTTCTTCATTATTACCTTTTCTCATAGAAATAGCACCCTCAGCAACTTGCTTTCTGAAGTAAAGTGTAGAATCCTGAATCTTTTCAGGGAAAAGAGCAATGGCTTTATCCAAGTAAAATTGAGCAGAATCTAATTTTCGATTGTCTGTAAGTTCCAAGCTTTTGTTCAAAGACTTGTAAATAGCAGCTTTCGTATCCTCAGATTGCGAGAACACAAAAGCCGCTTGGAAAACTACTATCAAAAAAAGAAGGTACTTTTTCACACTATCAATTTACAAATTAATTTAAAAGACCGGGGAGAATCTCTTGAAGATCATCTTCTATAGATAGAAGTTCAAGTTTGATCTTGAGAAACTTTCGATCCGTGTTTTCAGATAACTGCAATACACTTTCTAGTTCTTCCTGATTTTGACTTTTCAGAGCCTTTTCTATGTTGATCTGCTCTATCAACTGTGTAAGTCTCTCAGTATCTTCTTGCTTCGCTACAACTAGATGATCTCTGATCAAGATAGCAGCAAAAAGAATGAGCAAGGCCAGGAAAAGAACTGTATTCAGCATAAGATGAACTATTCTGTAAATTGTCCCAAAAACTGGTTAGAAGTGCTACTCACATTTATTTCATTCAAAGCTCCTGATTGGGTTGCAGAAACAGCGTATTTTAAATTGTCTCTACAATCATCTACAAAAGTAACTTCAGAAGCTGAGGTTTGTATAGGGTTTTGAAGTGTAATACACTCCATCCCGTCAATTTCTACGGTTAATTCATTATTGGCTATGGTAAATGTAGCGGAAACACCATTGGCAAATGGAGCACCTGCTACGATCTCTGTATATGTTACTGTATGAGTTCCTACCAATGAAGCGGGAACTGTCCCGGCAGTTTCTCCTGCTGTCAAAGTATATGTACACGTTGTAGCACATGAACCCACAACGGTGTTATTAGAACTACAGGATAGGAACACAAGAAACAAAGAGCTTAGTATAAGAACTTTATAATTTTTCATAAAATTTGGTTTTAGATTCTATAGACAAATCTCTTGAACATACAGATGAAAAAAAATACGCCATTTGGCGTATTTTCATCAAATGATCGCGACCCATTTGCATCCCCTTTCTCTTTTTCTGGAGGAACAGTAATGTTTTATTTCGATTGAAAAGAGAGTGTCTTTATCGTATTAAATGTATTGTCACAAACCTCAAAATCTACAGGCTTTCCTGCAAAGACAGAATCAGATATCTGAATAGCCAATGCCTTAAACAAGAAGTCATAGGTGTCTTCTTTCTGAACTTTCTTATTGGTTACCATTCGAAAAACATAATGTCCGTTCTCTTCATTTTTTGTGAGCTGAACAGACTTGGTTTTGCCATCAGCAAACTTTGAGCGAACCAAAAATTCTCCCAAGCGTTTAGCATCTTCTGTATTTACCCCTTTAGTATAGTAAACTTCTGTTCCGTAGAACTCTTCTTTTTTACCATAGGAATTACAGGCGATCAATAAAGAGCAGAAAATAAGAAGAATGATAATTATTCGGTTGGTTTTCATTGAGGAATGATTTATTACAAAGATCAATGAATAACAGAAGAAAATCAATACGCCATTTGCCGTATTTTAAAAAGAAATATGAGGATGCTCTTGTTGAATGGTTTGCGCATCAGTAGTAACTTTTTGTAAAAACTGTTGATGCTCTTCAGAATTTGGATTGAAAGGTTTGTGCGATAATCTCTTTTGTACAGATTCAACTTTTTTCATTGTGTTATGTGCAGATTCTGAGATCCAGCTTCCGGCAAACTTCTCCCATATATAGTTGATGGCAGTTGCGTTTGGGTGAATCATATCTTCGGCATAAAAACGATAGTCGCGCAATTCGTCCATCATCAATTCATAACTTGGGAAATAATGAACTCTCTTTCGAGGCTCAACAACTTGATGAATAGCAGAGATCAAATGTGCTTTGCTTTGCTGATTTTCTACAAATCCATCTTTCAAATGACGAACCGGAGAAACCGTGAGAAGAATTGTCGCTTTCGGATTTACCGAATTGATCAATGAAATAATAGCTTCTAAACTTTCGGTAATCTCATCTACAGAGAGTAGCTCTTTTAAAAACTTCTTTTGAGGAACCTTATGACAATTGGCAACCAATGTGTCTGTTTCAATAAAACGATAGACCCAAGCAGTTCCTAAGGTAAGTACAATATGAGACGATTCTTTTAGTTGCTGATGTGTTTCTTGAACAGCAGCATTCAAATGAGTGAGCAAATCCTCTTTTGATACATTGCTCAACTGAGAGTGTGCATCAAAACAATGCCAACGTTCGTTTAAAAAGAATACATCTTCTTCTGTGTATTCCTTTTCATTGATAGCATGAGTTACCAAAGTTTCAATCGCTTTTGGATGAAAAAGAATACCCAAAGGGTTTTGGACTGTTTGAAACTTAAAATATCCTAATTTATTCCCGATGTTTTCAGAAAAACAAGAGCCCAACAAGAAAATTGAAGACGAATAATCGATAGGATTTCGTGTTTCCTTGTTAATGGGTATGTGGGTCTGAAGATTCATCTGTAAGCTGCAAAGGTTTAAAGTGTATGAGGCTCAAAGAATACTAAATATAATAACTTCTTGTTAATTAAAGACTGTTGTTGCTATGTCTTGGTTCTTTATTCTAAAAGCGAAGCAGTCGCAAGTCTGAAAATATAGAAGGCTCATATTTTACTCTAAATAGCTGATTGCTTTACTCAAGGCATCTTTAATTCCACCTGGATTTTTACCTCCTGCAGTTGCAAAGAAAGGTTGACCACCTCCGCCACCTTGGATAAATTTACCCAATTCGCGAACAATGCTACCGGCGTTTAAGGTATCAGAAACAATCTCCTTAGAAATGTAGCAAGTTAAAATAGCTTTACCGTTTACATTGGCTCCAAATAACAAGAACAAGTTGTTAAATTCATTTCCTAATTCAAAAGCTAGGTTCTTAATACCACCGGCATCCAAATCAACTTCTGTAGCTAGGAATTGCACTCCGTTTACTTCTTCTAATTGACTTTTTAGATCTCCTTTTAAGTTCTTTGCTTTGTCTTTTAATAACTGCTCTATTTGCTTTTTCAAGGCAGAATTTTCGTCCTGTAAAGATTGCAAAGCTTTTACAGGTTCTTTGCTGTTGTTTAATAAGTCTTTCATCTCAAAGAACTGTCTGTTGTTCTCAAAATAAAAGTCTTTTACAGCATCTGTAGTAATTGCTTCAATACGTCTGATTCCTGCAGCTACCGCTCCTTCAGATTTGATCTTGAAGTGCCATAGATCGGCAGTGTTTTGTACGTGAGTACCCCCACACAATTCGATGGAATTTCCAAAACGAATCGATCGTACGGTATCACCATATTTTTCTCCAAACAAACTCATTGCTCCTTCTGCTAGAGCCTGTTCTTTTGGAATACTTCTTTTCTCTTCTAAAGGTAACTTTCCTTCAATTCTAGCATTCACAAAATTTTCTACATCACGTAATTCGTCAATCGTCATTTTCGAAAAATGAGAGAAGTCGAAACGCAAATATTTCGAATGTACAGCACTTCCTTTTTGTTCAACATGAGTTCCTAAAACTTCACGTAAAGCTTGGTGCAATAGGTGAGTAGCTGTGTGGTTGGCAGCAGTTCTTTCGCGTTGCTTTTTATCAACAACAGCATTGAAACTTTCTGCCAAATGCTTCGGAAGGTTTTTGGTAAAGTGAATGATCACATTGTTTTCCTTCTTTGTATCCAAAATATAGATTACATCACCATGCACATCTTCCAAATATCCTTTGTCACCAACCTGACCTCCACCTTCCGGGTAGAAAGGAGTTAAGTTGAAAACCAGTTGGAACATGTCTCCATCTTTCTTAGAAGTTACTTTTCTATAACGAGTAATCTTTACCTTGGCCTCTAAAGTATCGTATCCTACAAATTCTTCTTCGGAATCATCCATCAAAACAGTCCAATCGTCTGTAGAGCTTTCGCTCGCAGCACGAGAACGTTCTTTCTGCTTTGCCATTTCTTCGTGGAATCCTTTTTCATCCAAGCTCAATCCTTTTTCACGAAGGATCAATGATGTTAGATCAATTGGGAATCCGTAGGTATCATATAATTCAAATGCTTTTTCACCGGAAATTACCTTTGAATTCGCATTTACGATCATTTGGTTTAATAATATCAACCCTTGTTCTAAGGTTCTTAAGAAAGAACTCTCTTCTTCACGAATCACATTTTCGATCAATTGCTTTTGAGCTTTGATCTCAGGGAAAGCTTTCCCCATTTTCTTAGAAAGAATGTCTACCAAACGATAGATAAAAGGTTCTTTTTTGTTTAAGAAAGTAAATCCGTAACGTACCGCTCTACGTAAAATTCTTCTGATCACATAACCGGCACCATTGTTACTTGGTAATTGACCATCAGCAATAGAAAAAGCAACTGCTCTTACGTGATCTGCAATTACACGCATGGCAATATCTTGCTTTTCATTCTCTCCGTATTTCAATCCTGATATAGCTTCTATCTCACGAATGATCGGAGTAAAGACATCTGTATCGTAATTAGAAGTTACCCCTTGTAACACCATGCACAAGCGCTCAAATCCCATTCCGGTATCAATATGTTTTGCAGGAAGGTCTTCTAAACTACCGTTTGCTTTTCTATTGTATTGCATGAAAACCAAGTTCCAGATCTCAACCACTTGTGGGTGATCCATATTCACAAGATCTTTTCCATCTACTTTGGTTTTTTCTTCTTCAGTACGAATATCAACATGAATCTCTGAACAAGGACCACAAGGACCTTGATCTCCCATTTCCCAGAAGTTGTCTTTTTTGTTCCCCATCAGGATACGATCTTCCGGAATGATCTGTTTCCAAAAATCATAAGCCTCTTGGTCCATAGGAAGTTTGTCTTTGTCATCACTTCCTTCAAATACTGTTACGTAAAGAATGTCTTTAGAAATTCCGTACACTTCAGTCAATAACTCCCAAGCCCAAGCAATGGCTTCTTTTTTAAAGTAATCACCAAAACTCCAGTTTCCTAACATCTCAAACATCGTGTGGTGATAGGTATCGTATCCTACCTCTTCCAGGTCATTGTGCTTTCCGGAAACACGCAAACACTTTTGTGTATCTGCTATTCGATTACTTTTAGGAACTGCATTTCCCAAGAAAAACTCTTTAAAAGGGGCCATTCCCGAATTGGTAAACATCAGGGTTGGATCATCTTTTAAAACCATAGGAGATGAAGGAACGATCGCATGCGATTTGTCCTTATAAAAGTCTAAGAATTTAGAACGAATTTCTTGAGATTTCATGAATCTTACAATTAGGCTTTTACGCCAGTTTTTTTAGTGTTAACTTATCTTTAAAAAATGCTTCAAAAAATTGAATAGTGAAACATTTTGTAACTTTGTCAGTTATTAGTGTAGAGCTGTTTAAAAATACAAAAGCGCTACAGCTCACAAAAGTAGCATATTTAGTCGTATGGCGAAAGTAAAATATTATTACGATTCAGAGACCCTAAGCTATCGTAAGATAGAGTCCAGCAAAGGATATATCACAAAAGTAATTGTGTTGTCTACTCTTGGTGGATTGCTACTCATGTTTATTGGATTTATTGCATTTAGCCAATTCCTAAAAACACCTGAACAACTAGCGCAAGAGCGTGAGTTAGAAAACTTAAAACTCAACTATGAAGTGCTGGACAAACGACTGGATGAAAGCTCTCATATTTTATCGCAACTGCAAGAGAGAGATAACAATATCTATAGAAAATATTTTGAAGCCAATCCTATTCCGGAAGAGCAACGCAAAGCCGGGTTTGGAGGGGTAAATCGATACAAGTATTTGGATGGTTTTGACAATTCTGCAATGATCAAAAGTGCTACCAAAAAGATAGACATATTATCGAAGCAGATGGTTGTGCAATCAAAATCTTTGGATGAGATTGTTTCTTTAGCCAAAGAAAAAGAGACCATGTTAGCTTCAATTCCGGCAATCATGCCGGTGAAAAAAGAAGAATCCTATGTTTCTTCAGGATTCAAATACAGAATGCACCCGATCTTAAAGATTAGAAAATTCCACAAAGGAATGGATTTTACGGCTCCTATCGGAACACCCATTTATGCAACAGGAAATGGTACGGTAAGTTTAGCAAGAAGAAGTCCTACTTTTGGAAAAGTTGTGTATATAGATCATGGTTTTGGATACAGAACCGTTTATGCTCATATGAGTAAGATTGCTACACGAAGAGGAAGAAAAGTAAAGAGAGGAGATTTGATTGGTTATGTTGGGAATACAGGAAGATCTGTAGCTCCGCATTTACATTATGAGGTGCATAAGAACGGACGTGCTGTAAACCCAATAAACTTCTATTATGGAGATTTAACTCCAGAAGAGTTTTTAGCAGTTCAAATTGCTTCTGAAAAAGAAGGTCAGTCTTACGATTAATATATTGCTATGCACATCGACTTACCTGAAAAAAGATACTACAAAATAGGAGAAGTAGCCAAGGCATTTTCTGTAAATACATCCTTAATCCGTTTTTGGGAAAAAGAGTTCGATATTATCAAGCCCAAAAAGAATGCAAAAGGAAATCGCTTGTTTACTCCCGAAGATATTTCCAACTTCAAATTGATCTACAATCTGGTAAAAGAGAGAGGCTTTACCTTAGACGGAGCCAAGCAAAAGCTCAAGAAAAACCCTGAAGGTGTGGTTAATAATCACGAAATAATTAGTAGATTAGAAGCAGTTAAAGCCGAATTGATCAAGATCAAGAATCAATTATAAACAACATTGTATCCAAGGTTGTTAAACTTAAGATTGTTTCACTAAAAGAATCAAGAGAAAAGACGCTATTCAGTATTAAGGAATATCTAAGTCTTTTTTATCTAAAAACGTAGGAATCTCTTGTCTTTAATGTCTAGGATACATTGAAAAAAATAAAAAAATGCCACAAAAGTATGTAGATGTAGATACATTGAAATACATGCTTTATGATGTGCACAATCTCGAAGGTTTACTTAACAGAGAGCGTTTTCAAGACCATGACAAGGAATCCTTGGATATGTTTTTAGAATCTGTAAAAGAATTTGCCGACAGAGAAATGTTTCCCTATTTCAAAGAGATGGATGAACAGCCTGCCTATCATAAAGATGGAAAAGTCTTTGTACACAACCAAGTAAAAACCATGATGCATAAAGGCGGTGAACTGGGATTGATCTCAGCTCCGTTTGACTATGATGATGGCGGACTTCAAATCCCACTTATGACCCAAACAGCTGCCTATTATATCTTAGATGCAGCCAACAATCATTTGCCGGGTTATGCAGCGCTGACTCAAGGAGCCGCAGAATTGATCGTGCATTTTGCAGATGAAAAGCTCAAAGAAACCTATGTGTCTAAAATGCTGTCCGGAATTTGGGGAGGAACCATGTGTTTAACAGAGCCACAAGCCGGAAGCTCACTTTCCGATGTAATAACCAAAGCAATACCTACCGAAGAAGGATATTACCATATTTCAGGACAAAAGATCTTTATCTCCGGAGGAGACAATGATTTTGCCGAAAATGTAGTACACATGGTATTGGCTAGGATAGAAGGAGCACCTAAAGGAACCAAAGGAATCTCTTTGTTTGTAGTGCCAAAAAACCGACTCAAACAAGATGGGACATTGGAATGGAATGATGTAACTACGGTAGCTGATTTTCAAAAACTAGGACAAAAAGGATATTGCACCACACACTTAGGATTTGGAGATAAAGAAGATTGTAGAGGTTGGTTGGTAGGAGAACCAAACAAAGGATTGCATTATATGTTTATGATGATGAATGCTGCGCGGATTGCTGTAGGTCGTGGAGCTTCAGCCATTGCAAGTGCTGCATATTATGCCTCTTTAGAATACGCCAATGAACGTCCGCAAGGAAGAAAGTTATCCAGTGATGGGAAAAAGAACCCTGATGAGAAGCAAACATTGATCATTAATCATCCTGATGTTCGTAGAATGTTGTTGCAGCAAAAATCTATTGTAGAAGGAACGATGAGTTTGACTTTACTAGCAGCCAATTATTACGATCGTACAGCGACAGCAACTTCACCGGAAGAGAAAGAAAAATATCATCAATTGTTAGAGATGATCATTCCTATTGTAAAAACCTATCCGTCAGAAGCGGGGATACAAGCCGTAAATGCCGGATTGCAAACTTTAGGAGGATATGGGTTTTGTGAAGACTATATTTTACAACAATACTACAGAGACATTCGTATTTTCTCCATCTACGAAGGAACTACAGGAATTCAATCGCAGGATCTCTTAGGAAGAAAAGTTCCTATGAAAAACGGAAAAGTCTTAGAGTTACTTTCAGGAGAGATTCTAAAAACCATTCAAGAAGCTTCCGCTTTTGAAGAATTGAAAACTCATGCACAAGTTCTGGGAGGAAAATTACAATTAACGCAGAAAGTTTTAGGACACTTACTACCACATGCAATGCAAGGGAATTATGAACGATACTTAGCAGATGCTTCCGTATTTATGGAGTTCATGAGTTTGATCTTAATGGGATGGATGTGGTTGGATTTAGGAACACATGCAACACGTTCGCTTCAGGAAGGAGGCGACTATTCTCATGAGTTTTATAACAGTAAGATCCATACCATGAAATATTTCTATACCTATGAGTTGCCTAAGACTACAGGGCTGTCAGAAATTTTACTGAATACAGAATCACTCACCATCAAAAAAGATACAGAACCTATTATATAAGATCGTATGAGAGATAAAAAGATCGCTTCGGTTATACTACCCTTGCGAAGACATAAAAGCTGTCTTTGCGAATGGAACAAAGTGAAATGCGGCAAACTTTTTAATTAGAGTTCATAAGATAAAGAGGAAATAATGGATCAATTTAATTTAAAGGAAAAAGTAGCGATCGTTACAGGATCGAGTAAGGGAATTGGTAAAGCCATTGCCAAAGGTCTGGCAGAAAAAGGAGCGCAAGTAGTTATCAGTAGTAGAAGTCAGGAAGCCTGTAATGAAGTAGTGCAAGAATTTGCAGAAGAAGGACTAGAAGCAATTGGTATTGCCTGTCATATTGGAAAAGAAGACCAACGAAAGAATTTGGTAGAGAAAACCATGGAGGCTTTTGGGCGTATTGATGTATTGGTAAACAATGCAGCTATCAACCCTGTTTTTGGACCGATAGAAGATGCAGATTCGGCTATTTTTGACAAGATCATGGAGGTAAATGTAAAAGCGCCTTGGGAACTATCCAATTTAGTTTTGCCTCATATGCAAGCCAATAAGAATGGAAGTATCATCAATATTGCTTCTGTAGAAGCATTAACTCCAGGGTTTGGTTTGGGGTTGTACAGTACAAGTAAAGCTGCTTTGTTGATGCTAACAAAGAATCAAGCCAAAGAATGGGGACGTTATGGAATTCGAGCCAATGCTATTTGTCCGGGATTGATTCAAACCAAATTCAGTGCAGCTTTGTGGCAAAATGAAAAACTGTTGAACAAAATAGAAAAATCCATTCCAAGCGGACGTATGGGGCAGCCGGAAGAAATGGTGGGCTTGGCTTGCTTACTAGCTTCCAATGCGGGAACTTATATGACAGGAGGAGTTTATACTGCCGATGGAGGATATATGATTTCTGGGTAAAAAAGTTAAATGAAAACGATACAATACAAAGCTTTTTTTGAGAACCAATATTATTCAACTGAAGTTGAGATTAAAAACGATCATGAATATTTAACTTTTGAGTTGGATGGGTTTAAATTTGAAGGATCAACATTTCATGACTTTGAAATGTTGAATTACAATGAGTATAGAGGGAGTAAACAAGAGAAGTTTTCTATAAATGAAATTTCTTGTGGAGAAAAATGTGTTGCTTATGAAATATGTGAATACAAGATGACAGTTTTTTTACCCGTTCAAATAATTGATTTTGAAACAGAAGAAATCATTTATAGTGAAATGGAAATGAAAATAAATTCAGGTAAAAGTTTAGGGAGAGGTTTTATAGAAAGTGTTTGGACTCAATTAACCTTGAATATACTAGGAGAAAAAATTGTTGGAGAGGATTATGATTTCGAAGGAGCGGCAAATAAAATCCTTAAGAAGATAAAAACAAGGTTTACATTCCGTAATTGTTTTGGATGCAAGTTTTCTGACTATAGTTATATGGGAAGTTCTGAGTTTGGAACAATGCTTTGTTTTAAAAATCAAAAAGAGAAATACATCAAAGTGAAGAGCAAATCAGATTATATGAAATTAGATAGACAAGATAAAGTAGTCCAAGAAATCTATGTATGTGATGAATATGAAATACGAGGTAATATAACAGGATATAGAGGCTAATATTATGAACTTCGAATACTCAAATAGATCACTAGAATTACAAGCAAAGCTCAATGCTTTTATAGAAGAACATATTGTTCCTGTAGAAGCAGCGTTTTATGCATTTCAACAAAACCCAGAGAATCTTTGGAAACGCTGGCCCAAAACAGAAGAGCTAAAACAAAAAGCCAAAGAAGCCGGATTGTGGAATCTCTTTCTGCCCAAAGAATATGGCAACTTGAGCCCGGGATTGACCAATCTAGAATACGCTCCTTTAGCAGAGATCATGGGAAAACGCATTTGGATCTCAGAGATATTCAACTGTTCTGCGCCCGACACCGGAAATATGGAAGTTTTGGCGAAGTACGGAACAGAAGCTCAAAAGCAAGAATGGCTTCAACCTTTGATGAATGGCGACATCCGTTCTGCTTTTTTAATGACAGAACCCGAAGTAGCATCATCCGATGCAACCAATATTGAAACCTCTATTGTTTTAGATGGAGATGAGTATGTGATCAATGGAAGAAAATGGTGGTCGTCTGGAGGAATGGATTCACATTGCAAAGTTGCTATTGTAATGGGAAAAACCAATCCGGAAGCACATCGTCATCAACAACAAAGTATGATCTTGGTACCTATGAATACTCCGGGATTGGAAATTGTTCGCCCTTTATCCGTATTAGGATTTTATGATTCGCCGGAAGGACATGCAGAGATTCAACTGAACAATGTTCGTGTTCCTAAAGAAAACTTGATCTTAGGAGAAGGAAGAGGCTTTGAAATTGCCCAAGGACGTTTAGGTCCGGGTAGGATTCATCACTGTATGCGATTGGTAGGAATGGCACAATATGCCTTAGAATTGATGTCGCAACGAACGTTGGAAAGAGAAACCTTTGGAAAGAAGTTCTACGAATACAGCAGTATACGACAAGACATCGCGCAATCGCAATGCGAGATAGAGCAAGCACGATTACTTACGCTTTCAGCGGCAGATAAAATGGACAAACAAGGCAACAAAGAAGCCAAAGATTTGATAGCCATGATCAAGATAGTAGCACCCAATATGGCGTTAAAAGTTATTGACAGAGCCATTCAGATTTTAGGAGGAAAAGGTGTTGGGCCGGATACACAATTGGCACACTATTATGCCATTGCCAGAATGTTGCGTTTGGCAGACGGACCGGATGAAGTACATATGTATCAATTAGGAAAAAGCTTGATTCGTAAATATGGAAAAGCCTAATTTAAAAGATAATCAATATGCTGTTTTGCATGCTGAATATGCAACCGGACATGTGTTGAATATTGATAAAACAAAACATATAGTTCCTCAAGGAGGAGAAGTGTTTTTGATTTTTGAATCTAAAAATGAAGCTTTTGAGTATGTGAAGAAAATAACCAAAGAAAACCCAACAATTGAATGTTCTATTTGGAATGCCAAAAACCAGCATTTAGCTACATTTGATTTAAATGGAGAACGAGCATAGTTAAAATTTAAAATGAGTAATCAACACGTACGAAAAGGAGAAGAATTACCCGAAGCAACGCTCAAGCAGTTTTTACAGCAAAATGAATTGATCGAGTCTATGCAAAGCGATTTACATGTAAAGCAATTTACACACGGCTATTCCAATCTTACCTATTTGCTCAGCATAGAAGAAAAAGAATTTGTATTGAGAAAACCTCCGGTAGGAGCCATCAAAAGAGGTCACGATATGAGTCGTGAGTTTAAAGTACAAAGTGGAGTACAAAAAGGTTTTTCTAAAGTGCCAAAGATGTATGCTTATACAGATGATGCTTCTATTTTGGGAAGTGAGTTTTACCTGATGGAAAAGGTAGATGGAATCATCTTAAATTATAAAGAAGCAAAAAATAGAGACTTAGCACCCAATGCATATCAAACTATTGCCCATTCTTGGCTAGACACTTTTGTAGAATTACATCAACTGGATTATCATGCTGTAGGATTGTCTGATTTAGGAAAACCGGAAGGATATGTAGAACGTCAGGTAAGCAACTGGGGGAAACAATATTTAAAAGCAGCTACAGAAGAAGTTCAGGCAGCACAAAAGGTAATGCAATGGATGGATGAACATCAACCTAAGACATACGAGCACTGTTTGATTCACAACGATTACAAATACGATAATGTTGTTTTTAAAGATGCTAGTTGGAAAAACATCAATGCAGTTTTAGATTGGGAAATGGCCACGTTGGGAGATCCGCTTATGGATTTAGGAACATCTTTAGGGTATTGGACAGTAGCTACAGATCACGATTTTGTAAAACAAGGAATTCCTTCACCAACCATATTTGAAGGCAATCCTATCAGAAGTAAAGTGGTTGAATTGTATGCCCAAAAATCAGGAAAAGACATTCAGAATATTGTGTTCTACTATGCTTTTGGTTTGTTTAAGATTGCAGTAATTGCTCAACAAATCTATTATCGATACAACAAGGGGTTGACTACCGATCCTCGTTTTGCCAATTTGAACAAAGCCTCAGAGTTATGTTGTAATTTAGCAATGAAAGCCATACAAGCACAATCGATAGATTAAATACAATGTCATAACGAGGAATGTAATGACGAAGTTATCTCAATTCTCGGAATCGCAATAACAACACGTAAATATATTTACTATGAAATTGAATGAACAAGGTTTAGAACAATTAAAAAGTTTTGCAGATGATCAACCAGTGTTTATGCTGAACTATTTAAACTATAAAGAAGTAGTTTCAGAAACAGGAAAAACAGGAGCAGAAACCTACAAAGCCTATTTAGAAGCAGCCATGCCTTTCTTTGAACATATAGAAGCAGAGATCATTTTTAAAGGAAAACCAATGGCTACAATTTTAGGCCCGGCAGATGAAGCCCTATGGGATGAGGTGTTGATTGTTAAATATGCAACCAAATATGAATTTTTCAAACTGGCACAGATCAAAGATTACCCTCATGAACTAAGAGCCTCAGCTTTATTAGACTCACGCTTAATATTTTGTAGATAATGGTGTCTGAGCGAAGTCGAAGACACCTGTAATGTGATTTCGACTTCGCTCAATCACCAAAAAAATAAATTTTATGCAAGTAAAAGACAAAGTAGTTATCGTTACCGGAGCCGGTTCGGGAATTGGAAGAGCCACGGCACTGCACTTTGCTCATTTTGGAGCCAAAGTGGTAGTTTCTGATATCGATTTGGAAAAAGCACAAAAAGTAGCCGATGAAATTGTAACAAATTTCGGAGAATCGCTACCTATAAAAGCGAATGTTGCTCAATACGAAGAAGTAGAAAACCTAATTCAGCATACAGTAACAGCATTCGGCCGATTGGATGTGATGGTGAACAATGCGGGAATAGGCCCAAAACAATTGCTAAAAACAGCTGAACATACATTGGAAGATTGGGAAGCTGTAATTGCTGTGAACCAAACCGGAGTTTTTTACGGAATGAAACTAGCTTTGCAACAAATGCTCAAGCAAGGCTCCGGAAATATTGTAAATGTAGCTTCTTTAGCAGGATTAAAGGCTTCGATAAACAATTTATCCTATTCAGCTAGTAAATTTGCAGTTGTTGGAATGACCAAATCAGCGGCCTTAGAATATGCCAAAACAGGCATTCGAATCAATGCCGTATGTCCGGGATACACAGAATCTGCATTGTTGGATAAATTACTGTCTGCCCGACCTGATATGGATACCATGCTAAAGAGTATCATTCCGATGAAACGATACGGAGACGCCAAAGAAATTGCCGATGCAATTGTGTGGTTGGCATCCGATCAAACAAAATTTATGACAGGTCAAACCCTTATTTTAGATGGAGGGACCTCATTATAAAAGCAATTAACTAACATAAAAACAAAGAACAAATGAAAAAATGGTTGCCATTAATAATTATTATAGGACTCATAACTATAGTAGGATTTTGGGGAGTAGGAGTATTTAATAAAATGATAGATATGGAGGGGCAAGCTCAGAAATCTTGGGCTGATGTAGAGAGTTCTTATCAAAGGAGAAATGATCTTATTGGTAATTTGGTAAAAACAGTGCAAGGAGCTGCAGATTTTGAAAAATCTACTTTAACAGAGGTGATCAATGCTAGGGCGAAAGCTACTTCTGTAACAGTAGATGCAAGTAATTTATCTGGAGTAAATTTAGCTCAGTTTCAACAGGCTCAATCAGGATTAACGGGAGCATTATCTAAGTTATTAGTAGCTGTTGAAAGATATCCTGACTTAAAAGCGAGTCAGAATTTCTTGGAACTACAAAGTCAATTAGAAGGAACAGAAAATAGAATCAATGTTGCAAGAGATCGATATAATAATACTGCAGGAGAATATAATATATACATTAATAAAATACCTTATAGAGTAGTTGCAGGAATATCAGGCTTTGAAGGTTTACCGTTGTACAAATCGAAACCAGGATCAGAAAATGCACCAGATGTAAACTTTGATTTTAATAAGAAGAAGTAGTAATGTCTGAATTTGAACACTTTCTTTCTCAAGAAGATGAGAAAGCCATTGTAGCAGCAATTAAAGAAGCAGAAAAGAATACGTCCGGTGAGATTCGTGTGCACATTGAGGCACATACAGATTTTGATCATTACGAGTATGCTCAGGAAGTCTTTGCCAATTTAGGAATGCATAAGACAGAGCTTCGCAACGGAGTGCTAATCTATATAGCCGTAAATGATCACAGATTTGTGATTTTAGGCGATGAAGGGATCAACAATGTTGTAGCAGATGATTTTTGGGAGCAGACGAAGAATATCATGCAAGGACATTTCTTAAAGGGTGACTTTAAAACCGGAATTGTAGAAGGAATTTTGCAAGCAGGTCAGGAGTTAAAAGCGCACTTCCCATATCAGTCAGACGATATAGATGAATTGTCAAACGAAATCTCAAAAAGCTCATGAAAAAGATAGTTTTACTATTATTAATGGGATTTCTATTTGTAGGAATTTCCCATGCACAATACGACATTCCTAAAAAGCCTAGTAAGCAGACCAGCGTTTATGATTATGTAAACCTATTAAGCTCTTCTGAATCTAGACAGTTGGAAAGAAAACTCATTCGTTATTCCGATTCAACTTCTACTCAGATCGTAGTTGTAATTATCAATTCTACAAAAGGAGAAAACATCAACTACTTAGGAGCTAATTGGGGTGAGAAATGGGGCATTGGACAGAAAGGAAAAGACAATGGGATCTTGGTTCTGATGGCATATCAAGATCGAAAAATTGCCATTTCTACCGGAAAAGGAACAGAAGGAAGATTGACCGATCTGATGTCGAAACGCATCATCGAGCAACGTATTATTCCAGAATTTAAACGAAATAGATATTATACAGGATTGGATCGTGGTACCGATGGAATCTTTGAAGTACTAAACGGTGAGTTCAAAGAAGATCGTGGAAACAAAAGATCTAATAAACGAGATAAAATAGGGTTTGTAGGAACCTTACTTTTTATAGTCATCATTTTCATACTGATTTTTTCTAGAGGAAGAGGTGGCGGACGTGGAGGAAGAAGATCGGCAGCCGGAACCATTATGGATGCCATTATTTTAAGCAACCTGGGTCGTGGCGGCTTTGGCGGAGGATCATCAGGCGGAAGTTTTGGTGGTGGTTTCGGAGGCGGCTTTGGCGGAGGAAGCTTTGGCGGAGGCGGAGCCTCAGGAGGCTGGTAACTCAATACAAGCACATAATTTTCTGTTAAAGAATTATTAGGAATCTAACTTGTGGTAAAATCTACAAGATAGATTCCTATTTTTGTATTTATGAAAAATAGAATCTTGCCTTTTTCTTTACTTCTATTCACTTTACTCTTTTTTACAAGTTGTGAAAACTTTGGGCAGTTAGAAGTAAAGACCAAACTTCCAGGATTGATGGAAGAAGTTTCCGGAATTCAATACGATGCTAATGAAGACGCTTTTTGGATGTTGAACGACAGTGGGAACAAACCTTCTGTGTTTTTGATCACAGAACAAGGAAAAGTCTTACGAGAGCTAAAGATCGATGCAGCTAATAACGATTGGGAAGACATTACCATGGATGAGGAAGGGAATTTGTATGTAGGTGATTTTGGAAACAATGCAAACGATCGAAAAGATCTACGCATTCTAAAGATTAAAAAGGAAGATTTAAAGAGCAAAAAGAAAATTCAGGTAGAAAAGATCTATTTCTCGTTTCCTGAGCAAAAGAAATTCCCTCCTAAAAAGAAATACTACGATGTAGAAGGTTTTTTTGCTTGGAAAGGAAGTTTTTATGTGTTTACCAAGAGTCGTGTAAAGAACAAAATAGGAAGAACATTCTTGTATCGTGTGCCTAATATACAGGATTACAAACCTGCTGAAAGCTATGGGGTGTTTCCTGCACAACGCATTGCTGATTTTACTACTTGTGGAGAAAAATACTGTTGGATTACCGGAGCAGACATTACGCGTGATGGAAGCAAAGTAGTGTTGATCAATCACAAATCGGCTTGGGTGTTTAGTGGTTTTACAGGAGATAATTTCTTTTCAGGAACAGCTACAGAATATCCGTTTGATCATTCCTCTCAAAAAGAATCTGTGACCTTTAAAAACGATACTACCTTATTTGTTGCCGATGAAGATGAAAGAGGTACAAGCAGAGGAAGAAATTTGTATCGATTGGAGTTGAAATAAAAAAACCTTTGAAATTCAAAGGCTTTTTATTTATCTAGATCGTTGATTACCTTGGTAGGTCGTCAATTTCCATTTTGGTTAACACACAAGGCATATCTTCTCCAAACCCTTGTATGGTTACTTCTCCTTCTCTCATTCCCGGTTTTAAGGAGATATTTACATTTGCTACAACATGTCTCTTTTTGTTGAAGTCGTAGGTCATGGTTCCACTTCCTATTCCGTTTACAGTTGTATATCCTGTGCTTCCGTTGAACTCTGCTACACCATTGTAAGTTAATGATGTATGCGTTGTGGTTCCCCAAAGAGTGGTGATTTCCATTTTTCCTGAAGCTTTTAATTCTCCAACTTCAGAAATGGTTAAGGTAAAAGTTCCTTGTGGTGCGTTGATTGATCCTGGTGTGTGGAAGGAATATGTTCCTTCAAAAACGACTCTTCCTTCTCCTAAGGCGAGTATATCTTCATGTGAATTAGGTGTTGCCATGATTGCAAAATATTTTAATAATTAAACTTGTTCTTTTCGGGGTGTTCCCGATCAAAATAAAAGTAGGTCAAAACAATACCGGATGTAAGCGTATTAGTCCTTGGATAAAAAATGGGGTGTTTTTACTTAGGTATTTTACTGGAAACAAGTATTTTGACTTTTTTGGTTGTGGTTGAGAATTCTTTTGTAGTAAGATGTTGGTGCTTATGAATCACAATTCGTTTGATCGTCAGGTACTTCTACCTGTTTTTTCAAAACAGGTTGTTCTACTCTAGGAAAGGTCTTTGTGTTCAGAGAAATTTGTGTGACATCAAAAAAGATGGGGGATTTTAAATTTTTTTGATATCAGGCGGACTCTGAAAAGCCTATGAATAGAGTAAGAAAAAGAAAATAATCAACTAAAAATTTTAATTATGCGTATTACATTAGAAGCTCTTGGAGCTGAAAAAGGACAGTACTTAAGCCACGCTTTAGATAGAGTATGGTTGCAAAACGGAGTTCAAGGAGAAGGAGAAGTTTTTGTTCTTGAAAACTTAGGTGGAGACAGAGTAGCTTTGGCTTGTACAGGAGGAGAAACCGGAAAATACTTAAGTCATGCTTTTGGTAGACTTTGGTTACAAGACGGAAATCAAGGAGAAGGAGAACAGTGGGAAATGGTAAACCACGGAAATGGAAATGTTTCTTTCAACTGTCTAGGAGGAGAAACCGGAAAAACATTAAGTCATGCCTTTGATAAGATGTGGTTACAAGACGGATACCAAGGAGAAGGAGAATTATGGGCTATGAGAGAGGTGTAAAACTTCTTTAAATATACATAGAGAAAACCTGAACATTTGTTCGGGTTTTTTTATGTTGGGGTTCCTAACCATTTTTAAAATCACGTATTTATACGCTCAGTTACATCTCTGTTGATCAGTAGTTTTAAATGCTATTAACTTAAAACTTTTACATCATGGCAAACTTTCAAATCGCAACTTGGTACGATACATGGAACGCAACAGGGTTACAAAATCTTGTCGATAAAAAAGTTCCTTTAAACTATGCAACTCGCTATAATTTGGCTTTCGGAGAATTGGCAGAAATAGGAACCGGAGGTTATAGTGTGCATATGACCGGTAAATATGCCGATCAGGTAAAAAGTCAGATTCTTTCACAAACCAACAACGGAGTAGAAATCTATGCAGGCTTGGGAAGCACAGGAATTGTAGATGCTGTTAATGACAATAAGAACAATAATAACCGTTCTTCTGTAAACATTGCCGATTGGTTGTCTACCAACGGGTACAAAGGAATCTCAATAGATGCAGAAGATCTAACGGTAATGAAACAAGTACCTACTTTGATAGAACAATTGAGTTCAGAGTTTGACAAAAAAGGATTGGGAATTGCAGTTTCTGTACCTTGGCCGGGTAATGGTCCGGAATATTTATACGGAAAAGGAGCTGTAAATATCTTTAACAAGTACGTGCAATACTTAGAATTCCAAGATTACTCGTCTTCAGGAACTCCAAATGACGTTTCTCCTTGGACTTCCAAAGGAATAGAAAAGAGTATAATTATGGGAGGTGTAAGTACTGAAAATGGAATCTATCAAACTTCACTGGCTAACACAGAAAGCTGGACTTTATATGCTTTGCAAAATGAATTGGGAGGTATGTTTAGTTGGCGTTTAGATAACGATCATGGTCAAGATGGGCAACAAGAAGATGTAGATCCTACATTCACAGGAGCCAAAAAAATCTATGATACGGTACAAGCATATTTTAAAAAATAATAACAAAATTAGATTGAGTTTGTCGAGGCTGCTGCATACGCTTCGATAGACTCATTTTTAGAATCGTAGTAGACTTTTTGAGATATAGAAATACTAATCTTTAGAAGAATGCTTGATGTATTTCTCTACCACTACGGCTGTAATGATTACCGTATAAAATTGCCCCATTAAACCAACCAATATAGCTGCTTTTTGAGCGATAGGAGCAATGGGAACAATATCTCCATATCCAATGGTAAGCATGGTGATGTACGCGTAATACAACAAGGAATCTAATTTATTAGCAAGATCAAATCCTTGTTCTGTAATTCCTGCAAAAGACCCCGGTTGGTATAATTCGATGGATGAGAACATGAAGAAAGCAATGAATCCTAATGAAATATAGCCACTCATCAATCCCACAATTACATTTCTATTTACTCGCTTTGCTCTCCATACTTGTCGGATAATACTAATGGAAACCGAAGCATAAAAGATAAAGTAAACAACGAGTCGGATTCCAAAATTCGATTCCACATCGTTTCGCTGAACAATATCTAGACCATATACTACCAGAGAGATGATAAACAAAGAGGAATACAGCCAAAAAAGAACTTTGGTCTTAGAGATCATCAAAATTCCTGAAGCGATATTGATTAGAAATAATATTGGTACCAAAACCTCTTCAAAAAATGAAGGAGGAAAGATCAGTGAACCAAATAAGATTGATAACTGACTGGTGAAAAAGATGAGAAATCGATATTTAAATAGTTTTTTTATCATAATACAAAGCTATTACATTTCCCAGTGAATACCTTCTTTGATCATCTTTGCCGGAAATCAAAAAAGGAAACTTAATCGCTTACCGAAAGGGAAGATATTTTAAGTTGAAAACTATCGATTTAATAGTTGCCCTTCTAAGAAACTTGAGATATTTAGACATCAAATAAAATCATATTAATTTTTAAAACCCGAATCCAATAGCAAAGGCAATTCGCATTCCGTCATCACTGTTAAATGCTGCGATACTGGCCGACATTAGATCTGCTGCATCAAAGATAAAACCTCCACCTACTGAAGTATTCCAATCTCCTGTAGGTAAACTATCAGCCCAAACCTTACCGTAGTCAAACCCACCGTATAATCCGATAGTTAGCGGCAATAATCCGGTTTTAAATTTCTTTACATTGATGCGAATGTCGGAACTTTGGTAGAAAGAACTCTTTCCGATAAAACGATCAAAACGATATCCACGCAATCCGTTACGCGCACCTAAACGTGCTCCTTGATAGAATTCAAAATCATCACCAAAATTGATTTGCCCACCTAATTTCGTGGCAAAAACAATACGTCCGTTATCAGTTAATTTATAATCAAATGCAATGGAAGGTTTGAAGTATCCAAAACCTCTAGACTCATCGATGTTGGATTTGTATCCCAAGATCAAATCTGTTTTCATGCCTAAAGTAGGGAAAGCAGCATTATCTGTATTGGCAAAATGATAACTGAACTCTCCTCCAATAAAGTTCTGATTGTTAAAGACAGGATTATTGGCTCCAAAAGCTGTTTCAATAAATCGTCCGGTAGTACGCTCTACTTCAATAGCTTCATAAGTTGCTGCCAATCGAACCAAAGACCCTAGATCTCCTTTCCATAAGAGCGAAGTGCCAAAACGTAATTGACGCATTTTTACTCTGTTGAAATCTCTATCAATAGCATCATTATCCGGTTGTGGGTTGATAGATTGATTTCCAAATCCGAAAAAATTGGTTGCAAAATTAGGACTGGTAAACGAAGCGTCAATCCCCAGATTTGCTTTTCCAACTACATTGGCCAACTCACCACTATAATTTAGCTCAAAACCACTGGTAGCTAAATAAACAGCTCCGCTAATGTTGTGTTTGTATGTGAATGGATTTCTTTCAAAACCATAAGACATATAAGTATGAGATGCTCCGATTTTTAAACCGTCATCCGGGTTGCTTCCAATACTTGGTAAGAACTGACGTGCATTTAATTTTAGTTTTTTATGATCGTATACATTGGTTTCGTAATCATCCGTTAAGCGCTTTTTTCCTTTGTTGGTAATAAACTTACTCTTCTTGGATTTGTGATCGTATACAATGACTTTTGTTCCATTCTGAATGTCGTAGGTGTCTTTGTTTTGCCCACCTACAATACGAACTTTGATGTAGTTATTCCCATTTCCTTTTACCACAAACTGATCGTCATCATCCAGTCCATAGATCCAAATTTCACGAGTGTGCTTTCTGTCGTATACCTTCTGATGAATCACATCACTTTTCTTTCCTTTTTTGATGCGGTATGCCGTTACTTTGGTTTGCCCGTTTGGCATACGCTCTACATCAAACCAATCATCTTTATCAGTACCTTTTACCACCTGAAACTTGTTCATGTGTTTGAAATAAGTATCTGAGATCTTTTGAAGATTGGCTCTACGTCCTTTTAATTTACGTTTGATCTCTTGAATGGTCTCATCATTTACTTCAGTTGGAAATTGAGCAAAAGCATTATTAATAACCTCATCTGTAATATTGTTTACAATCAGTTTTACTTCGGCATCCCAATCCGCTTTTACAGCTTCATTGATCAAGGCCATATCTAAAGGATAAGGCTCTAAGTTGAATCCAGGAACGTCTCTTAGATCTTCGTCATAAGATTGCATTAAAGACAATGTGGTCATTACTCTGGTAGCAAAACCTAACAGAAAACCATCTGCCATGATAGAGAAAGCTTGATCGCGATCACGAGGAACAGGTCTGTATATTGTTTTCTTTCCTTCTTTGAATTTTGCCCAACGCCATTGATCTTCATGACGATCCCAATCACCAATCAACATATCAAACAAACGTGCTCGGATGTATGCTTTTTCATCTACTATCTTGTCTTCATCTTTATGAATCTCTTTGAGCATATCGTCAGTACTGATCAATTCATTAGAATATCCAAAACTTTGTTGATTACCATGACCGTCAGAAGCTCGTTCTTCGATCATATATAGTTCGTCTCCAAAATCGGCATTGTACATTCCCAAAGCATTTTGTTTAGGAACGTAGTACAATACAGGGTTGGTATGATATACACCAATAGCATCTGCCAAAGTTCCTATTACAAAAGGAGCATACGGATGCGCTCCGGTAAAAACATCTTGTAGCAACCCTTGCGTGTAAGTATCGTTAAACTGACCTTCTATATATTGGTCTTTGAATGCTACAGCTTGCAAGTACTGAACTGCATTTTTACGCAAAGCTCTCATGACAAACTCACGACCGTCTTTGTCTTTTAATCGTAATGATTTAGATTGATTACCTCCTCCTTTTCTAACGGGTTCTAATCCTCCAAACAAAGTATCTAAACTTACAGTTGGTGCTTTTACTTCCGTTCCATAATACTTTCTGTAGCGATCACCCCAAAAGAATTTGTAACTCCCTCCTTTATTTACTTCTTCTTGAGTGTAGATAGAAGCTGTTTTTGAACTTGGAAATTGATCAGGATATGCGATCAATTGCATAGGCTTATTCGGGTTGATTACTGTAGTTTCAAAACTAGGATTTTTCTTATCAACAGTAAAGAACTGAACATGAGAAGAACCGTCTTCGTAAATGATCAATTTCGCATATCCTTGTTTTCCTTCTGCATATAAGCCTGATTTGGTCAAGCGAGTAGGATTTTCCTTAGATCCTGATCCACTTACAATTTGAGGAATATTGTCTTCTACTATGTATTGTAAACTATGTTCATGCCCGGAAACAAAAATGGTTTTCTCATTTTGCTGTGCTAGGTTAACAATGCGCTTCTTTAACTCGTTGTATTTTTTATTCTGCAGATCAGCATTAGAAATCCCGGAAGTTTTTCTCAAAATGTTTTTGATGCTTCCTAAGATAGGAAGAGGTTTTAAGTGACTTCCAAAAGAATAGTTTCCTCCATGGGATCCCATAGTAAATAAAGGATGGTGCATGGCAACAATGGCTGTTTTTCCTTGTGCTTTTTTGAGCAAGCTTTTAAATTCATCAAAGAACTTTGCACGGGTTTTGATCTCGCAATCGTCGTTTATTTTCGGATGATTGTCCCAGTTGGTTACATACCAATGCGAATCAACAATGATCAAAACAATATCATCAGAAATATTAACTTTTTCAATAGGGCACCCATTTTCTGGTAAGAAAGAATTTTTACCCAATGCTTTTTCTACGCGCTTCTCTTGATCTTTCAAAGCATCCATTCCACTATACCAATCATGGTTTCCGGGAATGAAAATTGTTCTTCCGGCATAGGCTTTTCCTAGATCGATCTGTACATCCAAACGATCTTTAGATAGCTGATTTTTCTCTAAACCTTTCGGATATATATTATCTCCCAAAAACAAGAGCGTTCCGTTTTTGTCTGCACTGCTTAATTCGTTCTTCAGTGCTGCCAAGGCAGGAGTTCCATTTCTATCAGCAGAATTACCGGCATCACCTATAAGATAAAAGATATGTGAAACTTCTTTTTGATCCTGAATACCAATGGGTTGTTGGTTGTATTGTGGTTGATAAGTAGCACAGGTGATAAATAAAAAAGTACCTGCAAGCATTAAAACCTTTTGTACATACTTCATAAGTCTCTTGGAATTGGTTGATACATTAAAAGTAACAAATAAAAGGTATAGTAAAATAGGATATAGGTGGTATTTTGTTGGACTACTGGTCAATTGTACAATAATCAATTAACAATTCTCATGAATCAAGAATTCTTGGTAACTGAAAACTGACTATTGATCACTGATTGTTGTCAATTGTATTTATTTTTCCCATAAACTATCTACAAAGTAATGTTTGCAATCCAAAAAGTTCTGCTGAATTGTAAAACCATTAACTTCAGCTAATTCTTTAAGTTCTTCCAATGAGTATTTCTTTGAAAGCTCTGTCCAAATCAGTTCATCGTAACGAAAGTCTATGGTTCTATTGAGCTTTTTAATATTAACCTTTTGATTACGGAGGCTTACAATATAGCTCTTAACATCACCTGTATCAGGATCGTAAAAACTATAAAAATCAAAATCATCTATTTTAAAATCAGCCTCCAATTCTCTGTTGATACGTAAGAGTAAGTTTAAGTTGAATTTCTTTGTGATTCCGCCATCATCCAAATACGCTTTTTGAACAATAAGAGGATTCTTTTTCAAATCAACACCAATGAGGAGTTTGTCTCCTTTTTTCATGTTTTGATTGAAGAGACTTAGTAGTTTATTGGCTTCTACTTCGATGTAATTTCCAATATTACTTCCCAAAAAGAGTAGTAAACTAGGTGTGTTGTCTTGCTTTAAGTCATTTAAGACTTCAAAGTAATCACCCACTTTTGCTTGAATAGATAAATTAGGCAATCGCTCTAATAATTTGTCGGAAAGAGTATCAATAGCTTCTTGTGAAATATCAATAGGGACATAATGAAATGCAACATTTTCATTGACCAAATGTTCAAGTAGTTTGAAGGTTTTAAAACCATCGCCGGCTCCTAACTCAATAATATTAAAAGGTTGAGCAAAGCCAACCGTGTCTATAATCTGTTTTGATTGCAAGGACAAGATTTCAAATTCACTATCTGTCAGGTAATACTCCGGCATATGCATAATCTCTTGAAAGATCCTGCTGCCGTTGTCGTCATAAAAATATTTTGATGATAAGTATTTGTGTTTAGCCGATAGGCCTTCTAGCACATCTTGTGCGAATGTTTCATCCATGTTTTACTAATCGAATGCCCGAATACAACCATCTCATATCTGGATGGAAGAAATTTCGGTAGGTTTTTCTACTGTGATTTTTTGAGGTTGATAAAGCGGCTCCGCGCAATACCATTTGATTGATCATAAATTTTCCGTTGTATTCTCCTAAAGCACCTTCTGCTTTTTGAAAATTTGGATAGGGTAAATAAGCACTATTGGTCCACTCCCAAAGTTTTCCCCAATCGAGTTGGTCTGCTGCAACTTCCCATTCAAACTCAGTAGGGAGTTGCATGTCTTTCCACGCGGCAAAGGCACTAGCTTCATAAAAGCTGATGTGTTTTACAACTTCGTTTGGGTTTACTTTTTCAAAAGCATGGAGATTGTAATGATGCCATTCTCCATCTACCTGATGCCAATACAATGGTGCTTTAAGTTCGTTCTGTTGTACAAAATCCCATCCTTCTGCATGCCATAGATTAAAGTCTTGATATCCTCCTGCTTCTATGAATTCTATGTATTCTTGATTGGTGATCAATCGATCTGCAATTTCAAAGGAATTAACGTATACTTTGTGCCTCCCCAGTTCATTATCAAAACAAAAATTGTCACCTTGATGACCAATTTCATATACACCTTCTTCAAACGAAATAAACTTTAAGGGTATGTTCTTTTGAGAAAAATCAAAGTTGTTTTCAATACTGGGAAAAGTAGCCTGATTTCCTAGAATATATTTGATATCATAATGCATCAACTCTTGATGCTGTTGCTCGTGTTGTAGGCCTATTTCTATGATATCTGCAACATTTCTAGAAAGGTCAGAAGCCAAGAATTCTGTCATCTTTTCATTTACAAATGCACGATATTCATATACCTTCTCTACAGAAGGTCTGGTCATCAACCCTCTGTTAGGACGCAAAACACGTTTTCCTACATTGTTGTAATAGCTATTGAACAAGAAGGCAAAATCTTCATCAAAAACACTGTAGTTTTTGGCAAAATTACCTAAAACAAATTGCTCAAAAAACCATGTGCTATGAGCCAAATGCCACTTAGGAGGAGAGACAAATACTTGTGGCTGTACCGAATAATCTTCATTGTTCAGGCCAGCGCAAATGTCTTCCGTATGTTTTCGAATCGACAAAAACCTGTCGAGTAAAGTTTGGTTTTTCAAAATGTGATAGCTTGTCAGGTCGAGCGGAGTCGAGATCCTCTTTATTTTAAATATAAATTGTCTCTCGACTCCGCTCGAGAAGACAATTTAATAACTTATTCTTCAATTACCATTGTGTCAAATACAACTCCTTTTTCCAAAGTTCTGTGTACCGGACAACGAGATGCAATTTCTTTTAATCGTTGTTTTTGTTTTGCATCTAAGTTACCAACAAATTTTAATTTTTTGCTCATGTGATCTAAATAACCGGGATTTTCTGTGTCTATTCCCAAGTCATCACTATGCTTCTTGGAGTTGGTAATGTATACAAATACCTCTTGTAGATCCCATCCTTTACGTTGAGCATACATTTTAAGAGTCATAACCGTGCAAGCAGCTACAGAAGCATTCAGCAAATCGTATGGAGAAGGACCAAAATTGTCGCCTCCAACAGATTCCGGTTCGTCTGCTACCAAAGCATGATGTTTGGTTTGCAAATAAGTTGTAAAATTATCTTCAATCAAATTCAAATGCCCGATCAATTTTTCTCCTTCAGTATCTAACATTGTATTTTCTTTTGCAGGAAAATAACGTTGAACCCAAGTTCCAATAACTTTTCCGGCATACTGGCTGTCTTTTGAATCAGATAACAAATGGTCTGCACCATCTAAAGAAACAAAGCTCTTTGGATGATGGGCTTGTGTATACAACTTTTGCGCATTTTCAATACCTACGATCTTATCAAAAGGAGCGTGCATGATCAGTAATGGTTTTCTTAACTCTTTAACGATCTTAGGAAGGTCTGTTTTGTCAAAATTCTCTACAAACTCTTTGTTGATGTTAAAAGGTCTGCCACCAATGTTTACTTCTACATTTCCTTTTTCAGGAAGACTCTCAGTTCCATGAGAGAACAGGTGTTTTACATGATCTACAGTTGCAGGAGCTCCAATAGTTGCAACAGCTTTAATGTCGTCCAACATAGAAGCAGCTACCAACACAGCAGCTCCGCCCAAAGAATGTCCAACCAATAAATTGGGAGTTCCAAAATTGGTTTTAATGTATTCATGTACATCAATAAGATCTTCTACATTGGCAGAAAAATGACTGTCGGCAAACTCACCTTCACTTCTTCCAAGGCCTGTAAAATCGAAACGAACCACGCCAAAACCATCTTTGGCAAGTGAACGACTAACATTTCTTACGGCTGTTAAACTGGAACTACAGGTAAAACAGTGGGCAAAAATGGCATAGTAGTTAGGTTTTTGATTTGCCGGTAATTCTAAGAAGGCATTCAAATGCAATCCTTTACTGTTTGGGATATTGAGTTTGATCGTTTTCATAATACTGGTTCCCTAGGTGTTATTTTTTCTGGGTTGATGTTTTTGCTAAACTTTTGCATTAAGAGCGAAAGTTTAGGGTTGATATAGGTTTCGCAAAAAGGCTTTTTCGGATTGTTATAATAGTAATTATGAAACATCTGATCCGAAAACTTAAAATCATAAAAAGGTAAAACTTTGGTGATGATCTTTTTTTCAAAATCTTTTTGCGTCTCTTTGAGAATCTCTGTAATGAGAGTTTCTTGCGCTTCATTAAAGAAGTAGATTGCAGATCTGTATTTCGTACGCATCGAGTGTTCGCTAGTGCTTTTGTGTGTGTACAAATGAATCTCGATCAATTCCTTGTAAGAGATTTGTTGAGGGTCAAAATGCACAATTACAGCTTCAGAAAATGAAGTTTCATTTCCTGTGGATGCAATAAAACCTTGAGCTACCTCTGCAACTCCGATGAGTGATTGAAATACGGCTTCGGTACACCAATGACAACCACCACCAAATCCAATTTTTTGCAGCTTATTTTTCAACTTTAACTCCTCTCCAGAAGGCTACATAACCTTCTATGTGCTTTGCATGTTCTGAGGTTTGCGGATAATACCAAGCGGCATTGTCGTTTTTATTTCCATCTACATCTACATGGTAGTATGATGCTTGCCCTTTCCATGGACAAACTGAATGCAGGTCACTGGACTTAAAGAATTCTTTTTTGATGCTGTCGGCAGGAAAGTAATGGTTGTTTTCTACAACAACGGTTTCATCACTTTCTGCGATAACTGTGTTATTCCAAATTGCTTTCATTTTGTTAGTGTTTTGCTGTCATTTCGAGCGAAGTCGAGAAATCTCTTTTAAAGCATTTATTATAAGATGAGATTCCTCCACTTTGGTCGGAACGACAATGAGTTTTTATGAACTACAAGACAGCATAGAGCAACCGACTTTGTGTCTGGCCCATTCAGGCCTTTTGGCAAACCATTGTTCAGAATTCGGTTGTTCATCGTATGGTTTTTTTAAGAGCTGGTAAAACTCTTCAATGAGCGTATAGTCGCCATTATCTGCTTTGTCAATCGCCATTTGTGCCATATAGTTTCGTAAGACATATTTGGGATTGGTTTTGTTCATTTGTTCCTTTCGTTGGTCGTAAGAAAGTGTCTCATCTTTCAATCGATCTGCATAGTCTGTAAACCACTGATTCCATTGAGTTAACACGTGGTCTTTGATTTCAGAAGGAACATAAAAAGCATCTTGAATGAGTTGAATTCCTTCTTCCGGGGTCTCTTTTTTGAAATTACTTAGTTTTCTGAAAAAGATGGTCATGTCAGTTTCAGAAGCGTGCAAATTGTGTTCTAAAGCCATGATTAGATCAATATCAGTGTTTTGCTCTGTGACTAAGCCTAGTTTAGAACGCATCATGTTTTGTGATTTGACCTCATAGTTGGTTTTGTAACTTTCCAAAATTGTCTCCAAAGGCTCTGCATCTTCGATCAATGGGAATAAGGCATTGGCTAACTGATATAAGTTCCACAATCCAATATTGGGTTGATTCCCATATCGATATCTTTTGTGTTGCCTGTCTGTTGTGTTGGGTGTCCAACCAAAATCAAAACCTTCTAACCAACCATAAGGGCCATAATCGATGGTCAACCCTAGAATAGACATATTATCCGTGTTCATAACTCCATGTACAAAGCCTACTCGTTGCCAGTGAATGATCATGTCTAAAGTTCTGTCTGTTACTTCTTGAAAGAATTTCAGATAGGTTTCTTTACCGGGCTCTCCCAATTCCGAAAAATGAGTTTTGATCGTATAATCGATTAAGATCTTCAGGTTTTTTATGTCATTTCTGGCAGAAAATATCTCATAATTTCCAAAACGTAAGAAAGAAGGAGAAACACGAGAAACAATAGCACCTTTTTCATAAGCCGAGTTTCCATCGTACATCATATCGCGCAAAACCTTATCTCCGGTCAAACTCAAAGACAAAGCTCTAGTTGTAGGAACTCCCAAATGGTACATGGCTTCGCTGCATAGGTATTCTCTTATAGAAGATCGCAATACGGCCAATCCATCTGCACTTCTTGAGTAAGGAGTAGGGCCGGCTCCTTTTAATTGAATAGCCCAATCATTGATTTCACCTAAATTGATGGCTCTTCCATCTCCTAATTGTCCTGCCCAATGGCCAAATTGATGTCCTCCATAACACATGGCGAAAGGTTTGGAATTTGGCAGTACAGAATTTCCGGTTACAAAATCTAAGAACTCTTGTGAGTCTACATCTTTATCTGAAAAACCTAATCTATTCTGCATTTCTTTAGAAACATGAAGAAGTTTAGGTTCAGATGTTTTAATAGGTGTTACAAAAGAGTACACAGATTCTAGTACCTGACGTCTGCTATTTTCTAAGTTAGAATCGCCAGGTAAGTTTTCTGTAAAATGATTTTTAATATCTATGTTCATTGTAATTTGTCAATCCATTTGGTAAGTTCTTGATCAGAAGGATTTCTCAACTTTTTGGAATTGATCGTTATGGTTGGGAAATTCAACCTTCTATTAGTATAGAGGTTTCTCAATTCTTCGGCATGATCCTCATTCTTTTCTACATCTAAAAACTCGAAATCCAACATATGCGCCTCAAAGAAGCGCATATAATGTTGGGTTTTATGGCATCTGTCTGCGCCATATAATTTAATATTCAAAAAATTAACTTTCATTTACTTAAACACCTCTATAATTCTCTCAAAGGGATGAATATAAACGTGCTTGTTATTTTAATTTATCTGCATGCAGCTTTCTCAGCTTTTGCAGTTTTGGTGTAATTACAAAGCTACAATATCCTTGTTGCTGATTATTTCTGTAATAATCCTGGTGATACTCTTCTGCTTCGTAGAAAATATCTAAAGGACTAATTTCTGTTACGATCTTTTGATCAAAATACGAAGCTAGTTCTTGTACTACAGATTCTGCAGTTTCTTTTTGTTCTTCGTTATGATAATAGATCACAGAACGGTATTGTGTTCCTACATCGGCTCCTTGACGATTTAATTGTGTTGGGTCGTGTGTGGTCATAAAAATGATCAACACATCCATATACGAAATTACATCAGCATCAAAAGTTACCTGAATAACTTCTGCATGCCCTGTTAATCCTGAACAAACTTCACGATACGTGGGTTTGCCGGGAGCATTTCCGCCGGAATATCCGGATACTATTTTCTCAATTCCTTTTACCTCTAAGAAGATGGCTTCTGTACACCAAAAACATCCTCCGCCAAATGTGGCTATTTGTGTGTTCTTACTCATATTTTAAACCTGTCATTACGAATGAAACGAAGTAATCTCAATGAAAAGATTGCTTCATCCAGTTCGGATTCGCAATGACCTATTAATTGATTAACTTCATTGATTCTGAATTGATACAATAGCGCAACCCGCTTGGTTCCGGTCCGTCAGGAAATACATGTCCTAAATGACCATCACAGGTATTACACATTACTTCTACACGAACCATTCCGTGCGAAGTATCTCTTTCATATTTAATTGCATTCTCTTTGATGGGTTGCGTAAAACTTGGCCACCCTGAGCTTGAATTAAATTTGATCGTAGAATCAAATAACGGTGTGTTACAACAAATGCAACTGTATGTTCCTTCTTCGAAGATAGAACATAACTCACCGGAAAAAGGACGTTCGGTTCCTTTTAAACGTGTGATTCTAAATTGTTCTGGAGTTAATAACTTACTCCATTCTTCATCTGTTTTTTCTACCCTTTTATCTGGGGTAGAGTTGCCATTCACGGCAAAATGAATGACATCTTTCCATGTGATCATGAGAAATAATTTAACGTAATAAATTTATTGAAATTTAACTATAATAAGTACGACTGATTAGACGTTTTGCAAAGGCAAATCTTACAAATTCGATAAGACGTTAATTTTATTCCTAAATTCGTAACAAATAATCTTTGTATGGAGACTTTACTTTTAGAAGCCGAAAAACATGTTTCTTCTTTACTGAATAATGAGCTAAAACATCACTTTTTATATCACAATCTAGGGCATACACAACGTGTGGTTGCTGCAACGAAAGAGATTATAGAAGGTGAGCAAATTGGAGAAGAAGATGCCAACAAATTGATTATGGCGGCTTGGTTTCATGATACCGGCTATACAAAGTCTATAAAAAACCATGAGGAGCTAAGTGTAGAGACTGCTACAAAGTTTTTGAAAAGTCATGACGTTGCAGATGATTTTATTGATGGGGTTTCTCATTTGATCATGGCAACAAAAATGGGATATGAACCTTTGAATCATCTAGAGAGAGTGATTAGGGATGCAGATTGCGCTCATTTTAAAGATAAAGATTATTCTGAGGTAGGTGAGTTGTTGCGAAGAGAATGGGAATTGAGTCAGGATAAGCGTTATGATGATATTGAGTGGATAAAAGAAAATATTTCTTTCTTTACCAAGCATCACAGATATTATACAGATTTTGCTTTGGAAAATTGGCAAGGAGGTAAGGACAAAAACTTGGCTTCTTTGTTTAAGAGTTTAAACAAACAAGAAAAGGAAAAGAAGAAAAACGAAAAGAAGGCAGAGGAGCTGGCTTTAAAAAAGGATAAAGCAAGACTGCCGGAGCGTGGAATTGAAACAATGTTCCGTGTTACTTTAAGAAACCATATTACGTTGAGTGATATTGCAGATACCAAAGCCAATATTTTACTATCGGTAAATGCCATTATCATTTCATTAGCCTTATCTAATCTATTGCCAAAACTAGATAATCCGTCTAATGGTTATTTGATCGTACCAACCATTATTTTTGTGTTGTTTACCATTGCATCGATGATTTTATCGGTATTGGCAACCCGTCCTAATGTAACCCAAGGGAAATTTACTAAAGAGGATGTTAAGCAGAAGAAAGTGAACTTATTGTTCTTTGGAAACTTCCACAAAATGAAACTGGATGAGTTTGAGTGGGCTATGAACGAAATGATGAAAGACAAAGATTATCTTTATAGTTCTATGACCAAGGATTTATACTTTTTAGGGTTGGTGTTGAATCGAAAATACAGTTTACTACGAACTACATATACCGTATTTATCATAGGAATAGTGATTTCCGTAATCGCTTTTGCTATTTCCTTTAAGTCACAAGGAGCGTAACAATGAACCAATAAATAATTGATTAATGATTCAATGATGTTTATTGATCATTGAATCATTGTGTATTAAGACTTGATCTCTTCGATAAGGTCCTGGAATGTAATCGTATTTTTTTCGTCAAAGTCTTTTTGATAGACTACTTCAATACGCAAAGCTTTCAATCCGGAAACCCCTTGAAGGTCTTCCAATTCTAATTTTTCTACTTTTCCTAAGAAATTCTTAGACTGCAAGTATTTGATGTACTTCAAATATTCATCAGCATCTTTATCTTGAGAGTAGACAATAGAAATCTTTCCGGGAATAGTGAGTCTTTCATCAGTTCCTTTGATATGCGCTTTGTCAATTCTCTTTTTGATGATCTCATAACGGATATTATAAGCGCCATCTACATCAAACTGCTTTTCATCCATTCTGAATTTGATTGCTAATGGATTACTGTGTACTAAGATTAGTGAGGCAACTTGAAGATCGTGAGGAATGCAGCTTCTCATAGTATTGGCAACATTCTCCATTTCACACATCAATTGTAATTGCCACAAACGCAAATTATACAAATAGATCGGATCAAAAGTTTTGTTCTTTACCAAAGATTGACCGATGTACATATCATGTTCTACACCATCAGTTTTGTATCGCTCAAAGTAATGTGGGAACATTTCCTGAGCTTCAGTTTGTTTCTTATCTATAAACTTAGCAAGCTTGTCATTCAGCATAGAAACGCTATCCTCATAAGCTTTACGTTTTTCGTATACCACATGAAGAACAGGATCTAAACGATCCATATACACATCTACTTCTTTAGACAATCCTTTTCCAAGATCTCGAATATGTTTAAAGACAGGGTAGATATCACGTTTTAGGAAATCTAAAATTCCAATTTCATCACCGGCATTCAATCCTCCTTTTACATTGGATAGGTATTCTTCTACACGGAACATCAATTCTTTGTAGATAGGAAGTTTTTCTGTTTCACACGCTTTATCTAAGACAGAAATAGCCAATGTCAATTGTGTTGTTAAATCTTCTTTAATGGCTTCATTTCTTGCTGTAGAAGAGCCTTTGATATCGGCTTGCCCGTATAACGGATGTACATCTTCAAAAACAATCTGATCTGGTTTTGTATCTTCAATACCAGATTGCAATTCGTTCTGGTATTTTTCTGCTGCATCAATAAATCGCCATTTTACAGAATCATGCAATGAAGTATAGTGTTCTTGAATAGTGGCTTCAATAATATTTTGATGTTCTTCCGAAGCTCTTTCTACAGCCGCTTCAAAAGCAGGTAAGATGTCCTTTAATTTATTCTGATTGATCGAATTCAACTCATAAGGTCTTGGAGAAGCGATTTCCAAAACAGCTAAGAATCCATTATTACTTGCTTTAAGAGGAATTAGAATAATACTACCAACTCCTTTTTTCTTTAAGGCTTTGTAAAAAGAGTTTTGATGCGTGTTTTTGCCATACTTTTCTACATCAGAAAGGGCAATGGTTTCATTGCTTTTAAAAATTCTTCTTGTAATATGGTTACAGAAAAAATCAGAACAAACAAAATCGTTACCTTGGGTAAAGATGAGGCTTTCTGCCATCTTTACTACAGTACGATCTGCTTCTTCATCTTCAATATTAAATAAAGAGAATCCTAACATCAGGTCTTTAATGTTGTAAAACTCTCTTAAGTTGTTTTGTAGTTCTTCTGTAAGATTGTCACCACTCTTCAACAGGTTTGTACGAATAGACGAAATGGTTTCATCGGCAGTAACATCGAAAAGATTCATAAGTCCAAAACCACTTAAAATGTAACTGTTGGGAGGAAACTTCTCTTTCCAAACATCAATATTGTCGAAATTATCTAGTAGCTCTCTGTAATCTTCTTCAGTAATCTTTGGTGCATTTTCAGTAGGAGTTACTTCCATAAAATCTCCATTAAACGCTGCTCTATAATGCTTTGTTACCCCAAGGTTTTGATCTGGAATATCAAAGAAGAAAGGCCTCTTCAAATCAATATTGTACCCGTAGCAGAGATTTAAGATGTAAGTACATGCCATGATGTACATCATATCATCCTCCATATTTCTTACAAACATTTCATACTCATCTCCGGCATTGTCTAAGATGTTTTCAAAACGATCTGTAAACATGAAGGAAGTAAAAGAGAATGGAATGGTTGCTGCTTTGATCTCATTTCCTAACAAAGGTTCAGGGAATAAAGGATCTAATAAGATCTGAATTTGCTCTTCGTATTTTTTTAATAAGGATAGATCCGAAAACCCTTCAATAAGCTCTGGGTATTTTCTAAGCTCCTTTACAAGATCCTTTGCAGATTTGTGATACGGGCTTCCGACCTGTTCTTCACTAGCGTATTTCTCAAACATTGAAAATACTTTCTTGAACGATACAGAAAGCTGTAACGGAAGCTCGGCATCTTTATTTATTGTAGAATTAACTATCCTCATCATTGTTTTTGTAGCCATTTAGTGACTAGCAATTAGACTGCAAATTTACGAAATTGTAACCTATTGGTCGCTTTTTAAGGTTTCGCGTTACATTTTTTCTATTTAATTACCTACAACAATATGAAATGGAAGGTTGCTGAAGAAACTAAAACAATCTCAGGAAGATCGTTGTTATAAAGCTGTTGAGGTAGATAAAAACAAAAAAGAAAAATTTATTTCAATAGTGTGGTTTGTCAAGGAATTACACTTTTCTATTGGTGCTAAAGATTATGGCAGATTGCTAGGAATTATACTTGAGGTTAAGATGGGTAACAGAACATTTGTTACTGAAAAATAGATCTTAACCCCAAGCATATCAAAATTGTAGTCCCTTCTATTGAACGTTGGAAGACACGTAAAGAATACGAGGATAAATACTAAAACTTCTTTAAAGAATAAGCATTAAAGCTTAGTCGAAAATAACAAAGTTTGTATTCTGCCTTCTTTTAGTTCCTAGTGTATTGAATTTCCAGCTAAAGCTCAACATGAAATACTGAGATAATACGGTACTTTGCGAATCTTCAATATAGTTGGCAGTAGCTCTTCTTCTTGCATTGGTATTCTGATTTAACAAGTCATAAGCCTTTAAGGAAAGCGTTGCTTTGTCTTTTAGTAAACTGTAGGCAAGGGTAGCATTCCAGAACCACGAACTTTTCTGGAACCCATCTGCAACATTCGGATTGTACTGGTATCGAATGTCATTTCTCCATTCTAAATTTTTAGGGACAAAGGTTTTGGTTCTTATTCGTAAGGTATGCTGTGTGAAATCCTGATCGGTAAACTGATCGATATCAAAATCAGTTCTTGTTCTTGATACAGAATATCTCGGAGCAATTTCAAATGCATCTTTCCATGTAAATGTGAATCCTAACCCGGGAGTTAAAGATCTGTTGATAGAGTTGTAACGAACATCGTTAAAGAAGTTTACTGACTTATTAATACCAGTTCCTAAACTAGCTCTGAATTTTATCTTTCTAACAGTATCTAATTTTACCTCTTTGCTATAGGTAACATTTCCGTATAAGTTGTAGTTACCATTTACATTCTCATAAGTTGTGGTACGAATTAAGTTGTTATCGATTACAGACTTAGAAACTACCTGATTGTTGGTTAACGATCCGCTAAAGTAACTGTAAATACCTGTTCCTTTTTGGAAGTTGAAATTGTTGAAACCAAAGTACAAACGGTTTTGGTTTGAAGGCTTTAATGCAGGGTTACCCGTAATGATATTTAATGGATTTGAAATGTCTGTAAACGGATTCAATTGATTTAATTGAGGAGGCCTGTTTGATAAACTATATCCTGTATACATAGATGCTTTTGGGCTAAATCTATAATTAAAGTTACTACTCAACTCAATGGCATTGAATGTTCGCTTTAAACTTAAGTTTGGGCGTAATCCATCACTGTTTTCTAAGGTTCTAGACACAAAACCGGTTTCAAAGCTAAAACGCCACTTGTCTTTTCTGTAAGTAAGATCAATACTAGGTGTAGATCTTGTGTTGTAAAAAGTGAAATCTGTACTTAGATCGGTATTGAATGTTTGATCGCTGGTTACCGGATCAATATCATAGGTATTTCGTTCGTTTTCTCTTCTATCTCTTCTATAATCGTATTTAAAGTCAATAAAGATCTTCTTGGCTTTGATCGGTAAACGATAAGTAAGTCCGGTAGTGATACTGTTAAACTCTGTTGTTTCGTCTCCAATCTGATTTCTGATCTCTGTAGAAGGAGTGGTGCCAAAAATCTCTAATTCTGAATTGAAACGAGTATTCACTTCTGTCTTGTCGATTTGATTTCTTAAGTTGAACTTTAAGAAAGACCCTTTAGAACCGAACTTTTTAGTTACATCAAAACGGTTTCTGAAGTTATTGGCTGTTGCTTCTCTGAAATTGTTACTGGTTGAAGAGTTGATAAGATTGTTAGATTCATCAGATGACTCCTCAAATTGATTGTTTACACTCTCGTTGGTGTTTCTGGTAAAAACAGGACGAATATTTACTAACAATGTAGAATCTATTTCAATATCGAAATCGGCATTCACACGATTGTTTCTGTTTTTAGTTCTGCTTGTTGAGTTTGAATTGGTAAAAAACGAAGTTCCGTCTGGTAAAATCGTTTCTCTGTTTCGTGTACTTTCATTCTCACTTTCAGCATTGGAATAGAAATAATCACCATTTACATCAAAACCTTTTCCAAATTCATCAGCATAAGTAGCTCCAAAATTTTGAGATGTAGTAATCCCACTTCCACCTCCAAAAGACAATCCGCCGACATTAAAGCCACCGCCTGAGCTTACAGAGAAACTGTTTCCTCCAAACATTTCTTGAATTTCACCAAAGCTAAATCCGGGCGAGTTTAGATTGTTTCCTCCCCCTAAGAAACTAATTCTTCTGTTGTTATTGAAACGATTGACAATTCCGGCAAATTCATAGAGGTCATCGGTTCCTTTTCCACCGGCGACTCGCCCAAAATATCCTTTGTTGTTTTCTTCTTTTATGGTAAGGTTTATGGTCTGGTTTTCAGCATCTCCTTTTTCTCCGGTAAATGCTTCTGATTTTGTTTTGGTATCTGTAATCTGAACTTTCTCAATGATCTCTTTGGAAAGGTTTCTAGTAGTAATTGTAGGATCGTCACCAAAGAAAGGCTTTCCGTTTACCAATATTTTGTTTACAGGTTTTCCGTTTACCGTAATTTTTCCTTCTTCATCTACTTCTACTCCAGGTAATTTCTTTAATAGGTCTTCTACATTTGCATCTTTCTTGGTTTTGAAAGATTTTACGTTGAATTCTAAGGTGTCTTTTTTAACGGTAATTGGCGCTCTAGACTTTACAATAACCTCATCCAATAGATTTCCTGAATCTTCTAGTTCAATGGTTCCGAGTTGGATCTTCTTCTTGTCAAAAACAATCTTTTTTGTAAACGATTTGTAACCAACAAATGAGGCTACCAACCTTAGTTCTTTGTCAAAAGTGGTTCCTTCTAATTTAAACTTTCCTGTTTTGTCTGAGATGGTATAAGTAACTACAGAACTGTCTTTTAATTTTTCTAAGTGTACTGTTGCCGATTCTAATAAAGAGGCATCGCTCTTAGATTTTAAAGTTCCTTCAATCGTATAGGATCTCGATTGAGCAAAAAAGGATAGTGTGCAAAATAAAAATGCGAGGGTAATGATCTTTTTCATTGAATTAGTTTGTTCTTTTTTCATTGAATTAGTTTTTAGAAATCATACGGCGAAGAAAGAATGTGATGCTCTGACAGCGAAAAAAAATCGATAAACACAATGTTTTTCTCGGCAAACAACAGTGTTTTTAGAAGAGCGTTAGTATTCTTTGTTCTATACATGTTTCAAAATCAGCGCAAACATAGACTTCCCTACTTTTGGGAAAGAAGAAAATGTAGTGAACTGAAATGTTTTCGTATTCAATTGTTGTCTTTCTGTTCTAGAGGATAGACTGCAATTTTTTGAAATCGTCACAAAATAAAGTCAAAAAAAGATGGTGGAAACTTAAGGAAGTGTTAAACAGTGTTAAAGAAAGGGGCTAAAACCTAATTTAACATGAATCTATATAAGATTGTAGAAGTATTACAATGTTCTTCGAATGTAAGAAGTTTTTCAAAATAGGTCTTAACTCCGCTCGACGTGACAGTATAATAGATAGTATCAAATAGTGTTATAACACGATGTATTATCAACACCACTTATAAATAGTCGAGTAATTAAAATACAATTTAGATTAGCCTTAGATTATTTAGGTCTAAAGTAGATAGTAATAGGCACTCCGGTAAAATCAAAATGCTCTCGCAACTTATTTTCTACAAAACGCTTGTAAGGATCTTTTACATACTGTGGCAAGTTGGCAAAGAATGCAAACTGTGGAGTTCGTGTAGGAAGTTGCGTACAAAACTTGATCTTGATATATTTTCCTTTGGTTGCCGGAGGTGGATTTTGCTTGATGATGTCCAACATGGTGTCATTCAACTTACTGGTAGAAATCCTTTTCTTTCTGTTTTCAAAAACCTCAACAGCCGTTTCAATTGCTTTAAAGATACGTTGCTTGGTTAATGCAGAAATGAAAACAACAGGAACATCGGTAAAAGGAGCGATCTGTTTTTTGATCTTAGCTTCAAAATCGCGCATTGTGTTGGTTTCTTTTTCTACCAAATCCCATTTATTGATCAATACCACAACTCCTTTTTTGTTCTTTTCTGCTAACCAAAAAATATTCTGATCTTGACTTTCAAAACCTCTGGTTGCATCTACAACTACAATGGCTACATCGCAATGTTCAATGGCTCTTACAGCACGCATTACAGAATAAAATTCTAGATCTTCTTTTACCTTGGATTTTTTTCGAATTCCGGCAGTATCTACCAAGTTGAATTCGAAACCAAAACGATTGTATTTTGTATCGATAGAATCACGAGTTGTTCCGGCAATATTGGTTACAATATTTCTGTCTTCACCAATCAATGCATTAATAAAAGAAGATTTTCCTGCATTGGGTCTACCCACTACAGCAAAACGAGGCAATTCTTCAGTTTCAACTTCTTCTTCATTTTGTGCAGGAACTGCTTCAGCAATGGCATCTAATAAATCTCCGGTACCACTTCCGTTGATAGATGAGATGGTGTGATAGTCTCCCAATCCAAGATTGTAGAATTCTACAGCATCTCCAACTCTCATGGCATTATCTACCTTATTTACTGCAATAAATATAGGTTTGTCTACTTGTCTAAGTAATTGTGCTACTTCTTTATCCATCGGAGTAATTCCGTCTTCAACATCCACAACAAATACAATGATGTCTGATTCGTCGATAGCCAATTGAACCTGTTTTCTAATCTCTTCTTCAAAGATGTCTTCAGAACCTACTACATATCCACCGGTATCGATCACAGAAAATTCTTTTCCGTTCCAATCGGTCTTTCCGTAGTGACGATCACGAGTAACTCCACTCACAGAATCAACAATTGCTTCTCTACGTTTGATCAAACGATTAAAGAATGTCGATTTTCCAACATTTGGTCTTCCTACAATGGCAACAATGCTACTCATGGTTCAAATTTTCGGCAAAGATACTGATTTGCAATAGAAATTGATGTACTTTTAGAGAAGTTAAAAAGAGAATCATCTTTTGAGTATATCTGAAAATGACATATTGCTAAGGCCTAGATTTAAACTAGATTTAAAAAAGGATAAGGAAGAGCTGCTCCGAGCGTTTTTGAATGCTAGAGAAACAGAAGCAACTCCTTTTTTGATCAAAGTGGTTGATGCTCATATTTTTATTGATGTTTTGGAAGATGATAGTCATTTTTGGTCGCCTCAATTGCATTTAGAGATCGTAGAAGAAGAAGAGAAGTCGGTTCAATTAAAAGGCTTATTTGGTCCCAAACCACAGGTATGGACATTCTTTATGTTCTTGCATTTTATTGTAGCCTCTGCTTTTATAGGGTGTGGTATTTGGGCATATGTGAATTCTACCTTAGACAAGACTAGTGTTTTCCCAATTGTCATGCTTATTGTACTGCCTTTGATATGGGGCTTACTGTATGTATTAGGTAGCTTAGGAAAGGATTTCGGAAAAAAGGAGATGAAAAAGATGCATGCTTTTATGATAGCAACGCTTCAGATCTGATTAGTCTTTGTAACCGTATCGTTTCAATTCTTTTTCGCTGGAACGCCAGTTCTTGTTTACCTTTACAAACAATTCTAAGTAGACTTTTTTACCAAAGAAATATTCCAAGTCTTTTCTAGCTTCTGCACCTACACGTTTAATGGCAGATCCTTTATGGCCAATAATGATTCCTTTTTGCGTATCACGTTCTACCATGATCACAGAGCGAATCTTGATAATGTTTTCTTCTTCAATAAAACTTTCAGTAGCTACTTCTACAGAATACGGAACTTCTTTTTTGTAATGTTTTAAGATCTTCTCACGAATAGACTCATTTACAAAGAAGCGCTCCGGTTTGTCTGTTAATTGATCTTTTGGATAAAAAGGAGGACCTTCTGGAAGCAGTTCGATGATCTTGTAAAAAACAGATTCTACATTAAACTTTTCTAGAGCAGAGATAACATAGACAAAAGAGTTAGGAACTTTGCTTCTCCAGTAATCGATCTTTTCTTTGACTTCTTCCGGAGTAGACTTGTCTATTTTGTTTAAAAGAAGGATTACAGGAATCTTGCTGTTGATGATCTTATTGAAAAAGTCTTCGTTTTTCAATTCCTTTTCACCCACCTCAACCATGTATACCAATACATCTGCATCATCAAACGCCGATTTTACAAAATCCATCATAGATTCTTGTAATTGATAGGCGGGTTTGATAATACCGGGAGTATCGGAAAAAACAATTTGATAATCTTCTCCGTTTACGATTCCTAAAATGCGGTGTCTTGTTGTTTGTGCTTTGGAAGTAATGATAGAAAGCTTCTCGCCAACCAGCGCATTCATTAATGTAGATTTCCCCACATTAGGATTTCCAATGATGTTTACAAATCCTGCTTTGTGTGTCATACTGCAAAGATAAATTGTTTTTGTTTCTAAGGATGAGAAATTTAGGAAAGTTGTTAGTGGGTAAACTAGAAAAACCTGAATAAAATTCGAAATTTTATTTGGTTGGTGAGGTTTATTTGTTCTATATTTGCAGTCCAAATCGCGGGATAGAGCAGTAGGCAGCTCGTCGGGCTCATAACCCGAAGGTCGCAGGTTCGAGTCCTGCTCCCGCTACAACAAGAGCAATCATCTGATTGCTCTTTTTTTGTGCATTCAATTTGAGAGCTTGCTCTTAAAATTGATACGCCAAAAAATAAATCATGCGAAGGATTACTTGTTGTAAAGCACCCCACTTAGGTCCAACGAACGAAGTGAGTTAATCCTGCTCCCGCTACTTTTACGCTGTAATCAATTGATTTTCAATTAGTTGCAGCGTTTTTATTTTTTACCGCCGCAAATTCGCCGCAAATGGATGTCGAAATTGGCAAAAATAGATTTTTTAAACACTTGATTATCAATGCTTTTTAAAATTTAAGAATAAGGTTTTTCGCATTGCCCCCGCTACAATGCATAAAGAAGATTTTCCTTTATAATATCTTAATTCTGGAGATTAATAATAACTAGTTTTGTCAGTTGTCAGAGTTTTATAAAAACGGAATTGACAGTATGTCAGCGATTTAGAATTGGAATAGATTTTGCTGTTAAAGCAGAGAACAAAGTTCATTGAAATAATAATTGGATTTAGACTTTAGGTTCACTCATAAACCTATCGTCAGGATTGCCCTAGAACATCTTTTGAGAATATGTGTCAGAACGACTGCTGTCTTTTGGCTGTATTTCACCTTAACTTGTTCTGTGTGCTTCTCGTTTGATGCCATTGTGTATGACAGCACAAAGCCATTGGAATCAGTGGTATCAAGTTCTTTTAAGAGCAGAGAACACAGGGAGTCAGATGCACTTTCTGCAAAAAATGCAAAAAACTTGCGTATGTCAGAAAAAAACCTAAATTTGAATGAAATGAGTACATACTATACCTTAGATTTAGGCGTCAAAGCACAGTCCAAAAAACCGCTGTCCAGAACGCCAATGAGAAAGCACTTGACATAAGAGTCAAGTTTGCGTTAGACTTTAGGTTCACTCATAAACCTATCGTCAGGATTGCCCTAGAACATCTTTTGAGAATATGTGTCAGAACGACTGCTGTCTTTTGGCTGTATTTCACCTTAACTTGTTCTGTGTCTAAATTGTAAAGCTGTCATACAGGCAAATTGTCTTCCAAGGGTCTTTGCAACACAAGAATTGATGAAAAATAAGCTATTATACAAGATCTCGTCTGTAGAAAATCTGAATGAGGCTTGGAGAAAATTAAACAAAACAAATAAATCTTCACACGGTATTGACAATGTCTCTATTCAAGATTTTGAAGATAATAGAGAAGATAAAATTGCTTCCATTTCTAAGGAGTTAAGAGACAACTCTTTTAAATTTTCTAAAACAAGAGCCGTTTTAATACCAAAAGGTAATGGTAAGTTTCGGCCCCTTCAAGTACCTGTAATAAGAGATAGACTAGTTTTAAAAGCTATTGCAATTGAGCTAGAAGAACAATTTTCTGAAACTATTGAGAAAAGCAATGGTTTTAGTTTTGCTTATCAGAAAAGATTAGGGATTAAAGATGCTGTTCATAAAATAAAGGAACACTATGACAACAAGAATAATGTTGTGCTTGAAGCAGATTTGATAAACTTTTTTGGAGAAGTGAATAAAGAGGATCTCCTAAACAAGCAAATATTTCCTAATCTCCCTGATGATAGTTTGAACGAATTAATTAACTCAGCCTTAAGTCAAGAGATAGGAGGTCTTGATAAGATTAAACAAGATCAAAAAAAGTATTTTGAAGGTTTGAATTCTGGAATTCCACAAGGAAACCCTTTATCACCTCTTTTCTCAAATATTTACCTATCACCATTTGACATCTTTTTAAAAGACAAAGGTTATAATTTAGTTAGATATGCAGATGATTTTATAATTCTAAGTGACAGTGAAGAAGAATGTAAAAAAGCATATGAAGATTGTGTTGATATTTTGCAGGAACTAAAGTTGAAGATTCATCCATTGGAAGAGGGTGATAAAACCAAAATAGTTGATCTACAAAAATCCCCAGTGAATTTTCTGTCTATTACATTTGACGGCAGATCATTTTATCCGTCAAGGGATAATGTAAATAGATTTAAAAGTAAAGTAAGAGATATTTGTAATGGTAAAATTGATTATAACGTTTTAACCTTATTGAAAAAAATTTCTAATGTATTTGATGGTTGGGTTTCAGCCTTTTATTATACAGAGGTCGAAAAATATTCTGAAGAGATAGATTATTATATTAATAGACAACTATTTCTAGGCTTGAGGAAGTTAGACTGGAAGTTTACTCCAAAATCAAAAGGGATTCTTCCATCAAAATATAGAAACAAAAATGAAAGCTCAGATTGTTTGTCTGAAATACAAAGGAAAAACTCTGGAATCCCGAATATTTCAGATTTATTAGATGCTAAGAGAAAAAAAACCGCCGCAAATTCGCCGCAAGTGAAATGAATTATTAACCAAAACTGTTTTGTAATGAGTTGATTATCAATTGCATTTAGTGTTTAAAAAGTGGGCTATAAAGTCCTGCTCCCGCTACTAGACAAACAAAGGCTTTCAAGAAATTGAGAGCCTTTGTTGTTTTTTGAGGTACAACATAGGTACAACAATAAGAAGTTTAATTACTTGACTTTTTTGGTTCTATTATCATCTTACCGCAAATATCACTGTCTATAATGTATGAAAGTCTATGACGAGGAAAAAGTTTTTTAATACTGTGTTTATAGATATATTGGGATGTCTTTTGTATGTCTTCAATAGGTTCATAAACCCAATTATCAGGGCAGGAAGATGTACGGCGAACATAGAAGCAAATAGCTAGCTTTAATTTCTTTTCTGAAATGTAATGCGATAAAACAGATGAATCCATCATAGCAGTTGGAATAGGCCAACGTTTTATATTCAGTACATCTGTTAAGTTTCCCTCTTTATTTCTAATACAAAAATCTCTTTTAGGGCGACCTGTAAAGTTCGCTTGATCTTCTAATTTTAAACCATCAATGAGGTCTTTATCTACCCTCAATTTCCAAACTTCATCTGGACGACTACGCCTACTTAAATTTATAAGTTGAGTAAGTTCTCCTAAATACATGTTTTCATCAGATTTTTCTTCAGAATCAGATGAGTGATCAATATTATTAAAAACAGGAGTGGTATTGATACCCCACTTTGCAGTCCATTTTGGAGATTTTAAAAAATCTTCTACATTGTTTTCAGGAATAAATTGGGCGATGATATTATCTGTAAGCGGATATATTCCTTTTGAAGAAAAAATAGTTAACCAACCATCTTTGTTCATAAATTGATTTTCAATTTTCTTTTTCACATCTTCCAGTAGAAATTCTTCAATTGATAATTTATCAACCTCAGGAAAGAAGTCTTTATAGGAATGTGTGCCATTTCTAATAATTTGAGGTTGACTTGAATCTTTTTTTTTAGTCATAAGGAAGACGATTTTTAAATTTAAGTTCTAAAATACTATGTTTATCAATCCATAGCTTCCCGCAAATATCACTTGTATAATATAAAGGTTCTATTGTGTCAGAATCATATTCTACATCAACGCGTGTTTTAGATATGGAATACTGTGTTTTTACTGTTTTTTCAAAAGGTGTGATTGATGGATAAATAGATTCTCTGATATTTCGTTGGCTAAGAAACTGAATAGCGAGTCCCAAATTGTTTTTTGTTAGGTACTCAATTACTTCATGATTCAATTTCATAGATACCAATTTTAACCTTGGTTCTATCTTGATAATAGGCTCTAACTCACCAATACTATTTTTACTATAATAAGTAGTATTAACATTTGTTTTTTCAGTTTCTGTTATTTCTAGGTCTTTAATTAATTGTTTTGAAAGCTCAAAAGAATCAAAGGTTTCTCCACATTCATCCTTTACTTCTTTTTCAATAAGTATATCAATTGATGTGTTGGTAATTTCATCATCACGATTTTGATAGTGATCTTTTAAGAACTCTTTTTGTAAATTAGAAGGAATTAAGCAGGAAGTAATACGGGTAATTTCACAAAACTCCTTATTGTTTCCCCAGTAATAAAGCACGATCCAATTATCTTTTATAAATCGTTCCTCTATAAAATTATCAAAATCTACACAGAGTACTTTTCTTTTAATTGTAGGATGCTTTCTACCTTTAAAGTATGTACTGTAACTAACACTCATTATTTACTGTAATTAATTTCCAAAGTGGTTTCTTTTTCTAACAATTTTTTACCATTGCTCCATGCAAATGATTGTACCTTGATAGGGTTTTGATACTCATCATAATAATACTGATATCTTGTTCTTTTTTGTAGCCGTTCCAATGGACTATGATAACGCTTTTTAAATTCTCTAAAAATAGCATCAATGGTCATTTGATTTGAGGTATAAGTTATTTCATACTTTTCAGTAAAATCGTTATGCTTTGTGTCTGCTATATAAAATGCTTTGAGTCTTTTTTTGTTGTCATTCTTATACAGCCCAATGATTTTTTTGGATTCGTTTTTTATGAAGTCATCTTCTTGATATGTTTGTTTTTCTAAGGGTTTCTCCCAATCAATATTTGTTGTTACATAGCGTGAATAATTATAATTGTAGCGAGAACAAAGGCCTTCTTTATCATATTCATATTGTATTTTATTGATGTCGATAATATCATCCTCGTCATCAACAACATATTTTTCTTTACTTAGCAGGCGATCTTCATCATAAAAGGCTAACTCAACCTCAGTTTCGTTTTTAGAACCTAAATAGGGTTCTCCAGTGTCATCTACAATATATAAGTATGTGAATGTTCTTTTTTGGGTTAGCCTGTTTTTTGAATTGTAACCAAAAACAGTTTCTTGTTTGTAAAGCAAATCATCAGAATAAATATGCTTTAATAAGGTATTGTTTTTATACCAATACTCATTTATACCTTCTTCTGGAGCTGAAATAGTGATTCTTTTATAACCATCAATTGAGTCTACTTCTTGTTTTGGTGTAGTTTCATAAATGGTTTTTCCTCTATTTCCATTATAGTTAAAGAAATAGGAAGCTATTTTTCCTTCTTCGTTAAACATAGCTGTTTTTGTTTCCAATGATTTTACAACAGCATCAGTATCAAAAACAGTGGTATTTCGGCTTACTTGTTTTATACTTCCATTTAAATTTTGAAAATGTTCTATTCTATCTTCTTCTAAAAGGTTATAGAATTGTTTTTCGGGAGTAGGGAATTGGGGGATTTCAATTGTCTGAGCAAACGATTGAAACCCTAAAAGAAACAGGAAAAGAAACCTAATTTTTGTCATTATAAAAATAGGTGTGATCATCATCGATAGCATCCTCTTCAAAAATTCTATAGATGATTAGTTTATGATTTATGTCTCTTCTTTCTATTCTTATATACTGTGTTGTTGAACTTTCAATATAGATAGATAATTCATCTGACCCAGATTTCTCATATTTTGAAGGTTCCAAAAAAGTATCGCGAATTTCATAATAATCTGCATTTTCTCTAGAGGTTTCTTTATACGATTTATCTAGGTATTTAATTTCGGTTTTTACATAAGTTGATTTAGGAAAATCTTTTTTCCCATAGTCTGTTCCAATACCATTTTTTTTAGAGCTATTTAATTTTTTATCGAAATATAGCAAACCAGATTTTCCTTTTTTATTGCTAGGAATGTCTTCAGTTGCTATGAGCAAACCAAAATCATCATTTGTAATTCTTCTAAAAACAATTTCATTTCTTTCAGGAATTTCCATCTTGTAACAAATAAATAGAGGCTGACCTTTATAAGAAAAAATGGTAAACCCGTCTTCTTGAATTCGATTGCTTGAAAGTATTTTTTTTGCATCGGCATCGCCTTGTTCAGCAAGCTTACGTATTATCATCAACCCATATTCCTTGGGAGAATTTAGTGTGTATGTTTCTGAGGTTTTTCTTCTATTGTTATAGCTATTATACTGTTCGTTTAACTTCTTCTTTACTTGCTCACGCAGTCTTCTTGCATTATCTAAACGAGTAACTGTAGGAGTTTCTTCAGCTTCTTTTTCACTATTTACAATTGTAATTTCTGTTGATTCTGACAGATGTGTAGATTTGCTCTTTTTATGGTTTTGATAAATTTTGAACTGTTTTTTATAGAGTTCATATAAATTAATTGCTATGATTTTATACTTATTGTTTATTTGAACAAGATTATTGTCATATTCTTTAACAATTGAATTTCGAGCAAGTCTATACTTTTCTATGTCTTTATCTTCTTGTTTTGCAATTAAATTTACTTTTTTTAATTGTATGTTATACTCTTTATTTTTCTTGTTAACTTGATTTGCATAATAGTTTTGTTCTTTTAAATAATCTTTATATTCTGCATACTTTTTGTTTACATATGCCTGCCCAAAACTGGTAAGTGTAGAGTAATGATATGCTTGATCTGCTAAGCTTTTATATTTCTGATATTTTTTTTCATAATATATAATATCCTCATCAATCATTTTTAACGATAATTTTTCAGGATGCTTTTCAAAATCTTTTATTCTTTTTGCAATCTCTTTTTCTGTATTTTTTGAAAAAGACAAACCTACTTTTCTAAGTGAGTCAAAACTCTTTTTTAATTGAAGCAATTGGGTCAATAACTCCTGTTTATTATTGTTTTTAACAGCATCTTCAAAGATTTTTTCTGATAGGTCGTTAGGGTTTTCGATAACCAATTGTGCTCCCTTTTTGAAATCAGCGGACTGCATGTTTTGAGCAACAAGAACAGAAAAGTTCAGCAATAAAACACAATAGATTAGCTTCTTGCATATATGATCGTTAATTGCTTTCATTTATTGTTTTAAGTTTAGATTAATACAAATAGAATGAATTTTAGTTTGTTAATCAATACGCTACTAAGCGTATTTTGCTGATTTTTAGCTGAAAAAGCTTTTATATTTTAAACAATCAAGAAGATGAGTAATCTGTAATTTTTTCCAAACTTTATTTCTGTGAGTACGAACAGTATGTAAGGAAATATGCATTTCTTTGGCTATTTGTTCATTGTTTTTGCCTTTAATGATAAATTGAAGTGTTTCTTTTTCTCTTTTAGTTAAAGAAGAAAAATTCTCAATATTTTCCTTTATAAAGTTGTTCTCGTCTATAATGCTTTTTATGACTTTTAAAGTGTTGCTTATTTCATAAGGAGATTCTTTAAATTCAATAATAGCATTTCCATCATCATCCAATCCTTTAAAAGTAATTTCTGTGTTTCTAATATTACTATCTGATTCATATGGAAATTCTTTGTTCAACCAATCGTTGGCTTCTTGCTCTGTTGCAAAATGCTTTGGGTTAAAAACACTGGGAGATGGTTCGTCAAAAACACCCATAACTTCCATATGGGAAAGGACATCTTTACCAACAACAAAAGCAATTGGGTGATACCCGTCTTTATCTTGTTTTATAAATCCAGCTTTAAACCTAGGTTTTAAAATATTTTCCTCTACCCACAATTTGGTTGGGTCATCTATGTGAAAAGTGAAATTTTGCTGCAACCAAATAATTTGTGTAGGGTTTACTTTTTCTAAAGCTGATAAGTAGTGTAATAATTCTTGTTTAAATTCATTGGTTGTATTTGGACTAGATTTCCAAGAATTTATAAATCTGTTGTTATCAGATTCATAATTTACCTTTAGATAAGGTCCGCTATAGATTTCCATAAAATTGCTGACATTTAGTTTGCTTTGAGCAAGATAACAATTTTAGACTTTTATATTTAAATGAACAAAATAAGCACCCCACTTAGGTCCAACGAACGAAGTGAGTTAACCCTGTTTTAAAGCGAACTTCCAACGAAATAATCATATTAAGAATTACTTATTGTATAGTAACTTTCTTTTCAAAAGCAACAACCAACTTGTGCTGTGTTTTTCATAATGTTGAGGTTTAAAGTTTCATAATATAATACAAGGAATAAAACTCCGGACGATTATCAATAGGAGGGATACTTGAGTTACCCTCAGATTTTATGGTAATGCCCGTTGTAGAGTCGGATATTTTTCCCATTGTATGTGGATTCAGAGAGTGAATGGTACTGTCTAAATCGTCTTTATTTCCTTTACCTTTAGGAGTTTTTTTTGGATTTTCTAAATGTATGGATAATGAATGACAATGTCCTGGGTCAGTAATGGCATGGCAATGAGCTGGTAAATGATCTTTTGTTAGTTGAATGCTATCTTGCCCATCTTTGGTACCAACAGGAGTGTTTTCTCCGACTCCTCTTACAAATTTATCTCGAAGATCTGGCGTGCCGTTCTGACCATCGCAAATAGCCCAACCATCTAGTTCGCTATTATGCGTTATGGGCTGACTCCACATGATAATACCCCCTTTAGGGATATTATTTATCTGAAGTGTTTGTGTTGAGGTTGCCTCTGATTTCATATGTTAAGTTTATAGTTTTTGAATAAAATAGAGCGCATAAAAAGGTTGCACATGGTCTATATGTTTACCTTCACCTTGCTCGACTTGAATGTTTGAATAATTTAGACTGGTTTTTTGACTATTGACAGTCTTTTTTTGCGGATTATTTGTTACAAACCCATTAGGTCCTGTTGGTTCTCCACCTACCACATCTCTAGGGTAATTCTTAAATTTAATAGTATGAGTATGACCATGGTCAATGATTGAAGGCCAGTTTAAAGGCATGTTTTCTTGACCTAAATTGATTTGCGTTGAACCTCCTGGCAAATTGAAAGGGTATGGATTGTTGGTACTTGATTTACTTTCATATGGCCCTGAACATCCTATGATAAACTGTTGACTTAAATCATATGTTCCGTTATGGCCGTTGCAGATCGCCCAGCCTTCAGGAGCATTGGGTTGATCCCACATGGCGACTGTTCCTGAAGGAATGTTATCTATATATATGGTGGCGCTTGCTTTTGCTGTTGCTGTTATTAGGGGAAGTGGTGATTGTTTAGTTTTAGATTGTTCTGCTGAGTTTGATTTCTTAAAAAAATGAACTGCATGAAAGGGTTGTATAACATTCTTGACTTTTTTCCCACTTCCTGTTTTTTTGATATAAAGATTAGAACTGCAGCGTGAAACCACTGCTTCCATTTCGCAAAAATTTCCAGTCTCCCATTGATAAATGTCAGCACCGTTAGGAACACATCCTTGAACAGTTGTAGTCGAAAATTTTTGAGGAGTAAATGGATGCTGATGCAATTGGCGATTCACTGAAGGAAATCCAAGCGGAATATTTGCTTTCCTGATTTTAAATTTCGTAGACCCTCCACTTTTTCCGAGAGGATAAGGAGTTGACTCTGACGCCCCAATGATAAATTTGCCTGTCAAATTAGGAGCATCTGAGTTAGAACCGTCACATTTGTCCCAATTAGTATTGGGTTCTGTTGATGAATTCTGTTCATTGGCTTGCCAAGCAATAATGGTTCCTGGCGTAACTCCCGATTTATATTTTGAACACATGGTAATAATTGATTATAATTAAACTTAAGTTGATTATATTTTCTGAATGAAATATAATGGATAATTGGGTTGGACATGTTTTAAGCTTTGCCCTTCACCTTGAGAAAGTGTAACTCCTGTTTTACTGCTACCGGAAGTAGTTGTATTGTATATTGGTAGTCCCGATGGTTTCGATGGGTCCGATGACGGAGGATAAGGATATAATAATCCTTGAGTGCTAGAGTTGTTGTTAACTTTACCTACAACACCATGGGTAGACGGTATACTGGTATTATTATGTCCATGCTCATCATGAGTTATTTTTGGAAACCCTTTAGGCATATTCTCCACGCTTAAGTTGATTTTAGTGGAGCCTCCCTTTTGGGTATAAGGGTAAGGATTAGAAGGGGTTATTGGACCATTTGGACCTGAACTCCCCACAATAAAATGTTTCCTTAAGTCAGGCGTTCCATGTTTACCATCACAGATTTGCCAACCTTTGGGCGGTGGAGTTGATTTTGTCCACACGAGTATAGTACCTACAGGAACGCTATCTACATAGACTGTTGTTGTTTCTGTTGCTGATTTCATATGTTGTTTTGTTTTTAAATTTTCTGAATAAAGTAGAGTGCATAATACGCGGGGCGGTTGTCAAAAGCCACGCCTTGTCCGGGGTTTGGAATGGAGACACCTGTCTTATGAGATGCAACGGTTGTACTAAACGTAGCTGCCGTACCCCCCTCGTTTGAGGCATATCCTGTTGTACCCTTACTACCAGTACCAACAACATACTGACTTTTTAATACGGGCCCAGTAGTTGTAGCAGTATGTATATGACCATTATCTTGGATACTAGGCCAACCGCTTGGCATATTCGCTATTCCAAGTGTGATGCTATCGGCTCCACCTTGCTGTTTATAAGGATAAGGGCCTAAAGTTTGTCCATTTACAGTTGTTTTGTCTGCACAAGCAGCAACGATAAATTGATTCCTTAGATCTGGAGTTCCGTGATGACCATCGCAGATATGCCACCCTTTAGGTATGTTTGCCAGGGGACCGTTCCACATCATAATGGCTCCTTTTGGGACGTTATTCACTTCTACTGTCGTTGTTTCTGTTGCTGTTGATTTCATAATAATCGATTAAATTTTTTGGATAAAACAAAGTGCATAATAGGCGGGCATATTGTTAATAGCGACACCTTGTCCTTTTTCTGCAATGGAAATATTTGAACTTACGGTTGATGAGATGAAAGGCCCTAGTTGCTCATCAACAGTTTTTCCACCAGTTTGAAGATATGCTTGAGTATTATTATTTGGAGGGTTCCCCTGAACACCTCCTTGACGGATATTCAAACAGGAAGCATGTGTATGCCCTGGATCATAAACACTAGGCCAACCATTTGGCATGTTTGTAATTTGCAATGGTAAAGAATTATTGCCTCCTTGAGAATTCAAATTAAAAGGACCTACACTCTTATCAGATATTGTACTGGCCGTATTTGAGGCGGCCACAATAAATCGACTTCGCAGATCTACGGTCCCAGGGGTTGTTCCATCACAAAGGACCCAGCCATGTGGTATGTCTGCTGCATTACCGCTCCATATCATAATAGCACCGGAATATGTGCTTGATGTGTCTCTTAAATTAGTATCATTTTTGTCCATAGGTGTCTATTTTTTGAATATAATACAAAGGGAAATATACAGGCATATTGTTTACGGCAACCCCTTGTCCCTTATCAGGAATTGAAACGTTTGTTTTATTCGTGTTTATTTGAATGGGAATATTTGTTGGATCCATAGGATTTACATCTCCTGATTGAAGAAAATAATCTGGAGCAGGACTCGTAACCCCTATTACAGGACTATATTTTAAATGGATATGAGCGAAATGATTATGAGTTTCGTCTATAATGCTGGGCCAACCCGATGGCATGTGTTTAATTTTTAATTCTAGAGAATTTTGACCACCTGTTTGGAGAGGTTTTATGGGTTTTGTTGAGCTTGGTCGATTTGGAGCTCCCACAATGAAACGATTCCTTAAATCCAACGTTCCTTGGCTATTATCACAGAGACTCCAACCGTGTGGTATTTTATGAGCTGCTCCACTCCACATCATAATCGCACCCATAGGGGCATGAAGAAGGTCTGCACTTGTTTCTGTTATCTCAGTTGCTGTTGTGGACGTCACAATCTTTTGAATGAAATACAAGGCATAATATAGTGGTCGATTGTCGTACTGAACTCCCGATCCTTTCTCTTGAATTCCAACATTGGACAACATGTTATCCAAGTTCAGTGGGGGTGTTGCAGGACCTGTTGATCCATAGCCTGTAGTCAGATATCCCATGAAGGATTGGTCAGAAGTTGCAGCAACCTTACCTGGTAACATACCTGCTTCGGCAGAATGAATGTGCCCTGGGTCGTGAATCTTAGGCCAGTTATTAGGCATGTTTTCTGGTAATAGCGTTATTTCATTGGTTCCTCCTTGTTTTCCGAAAGAATAAGGGCCAATTGTACCATCACCCTTACCATTTGAAGTGGCTATTTTCCCTGCACTCATTACAAATTGATTGCTTAGGTCTACATTGGTGCCATTTTTCCCATCACAAATTTGCCAGTTATTGTTTGGCATGGCCTCTTTTGTCCACATCATAATGGCTCCATCAGGTATGTTGTCTACAAGGATCTTTACTGGAGGTTTCCATTTTGCTGTTGCTTTCATGGTGTTTCGTCTTTTTTGATTTCTGCTGCGATCATCTGGTTAGAATCTGTGATGGATGCACTAAAATCGAAGGTTAACTCTGTTTCATTGGTAAGGTCCCAACTACATTTATGAGTTAGATTTATTGGGATAGAATACTTATACTGAGTCTCTGTTACTTTAGTTATCGTTGCAGTCTGTAAAAGCGTATTAGAAATGGTCTTTGAAGTGTTAGGAAAAGACGTCGATTTGATAAGAATACTATAGCTTACATCATCTTTATGAAACCCTGGTGGCCAGGATACTTCCCATTCAAAAGTAGCATTAGCATCCAAGGCACCATCTTGATAAGAAATAACATTGGGGTGGTTGGTATTGGCTGTGGTTACAGAAAAGTTATGAATAGTTGGTGTAATCCTTTTTTTATTGATCGTCAATACGAAGAATTCCGAGTCATAAGGTTCGCCGGATGCTTTTTTGAACCCATCAAAGTAAACATACATAATGGTAGTTCCTGGGTAGAATACTTCAATATTGTCAAATTTAAAAGTAACGGTACTATTGGCTCCTGTACCCAATACAGTTCCGTTATAAGGTCCTGGTCCTGATGGTTTAAGAGGTTGGAATACCCATTGAGGGTTGTCACTGGTTCCTCCGTTAGAATTCCCTTTTCCTGGTGAGGATGCTGCTGGTCCTGACCAAACATAAGGAGAGCTTAAATTTTGAGAAATGGATCCTGCAATTTGGCTGGCTGTATAGGGATTATTAGTTCCACCTGGCTTGGCACATTGATTTGCTGTACCAGGAGTAAGAGCTCCGGGACTACAACCATAAACAAAATAAACACTAACAGTAGCATCGGAGTTATCTACGGTACTTACGGGTTCCTGCTTTTTGTTGGTAATATTTAAGTAAAGAGTATTGGCAGAAGGTAAGGGATTATTAAGGTCTGTAACAAAAATTTCGTTTTGCTGAAGCTCTACAGTGAGATGATCCGATAGTTTTTTATTTCCGGGTGTTGAAGGTTTGATCAGGTTCAAACTTGGAGACAAAGTAGGGATTAGGTAAGCGAATTCTGTATGAAAACTAATTTGAGCTTCCTTCCCAACTGCAGATTGAGTTTTTGAAGATTTCACCTTGTTAATGGTAAAGGATAGAGAATCACCAGCATTCCAGACCAGCCCATCTGCTTTAGGTGAAATTTGGTAATCATTGCTATCCGAAGTATCCTCCCATCCAGAATTTTCCTCTGGGGTAATGGTAATTTGTGTGTTTCCCGGTTGAGGCAAAAAGTCAGGCAAAGTTATTCTAATGGAATAATCTTTTTTCCAAGTGAGGTTTTCATTCATATTGTTCGTGAGTTTAACTGTCAACGAACATGCATCGGCTCCTATATCTATTTGAGCCGGAGTATTCTGCCCTGGACCTGGAGAAAACGTTTTATTCGCAGTATTTTCGAGTTTGTCGAGTGTAATACTTTGGGAATCGGAATTGCTGAGTAATAATGACATGATGATGAATTTAATTTAATGAGTTGATGATTATTCTGATTGTTTAGGTTTTAAGTTTAGCCACCCTTCTTGTAAACTTTGTTTTGAATAACCCCATTGAGGAGATTCTCCAACCTTTTGAGCCTTCATTTTAGTGATCGGTTGAGCCTGATCGTCGCCAAGTAAGTTCGGGGTCTTTTCGAGAATCCACTCCCATTCATAACCTGATTCTTTGGGGATCGGAATGTTAAAATGATGGGCTCCTCTCAAAATGGGTCGGGTGGTAAAGCTTACTGAAATTTTATTCAAGGCTTCTTTATAAAAATTTGCCGGAAGTTTTAATTTTTTCACAGGAAGAATTCCTGTAGTCGCATGGATATATCCTCTTGGGTCTGCAATAACGGTTACATAAGAGTTTCCTTTATTAAGACTGAGGGGTAACATAGTATCCAAAGTTGGTTTTAAAACCTTGGAGTCTTGGGTCTTGATAGCTGCTGGCGATAAGAAGTTGGCATTTGAATAAGGGTCAGAGGAACTGCCTTCTATCAAATATCCAACAACACCGTCATCGTAATGTGCAATATTTCCTAATTGAACAGGAACGTTTACCTCAGACAAATTCGAAGAACTGTACTCCATGCGATCCGTATACTTGTAACGATCTTTAGACACATCCTCGCAAAAAGCGCTTGTTGTGTGTAAAGCACTCTGATCTAGAGGAAGGAGTCCTCCTTGAGATTCCAATCCAATTTCTGCTCGGGTAATCGCCAAAGGCCTTCCCATAAGTACTGAAAGGGCTTGACTCTCTTGGTAATCTTTAGGAATATTGGTGTCTTCAGATTTTTGAATACTTGCCATCAAGTCCTTAAAAAATTGAATGTCGACCCCTTGGTCTTTCACATAGTGCATTAAAAAGGCCAAATGAGCATTGATTCCTTGGGCAGGTTGTCCCTTTTGACCTATGTCATCACTTAGAGTGTTGTTCGATGGATTTCCTGGCCATGTATAGTACTTGAGTGAATCATTACCGTCAATACGAAAAGATCCAATACCAGAACCATTTGCATTGTAAAAAACAAGACTGTTATCCAAATGGTTGGGTACAATCCAACCATTGATGGGGTTGCTTATAGGTTCTTTTGCCATTTCCACCAAGTTATCTTGCGCAGAAATCCATTTAAACCACAGACGAGAAGGTGATAATATCCGCGGAGGTAAATAGACTTGTCCATCATGTGTAGTATCTCCGTCTATTGGCGATATAGGAAAAGAAGGATGAAAACTACTTCCACCATTTTTACTGAGGTTGATTTCCACGATCTGCCCAAAGACATCTACAATCTGTACGCTAGTCAATTGCGTAAAACCAGCTCTCAAAGGATTAAAACCGCCTGATGGACCATTGGAAATTGGAGCCAATCGATTGAATTGATGAGCGTACCAATTGTCTGCAGAGCTCTCAATTTCGTGCTTAAAAAAACCGGTTACTTGATCGTTACCATTATGATCTCTTAAATTGTCGACTTTGATTCCTGCTACCGGTTTGGTCAGAATCTGCTGATCATTAAAAGAAGACATTCTCTGAGAGATGATTTTTTTATCAGTCAATTCAGTGATCATCTTGGTTAGTTTCTTGTGATCCAGATCAGTAGGGTTTTTGTCATTATAATCTTGAATCTCTTTGATAATTTTGAGAGCAGCATTGGGACTAAGGGTAGCTGAGTAGCTATAACTCTGAGGAATAGAAACTGAAAAATCTTTGGGTTTTCCAGCTGTCATTAGGTATTGATAGTCTGTTTGATCAGAGTCAAAATCAAAATAATCTTTAATATTGTCTTTGTTATAACCTGCTTGATTTACTGTTACTTTTCCTTTTTTAGTTACAGTTGAACTTGGAGTGTTCTTTACCAAAGGATAAAAATCCATTCCCCAGATAATGAATAAGGGAATAAAGGGGTCTACTCTGTTAGGTTCATCATTAATCAATTGCTTCTGTAAACTTTGAGCATTCCAAGCGTAAGGGCTCATCACATAACCACCATGAGTACTGGTATTGGTAAATTGGAATTGAATTGAATCTCCTGATGTTGGTACTTCTACGGTAGGGTTTTTTAAAGAATTTCCTTCTTGAGTTATTTGCTCATAAAGCCCCTTTTGGCTTGGTTTCGCTATAGCTGCTGCTCCTTGAAAATCTAGAGGGCTTAACCCTCCCTGCGCCGTCATCAAATCCAATATAAATTGATCTGCATCCGATATGGTAAAAGCATTGGCACCTTGTTCTGGTACCAGTCCGGTCATGGCAGAGGATGCCAACGTTGGACACAAAAGATACATTTCATTGATTAGATCCTGTACTTCACTTGGCATTCCGTTCTTAGTTGAAAATTGTGGAATGCCAGGAGAGGCATTGATCTGAGTTGCTTTGATTGTTCCTGATTTTGAACCTTGTGTGATATTAATTTGGGTAAGGATTTCATTCGAGAAACGTACGAAAGCTCCACCACCCAATGGTTTTCTTTGATTGGGATTCAAAGCTTCTGTTTCCAATAAAAGAACGGGATCAGAAGGTGTATGAAAACGATCCAAAGCTTCTGTATGAAGGTGTAAATTCGCATTGCTTTCAATAGCATTGTATAAATTTTGGAAAGCGTTTTTAACATCCAATGCTTTGGTGCCATTAGCCGGTGTATTGGTTATGCTAATAACATTGCCGCTTTTGGAGTCTGTCTTATAGTCCAATTCACCTAGCGTATTTTTAGCATAATTAGCAACGTCTAAAATTTCGGCTTGTTGACCAAATAGAAAAGGATTGAGCCCTACATTGTTTTGGTTAAGATGTAGCTTCGGGTAAGGATTTGAATGAGTTGTGTTATAGTTGCGATAGCTGTACAATTTGATGTATCGGAACCAATCCATAAATAGTTGTTTTCTCTTTAGATACAATCCAAATCGACTTTGATCATAAGCCTTTTGTGCTGTATTCAATGTGTTTAATAAAGTTGCAATCGAATCATCTAGAGTTTCCGATGCATTCTTTTGAGTATTGTTTATCTTCCATACCAAGCCGCCATCATGATGATTAAAAGCATCACTATGCAATTTTTCCTCTAAGGAAATCAGAGTATCAGGATTGTTTTCTAAGTCTTTTAACATTCCCAATTGCAAAGCATCGAGCATCAGTTCATTCTTCTTCTGATCCGCAGTAGTTTGCCCAGTCTTTTTAGACCCTCTTAATAATGCAGACATGGCCTCTACTGTTGTATTCCCCATTGAGATGTTCCCCGTAGTTTCAATCGCTGCGTTACCATTTTGCCCAAGAAAAGGAGTGCTTTCATCAGACATTTGATCCCAAACAATTTCTTGCATGATTCCAGAGCAAATACTCTTAGTCGGAATTTCTATGGAGTCGATTTTCTTTGAGGGTTTTAATGAATACTGAATTGCTTCTTTATTGTATGACCAATCAGTTTCACGTTTCATCATTTGATTAAAGAAATCCGCTGGAGTTTCAACCACTTGAACACCTTTTGATTTACAGGAATCTACATAATCATTGTACTGAGTTATGATTTCTTCTTTGAATTTGTTCACGGGATCCTTGAGTTTTTTCAAAGGATTCTTGCTAGGACTATCTACCCATCCAATGACACTGTAGCTCACCTTAAACTTTGTTGCAGAGCCACTCATGATGTTACTATGAAGAGTAGATTGGTCTGAAAAGTTGTCATGAAACCCAAAAACACTGGAGCATTCGGGATAATAGGAGCTAAAGTAGGACCCAACAAAACCAATAGAATCCAAATATTGTTGATCATAAGAAGATAAATATTTGCTTTCGTCAGGAGTCTCTGTTATCCAATCATCATATTTCACAGTACGTCCCATATACATGAAGGGTTGTTTGGAATCACCAGACTGAGGTTTTAATGGCACAGCAATCGACCTACGCCCATTGGTAGAAGATTCGCTAGATATATAATCGCTTTCAACCACCCAAGACATTGGAGTTTTGGCAACGTATTTATACGATTGATCTGCTTGTTTCTCACAAACGCTCAAAAATCGCGTGACCAACCAACGATTGTGTACTTGAGGGAATTCAATTTTTGCTTTCTTGTGATGTTGTTTTCCTTTTTTGAAGTAGTCCGGAAGGTCCCAATGCAAATGAATACCTTCTTGAAGCGATTGGACACCATCGCCACCACCACCTAGAAGGGGATTATAAATTGAATCACCGGTACTTGATAACTTATTAGATTCTCCTTTATAATAGGGTAGATCCTGAAATAAGGCAGTTTGACCACAGAAATTTGAAGTAATATTTTCTGTATCGTCTAGGCTGACTCTAAGTGCTTGTATGTTTAATGGAACAATTACATTCATGTTAATTCATTTTAAGAGTTGAAAGTAAAACTTACGGTACCTACACCTTCGGTCATCACAAATCCCATCTCCGCGGAATTGATAGCTACATTATTTTCATGCGAAGAGATTGTAGAAGCCAATGTGCTCATATTGATGACTCTCTGTGCTTTCGCATTCTTACGGAAAGCACTGCCAATCGGAACAGATGTTGGATTTTCATTCGGAATGCTAACACTATTTCCTGAGACAGTAAATGACTTTACACTTTTTGAGGCAGTCACGGTATTGTTACTTTTATCGTAGGAATAGTCGTCAATTCCAAGATGCAACACCTCAGGCGCTTCGTGTAAATCAATTTGTACTGCCTCACCTTGAATCAAACAGATCATAACATCTGAACTTCCTAATTGCTCGTATCTCAGAATAGGTAGGAGCTGAGGACTTGAGTCTAAAGGTGTATGTCCTGACGGATAGGCATTAACGCCCATATTTGGATAGGCATTTACCACACTAGATCGGATCAAGAAACCTGTAACGGTTTGAACTTCTGGTGTCGTTATTTTTTTCATTTTATTGACATAGTTCTGATCCAAATAATCTGCCATGCTACCTGCAATGTTTTGTGTCAAAGCAGCATCACGTGACATGCCCATACTTGTAGCCTCATTGGTCAGGTTTCTACCTAAGCTAAAAGCTCCGTCAATTAATGCTTGTTGCCAATTCGGATCAACATAAAAGAATTTGATGGACTCTGGTGGTAACATACTCTCATCAGGAACCAAATAGTTAAAAGGTACCCCCTTGAGTAGCGAAAGTTTCGCCAACCATGAGCTAATGCTTTCTGGTATTTCGGCCCCATCCAAAGCTTGGATAAACGTTTCTGGCTTTTGAACAGCAGATTGCACTGCGTCTTGTAGTACTTTTTTAGAAAATCCTTTTTTCATGAGGCGTCGGTTAAGAGTTGTACAATGCTATTGATGGCCTTGGTTTGAAGACTACTCGTACTGGCATCGAAAGGTTTAGTAGTTTGTGTTGGCATTTCATCAATCATACCTTCGATCAATAGTTTTTCAATATTGTTAATTATATCACGCGAGATCCCTTTTTTCCAATTGTAAAGCTCCGTTGAGAACGATTTATTCTGCAGAGCCATTAAGCGACCTAATTCCCAAGCAGCGGCATAAGAAGCATCAAATAATCCTGTAGTAGGATCAAAAACTAAGGCACTATCCGAAGAAGAAAAAGGCAGCTTAAAATTCTTGGGGTTCACTTCATAGGGAGTGAAAGGTCCTCGATACCATGAGACTGTTTTTTCTCCAGTTCTCAAGGTCTCATTCATGGGCGTATATCCCATTTTAAGAGCGTTGTCCAACAATGTACCTGAATTATCGTAAGGCAAGGTCAGATTAGGCTTCAGAGGTTGAGAAGTTTTGGCGTCGTTTAAAGCTTCAAGTGTGGCATCAAATTTTACAGGATTTTCTTTGTTAAAAAAGCTCCAGGATTTCAACACAGCTAAACGCATGGAATCCCCTGTCGGAATAGCTGTGGTAGGTGCATCATCATCATTACCCGGTAAATAATCTTGAAGTCCTTCTAGAGACACTAAGTACGCAGTAGATTTGGTCACCTCTTCGCTGGGTAATCGATTTCCGAATACAACAGAATACGATCCTAAATCCGGATCCTTGGAAACATTGCTGTCTCCTGGATCGGTGGCTACACTTCTTCCATGTGCCATCAGTTGTAGATCAGCCATACTAGGTGCCAGTTGCACAAAAAGCTCCCCGGGAATGTCTATATATTGAATCTTGTCAGTGGTTGATTCTCCTACATCCAATGAGTTTGTAGGGGTATCACCAGTTGTAAAATAAGAACAGAAAGTATCACCTACCGCAGGAAATAAATCTTGAACAGTTCCATTTTTCGGTGTGAGTTCTAAACCGGGAAAGTTGTTTTTATCGTTTTCATCCAATAGCAGTACCCAAAGCCAAGTAGCTACATCTGTGCTATCATTATCCACATATTTCATGGTTCCAGATTTAGGTGTTCTAATCCAAGGAAACTTTGTCTTGGAAAAAACCACCTGAGGTAGCACCTTGTTAAACTGTCCTGAATTTTGTGGGAAAATCGAGTGAATGGTATTCGCAGGTTGCGAGATGAAGAATCGATCTCCTTTCACAGCATAATACTCCGTTGCTGTATAGGTTCTTGGTAGCGCGTCTCCTTGTGTTGCAGTATCGCCATCCGTAGCTTCCTGAATGGTTTGAGTCAATTCTAGTTTGTATTTACCAGCATCCAATCCCGGTAAATGGTTTTGACAGAAAGTAACATTTTCGTCAAGAATATAATTCGATGTTCGTGGATTTGTGCTCATAATTATGCTCCTAAGATTTGTACTTGAGGCCAATCATACATTGCTGTACCGGCCATTTGTGTTAAAGAGAGGTCTGCAGGGAATTCACTAGGGAATTTCGACTGTAACTCTGTCAAGACGCTGCTTTGTTGATCTTTCACCCATTTACTGGTAAGGCAACTTAGTTTGAAATTCGAGTTCTGAAAGGGCGAACCTTTTACTGATACATCTGACTTGGTAACGGTGATTGCCAAAGAGATGTCAGTTGCTATATCGGTTTCTGTAATAGTAACTTTATAGGTAGAATCCGCAGCTGCAGCTGTGTAAGAGACAGGGAAGATATTCCCTTCTTGAAAGATCAGATCTAATAGAGGTACTTCTCTTACATTAAACGGATCGTTTTTATAGGGAGTGATGATGAATCCTTCTAAGGTATTCGCCACCATTTGATTTTTTGGATCATCTTTCTTTTTTGGGTCGCCATACAGTGCATAACTCGAATTTGTATAAACAGGAGTAATACTCACTCGAGTCACTTGAGTATTATTATCTATGTCTACCAAAGAAATGGCTAGCGTCGAATCTAACTTTTGAGTTTTCACAGGATTGTTGTAAATATCCGTATGCCATGGTTTTTGCCCTTTGAATGATTTGACTTCAGGATTATTATTTTTACTGTAGTCTGTGGTACTTGCATTGTTAAGAACCGTATATGTACCAGTGTCGGAAGCCCAAGTAGCTCCGTTTGCTGGGAATTTCACGCCTGTGTCAATTACAAAGTCATTAGGGTCCAGGACAGTACCTGTCTTATTGGTGCCCATAGACACACCTTTTTGCAGTTGTCCATGCGATACGGTGGCTTCAATATTTTTACTATTTGACGATGGATCTTCAACTTCTACCAAGAAGGCTGTTGTATGGTGAGTGGTGTTTGATTGTCCGGAAGGAAGGAATTTGGTTTCAAATTCAGACCAACTGAGTGGAATGGTAGTTGTTTGTTTTTCGCCAAAATGAATGGTAAAACTGACCACATCTAAATTCACATGAGCTTCCCCTCCGAAAGGTGGTCCCCATACAATAGCATCAGCACCAATAGAAGCATGCACCGTAAATAATGCCAAATCTACCGACACTCCAACATTCACATAAGCATGAGCGGTATAGGATAGTGGTGCCCATTTCACATAGAAATCGATTCCTTCAGAATACCAAGCTTTGACATTGGCGAAAGAGAAAGAAGCTGTATATCGTAAACCAGCCATAAAAGCACCTGGAGTAATGGCTAAGTAGGCACTACCTTCGGCTTTGAATGGTCCCATACTAAAACTAATATCTAAAGGAGCTACTTTCGGATAATAGCTTGGAATTGTAAATTGTGGATAGTATCCTCCAACGGTGAAGACAAAATCACCTTTGTACTGTCCGGCATACCATATGTAAAAGGCAAACCCTCCGTTCAGTTGAATTTCAGAGCTCATCAAGTAGGATTGGGGCGATACCACACCAATCATAGGCAATACATTCGAGGCCGGATTAAAGTTAACGGACATATCCAACTCTATGAGCCCAATAGGATTTTTATCATTTGTTGGTAGTTTCATACTTACCGATCCCAAAATTCCAATATCCGTTTCTACGCCATAAGAAACCGTAACCAAAGCAAAACCTTTGATCATATTATAGGAGATGACTTTTACACCTGCGGCAAACCAGTTTTCACCATCTTTCTGTTCAAGAACAGCAGGTGAACCATTTGCTTGTGGTTTTGTGAGATTTGTGATGGCGGCCATGCCATCGGAATCACTCGGAGCATAATCAGGTAACAGCCCATAGGTTCCTAAGTCCTTTATGGTGGGTGGATTCAATTGATAATTCAATCCCATTCCGAAGGTAATTCCTGTGACAAAGAGCGAAGGTGAACCTCCCAGGTCTGCATTCAAATTGGCATAAATAAAGAAGGAGGCATCAGTCTTTGTTGATTTAGGAATATAGCCTCCCACAGCCGATAATCCAAATTTTGAAAATTGAGCAATCACCTCACCTAAGTATTCCGGATCTCCCAGTGAATCTGTAGATTTTAAAAATTGACCTGTAATTTGAACGGTATCACTTTGATAGCTAACACCCAATCCATCAATGGAAAAGCCTACATCTAATTTTTCCTGTAAAAGTTCTGCTATTGAGATATCTATACACAATCCATCTAGATCTAGTTCAATACCACTCTTTGATAAGACAATATCTGGATAAATCGAAAGTGATTCACCACTTGGCAATAACCCAAGCTTTTTAAAGGTGATAGGACCAATGGTTCTAGAGAAGTTGATCCATTGAATATTCTGAGAAGGCGGATTGGATTTGTCTTTGATTGCGGTAAGAGTAGTAAACTCTTCAGTTTGATTCAGACCCTCTTTAGATGACTTATATACATATAAAGGTACTATAACTGCTGGCTCTGCTTGTCCGTCAAGTTCCGCGGTTAGTGATAGACTTACTCCGGGAAGTAAGGTAGGATAATCAGCTGTAAACTTATCTACGCTTTTGGATGTTATATAGAGACCTATATCTTTTAAGATTACTAAATTGCTGAGGTCTGAACCAACCACCGGGAATTTACTTCCTAAATCAATATTTCCTGCACTAACATCTATATTAAAATAGAATTCCCATGCATCTGTGACAGTATTTTTGATTGCTTTAAAAGTAGCATCTCCATAGTTCGTTGTAGCTGTGAAATTGATGCTTTTTTTGGTGAAATCATAAGTCAAGCTAACTGACTCTAAGGCAAGGTCAAGTCCAGCTGGCAAGGTTGGAAGCGTAAACCCAAAAGTAGAGGCAATGTCAGATAAAGTAATAGGGTCTTCTGTATCACTCCAGGTTGCCGTAAAGCTCAAATCATCAGTTTCTTTACTGAAAGTAACATCAAATTCAGCACTTCCAATAGTGAGTTTACCAGTAGCAGTTTCAGAATAAGTACCACCATTATTTGTAATGGATATCTTGGCATCCAACTCAATTTGTTGTCCGGATACTTCGAAGGATAAGTCGAAATAGCAATAAATGTTAGTTGTATCTCCTGTAGCAAACCCAACTTTTACATTAGATAGCTCAAAACTGTTCAGTACATTTGGGAGGTTGATGCTGAACTTGTTATTGATGTCTTTTATAACGTTGCTAATGTCTATAACACTACCTGGAGCTGTACTTCCAAAGAAACTCCATCCGGATTCACTACCCGATGGAGGCATTTGTGCATAGAGGTCAACCTCAACATTGCTTTGTGAACCTAGTAAAAATGAGCCAGAGATTTGCCCTCCGTATTGCCTTTCAGTAGCCTTGAGTGGATTGTCTACCCAAACTCCGGCCATCACATTTTTTAATGTAATTTTATTTTCAATAAAAGACCAATCTGTTTTAACGTCGATCCCAAATGAAAAGGACTGTAAGGCAGCTGTAGGTTCTACTGTGCCTAATAACCGTAAATTGGTCAAATAAATATCATTCAGGAAAGAACTACCTGAGCCTCCATTATTATTTTTGGGCCAAGGGATGCTTGGAGTAAAGTTGATTAAACTAAAAACATCTGCCAAACTATTGGAAAGTGTCAAAGACTCATCTTTGGCTTCAATTAATACAGTACTGTCTATATTAGAATAGGTCCCATCAATATTTAAGGTGGTTCCGGAAACAGGAATTGTTGACTTGAATTGAATAGTTTGATAACAAGGTGATGAACCTTGATCTAACTTATTGGATGCTATGAAAGTTGAAATACCAGCGTATGTCTTGGGTAAACTAAAAGAGGAACCAAAAATAGAGGCTATAGGGCTAGCTAACCATAAGTTTAATATGGGCTGATCTGCCCCTCCAGACATACTCCCTGAAATTTTCACGGAACCCGGTAACAATTCAGACAAAGGACTTGATAATCCGCTAGAAATAGTTCCGGAAAAATTTAATCCTTGAACCAAATTTATGGGAGATGTAGTGGTATAGGATTGTAAAATTAGCTTAGCATCGCTAAATACAAAATTATTGAGATAACCACCTGTAATAGAAGGCGCATATTGAGAAAAGCTCCAATTAGTAGGTAAGGTGATTGTGAGTTTGAACTTTGGATTTGACTCAGTATCCAAACTGAATACGATGGAAGCAGTTGTATATGGAATTGAGTATAAAGTAATACCTCCTGTAATGGTGATTTCTGAATCAGTTGAGTTCAGAGAAGTGCTAGTTAAAACCAGAGACTTACTAGACGGGAAATAAGTGTCTATAACACTTTGAATACTTGTAGCCCCCAATTTATCCGCTGCAAGTGTGAATGTTCCTCCTGAATTACAGGATTCAAGGGTACTTTTTAAGTCTGAAAATTTCATAGTTTGTTAAGGTTTACTATTGCTGTATCTAAGGCTGTAATAGTTGCAGCAGGCATTGAACTTTTTTTACTATCACTTGAATCAAAACTTCCAGAGACATAAGAAACTTGTTCCATATTAGGTATGGCAGTAGCTGCTTGTCCCATTCTAGAGTTTGCAGCTGGAGCAGCTCCAGATTGTTCTTCAAAAAATATGGTAGGAACTCCAATAAAAGCGGTACCATCCATAGCTCCACTCATCATACCAACTTGCATCTTAACCTCATATTTGCGAAAAAGCACGAAGAAGAACATCAACTGAGCTACGAATGAAAAGTCTTCTTGTTCAGACTCCCCTTGACCCGATATTTCCTTGAACTTAGTATCGTTAAGAAAACCGCGCAAATCGATAAATGATACTCCAGAAGGTTCTGGAGGTAAATCCATTGAGTCTCCAACAAAAATAATTTCTTGAATATTGGCATTGGTTTTTAAACTCGTCGCAATTTGTCCTACGAGTTCTTTTGTTATATTTCGATTTTGTCCTACTTTATTCCTAATTCTGATGATTGCTCGTTTACTTTGCGTCTTTAAATTGTCATCTTGAGTTTTAATGAAGTTGGTCAGTTTTTTAGACATCTCTTTGGCAGCATCATCGGCAGCTTCGCCTTGATAGTTGTTCAAACACTCTATTAAAAAACACTTACGAACTATGTTGCCAGCAGCTGTGGGGCTATTTGCAAAAGCAGGGGCAATGATATCTTCTGTGCATTCATTTTTTGCAAGACCATTATTATTTACTCCATTACCGTCTCGAGGATAAGATGGCGAGTAGAGAACAGAATTCAAAAAATTTAATTGCGCATTAGTCATTGGATAATCACTATCAGATTTATAGGATAAATGATATTTCTGGCACATATTAGATTTTGGAGCCAAAATCATTGCTGCGCCAATGTGATAGGTTTCTCCAAATTCTAGGCTCGAAAGATCTACTTTAGTAACTGGCATTATAAATCATTTGTATTAGGTTTAACATTTAAAAAGTTTTCTGTACTGAATAATTAAATTCGTCTCTAAAGAGCCTTTGTTAACAGAAAATGATCCTAGCGAAGCATATTTTTGAGATACAAAGCCATTAAGGTTGCAGCTTTTTTTAGACTGAGCTGAAATCATAAACTTTAAAATTTTATTCTGAAGTTGTGGAGGGGACAAAGACAGAAGTGTAAATATTACTTTATTGACTTTTTAAAGTTAGAAGTCTTTGTTTTTAGAAAAGCAGGTATAAATACCTGATTTTCATTTTGGTGTAAAATTCGGGGCGGGTAGTTTAAGGTTTAACAAACTCTTTAGTCATAGAAAAACAGTTCTATTTTAGAGCTAATTAGCAATTTGTACTGAGCTTGACGAAGTGAGAGAGCTATAAAGTTTTGCTTGTAAAACGTTCCATACTCGGAACAAACGGATTTACCTGCCAAAGGAAGGTGACGCGAGTAAATTTAATTTTAGTTTAAGGAAAGACCAAGTATTTTTTAGAGTAGTTTCTTTAAAGTTTATAATTAGGTAAATATACCTGATTTAAAACTCAAATAATTGATTTTTAGTTGATAGATGGTTTTTGAAAGTTTATTTTACTATTTTTAATAAGTCTAAACTAACTAAAAGCAAAATATGAAGATTCTCCTCAGGGCTATCATAACGATAGCTGCATCTTTATTGTTTGTTAGTATATCTTATTCGCAAACTGCTGGACTTATTTATGAAGGTTCAACAGCGGGAAGTCCCTTAGACCCTAACGCAGATGGATATACATCGCAAACAAGTAGCGGATTTCCCGCAAATCAATTACCCACAGATATTTTTGATATACTTTTTAGTGAAATCCCTTATGTGGCAATTCCTAAAGTGCAAACAGAACCAGACTCCGATTTGGGGCCAGGGCCAGACTGTTTTTATACCGATATGGTGCCAGCAGCAGATGGAGAATCTACCTATTACTATAATGATGGGACCAATATGTTGTTTCGATTCCGTTTGGGAGGAACAGCACCCAATTCCAAGGGATATTCAGTTTTGATTGATACCGATCAGAAGTTTGGGTTTGAAGGACCCAACAGAGATCCTAACGCTGTTGTTGGTAACCCGGGATTTGAGATAGAAATCATTTTAAGAACAAATTTTGGGGTGAGTGTATACAATATTGATGGTCTTGCTGATGGAGGTACAGAAATAGGAACTTTTAATGATAGACCTTATGAAACATTTGCTCAAAAATCATTAGCACTAACTACAAATTGTGATGACCCAGATTATTTCTACGATTTCTATGTGCCATTTGCAGATTTAACTTCTCTTGGAGGAGGAGTAACTCTTACCAGTAGCACCAAGGTTAGAATGGTAACTTTAACAGTAATCAATCCTAATGCAGCTGTTGGGAATAATGGGATTTCAGATTTAGGAGGAATAGATGATACTACCGGAGGTTTAGATGATTTAACTGAAGAAATAATAGATAATCAAACTCCAACAGACGGAACAACAAGCGATCCACCATTACCTAGAGCAGACTGTCCAACAGTTGATGCTATTGTAAATGGAGCCACTTCGGTAAGCGGAACTTCTACCGAGGTAGATGGTACAATCATTGAAGTGTTTAAAAATGACGTTTCTATTGGGACAACCACAGTGAGTGGAGGAACATGGACACTCTCTCCCATTGCACCAAGTTTGGTTACAGATGATGTGATCAAAGCAACGGCAACAGTGCCTGAATCTGCAGGAACAGAGAAAGGAACATCTATAGACAATTGTGATATAGAAACTGTAACAGCAGTAGCCTGTACACAATCAGATACTCCGGTGATTACAACCATAGGTTCTAATAGTGGTAGAAACATTACAGGAACTACTACAGAGCCTGTAGGAAATACCATAAGAGTATATTTATATGATGCTAACGGAGCAGTAGCATCAATGGGCTCTGTAAGTATGCCGCAAGATGTTGTCGTAGACGTAGGAGGAACCTGGGAAATTGGTCCTAGTTCTGGAGGATATAAAGTTCCATCCGGGTATTATTCTGTTTCTATCGAGAACATAACAGCAGGAGAGTGTGAATCAGACAGAACAGCGCCACCTTTTGCTTACTGTAGAACAGGAGGAGGTGGAGATGCACTTTCTACAACGATAAGCATCACTTCACCAACAACTTTGTTAACATCTTCATCTACATTATCAGGAACTTTTGGAGCAAGTACTTCTGCAGATGTTGAAGTCTATAAAAATAATGTAGCCACAGGATTAACTACATCAGTAGTGAGCTCAACAACATGGTCTATAGATATTTCTAGCTTAAATTTAACTGTAGGTGATGTGTTATATGTAACTAGTTCAGATACAGGAACTCCTTGTGTAGCAGAGTCATCTACTTTAACTGTTGTAGGGAAATCTTTAGAACCTGTTGTTACAGGAAGTTATTGTGTATCAGGAACAGTTTCCGAAGTGTCAGGAACATCAAGTGAAATAGGAGCTACCATTACCGTTTATTCTAAAGCAACCTCAGGAGTAACCACTTCAGATACTAATGAAGGAACTACAACTGTTGCAGCTAATGGTTCTTGGACTTTATCAGGATTGAGTATTGCTTCAGGAAGATATATTGCTGCCACAGCCAAAAACGGCTCAGAGTTGGAGAGTGATATTTCGAATGAAATCCTAATACAAACAAAAACAGCCATAGGCACCTTAACAATAACAACTCCTACCATTACAGAAGGAGATGCTAGTGTTTCTGGAACCAGTAGTTTTGCAGACGGCACCGTGATTCAACTTTATTTGGATGGAGATTTTGTTTCAGGAGCAACGACAACAATTTCTTCAGGAGATGGATCATGGACAATCAGTAGTCTAGATGCAGCAACCAATCCAGATGGATTTGATGTTTTATATACAGGAGCCACCGTTTCTGTTACAGCAACCGAAGCAGGAGGAAGTTGTGAAAGTGATCAATCTTCAAGTAAGACTGTTGTTTGTGATCCACCATCAGCTTTTACAATTTCGTCATTATCATCTTCTACAGCTTGTGAAGATAGTACCATTAGTTTAACAATTGATGCTACAGAAACCGGAGTTATTTATCAGGTATATGATCAGGACGGAAATACTATTGGACCTTCAAAAGTAGGAACAGGAGCTTCAATGTCTATTAGTACTGATGGATTAGGAACTTCTGTCACTTCGGTAGAAGTAAGGGCTTTTAAAATTGGAGTTACTTGTTCAACGGTAACCTCAACAAATACCTTAGGTCCGATAACTGTAAACCCAGCACCATCCATAACCTTAGGAGCAAACCCTTCAGCATCATTTAGTGCAGGAGCTCAAACGGTGAACCTTACTTATTCTGCTACCACGGGATCTTCTTTAGAATACAAAATAGATTATGATGATGTAGCTTTTACAGATGTTACTTATACAACTTTACCAGCATCACCAATTGTTCTTGATGTGCCTGCTGGATTAGCGGCAGGATCTTACTCAGCTACTTTTACTTTGAGAGAAGGAACAAATAGTTGTGAAAAAAGTTATCCAATTACCATTACGATCACAGATGGAACAACACCAACGATTACATTAACAGATACAGCTCTTGAAGCTTGTCCTGGAGACGGGAATGTAAATTTGGCTTATAGTGGAACCACAAATTCACCAGATCAATATAGTATTAACTTCGACACAGCTGCCGAAGCAGTTGGATTTAGAGATGTAACTAACGAGACACTCCCAAGTTCTCCAATATCTGTTGTAGTTTCTTCAATAGCTACAGCAGGAACTTATAATGCAGTTTTAACAGTAAGAAATTCAGGTACAGGAAAAATTAGTATAGAGTATGCTTTTTCAATCACCATTCCTGATGGAGGAACCATAGGATCCGATCAAACAATTTCTTCAGGAGATGATGTAGCTGCTTTTACAGAAGTGGCAGCCCCGGCAGGACATGTAAGTGCAATTACTTATCAATGGCAAAGAAGTACAACAAGTGCAAGCTCTGGGTTTACTAATATTGGAGGAGCTACAAGTGCTACTTATGATGAAGGAACAATTACACAAACAACATACTATAAAAGAATAGCAACCAGTACTATAAACGGAAGTAGTTGCTCTATAGAGAGTAACGTTATAACTGTTACGGTTTCAGTTGCTTTAACCACTTCAGCAGCGGGTAGTGATCAATCACAATGTAATGATGGATCATTTACTTTGGCGGGAAATACCCCTGGAGCAGGAAACACAGGAACATGGAGTGTAGTAAGCGGAACCGCTACAATTACGACCCCAAGTTCACCTACCAGTGGAGTCACAGGCGTACCAGCCGGAACCAGTGCTACTTTACGTTGGACAATTACCAATGGAATCTCAAATAGTACAGATGATGTAGTCTTGACCAATGACGAGTTAGCAACGACCTCAGCCGCGGGAAGTGATATTGACCAAGAAGCCAATGGATCTTTCACCTTAGCAGGAAACACTCCAGTTGTAGGAACAGGAATGTGGAGTGTTGTAAGTGGAACAGCCACGATCACTACACCAAGTTCCCCTGCTAGTGGAGTCACAGGAGTTCCCGTAGGAACGAGTGCCACTTTACGTTGGACCATTACCAATGGAACTTGTAGTAGTACCGATGATGTTGTGCTAACTAATGTTCAAGCAGTTACCACCTCAGCAGCAGGCACAGATCAAGCACAATGTAACGATGGGTCATTTACCTTAGCAGGAAACACGCCAGGAGCAGGGAACACAGGAACATGGAGTGTTGTAAGTGGCACCGCTACGATCACCACGCCAAGTTCACCTACCAGTGGAGTCACAGGCGTACCAGCCGGAAGCAGTGCAACTTTGAGATGGACTATTACCAATGGAATTACCAACAGTACAGATGATGTAGTCTTGACCAATGATGAGTTAGCTACGACAGCCGCAGCAGGGAGTGATATCAACCAAGTATCCAACAGTAGTTTTACACTTGCAGGAAACACTCCCGTTGTCGGAACAGGAATGTGGAGTGTTGTAAGTGGAACAGCTACAATCACCACTCCAAGCTCACCGACCAGTGGAGTCACAGGAGTTCCCGTAGGAACCAGCGCCACTTTACGCTGGACGATTACGAATGGGGCTTGTAGTAGTACAGATGATGTGGTACTAACAAATAACGCAGCAAGTTTAACCACCGCTGCAGCAGGAACAGACCAATCACAATGTAACGATGGAGCCTTTACCTTAGCAGGAAACACCCCAGGAGCAGGAAACACAGGAACATGGAGTGTAGTAAGTGGAACCGCTACAATTACGACCCCAAGTTCACCTACCAGTGGAGTCACAGGAGTTCCCGCAGGAACCAGTGCAACTTTGAGATGGACTATTACCAATGGAATTACCAACAGTACAGATGATGTAGTCTTGACCAATGATGAGTTAGCTACGACAGCCGCCGCAGGGAGTGATATCAACCAAGTATCCAATAGTAGTTTTACACTAGCAGGAAACACGCCAGTAGTAGGAACTGGAAGTTGGAGTGTAGTAAGTGGAACAGCTACAATCACCACACCAAGTTCACCGACCAGTGGAGTTACAGGAGTTCCTTTAAATACTTCAGCAACGTTGCGTTGGACGATCACCAATGGAACTTGTAGCAGTACAGATGATGTGATATTAACCAATAGTTCATCAACCTTAACCACTTCAGCAGCGGGTAGTGATCAATCACAATGTAATGATGGATCATTTACTTTGGCGGGAAATACCCCTGGAGCAGGAAACACAGGAACATGGAGTATAGTAAGTGGAACCGCTACAATTACGACCCCAAGTTCACCTACCAGTGGAGTCACAGGAGTTCCCGCAGGAACCAGTGCAACTTTGAGATGGACGATTACCAATGGAATTACCAACAGTACAGATGATGTAGTCTTGACCAATGATGAGTTAGCTACGACAGCCGCAGCAGGAAGTGATATCAACCAAGTATCCAACAGTAGTTTTACACTAGCAGGAAACACGCCAGTAGTAGGAACTGGAAGTTGGAGTGTTGTAAGTGGAACAGCTACAATCACCACACCAAGTTCACCTACCAGTGGGGTTACAGGAGTTCCTTTAAATACTTCAGCAACGTTGCGTTGGACGATCACCAATGGAACTTGTAGTAGTACAGATGATGTAGTACTAACAAATAACGCAGCAAGTTTAACCACTGCTGCAGCAGGAACAGACCAATCACAATGTAACGATGGGTCATTTGCTTTGGCGGGAAATATCCCTGGAGCAGGAAACACAGGAAGTTGGAGTGTTGTAAGTGGCACGGCTACGATCACCACGCCAAGTTCACCTACCAGTGGAGTTACAGGCGTACCAGCCGGAAGCAGTGCAACTTTGAGATGGACTATTACCAATGGAATTACCAACAGTACAGATGATGTAGTGCTGACCAATGATGAGTTAGCTACGACAGCCGCCGCAGGAAGTGATATCAACCAAGTATCCAACAGTAGTTTTACACTTGCAGGAAACACTCCCGTTGTAGGAACAGGAATGTGGAGTGTTGTAAGTGGAACAGCTACAATCACCACTCCAAGCTCACCGACCAGTGGAGTAACAGGAGTTCCCGTAGGAACCAGCGCGACTTTACGCTGGACCATTACCAATGGAACTTGTAGCAGTACAGATGATGTGATATTAACCAATAGTTCATCAACCTTAACCACTTCAGCAGCGGGTAGTGATCAATCACAATGTAATGATGGATCATTTACTTTGGCGGGAAATACCCCTGGAGCAGGAAACACAGGAACATGGAGTGTAGTAAGTGGAACCGCTACAATTACGACCCCAAGTTCACCTACCAGTGGAGTCACAGGCGTACCAGCCGGAAGCAGTGCAACTTTGAGATGGACGATTACCAATGGAATTACCAACAGTACAGATGATGTAGTCTTGACCAATGATGAGTTAGCTACGACAGCCGCAGCAGGAAGTGATATCAACCAAGTATCCAACAGTAGTTTTACACTAGCAGGAAACACGCCAGTAGTAGGAACTGGAAGTTGGAGTGTAGTAAGTGGAACCGCTACAATCACTACACCAAGTTCACCGACCAGTGGAGTAACAGGAGTTCCTTTAAATACTTCAGCAACGTTGCGTTGGACGATCACCAATGGAGCGTGTAGCAGTACCGATGATGTGGTACTAACAAACAACGCAGCAAGTTTAACCACTGCTGCAGCAGGAACAGACCAATCACAATGTAACGATGGGTCATTTACTTTGGCAGGAAATACCCCTGGAGCAGGGAATACAGGAAGTTGGAGTGTTGTAAGTGGCACGGCTACGATCACCACGCCAAGTTCACCTACCAGTGGAGTTACAGGCGTACCAGCCGGAAGCAGTGCAACTTTGAGATGGACTATTACCAATGGAATTACCAACAGTACAGATGATGTAGTACTTACCAATGACGAGTTAGCAACGACAGCCGCCGCAGGGAGTGATATCAACCAAGTATCCAACAGTAGTTTTACACTTGCAGGAAACACGCCAGTAGTAGGAACTGGAAGTTGGAGTGTTGTAAGTGGAACAGCTACAATCACCACACCAAGCTCACCGACCAGTGGCGTAACAGGAGTTCCCGTAGGAACCAGCGCGACTTTACGTTGGACCATTACCAATGGAACTTGTAGCAGTACCGATGATGTAGTACTAACTAATACTATAGCGCAAGCAGATTTAAGTATAGCGAAAACAGTTGATGATTCAACGCCTAATGTTGGTGAGAATATTGTTTTCAGTTTAACTGTTAACAACAGTGGACCTGACAATGCAACAGGAGTGGTAGTGAATGATCTATTACCTTCAGGATACACGTACGTGAGTGATAATGGAGGAGGAAACTATAATTCTGGAACCGGTGTTTGGACAATAGGCAATTTAACTAACGGAGGGAATGTTGTTTTGCAGATTACAGCCACTGTAAACGCTACAGGAACTTATGCAAACACGGCTACGGTAAGTGGTGATCAGAACGACCCTGATGGAAGTGATGACAGCGATACCAACACACCTGTACCGGTATCTCAATCAGACTTATCGATCACCAAGACAGTAGACAACTCTACACCTAATGTAGGAGACAATATCACCTTTACATTAACAGTATCAAACACAGGTCCAAGTGATGCAACAGGAGTAGTAGTAAATGATCTATTACCATCAGGATACACCTATGTGAGTGACACCCCATCGGTAGGAACCTATAACTCAGGAACCGGAGTATGGACAGTTGGAAGTTTAACCAATGGAGCAAACGCAACATTGTCAATCACAGTTAGTGTAAATGCTACAGGAAGTTATGCCAACACGGCTACGGTAAGTGGTGATCAGAACGACCCTGATGGAAGTGATGATAGCGATACCAACACACCTGTACCGGTACCTCAATCAGACTTATCGATCACCAAGACAGTAGACAACTCTACACCTAATGTAGGAGACAATATCACCTTTACATTAACAGTATCAAACACAGGTCCAAGTGATGCAACAGGAGTAGTAGTAAATGATCTATTACCATCAGGATACACCTATGTGAGTGATACTCCATCGGTAGGAACCTATAACTCAGGAACCGGAGTATGGACAGTTGGAAGTTTGACCAATGGAGCAAACGCAACATTGGCAATTACAG
>NZ_JBHULH010000012.1:0-455248 GCF_042684245.1 Pseudotenacibaculum haliotis
AGAACGACCCTGATGGAAGTGATGACAGTGATACCAACACACCTGTACCGGTACCTCAATCAGACTTATCAATTGTAAAGACAATAAGTGATCCGGCACCATTAATTGGAGATACGGTTGTGTTTACTCTTACAGTAAGCAATTCAGGTCCAAGTGATGCAACAGGAGTGGTAGTAAACGATCTGCTACCTAATGGATTTACTTATGTAAGTGATACTCCATCAGTAGGAACATATAATTCAGTAACAGGAGTTTGGACGATAGGAAATGTGACTAGTGGAGTAACTGAAACTTTACAGATGTCAGTTATCATTAATGCTACCGGAAGTTATGCAAACACAGCTACGGTAAGTGGCGATCAGAATGATCCGGATGGAAGTGATAACAGCGATACCAATACGCCAGTTCCGGGAGCTCCTAAATCAGATTTGTCTATTGTAAAAACAGTTAACGATGCTACTCCAAATGTAGGAGATAATATCACCTTTACATTAACTGTAAGCAATTCAGGTCCAAGTAATGCAACAGGAGTAGTAGTAAATGATCTTTTACCGGACGGATATACGTATGTGAGTAATAACCCATCAGTTGGAACCTACAACTCAGGAACAGGGGTATGGACTATAGGCAATTTAAATACAGGATCTAGTGAAACGTTAGATATAACAGCACTTGTTAAAGTATCAGGAAATTATGCTAACACAGCCACGGTAAGTGGAGTTGAAGCAGATCCGGACGTGTCAAACAATAGCGATACTAATACTCCAACTCCAACGTGTGTGAATCCGACAGCGCCAGTTATTGAAAATAGTACCCAACCTACATGTATTGTTACAACAGGTTCTGTAGAATTTAGCGGATTACCTGCTAGCGGAACGTGGACAATTACAGAATCATTAGGGAATTCAACAATCGTTGGAACAGGAACTACAGCTGTGTTTTCAGGATTAGCACCTGGAACATATACATTTACGGTTCAAAACTCTGTAGGATGTGTTTCTAGCCCTTCTGCTAGTGTAGAAATAGCGTTACCCCCTCCACCGGCAGATCCGGTAGCTATAGCTCAAGAGTTCTGTGGAGTAGCAACTATTGCAGATTTGAATGGAAATGTTCCATTAGGAAGTGAACTCATCTGGTATACTATGGCTTCAGGAGGAAGCCCTTTAGTTAGCTCAACAACACTTACATCAACTACCTATTATGCGGTTTCTAGAGATACAACAACAGGTTGTGAAAGTAGTCGAGTAGCTGTAAATGTTACGGTAAAAGAGATTCCTACTTTTGCTTTAGGAACAATAGGACAAGTAACAACATGTTCGGGAAGTGATGGCTCAATTCAATTAACAGGATTAAATGCAAACACTCAGTATGCACTAAGTTACTCTAGAAACGGGATTGTTGTGAATACCAGCATCAATAGCGATGGATCAGGAAATATCAATATTGGAAATTTACCAGTAGGAAGTTATACAAACTTCCAAGTTAACTTAGATGGGTGTGATTCATCCGTTCTAGCAGGACCAGTAGTTATTTCAGAACCCATTCCGGCTGTAATAGGTTTGGAGAGTAATTCAAACCCTACGACATGTAGTGGAACAGATGGAATTATTCAGATCAATGGTTTGGATGCCAATGCTATGTATGCTGTAAGCTATGAACAAGACGGAACACAAATCAATACAAACTTAATGGCAAATGGTTCTGGAATCATTGCTATTGAAAATTTACCGGCAGGAAATTACACCAATATACAAGTAGAATCAAATGCTTGTGAAAGCAATGTTCTTCCAGGGGTAATCTTAGAAGATCCTACAACTCCAACACTTACCTTGGACGCAGTTAATGATCCATTAACTTGTAATGGAACAGGAAGTATAGAGTTTACAGGTCTGGCGGCAAATACCAATTATACATTCGTTTACACTTATAATGGAACGAATTCCAATACTATGGTGATGAGTGATGGAGTAGGTAGGCTCATAGTTTCTAGTTTAAGCCCAGGATTGTACGAAAACATGAGGGTGATTTTTGCAGGATGTGTATCCAATACTATAGATAGAGCGGTTATAAACCCTCCAACAATTTCTTTAGGAGCAGTAGTTAACCCTGCGCAGTGTGGACTTACAGGAAGTTTTGAGATTTTAGGTTTAGTTGCCAATGAGAACTATACGGTAACTTATACCCTCAATGGTAATAACCAAAATCAAGTAATTATGTCTGATGCTACAGGTAGTATTACTGTTAACAACTTGATAGCGGGAACCTATACGAATATTGAAGTTGAAGATCAGTCAAACTGTACTTCAAACGCGATTGCAAGTGTAGATATTATTGAACCCAATGCACCTGCAATAGCTTTAGGAACTACCGTAAACCCTGATAGTTGTATTATAGATAACGGTAGTATTCAAATTACAGGGTTAAATGCCAACGAGAGCTATTCGTTAAGTTATGATTTGGATGGAAATAATACAATGATCTTTGCGGGAACTGATGGATCAGGAAATATTACGTTAACCGATTTGCCAGCAGGTAATTATACGAATATAGTTGCAACAAGCCTCATATCAAACTGCCAGTCTAATGCACTATCAATAACCTTAAATCAACCTACAGCACCAACCAATCCTAATGTAATGGATCAAGAGTTCTGTGGAGCTGCTTTTGTAGGAGATCTGTTAGGAACAGTAGGAACGGGTCAGATCATAAACTGGTACGATCAAGCTACAGGAGGATCTCCTTTAGCACTAACTACGGCATTGGCAACAGGAACTTATTATGCTTCTACTTTTGATTTAACTTCAAATTGTGAAAGCGGAAGAAGTGCTATATCTGTAACCATTAACGGATGTTCTGATCTACGTATTACAAAAACAGTAAATAATACCACTCCAAATGTAGGTGATGAGCTTACCTTTACTATTACCATTAGAAATGACGGGCCGGATGTTGCTACAGGAGTTAGCATACAAGATGTATTACCTGTTGGATATAGCAATATCGCTAATATTAGTAATGGAGGAATAGAAAATTCGAATACAATAGACTGGACTAACTTAACAGTCCCTCTAAATGGATTGAATTTATCCTATACCGCAACAGTATTAGCACCTACCGGGACAGCAGATGAATACAAGAATGTTGTTCAAATTACAGCAAGTGATAATGTAGATCTTGATAGCACTCCAAATAATGATGATGGAGATCAGAGTGAAGATGATGAAGATGCTGTGGTAATTGTACCTCAAGTAGCCGATCTAAGTATCTCAAAAACTGTATCGAATGCAAATCCAAATGTAGGAGATGAAATTACCTTTGAAGTAGTAATCACTAATAATGGTCCGGATGATGCTACCAATGTTAGTATAGAAGACAATTTGCCGGAAGGATTTACCTACGTAGTTAATAGTGTAACCAATGGAGGTGTTTTTGATTCAGCTAGCAATCAAATTGTATGGTCTGCTTTAGATCTAGGAACTGCTCAAGCGATAGTATTGAGTTACTCTGTAAACGTGAATGCTCCAAGTGCATTTCCAATTCCTGTTGATGAATATAGAAATACGGCTCAAGTTCGTTCAAGTGATCAATATGATCCGGATAGTTCTGGAGGAAATGATGATGGAGATCAAAGTGAAGATGATGAAGCTTTTGCGGCTATTGTTCCTCAAATCTCAGATTTAAGCCTACAAAAAACCGTAAATAACACATCGGCAAATATTGGAGACATAGTTACATTTACATTAACACTGTCAAATGATGGCCCCGATGATGCTACCAATGTTCAAGTAACAGATAATCTCCCAATAGGATTCCTTTATGTAACACACTCAGGAGGAGATTATAATCCGGTTACCGGAATCTGGAACGTTGGAGATTTTGCCAACGGAACGTCTCAAGTTTTAACAATTGATGTCGAAGTTTTACCTCCAACAGGAGCAACAGATGAATATAATAATGTGGCAGAAATTACCTCAGCAGATCAGTATGATCCAGATAGTGATGTTGGAAACGGAGGTGGATCAGGAGAAGATGATGATGATTCATCGGACATTATCATAGCATCTATAGATCTTTCTATTGGAAAGACAGTAAATGATCAAACACCAGTAGTAAATAACAATGTGGTCTTTACTATAACGCTTCAAAACAATAGTGTAGTAGAAGCTTCTAATATACTCGTAGAAGATATTTTACCTTCAGGATACGAATATGTTTCTCATACTACAAGTAATGGTGCTTATGATGAATTTTTAGGTGAGTGGAGAATTGTAAGCTTATCAGGAAATGGATCAGCAACACTAAGCTTAGAAGTAAAAGTTAATGAATCTGGCGATTATACAAATATTACCAACATTATTAGTGCAGATCAACCGGATTCAGATAGTTCAAATAATTCAGCAAGTGCTAGTACAGTACCAGTCTGTTTAACCATTTATAATGAGTTCTCTCCAAACGGAGATGGGGTGAATGATTTCTTTGTGATTGATTGTATAGACCAATACCCAAATAATACTTTAGAGATTCTAAATAGGTGGGGTAATACAGTATTTAAAAAGAGAAATTATGATAACTCATGGGACGGAACCTCTACAGGAAGAGCAACAATTAATGCAGGAGAAAAATTACCGGTAGGAACGTATTATTATGTACTAGATTTAGGAAATGGTTCTAAACCAAAAACAGGTTGGATTTACTTAAACAGATAAAAAAATGATTAAGAATATTAAAAATATAGCAATAGTTGTAATAGGTCTGATAAGTTGTAGTAATCTGTTTGCTCAACAAGACCCAGAATACACACAATATATGTACAATACCATGGTTATAAACCCAGGGTATGCAGGGTCTAAAGGTTATGGGTCATTAACGCTGTTAGGAAGATCGCAATGGGTTGGAGTAAATGGAGCCCCGGAAACACAAACATTAAGTTTTCATACACCTCTTGGATTGAGTAATTTAGGTTTAGGGTTCAACCTTATAAAAGATGAATTAGGTCCTTCTGAAGAGATTTATGCAGATGCAAATATTTCATACACGCTTCGTACCAGTGAAGTAGGAAATTTAGCTTTTGGGCTCCGTCTAGGTGGTAGAATGCTTAACATAGATTGGTCTAAAGGAAATTTCCAGAACCCAGATGTTGTATTCAATCAAAACATCAACAATCGCTTTTTAGCAACCGTTGGAGCAGGGTTCTATTATTATACAGATAAATGGTACTTAGGACTTTCGGTTCCTAACTTTTTAAGAACTGATCATTACGATGATTTGGTTGAATCCGTTGCAATTGAAAGATTACATTATTTCTTGATTTTAGGGCGTGTTTTCGATCTTTCGGAAGATGTCAAATTTAAACCGGCAGCCTTGGCAAAAATCGTGTCAGGCGCCCCTTTATCTATCGATATTTCAGCAAACTTTTTATTCAACGAACGATTTACAGCAGGATTATCCTATCGCTGGGATGACTCTATTAGTGCACTAATAAATATACAAGTAAACGATAGATTGCAAATAGGGTATGCTTATGACCTTACTACTTCAAACTTTAGAAACTACAATTCTGGAACACATGAAGTAATGTTGACGTATGATCTATTAAAAGCACCTAAATTAAAATCTCCAAGATTCTTCTAAGATGAGAAAAACAATCACATTCATATTAGCACTTTCTGTAGGAGTAGTTTTTGCTCAAAGCAAAAGAACAGCAGAAAAGTATTTTAACAACTTTGAATATGTTAAATCAGCGGAATTATACGAAAAGATTTATCAAAAAGGAGACAGTAGTTTTCTGGTTCTTTCTCGTTTAGGAGATTCCTATTATTTCAATGCTATCTCTAAGAAATCAGAATTTTGGTATGAAAAATTATTCACAACAATTCCTGAAGAAGAAATTCCTGCTGAATATTATTTTAAATATGCTCAAAGTTTAAAGAGTAACAAGAATTACAAAAGATCAGATGATTGGCTACGTAAATTTCGAGCAAAGAGTTTAGAAGATTCTAGAGGAAAAGAAATTGAAGGGAACAAAAATTACTTGAATGAACTTACAAAAGAGCGAAAGAAAATTGTAACTCTTAATAATGTATCTATCAATACAGCATATTCAGATTTTGGAGGGTTTATTAGTGGAGATTCTTTAATATTTAGTTCAACATCTCCAGGGGTAGAAAAAGGAAGAAAATTGTACAAATGGAACAATCAACCTTTTATAAATGTATATGTTGGAGCTCAGAAAAAATTGAAAGGTAACAAGGAAAAAGAATATCGTTATGATGTTACAGAAGCTAGACAAATGTTAAGTATTAATACTAAGTATCACGAATCTTCAGTAATTATTACTAAAGATGGAAATACAAAGTATTTTACCAGAAATAATTACTTAAAGAAGCTTCGTGCAGACAACAAAAGAACAGTTCATTTAAAATTATATAAGGCAGAAAAAATTGATGGAAGATGGGATAATATTACAGAACTTCCCTTTAATAGTAATGACTACTCTATAGGTCATCCGGCATTGAGTAATGATGAAAAGACACTGTATTTTGTGTCAGATATGCCCGGAGGGATTGGTCAAACAGATCTGTATAAAATCCAAATTTTGGAAGACGGAAGTTTTGGAGAACCTGAGAACTTAGGAAAGACGATCAATACAGAAGGAAGAGAAATGTTTCCTTTTGTAGCAGCAGACAATACTTTATATTTTTCATCAGACGGACACTTAGGTTTAGGCTTGTTAGATGTTTTCGCAAGTAGGCAAGAAGAAGGAACTTATAAGGCAATTGATAATTTAGGAAGCCCTTTCAATAGCCCGAAAGATGATTTTGCTTTTGTAATTGATGATACAAATGCATATGGGTATGTTTCTTCCAATAGAGAAGGAGGAAAAGGAGATGACGATATTTATTCTTTTACCATTCGTGAGCCGGAACCACCATGTATGCAAAACATAACCGGAATTGTAAAAGACAAGAAATTTGAAACTCCGTTAAAAGATGCAAAAATTGTACTTACAGATGAACAAGGTAAAATTGTAGCAGAGCAAATAACCAAAGTTTCAGGGGAGTTTGCCTTTACATTACCTTGTAATAAATTGTATAAGGTCACAGCTTCAAAACAATATTACAAACCGGATTCTAATGAATTTAAAACAACGGAGAAAAGAGATTTAATTTTGAATTTAGATTTCAATTTGGGGGTTATAGATGAATTTACATACAACGATAGAAATGAATTAATGATTCGAATAGATCCTATCTTTTTTGATTATAACAAATCAAACATAAGACCAGATGCAGCCAAAGAACTGGATCGAATAGTATCTATTATGAATCGTTTCCCAAAACTTATCATAGAATCTACTTCCCATACAGATGCCAGAGGTAAGGCAAGATACAATGAGAGCTTATCTGATCGAAGAGCTAAGTCTACTGTAAGATATATTATTTCTAAAGGAATATCAGAAGATAGAATTATAGGAAAAGGCTATGGCGAAAGCAAACTTACCAATAATTGTGTAGACAATGATTCTCATAGTAATAGAGTAAAATGTACAGAAGAAGAACATCAAGCAAACAGAAGATCAGAATTTTTGATTACGAATATTTCTGAACTGGGTATAGGATTGAAGGTAGTTACTCAGGTAAGAGAGAATAAAGCTAAGCAAAATGCAAATAGCCATGTAGTTAAAGAAGGAGATACGTTGTTTTCAATAGCAAAATTCTATGGAATTACAGTAGATCAATTAAAGAAATTAAATAAGTTGTCTGGGAACAAAATAAGTATTGGACAAACCTTAAAAATAAATTAAAAAGCAAGGAGTGTCAATTTATTATGATACCATACTTTTATTTGATACTCCTGCTTTTAAACTTTGGTTAGTTACCTCAATAACTCTCACAAATATGTGTTTGTATCATATGACGTGTTATATCATCTAATGTTCTTCCATTAACCGGATGAATACCGGGGGCCGTAAAAATTTCCAAATTATTATTTCCACGCTTGTAATACCAAGTTATTTTTTCTCCTTTTTCATTAAAGTATCTTGTATTACAGTCAGGATTTTTAATTTTTTTAAAATTCCGAATCAGATCCGCATTGTATAGTTTAAGAGTGCCGTCATCATACTTTTCTATATCAAAAGAAACCTCTACATATTCCAGCCCATCCCAAACCATCCAACGTTTCACAGAAGCAGATGAAATCATCCAAGAAGTTACTATTGTGATGATACTAATAATGAGTATCGGTTTATTCAGTATAATGAAATACAAAACTTTCATATACCAAGGTCCAACGGCTATCAAAAACTTTTCATAGCTCGAGTAACCCAAATAATAGCATAGCCCTGTAATTACAGGTATTTGTTTAATACTAATATCTTCTTTCTTACTCTTTATGTCATTTGCTTTGTTGTAATACTGCTTTAAGCTTTCTGGAGATAATATACAGTTACAATATTCATCTAAATAATCGGAAATGTCCTCTGCTAAATTTGACTTAGAAGGACTCATATCGCCAATTTTTTTTCTGTCTTTTTTGGCTTTTTCAAAAGCCTTGGTTATTAGTTTTTTATGCATAATTGTTTGATTTTCAGGTTAGTGATTTTTTAAAAATTTTCTAAAAAAATAATTTTAAAAAGTTTTTAAATAGCTTTTCAATTTTTTTCAACCCATGTTAGGATTCTTTACGTATTTCGCTTCAGAAACGATCGGGAACATCCTAATCCGATACATAAAAACCGATCATTTCTCTTCTGAAAGTCTCAGTAGAATTAGATATCACCCGGAAGTAATATCTCCTTTTACATAGCCTTTCAACTTCCAACATAAGAGAGGCCTCTCTTTAAAATTTTAGTTAACGCTGCGCTGTCAGCAATTGCCTTTGAGCACTGCTCGAACAGACGCCGCCATGTCAAATTTTAAAGAGGTTTAAAATGAAAAAAATCGTTTCAATTTTCCTTATGGGATTCCTTTTTTTGGGCACCCTAGCGTCCTGCACGCAAAATGATGAGTTAGATGAATTGTTTATAGAAACCCCAGTACAAGGGTGCTGTGGAGAAGGTGGAGAGTTAGATCCCCCACCTCCGCCACCACCACCTCCAGGAGGAGGCTCAGGAGGGTAGAAATACCTGAATTTGAGAAGGGAAGTCAATTTTGGCTTCCTTTTTTTACTTTTAACCTATGAAAACGAAAAAACTAACCTTCTTACTCTACTGTATCGTCATATTATGTATTCAAAATCTTAATGCCCAAATAAATCAAGATAGTCTAGATTATTATATAGGTAAAGTAAGTAATGGAGCAGGAGCATCTATATTAGGTAAAGCCTATGTCTTTTTTGATAAATACAAAGCATCGAATCTGGAGCAAGGACATAAAATTGGAGCAGCTTACGCTCTTGATTATATGAGTGAAATTGAGAAAGAACTTGGTTTGTTTTACGATAGTGAAAGGACAGCGGTTGAAGGATTAAAATTATTAGATAGTTTACCTGTAGATGGATATAATATTATAATAAGAAATCGCTTAATAAATAGGATTGGGTTAGTACATTGGAAGTATAATAAATATGAAGAATCTCTGAAGTATTATTTTAAACTTCTGAAAATTGTTCAAAGTAAGAGTGATTCTGCAACCGTCTACAACAATATAGGGATTTCCTATAAATATTTAAAAGAATATGACTCAGCAAAAGATTATTTAAAGAAGGCTTATAATTTAAGTAAGCAGATAGAAGAAAAACACTCAATAAAGGAAAAATCTTTAGATAACCTTGGATTTGTACAAGCGATGTTGAATGAAAAAGAAGGACTTTCCAATATGATGAAAGCCTTAGATGTAAGAAAAACTGAAAAGAAAGATTTATATCTAAGTTATAGACATCTAACAGAGTTTTATATACTTAAAAAAGATACTAGGAAAGCTTTGTTTTACGCAAAGAAAGCTTATGACATAGCTGTAGAGTATGAAGGGGGATCAGATCAATTAGAAGCCTTACAAAATCTTTTAGAGTTGGGGCAATATGGATACACTACAGAATTCCTAAGATTGAATACCGAAGTAAAATTGGATAACCAACGGAATGAAAATAAGTTTTCAAAGGCTAAATATGATCTAAGTAAATCAGAAGCAAGAGCAGAGAAAGAGAGGGCAAATGCGGAAAGAGCAAAAGCTAAAGCAGCAACAGAGAAACTAGAAAAGACTCAACTTCAAGTTCTAGGAGCTTTTATAGTTTTTATGCTAATTGGAACTATTTTTATCTTAAGAGTTCGCTATAGAAAAAAGATGCTGGTCAAACAGTTTGAAACGGAACAGAGAATCTCAGAAAAATTACATGACGAGGTTGCCAATGATGTATTTCATACCATCACTAAAGTAAGGGGAGAAAAAACAGATCAACAAGAGTTACTAAACTTCTTAGATGATATCTACCATAAAGTGAGAAACATTTCCAAAGCCAACATAGATTTGGATGTAAATCAAGATTTTGGAAGACTGTTAAATGATCTAATCATCAGTTACAAAACAAAAGATGTAAATATATTTACAACAAATAGCTCAAAAATTGCCTGGTCTGAAGTTTCAGAGATCAAAAGAAAAGTACTGTACAGAGTTGTACAGGAGCTTATGATCAATATGAGAAAGCACAGTCAAGCCAGTTTGGTTACCTTAAAATTCAACAAAGAAAAAGGGAAGATCAACATTGAATACATCGATAATGGAGTAGGCTGTGAGCTGGAGAAGGGAAGTGGCCTAAGGAATATGGAAAGCCGTATGGAGTTGGTTGGAGGCACAATTACTTTTGAGTCAGAAAACCAGAGAGGTTTTCGCGCCAACTTAATTCTCTAAGCAATGTTTAAAAAAGTTTTAATTGTAGACGACCACGCTTCCATTAATAATGACGTCTTTGAAATGCTTTCTCAAGAGGGAATCACCCAAATAGATAAGGCCTTGTATTGTGATGAAGCCTATTTAAAAGTGAAAAAAGCAATTCGTGAAGAAGCTCCCTATGATCTGATAGTTACTGACCTGTATTTTAAAAAAGATCATCGCGAAAGAGAGATAGCTTCCGGAAAAGCATTAGTTTCTAAACTACGTTCAGAATTTGCCGATCTTTCTATTATTGTTTACTCACAAGACGATCATTTTCAAACCGTACGTTTTTTAATCAATGAATGTGGAGCCAATGCTTTTGTATGCAAAAGCAGGGAAAGTGATAAAGAGCTTCCCAGAGCATTAGAAAAGGTATTTTCGGGCGAGGAATACTTATCCAAACAAATAGAACGTGCTTTGGTAGAAAGGCACGATAATGAAATTTCTGAGTACGATTTGCACCTGATGGAGTTGATCTCAGAAGGAGTTTCACAATCCAATATTAGCAAGCAATTTAGACAGTCCAATATCTATCCCAATAGCATCAGTTCTATAGAAAAAAGACTGAATCTTCTCAAGGACCAATTCTTAGCTAAGAACACTACACATTTGGTGTCAATTCTCAAAGATCATAAGCTAATTTAGCAGCTAAAGTATTGTCATTACTGCGTTTAAGGGTTTTCCATAAGGAAGACTTTTTTTTTGCCGATAGCTTTGTTGTCATAGTAATTTAAAAATGAAAATTATGGCAGATTATTACGTCAACAAAAATGCTCAATCTAATGGAGATCATGAAGTCCATAGATATGATTGCTCATATCTACCTTATCCGGAAAACAGAATTTATTTAGGAGATTTTTCAAGCTGCCATGGAGCAGTGCAAGCGGCAAGGAAATATTATTCTCAGGTAAATGGTTGTTACCACTGTTCAGAAGCTTGTCATACTTCCTAATTATTAAAAGCGAAATAGTATGATCAAGAAAATTATTACACTTTTAGTTATTGTCTTTACGGTTACATTGCAGGGGCAAGAGAATAAACAGTCAAAATCCAAGATGTCTGATTTTGTCTCACAGACTGGAACTATTATTAAATATGAGAACTATGATTTACCCAAGCTAAAATCAGCTTATGGAAGTGTAGATGTTAAAGTTCAAAAAATAATGAGTGGAAATCTAACAAAGTATTTCTACCTATTATCTAAGCCAGCAAAATATAGCTCTAAAACTGCTTCTATAGCATATGAAGATTTAATAGAAGTAATGAAAGCTTTGGATGAATTGCAAAAACAATTAAAAGATGATTTAAATACTACATCTGATTATCTAGAAAATAAGTTTGTTACCGATGATAAATTCATGATTGGATATTATGTCAGCAAGGGAAAATCCGTTTGGTATCTAAAATTAGATAGTTATGGAAACGATAATACAGTCTTTATTAAAGATATAGAGCTTTTTTCAACATCTTTCAAATTAGGAAAAGAGAAAATAGAGGAGTTAAAACAGTAAAAGTGTCAAAAATGGCATTTAGATACTACAAAAGAATCAAGCTAGGAAAGGGTTTTGGATTGAACGTAAGCAAATCAGGAATCAGACCTAGTTACCGATCCAAAAGAGGATCTATTAGTTCTAGAGGCTTTACCCTTAGAACTGGAATTCCAGGGTTGAATTACAGGAAAAACTTTAGTAAATCCAGTGGTTGTGTTTTGGCTCTTGTCATCATGATAAGTCTCATATTGTCTTTTAGCTTTTTAGCCTGTACCTCCAATGATGAAGAACCGGATTGTGGAACGTATAATGGTCATGAACTCTTTATTGGACCACAAGGAGGATGTTATTATATAAATAGTAACGATAATCAAGTCTACGTAGATAGATCAAATTGCAACTGTTAATACTGATAAGTAAAGTTTGTTTTATGAATACTGAGAAAAAAGAATCTATGAGATTTGTAGGTCAACATGGAAGTTATGGTGCTTTGTTGTTTGATCAACGTTGGAAAGATTTTAGAAAGAAGATTTTAGAACGAGACCAACATAAATGTAGGTGTTGTGGAGCAGAAGGTAAACTAGAAATGCACCACAGGCAATATCATTACTCAAAAACACTAAGAAAGTATAGAAAGCCATGGGAGTACCCTGAAAACTTACTAATCTCTCTTTGCAAAACTTGCCATCAAAAAGGACATCAATTGTATAAAGTACCCACCAAATACGTATAAAAATGAAAATTTTAAATCTCTTCAAAAAGAAAACTGTTACAGAAACGGTAGAGGAAAAAACACCCTCTGAAGATCTCTTTATAGAAAAAGAAGATTCAACGATTACTACCAACGCTCAAATAGAGAAATACAACCTCGAAAGAATCTATGCTTTCGTTGAGGTAGATCACGAGCAAAAAGGATATGACGATGCTTTGATGAACCCTGATTTTTCATATAGTGAAGACAATATAAAGCTATTGAAGTATGATTTAAAAATCAGAATCAAAAGAGCGTATAAAACCTATGAAGACTATATCAAAGATATAGAATTCCATATACAAACCAGAAAGAATGCGGGATTGATAGATACGGTAAAACTTTTGGAAGCTGAGTTGGCAAAAGTCAATGATTCAATAAAGCTTGTGGCAGAAATAGAGAAGGAGTTTAATGAAGAAACAGGTTTAGTAGAGCGTATTTCGTTGTCTTACAAAAGAGGCTTTATGAGAGGTTTAGCAGCAATGTCGGATCAAGTTTTGGATAGTCATGTTTAAGATGAAGAATTTGTGGTTGAAAACAGGATGTTTTCTCACAGGGTATAGTTATCGTTTAGTGATGTCTTGTAGTGAAGCAAGTAAAAAAGCGGTAAAGAAGTATACTTCTGCATTATTGATCATTATGATCATTTGGTTTTTGATTGGTGTGTTGTTCTCTCAGGAATATATCAAACTTTCTTTTTTAGGAGCTGTTGGAGCCGGATTGGTTTTGACAGTGATCATTGTTCAGATAGAACGACAAATCATTTTAGGAACCAAAAGTTGGAAATCTTCAGCTTTTCGATTTGTTCTTGGTTTGGTAATGGCTGCAATTGGCTCAGTGATTATTGATCAGATTATTTTTCAAGAAGATATAGAGAAGCAAAAATTATTAAGAGTAGATAAGGAGGTGAATGAGCAACTACCTTACAAGGTCAAAGAGGTAGATGATCAAATAGCAATATTTCAAAAAGATTTAGATAAAAAAGAAAAGGAACGACTCGAGCTATTAGATGAAATATCAAAAAAACCTACAATCAACATGCCCGTTTATGCAACGGAAAGAATACCTACAAAAGTAAGAAGAAGTGTAATTATAAATGGAGTGTCTACAACTAGAGAATTTGATACGATTCTAGTTAAGAAAAAGTATGAATCTCATGCAGTTGAGAACCCTAAAACCAAGTTGATTCCAATATTGGATAAGCAGATTGATACTTTGAGAAAAAGAAGAGCTGAATTGTCTATTCAGAAAAGTAATATTCGAAAAGATTTAGAACAAGAGTTGTTGCACAAGAAAGGGTTCTTGGATGAATTGGAAGTAATGTTTGAGATCTTAACGTCATCTCCTATAAGTTTAATTGTGTGGAGTTTATGGTTTCTTTTTTTCTTGATTATAGAGCTTTTGGTAATTGTCTCAAAACTTCTAGAGAAAGAAAATGACTATGACCGAATTATTAAACACCAAGTAGAGATTAAAATACTGTCTTTAGAAAAATTAACTGAGTAAGAGTCATAAAAAATTAGAATATGAGAGATACATACAAGTATTGGTTTAAAGTAGGGAATTTGAAAGTTCATTGCGGTATAACCAATGATTTACAAAGAAGAGAAAGTGAGCATAAGAACTCTAATCGTTACACCACTTTTAATGGAAGTAGATACTATTGGAGTAATGGACATATTGTTCAAGAAGGGTTAAAAACAACTAGACAAGCGGCAATGAAATGGGAAAAAGAGAATGGATGTAATAAGAATTGGAACTAAGATGAGTCTAACTATAAATCATATAGTTCTATTTTTGGTTGGCATGTTCTTTTGTGTAAGTTCTTTCTCACAAGAACCTATTGATGTGGCAAACCTGAGCATTAAACTTTCCTTTGATCAAACTCAAGACTACTACTATTCTTTTGATACTGGAGATGAGATTGTTTTCAATTTTCAGATGAAAAAGGGAAGACATTTTAAATATGTAGAAATAGCTTCTCCAACAAATGTGATCAGTACAGAATTCAAAGCAAAGAAGATTGCAAACCAGAGAATCAAAGTTTTGAATAAAGGGGTGTATCGCTTTCGATTTTATAGTTCATCGTTGACGAATAGAGTTGCAAATGTTAATATTCAGAGGGTTCCTTCTTCTATCGGAAGAAAGAGTTTTAATACTGGTTGGAGATGGGAAAGAGTAATAGATACAGCCTATATTCCATATGTAAAAGATAGTTTAACAGGTTATAAAATCACTCCATATCAAGAAACTGTAAAAGAATTAATTGAGGCAAAAGAGGAAGAAGTTTTACTTTTTCAAAAATCTCAACGAGTACACTCCTTTTATAATCGGAATAAGAGTAAAACTTATTTAAGAGTGGATTTACCACGATTAGAAAATACAGTTTTGAAAAGTGAAAGACTTATTGCTTGGGCTTATTGGATTGGAGTAGGGAATGAGGGGAAAGAGGCATACGAACAGAACATTAAATCATTTTCTAATTTAATAGCAAATGCTGCTGATGCTTACTGTCAAACACCACTTGCAGGGTTAGCTGTTGGGACTATTACAGATTTAATACTTCCTTCTACAGGAGAAGATGTCGATTATTCTTTTGTAAATGATTATCAAAACGTACAGAACTTCTTAAATGGATCACAATATTATCTATTTGATAGTGGAAAAGGAAGAGCGGCATTTGGAAGAAATGATAGTAAAAAGCATGGAACATTTTACATCTGTTTATACAATGATAATTTAACTAGAGGGATTGATGTAGATGTAAAAGTTGTCGCAGTTAAAGAAACTAAACTTTATGAGTTTAGAAAGTATAATAAACAAAGAAAAGAACCTCAATACGTAAAATTAAACAAGATAAGAATGCAGATCACGGAGAAAAAATATCGTGTACCTGTCGAATAAAACTCAAAAAAATGAAGGCATTAAAACTAATAACTCTGATTACATTATTCATATTTACTAGTCAGATAGAAGCACAAACCAAAAAACAAGAAGTATATCGTACCTCAAAAGGAGAAAAATACCACAAGAAAGATTGCACAATCATAAAGAAAAAAGATACACTAAAGATCGCTATAAAAGAAGCAAAGAAGAAAGGGTTAGTAGCATGCAAAGTATGTCATCCTGATAATGGGAAAAAGAAAGTGAAGAAGAAAAAGTCAGTTAGCAAAAAGAAAACTCCATCAAGAAGGAGTATGGCGACTCGTTGTACAGGAATCACACAGAGGGGGACACGTTGCAAACGTAACACAAAAAGTGCTGATGGTACTTGCTGGCAACATTAAAACCAACTTTAAAAAGCAAGAAACCAACATTGACTTCTTGCTTTTTTTGTTAGAGAAATAAGATATTAAAAGTGAAGAGCTTTATTTAAAAGCTTTAAATAGCTTGATGTGAATAATGTAATCAGAGTTGTTTGTTTTAAATCGACTTACTTCCAATGCTTAAAGAAACTCAGAGAGAAGTTATAGCTATTCACTAAAAACAAGAGATAAATATTAACTAACACTTTCCTTAAGAAAATGAGGTTTCAGTTCTTTATTTACAATTAACCAACTAGGGGTTTTAATTTAAAACCTATGGCAGGTTGATTAGCATTGTGTTATTCTTTAACATTGTAGTGTAATATACTATGAATACCTAACTTAGGTATTTAGAGGTTCGTGATAAAACATTCTTTGCAAAGAGAGTCATAAAGCTATGAGTGACTTTAAAAAAGTCGTAGAATTATTTTGTCGTGTAATTATCCTTTGAAAGGATGAAAATTAGAATATTTTTAATTACTACTAAAAAAATTATTATGGAAACATTAGAATTAAATCAAATGGAGAATTTAACTGGAGGAAGGGATTGTGATGGTCAGGCTACATCAGCACTTCTTGCAACGGCAGGTGCAACTGTTGCTGTTTTAACAGCAGGAACTGGTGTACTTTTGCTGTCCTTAGCATCTTTCTTCGTTTCTTGGAACAATTTAGGAAATTGTGCAGCTAGAGAATAACTTCTAATAAATAGAAGTTTTGAAAAGTACTTTTAATAATGTATAGAGTGTAGAAATTTGAAAACTTCTACACTCTATTTAAATTTGAAATCAGATGGGAACTAGTAAAGTGACTAACTTAATAAGTTTACTTTTAATTATTATATCTATGGTAATAGTTCTTGCTACGTCTGAGCAAGATATAATAAAAATTATTTCATTTATAATAATACTCGGTGCATTAGTATTTAGTTTTGCCTTACTTAAAAAAAAGAACTAGCCTTTTTATAATATAAAACTTTAACCCTTAGTTACAACTACAATACTTCTTGTTGTATAAATGAAACCCAATCAAGGCCAATGTTGGGATATAGATAGTAGTTTCCGGCAAGGGTAATACTTCTAACTTTTCATTGAGTATAACAACTGTTAATAAAACCCAACTGCTCCAAAGAGCATAACTTACCCATCTTTTTGTTGTGCTTTGTGCAGACGAGTATACCGCAAAAAATGAAATGAGTAAAAAGATATAATCTAAGTATTTCCACCATGAAGGCTGCTCAGTAAATGAAAAAAAGTAAGGCTGTACAGCAAAAAGAACAGGAGTTATTAAACAATGAGCAAGGCATAATCCTCCTGTGAAGATCCCTAGTGTGTCAGATTTTCGTGTTAGTATCATTGAGTTGATTTTAATGCAACCAAGTTGCAAAAATAGAAAAAAGATATTTGTCAATGCCGTTAAGTTGCAATAAATTTGTTGTGTGGGAATTGTAAGAAGAACAAAATCAGTAGAAACTTTGCTTGGAGTATTTGAGCAAAGCGAAAAAGCGATCTCCGTTGTAGATTTGGTAAGTCAATTACAAAAGGAGATGAACAAGACAACCGTCTATCGTATTCTTGATAAACTGGAAAAAGATGGAATTGTCCATTCTTTTTTAGGAAAAGAAGGGTTGAAATGGTACGCAAAATGTCAAGGTTGCTCTTCCGGGCATCATGTAGATGCACACCCACACTTCCAATGCAACAACTGTGGTACTATTGAATGCTTATCGTTAGACGTCAAGATCCCTACAGTAAAAAACTACCAAATAAGTTCTGTTGAGATCATGTTGCAAGGAACTTGCGCTCAATGCAGCGCTTGATTTTCTACAAAAGAAGAAAAAAATCAAGAGGTAAAAACAGTTAGAAACCCATTCTCACCTCTTGAAAGTTTTTAGGATCAAGCTAATCCGGTCTTCTTTTGAATACCTTTAGAGATCAAAAAGCCGATCACTACTAGTCCAATGGAAATGAGTAACAGAGCCAGTGCTGTGATCGAAGTAATTCCTGCTCCTTGTTGATATTGAAACTCCGGCAGATTTTTAAAATCATCTTTCGAAATCTTTTTGTTGTTGTACAAGAAAGGGATCAAATAATCTCGCCAAGCTTCAGCAAAATTGACAACCTGATTTCTATAACCCTCATAATCGGCACTCGAGGTCCCTGCCAACTTGTTTAAAGATTCTTGCATTGCCAAAGCAGGAGAGAACCATTTCATTTGATTTACCAAATCTTGCTGTTTCTTTAATTGTAGTTCATAAGATTCAAGTATGGGAGCTAATTCTTTTTTAACCAACTCTTGAGACGCCATATAACGATGATAGAACCCTCTGGATTGCTTAGGATCGTTAATAGCATATTCAGGATGATCCCGTAGGAAGTTATCCAAGATCTCATTTTGCTTTTTAGAGACTTCTAACTTCTTTGTACGCATTTCATTGATCATAAGAGTTCTGGAAGGCATGGGGTAAAGTGAGCTACCCAATTGATTTAAGAGAGAAGGAGTCAACAAAACAAAAATAACCCATAACCCTAGCATAGAAACTGCATTTTTTGCAGAACTTCCAGACCATACATTGATAACAAAAGCCAATGAGAACCAAAATAACATATAAGTAAGAGTCAATGCAATCAATTCGAGAAAAACACTAAACTGTGCAAATAAGTCAACTCCCAAGATCAAGAAAACTATCAAAAGCGCACCAATAGCTAAAATTGAAAGCCAGAAGAAACGCAATCCAAGTTTTTGAAGCACCCAAGTTTGAATCTTTATAGGTTGAGAAGCCAACAATCGTAATGAGCCGCTTTCGCGTTCGGCAGAAAGAACATTATAAGAAAACGCAATGATCAGAAGAGGTAATAAATAAACGATCACAAAAGTTAGATCAAAGCTTCCGAATAACAGTTGCACAGGGCTGGTCATTTCTGTAAAATTCAATGCAAAATCATCTCCCGAAACAGTCGGTTTTATATACGATGTATAAAGATCAGACTGTCCGGTTGCAATAAAGGCAAAGGGTTGTGGCTCCATAGCTGCAACACGAGGATGATAGTTTCCTACAGCCATTGGGCTCGTAGGAATAGTCCACCTAGAAGCTTTTACTTTCTGTCCTTGAGCAATAGAATCCAAGAGCTTGAGTACTTTGTTGTCACTTTCCTCAATTTCGTTTTTTACAGTCGCAATATCGCTGCTACGCTTTTCTACTTTTTGCTTACCATTTATGACAGAAAATGTAAATAGCAATAGCAATAAGATACTTAGCAATTGTATCCAGCGACTTCGCAAAAGCAGTTTAAAGTCGTATTTGAAATTATATTTTAACATGATTATATTTTTTTAGTAGTAAACAAAAGCAAAGAAAATGAGCCTAAGAGCCATGCTCCTAAGATCCATAGGTTTGATGAATTTTGATTCAAAATAACATCAAGTTCCGGCGGATCGTATTCAAAAGGAGGTAACTCCTTCCAAAAGCTAGCATCTGCTTTGTATCCCCAATTTCCATAATTCGAATTTTGAGCAAAATTGTCATTCAGGAATTTTTGTGTAGCAATACGATAATTTTCAGCCGCATCAGAAAAGTTCCAGTGCGTTGCATAATCTGTATGCGCTATAGACATGCTTAAAAATCGAGCAGGTAAATAAGGAGAGATAACAGCTAAACTTCTGTACACTCTAGACTGATTTGCAAATTGTTCTTTGAGATATTTATAATGTTTAAAATATACTTTGGCTTCATGCTCTTCACCTTTTTGCATTCGGTATGCGTCGAAGTTAAAAGGAAGTTTGTGTAGACTATCTACACCGTGTTCTTTTAAAACTTTTTCTTTAAGAAGTCTAGCTTCTTTACTCCATGGATTATGACCATCAAGACCTTTTTTCTTGTCCTTCAAAACATTGGTTGCAAATTCTTGACGAGTAGGGTAAGGATATTCAGACTCGGCAATATTGCTGGCTGCTTTTGGAGCTGCCAAACAAGCTAAAATCCATATAGATAAGGACAATACAAGAGAGATGCCGGACTTTTTGACCTTAGAAGAAATGAACAAGACCAAATTGATAAAGATGATGTAATAAACGATGTAGACTACGAACATCCATAGCAATGAAGACCACTGAAACTCCCCAAAATCTTGAAGATTAGAAAGTACAATTCCTGCACTGATTAGTAAGATGAAAGTCACCAAAAAGATAGGGGAAAAGAGAGCTAGCCATTTTCCCAGAATCCATTTCCAGGTAGTAATTCCCTGACTTTTCAGCAAAGTAAGGGTTCCCATTTCACGTTCTTTTGTAAAGCTATTATAGCCTAACAAAATGATCAATAAAGGGATGATAAAAAGTAAAATGAAATCAGGTGTTAGGTCTCCAAAACGAGCCAGCCCTGTTTGGTCTGAAGCAGCACTAAACTGCGCTTCGTTTCTATTGTGAGCTTCCAGAAAAATAGAAACTCCGGTGTACTTGTCGACTCCTTTATCAATTAAAGACAAAGGATATTTGGGTTTAAAGGCATAGGTTCCAAAATGTGCAGCTGAATGCGGATTCTTCTCTCCTTGATTATCCCAAAGAGAACGATCTTCTTTTGTAGCTTCTTGGTATTGTTTGTTAATACTTTGATATTGTCCAACGCTTATCCAAACAGCCATTCCCAATAGTAGTATCACAATTAAAAAAGAGAAGCGAACACGTCCGTCTCGTAACAGCTCTTTTGTTTCTTTTGAAAATGTTTTAAAGATCATGATGCCTGTTTTTTATAGTTCATTGTTTGTAGGTAGGCTTTTTCCAATTCTGAAAGAGAAATATCTGCTGCAACAAACTGTTGTTTTAATTCTCCATCCTTCATAATCCCGATATGAGTGGCAACTTCTTTGGCACGAAACAGATCGTGCGTAGCCATCAATGTAGCAACTCCTTTTTGTTTTAACTTTTGAAGCAATACTCCAAACTCGTTACTTGCCTTTGGATCTAATCCTGATGTAGGTTCATCCAAAAGTAAGGCTTTGGCATCTTTGGCAAGCGCTATGGCTATTCCTACTTTTTGACGCATTCCTTTAGAAAAAGTAGAAATACGCTTGTCAAAAGCTTGCTCTTGCAACCCGGCTTCTGTTAGGTAAGCTCTTAATTGAGTTTGTGTAAGGTTTTTCCCGGCAATTCCTGAAAAGTAATCCAGATTTTCTACAGATGTTAAGTTGGGGTATAACATCAGGTTTTCCGGAATATATGCCAGTACTTTTTTAGTCGCTTTTTCATTTTTAGTAACATCGATCCCGTTAATAGAGGCACTTCCTGAGGTTGGATGAATGAATCCTAATAATAAATTGATGGTTGTGGTTTTTCCGGCTCCATTAGCTCCAAGAAGACAATAAATTTCACCTTGATTCACTTCAAGGTTCAGTTGATCTAAGGCAGTTTGATCGTTGTATTTTTTTGTAAGATTGTTTGTTGTAATCATGATGAAAACAAGTTTTTTGATATTAAAATTGTGAGAATGATCCTGTGATGTTTGTATAACATTACAGTTTAAAGAGAAGGCATTGTACTTCTTTCAAAGCTTGTTGCTATAATACAGCATGTGTTTCTGTATAGTTTTGGGAGAACTAAATAGAAAAGGAATTAAAAATAATACAATACAACCTACAGAAGTGGAGGAGGTTTGTTGTAAACAAAGGAAGGACAAGCAATACAAAGCATTGGAGCTTCATATCCGGCATTGATCGTATTCTTCTCCAGGAAAAATACGTTCTTTTCTTCCACTTCTACAAAAGAAGAATTCAGAACAGGCTTTAATTGTTTGGAATCGGAAATGACTTGACATAGCTCACAATCGTTGGCATCAAAGTCATCAGAAAAATGTGAAAAGGCATGTGCATCGGCAACCTTCAATAATAAGAAGGCTGACAGTAAGAAAATACTGAATACAGAATGAAGTGATTTACTTTTCACGCACTAAAATTAGACAATAAGTTCTAGAAAAAAAAGTAGAACTGAAAGCATGTGTCAAGTATACCTATCTTGATCTACAAGAGTACTAAGAAGGTTATTAATCCTTTATAATTTCTTTAGGAATCCCATTTTCATCAATTTCCCAAGTACTTTTAACCCCATCCCCATCTCCATCATTAAGCGCAACTGCTTGAGCTTTGAAAGAATTTCCTGAAGCCTCAATGATCTGATAAGTATAATTGGCAGTACCTCCTTCTTTGGTAGTTTTAGGAGCAATAAAGTCAATCTTGTCAGGATCCAATGTGTAGGAATTGTACATATAATAATGATTCTTTTGTAAGCTGTGGAGCGCTTTTAAGTTTTGTTGAGCTTCCACACTTTTAGCTTTATTGATCACTCCCATAAAATTGGGCATGGCAATTAAAATAAGGATACCAATGATTACTAGGACAACAAGAAGTTCTTGAAGATTATAAGCCGGAACTTTTCTTTTCAATTTCATAAGCAAAATTTTTTATGACACTGATTGTGTCGTCCACAAAGGTAGCAAAAAATAAAAATATTTATTACTTTTACAAAAAATTGAAAAACAAAATTGCGAATATGAAAAAGGTTTATCTACTTCTCCTTTTGTGTTTTACATTGTCTTGCGAAGCTGTTTTTGTAGAAGATATTTCTGATGATTCAGTAATGTTACAGGCTCCAACAAATAACTCTCAGGTAACGTCCGGGAACATTGTTTTTACCTGGCAACTTGTTGATCAAGCAGAAGCTTATCAGGTGCAAATAGCAACACCAGATTTTCAAAATGCAAGTCAGATTGTATTAGACTCTATTACAGATGCTAATTCGGTTTCAACACATTTAGATGCCGGAACTTATGAATGGAGAGTAAAAGCTATGAACTCAGAATATGAAACACCATACAGTGCAGTAAGTTTTACTGTGAACTAAAAAAATGTTATGAAAAAGATATTGCTTTCTCTGGCAATGATGTTGTTTTTAACGATCAATATCAATGCTCAGAATACACCGGAAAGAATTAAAAAACTGGAAGTTCAATTAGACAGTTTGTCAACTTCCGTACCCGGTCTTTCCAAACCTGTTGATTTCTCAATCAACGCAACAGAGTTAAATACATTTATCAGAGCCATTGCAGCTTCTAATGGGGTAAATGTTAGCCTCGATTCTAACTTAAAAAACATCATCGTTTCTCAAAGTTTCTCAGACGCCACGGTTAAGAATGTGCTCTTAAACCTTTGTAAAGAGTATGGTTTGACTATCGAAATTTTGGGAAATATATTGGCTATCAAAAAATACCATGCACCTTTTGTGTCGAGAGATATTCCGGTGTTTTACAATGCTGATAAAGATTTGTTTTCAGCAGATTTACAACAAGATAGTTTATCGGCTGCAACAAGAAAGATCACACAGGTAACTGGAAAGAATGTTGCCTTTTCTTTAGGTTTAGGAAATCAACAAGTATCGGCTTTTATTAAGGATATGCCGTTTGATGCCGCAATTCATAAAATTGCGTTGGTAAATCAGTTAATGATCACAAAAACCAAAGACAACTTCTATATTTTTGAGAAGCTGCCAACAGATGGGATTGTAGGAAGAAACGGAAGAATTAGAAAAGGGAACTTTCATTTTAAGATCAAAGACACAATAAATAAAATTTTAGAAGTTGATTTTGTAGATACTCCTATTGAAGCAGTAATTAGTGATATTGCTTATGATTTAAAAGTGAATATGGCTACGAGTAAGCCTCTGAAGAATATAGGAAAAGCAACCATTAAATCAGATCATATTTCTTTTAATGATTTACTCAACAGGCTTCTAGAAGACACTAAGTTTACCTATAAATTAGAAGATAACATGTACTTCTTTGGGCAAAGTAAGCTATCCTCTGTGTTGGATGTTGAAGTTGTACAATTAATGTACAGGCCTATTGAATCTATGTTACAGCCTCTAGAAAGCTCTGATGGTTTTTCGAGTGATCTATCAAACACTTTTTCCGCTAACGGGGCATATAGTTCTCCCATAAGTCAGCCAAGGCGAAGTCCTGTAACTAGTACAACAAGACCTGCACCGAGTGAAAAGCAGTATCAGTTTGGTTCTGATGAAGAAGTACTTTCTAGAATTTTTCCTGAAGGAGTTACAGATAGTTTGAAAATAAAGATTGATCTAGAACAAAACAGTTTCATCGTAAGAGGTGCGGCACAAAGAATAGCAAAGTTTAAAAAGTTTGTACAGAAAATTGATAAGAAAATCCCTTTGGTGATGATCGAGGTCATGATCATTGAAGTAAATAAATCATCTTCCGTTTCTGCAGGGATCGAACTAGGAATTGGAGATAAACCTACTTCTGATGGAGGAACATTATTTTCAGGAACCAATGTAACATTGGGAGCAAATTCTATCAATCGAATCATACAAGGATTAGGAGGAACAGAGTCTCTTAATATAGGACGAGTGGTTCCTAACTTTTATGCAAAGATTCATGCGATGGAAACCAATGGAGATTTAAAGATCAAATCTACACCTAGACTGACAGCATTAAATGGACATGTTGCAGCTATGAGTAATGGACAAAGAACTTATTATACACAAACCTTGGTAAATACTTTTGGTGTTCAAAACCCACAAACTAGTGAGTTTACAAATTATATCCCTATCGATGCGAATTTGTCTATTAAGATTCGCCCTATCGTTTCAGGAGATGGGAATATCACATTGAGTATAGATGTTGTGCAGTCGTCGTTTAGTAGTGAGCCAACTACAGAAGGTGCACCACCAAATATTGACACAAGACGATTCAACTCTACACTAAAAGTAAGAGATAAAGATGTTGTGGTATTAGGAGGATTGGAAGTAAACTCGAAAAGCAATTCCGGATCCGGAGTACCATTTCTTGCCAGAATACCTGTTATCAAATGGTTGTTTAGCAAACGAGTAAGAACAGCTTCTAATGCAAAATTATCAGTACTTATTAGACCTACAGTTGTAAAATAATGTTGAGGCAAAAGCTAACATATGGTTCTCGTTTTTGTGCTATAGAGCATGCAACTAATACTGAATTCTATCTTCTGGGATTGGAGAAGAAAAAGAAAGAACTTGTTATTTTTCAAAAGAAAGAGTTCAAAGATCAAGAAGAAGTATTTGCAGCTTTAAAAGGACAAAAGCATGTGTATCTGATCATTAATAATGAACAAGTTCTAACTAAGAAAGTTGACTTTAGACATATTGCCAAAGAGAGTGTTGTAAAAGCAGCCTTCCCTAATATTTCAGTGAACGATTTTTACTTTGAGGTTGCTGAAAACGATGTGAGTTCTACTGTAAGTATTTGTAGAAAAGAAGTAATTGATAGGACTGTAAAAGCTTATCTAGAAAAAGGAATTTCTGTCATTCAGTTTTCATTGGCAAATAATAACTTTGAAAATCTTCTGCCATTTTTAAACGATTTCCAATTTCATACATCCAACACCCTTTTTGATGTAGTAGATCATAAAATAGTAGATTGGAAAAAAAGTAAGCCTGTAGCTAAAACGTATGATATCAACGGATTGATTGTTGGTTCTAATCAATTACTTCCGCTTGCCGGAATCTTATCGTATTACAACGGAGTTGATAGAAATACTGAAGAGAAGATACAAGGCCAGTTGGTAAAAGAATATCAGCAGAAACGATTTTTTCAACTCGGACTCCGTTTTGGGCTGGGATTCTTATTTGTACTATTGTTAGTTAATTTTTTGGTGTTTAGTTCCTATAGAAACAAAGTGTCTGATTTAACAAGTGAACTAACACTCAATGAAACCTATAAAAAACAATTGATCAACCTTACGGGTATAGTTGATAAGAAAAAGAAGTTGGTAGAGAGTATCAATTCTGTGAGTAATTCAAAAGTGATTTGGTATTTTGATGAGATTTCCCAATCCGTTCCCAAGACCTTATTACTAAGTGAGATAAACTATCAGCCTTTGACCAGACCTGAACGAGAAGGAAAACCTTTGATATTTACAAATGACCTGATCATCGTAAAAGGAATTTCAAAAGACAATTCCGATTTTACACAATGGATTAGTGAATTAGAAGAAATGAAATGGATCGAAAAGGTATCTTTTCAAAATTATGGAACACAGAAAACCTCTGTAACCTCTTTTGACTTTACCATTCAACTAAAATCAGAAAACCGATGAACAGCAAGCAAAAAAATAGAGCGCTGATTTTCGGGTTTATCATCCTGATGTTAGTAGCGTATCAGTTCTCCTTCAAGAAAACATTTGAACTGAAAGCTTCAATTCAGAAACTTTCAGCAGAGAAAAAGTTGTTGTCAAATGCCAATGAACGAATTCATTATTTACAACAACACAACGCACATTTAGACTCTATTCTGAGATCTAACAATGTTTCTGCAGATCGCTCTTTTGAGCAAAACCTATTTCAGAAACTCGAAAAATTAAGAAAAGAATACAAGACAACAATCGTCTCTTTTGATCAACCACATGAATACGTTTCAGAAGAAGCTACGATGGTAAGCTATACAATAGAAGTAAAGGGTGACTTTAGAAACCTGATGCTTTTTGCCAGCAGTTTAGAAAAACAACGTATGGGAAAATTCTCGTCGGTTGAGTTTTTGAAAAAGAAAAATTATAAGACCAGAAGAAATGAGCTGATCTGTAAGATCATATTACAAAAACTAAGCAAATGATTTTAGCAGCAAACATAGTGATGATGGGATCACTCTTTTGGATTTTTTATGAAGATTTGAAAGAACGAAAAGTAACAATTGCCTTATTGATATTATTATTTGTTGTTGGAGGATTTTTGAATATAAAACAACAGGTCTGGGAAGTGTTTTTAATCAGTTCAATACTAAACCTCGCTGTTGTGTTTAGTATCATATTGATCTTATTTTTATACACAAAGTTGAAATTAAAACAATCACTACCTGAAGCTTTTGGCTTGGGAGACGTTTTGTTTTTTGCTTTTATGGCAATCAGTTTCCCAACTACAACCTTCTTAGTATTATTCTCCTGCTCATTGATCTTCTCATTCATCATTTCGATAAGCTTTCAAAAACAACTAAAGAAGTTCGTTCCACTAGCTGGATTGCAAGCTTTGTTTTTAGGATTGATCTTAGGAGCCAATCAATTGTTTGGTCTCATGAATTTATATGCATTTTGATATGAGCCAGCTAACAAACATACCCACACATATATTGCAATTGGTTAGTGCAGACCAAGCCTATCATTATAGAGTAATTCCTTATCAAGAAGAAGGAGGAAAGGTGTATTTTAAAACAGATCATCAAGCTTTGGATGATCTCTTGGCAGAACTTCAAATTGTACTAGGTAGATCGGTGGTTTTAGAGCAAGAACCTAAAGAAGAGATCGATGTGCACTTACAAAAGAATTACAGGAAAAGACAAAGAGATTTTTCCAGTAGTTCTTTGAACTATTCTGAAGATTTCTTGTTGAATATGATTTATGAAGCAAAGGAGATTGGAAGTAGTGATATTCATTTTGAAGCTTTTGAAAAGCAGCACAGAGTTCGTTTTCGTATTGATGGAAAGCTTATTGAGAAATACATGATCACTCTAGACGATTATCCAAAGATCATCAATAGGATCAAGATCATGGCAGGCTTGGATATTTCTGAAAAAAGATTGCCGCAAGACGGAAGGATTAACCTATCTACCGAAACAGAAGATTTTGATATTCGTGTATCTTCATTGCCTACTTTACATGGCGAAAAGCTAGTGCTGAGAATCCTCTCAAAGAACAATGTAACTGTACAACTCGAAAATTTAGGATTTACAGCGGAGGAATTGAATATCTATAAAAATTCGGTAAGAAAACCTAATGGAATTGTATTGATCTCCGGACCTACAGGATCAGGTAAAACAACAACCTTGTATGCTACTTTAAAGCTGTTAAATAAGAAGGATACCAATATTCTAACTATTGAAGACCCAATTGAATATACCTTAGAAGGAGTCAATCAGGTACAGTTACGAGAAAGTATTGGGTTGGATTTTGCCAGTACACTACGTACATTTTTACGTCAAGATCCGGATATCATTATGGTAGGAGAGATTCGTGATGTAGATACAGCCAATATGGCTATCAGGGCAGCCTTAACCGGGCATTTGGTATTGTCTACCATTCACACCAACTCTGCATGGGCTACGATCTCACGTCTGATTGATATGGGAATTCCTCCTTTTCTAATTGCCAGTACATTAAATGTAAGTGTTGCACAGCGATTGGTTAGGAAACTTTGTGATCATTGTAAAGAAGAAGAAACGTTAACCTTAGATATGCTACCTAAAAGATATCACTTACCTGTAGAAATGACAACACATCATAAAGCAGTCGGATGTTCCCATTGTTATCAAACCGGATACAAAGGACGAAAGGCCATCTATGAGATCATACCAATCAACAAAGAATTGGTAGAGAAAATTCAAGAAAAAGAATTGGATGTTACTGAGTATTTACTAGAAAATAAGATCAATACATTACAATCGAATGCACTGAGTTTAGTGGCACAAGGAGTGACCTCTATTGATGAAGTATATCCATTATTAGTTACATAGCTATGAGTAAGAATCAGAAAACATATTTGTTGTTGTTAGCAGTTATTTTTGTTTGGGGAGCTATAGGATATCAGTTCTTTCAGCAATACAACCCCTCTGTAAAAGAAGAACTAAAGCCTCAGGCAATAAGGTTCAAGCCACAAAAGCAATTACAAGCAATTCAATATACCATACGCCCTGATTATCGAGATCCTTTTTTAGGAAAGTTATATAAAAAACCTGCTCCTAAACGAAAGAAGGTAATTCCAAAACCCAAAGTAGTATTTCCTAATATCACCTATAACGGTTCGATCAAAGGAGCAAAAAAATCGTATATCATTTCTATTAATGGAGTTCAGGAGGTATTTCAGGTAAAGCAAACAATGAAAGGAATTACTTTGGTGAAAGCCAATGAGAATGAGGTTATACTAAAATACAAAGGAGAAAAGAAGAAGTTCTTACTGTTGCAATGAAACCGTTGAAGAAAATAGAAGCAGGAGCCATACAATATGTTTTGGTGGTGTCGATCATTATTATGATTGTGCTATTTGCTTTTATCTCATTGGTATTCTTACAGAACAGAATTCGACTGAAATCAGAAGTATACAAAGAAACTGTTCATGCTTCCTATGTAGGATTTGACTACCTCTCACAGAAACAATTACCGTATAACACTCCAACCGAAGTTCAGTTCTCTGAACTTGATGGAGAGAAAACATCCATCACTAAAAAACATTGGGGTGTTTTTGATCTGGCAATTGTACGATCAACCTTAAAAAATGAAACCTTTCAAAAGATAGCCTTGTTAGGGAATCAGAAAGAAGATAGAAAAGCTCTGTATTTACAAAATAATAATCAGCCTTTAGTGGTGGTTGGAAATACAAAGATCACAGGAGATGTAATATTGCCTCAAAAAGGAATTACAACCGGGAACATTTCCGGAGTAGCCTATTATGGAAATGAATTGGTCTATGGAAATATAAAAACCAACTCAGGACAATTGCCAACAATACATAACCTTGATTATATTATTCAGATAACTCAAGAATATCCTTTGGATGAAGTACAAATGTTTGATTTAAAGGAAGGAATAAAACTTAGAAATTCATTTGAAGAGAAAACACTGGGATTTGAAACGGAAGCTCCTTTAGACTTGAGGAACATGAGTTTAGAAGGGAATATTGTGTTGATGTCCAGATCTCAAATTCGAGTATTTCGCTCAGCAGTATTGGAAGATGTTATTTTGATTGCGCCAAAAGTTATTCTGGAATCCGGAGTGAAGGGAAGCTGTCAAATTTTTGCTGAAGAGAAGATTTGGATAAAAGAAGGAGTAGAGCTAAACTACCCATCTGGTTTAACATTAATAGACAGCAGCATCTTAAAAGGAAAAAACAAAGAAATAAACATTCAAATAGACAAAAGAGCTCAGATAAAGGGAGTTGTATTGTACTATAATAAAAATAAAGAGAGTGATTATACCACTCAGGTAGCTGTTAAAGAAGGGGCTAAGGTGACAGGGGAGGTGTATTGTAATAAGAATTTTGAACTGGGAGGAAGCGTTGATGGTTTTGTTTACACAAGCAATTTTATAGCAAATCAAGCCGGAGGAATTTATATGAATCACCTCTATAACGGACAGATCAATGCAAAAGCAATTTCAGAACATTACAAAGGAATGTTTGTTGAAACGGATAAAGTAACAATAGCGAAATGGCTAGAATAAAGAAAATACGATTCTTAAAAATTAGAGCTGCTTCGTTGGTAGAAACATTAATTGCCACAGTGGTAATAATGATCGTATTTGGAATTGCCATGGCTACCGTAGGAAATGTACTGGAAAGAACTGTAAAAAGTAGTACAGGAGTTATTGATACAGAACTGAACCGATTGGAATATTTATATCAGCATGAAAAAATTTTAGTGCCGGATATAAGAGAATTGGGAGATTGGAAAATCCGTGTTAAAAAGACAAAAGAAGGAGAACTGAATTACATTATTTTCCAAGCAAAAAATCAAAAAAGTCAAAAAGAAAGAATAAAAAAAATACTTGAACACAACTAAGAAAATACAAGCTTTTACATTGAGTGAACTACTGGTGGTTCTTGTAATTTCCAGTATTGTGGTAACACTGTCTTTTTTAGCATTGGGAAATGTTCAAAAACAAGTAAGATCGATCAATCAAACATTTGAGAAGCAACAGCAGATCATCAAATTGGAACGATGGATTACTATGGATATCAATACAAGTAAAGCAAGATTTGATCAAAACAATAAAGTTTTGGAATGTAGTAATGCTAAGGAAACGGCAAAATACCGATTTACAGAAAGCGGAATCATTAGAGGTACGGATACCTTAAAGTTGGTTCCGAAAAAGATGAAACTGTATTTGGATGGTGAAGAGGTGAAGAGTGGAACTGTTGATGCCTTGGAATTTACTTTTTCTGACACCTATGCACAGAAAGGTTTTTTTGTATTTAAAAGAAAAGATGCATCCTATTATATGAATAACTAATGGCATTTCAATTAGAGAACATACAAAAGAAAGAAAAGCAAAGTTCGCAACAGTCTTTGGATATTGACAGTATCTTAAAGAAAGAGATTACCTTGTTTGGATCTTCATTTAACAACAAAAAGAAGGAAGCTTTTTATGTAGAACTCAATGTGTTATTGCAAGCAGGATTGACTTTGAAAGATGCTTTAGAGTTAATGAAGCATGAGCAGAAGAAAGCCAACGATAAAAAATTGCTTGAGAACTTACAGGAAGAGATTATTTCAGGAAGAAACTTTTCAGAAGCGATTAAAAAGCAAAAGGTGTTCTCTGAATATGAATTCCATTCTATTCAAATTGGAGAACGTACCGGAAATTTAGATAAGGTATTCAGAGAATTGGGAGCATTCTACCAGCGAAAGAATCAACAGCGAAGAACAATTGTAGGAGCGTTGTCTTATCCGATGATTGTTTTGTTTACGGCTTTTATAGCCATTGTATTCATGTTAAAGTTTGTTGTGCCGATGTTTGAGAACATTTTCAAACAGAACAACACAGAACTTCCTTGGTTAACAAAGATGATCATTGCAGCATCGGATGCTATGGAACAATATTTCTTCATTGCTTTTCTATTCTTCTTGGGGATCGTGATCTTCTTTAGAATGTCTAGAAAAAAAGTATGGTACAGAAAAATGAGTTCTTCTTTTGTGTTGAAAATTCCTTTTATAGGAGAGTTTGTGAGAAAAGTAAGAATAGCTCAATTTACCCAAGCAATTAATTTGCTAACCAGTGCCAAAGTGCCTTTGTTGAATGGAATTCAACTAACAAAGAAAATGATCGACTATTATCCTCTGCAAGTAGGACTGGAAAAAGTGGAGAAGGATATTCTATTAGGAAAAAGCTTTCATGAAAGTATAGAACAGGTTCCTATTTTCGATAAAAAGATGAGTTCGTTAATCAAAGTAGCCGAAGAAACCAATCAGAATGAAACGATCTTTAAACGAATTACAGAACAATACCACCAAGAAATCGAGTACAAATCAAAAATGATTAGTTCTACCATAGAACCCATCATTGTTTTGGTTTTAGGAGCTATAGTTGCCGTTGTGCTTGTGGCCATGTATTTACCGATGTTTAAACTCAGTACTGTCATAGGCTAAAGAGGTTTTGATAAAACTTTTTTAAAATTAAGGTAGGGTAAATTGCTGATTACCTGTTTATAATAAATAGGCATTTTATGTTCAAAAAATTGTTATTCTAGTTTAAAGTGCTATTTTTAACAGTTTTAATAACATAAAGTATTATTTTAGCAATATTAATTCAACTCAAAACAATTACACAATGAGAAAACTAATTTTTAGATCCCTAGTTCTTGTCGGGCTTCTAGCCTTGAGCAGCTGTGAGGAGAACGAAAACCCGATCTTTGACAATGTCAATGGTCAAACCATGCTAAGATTTGTAACTACTTCTTCAACATTACCAGTTGAGCCAACAGGAGTTACTTCTCAAGAATTAACAGTACATGTAACTACTGTATCTAATCAAGATAGAACAGTTACTTTAGAAGTAGACGCATCTTCAACAGCTACTAGTGATCAATATTCAATCAACGATATCGTAATTCCTGCAGGAGAGTATGTAGGAACTGGTAGTGTCATTGGAAACTATGCTAATTTACCAGCAAGTGGAGCTGTAAAATTAGTAGTAAATATTACTGGAATTAGTGGGCAAACTGCACATCAAGAAGACGCTACATATACGCTAACCTTAGAGAGATTCTGCCCATTAGTAATCGCTGATTTCTACGGAACGTACACTCAATACAGATCATTTAATGATCCTGGGAATGAGCAATTAACTGGTAATTTAGTAGCTTCTGCTGGACCAGTAGCTAATACATTGTTGTTAACTGACTTATATGCAGGAGGAAGACAAGCAGTAATTGAATTAGATTACTCTAATCCAGCAAGTCCTATTGTTACGCACAGAAGTTTAGAATTTAATGCAGTATTCGCAACATTTGCTAGTACAGGACCATTATATACATTTGCTTTAGCGTCAGATCAACCAAACAATACATTTAACACATGTAACAAAACAATTTCTTTAAACTTCTTCAGAACCAACGGAACAAATAATTACGGAGGTGAGTATGTAGTACTTTTAGAGAAGCAATAATTTAAGCATAGTTTTTTATGCTTGAGAAAAGATAAAACGTACAAAAAAACCCAGCGCTAATGCACTGGGTTTTGTTTTTATAAAGATTCAGTTATCCTGCGCAAAAATTAGTTACGACTCCAAGAAACATTTCCAACAATATAAATTGACTCACTGCACAATAAACCGAGTTTTTTTCAGTTGTAAGGATGTTGTTAAATTGCAAACGACTATCAGGTTAATTGATTTAAAAACAATATATTTGACAACCCTTAAAAGCGCATAACTTTTATGAAGTTATTTAAAAGACTTACGTTTAGTATTATTACCCTCTTATTTGCTGCTAATTCTAGCGCACAAGAAACATTACCTATCTATTCAGATTATTTATCGGATAATGTGTATTTGGTGCACCCTTCTGCTGCAGGTATTGGGAATACCGGTAAACTGCGTTTTACTGCTCGCCAACAATGGCAAGGTATTAAAGACGCACCTACTTTACAGACGTTAAGTTTTCACAATCGCTTTGGAGAAAAAGCCGCTTTTGGTTTTGTATTGTTTAATGATAGCAACGGATTCCACTCGCAAAAAGGAGTACAAGGAACCTATGCATATCACTTAGATATCAACCGTGGAGCTTTTATCAATCAGTTGTCTTTTGGAGTGTCATTAACAGCGGTGCAAAATCAGGTAGATCAAACACAATTTTTTGGAGATCCTACCGTAGCACAATTGATTCAAAGTGATAGCTATTTCAATGCAGATTTTAGTGTTGCTTACCACAGGTCAGGATTCTCTTCTTACTTTACCGTAAAAAACCTTTTGCTATCTGCTAAGAACAACTTAAACAACAACCTTGAACCGTTAGATTTAAGAAACTATATCTTATCTTTTGGATACTATTTTGGTCAGGAAAGATTAATTCAATATGAACCATCTGTGATGATTCAGTTAAGAGAATCTACCGGTGAGCGTATTGTTGATTTTAACTTAAAGGCCTATAAGAATTTTCAAGACGGACGCTTTTGGGCAGCATTATCTTACAGAAGAAGTTTTGATGCACAGCCAATTGAAAACCTTACATATATAACTCCAATCGTAGGAGTAAATTACAAGCGTTGGATGTTTTCTTATACCTATTCAAAACAGTTGAACGATATTGTATTAACAGATGCCGGATTCCATCAAGTTTCTGTTGGGGTAAATCTGTTTACTAGAAGACCAAGAGCATCAGCTTGTCCGAATATCAACGCAACTTTCTAAAAGTCTTTTTCTTCAACTTTAGCTTGAAAATTTTCTAATAATCTGTGCAATACAGAAGCATCTTTGTTAATATAAAATTGATGTTTAGGAATTGTTTGCTCTGTTTGGAGTAAGTTATTTTGCTGTAGAATATTTTTTGTTTGACGGGCTACAGCCAGGCCTGAATCTATAATCTGTATCTGATCTCCAACGATGGTTTTAATCTTCGGTATAAGATATGGGTAATGTGTACAGCCCAACACCAAAGCATCGATGTTTTCCTGCAACATAGGTTGCAGATATCGTTGAAGCAAGGTTTCCATTTCTGTTGAATCTATTTGACCATTTTCGATTAGATCTACCAAACCTTCTCCTACTTGTTCTAAGATTGTTACTTCAGGGTCTATCTTTCCTGAGGTCGACTCAAAAAGCTCACTGTTTAAAGTTCCTTTTGTAGCCAGAATGCCAATTGTTTTGGTCTGTGTTACCAGACCGGCAGGTTTAATAGCAGGCTCTATACCTATAAAAGGAACATCATAGGTTTGACGTAAATAGTTAATAGCATTGGTTGTGGCAGTATTACAAGCCACAACAATGATCTTAGCATTCCGATTGAGTAAGAACTCCGTATTCTTTATACTAAGCTCTAAAATCTCTTCTTTTGAGCGTTGACCATAGGGTGCATTTTTGCTGTCTGCAAGATAAAGGGTATGTTCATAAGGCATCAGTTCAGAAATCTCTTTCCAAATAGAAGTCCCGCCAATACCGGAATCAAAAAGCCCGATAGGATGTTCTTGAATTTTCATGCCTTGTAAAAATAAAAAATCCCGCTGGTAACAGCGGGACTTTTTATATCAAATTCGTTTTGAATCTTCTTATTTTTGAGTTGTTGCAGATTTTGGTTTTTGATCTGGTAACAATCCTAATTTAGCTTTTAAGTCGTTGTAGATATTAACACCATCAGCAACCAATACTCCTTTTCCGATAGAAGAATCTAACACATACAACAATCCTTTTGACTTGGCAATCTCTTTGATAGCTTTATCTGCTTTCTCTAAGATAGGGATAAGCTTTGTTTGTTGCTTTTGTTGAATGTCTTGCACAGCAGTTTGTTTTGCTTGATTGATACGAGCATTCTCATCCTGAACTTCTTTAGCTCTTTGTGCGTTTACTTCTTGAGTTTGTGAACCTTGCTCTGCAGAATATTTTTTGTATTTAGCTTCTAATTTTTTCTCCATACCTGCAATATCATCAGAGTATGTCTTAGAAATTTTTTCGATCTCTGCTTGTAAAGTTCTGGTCTCTGGCATATTTGCGATTACTCTCTCCAGATTTACGTGACCTACTTTTTGAGCATTAGCTACTCCTGTCATCCCTAATGCTAAAAAAGCAACCAATAGTAAACTCTTCAATTTTCTCATTTCGATTTAATTTAATTATTATCCTGTTCTTTCTTTTTGTCTTCTTCTTTCTTCTTTTTAGCAGCGTCTTTCTTCTCCTTCAACAGTTTTCTTTTTGCTTCTATATCAGCCAATCTTTTTTTTCTGGCTTCATCAATCTTCTTTTTTCTGGCCTCTCTGTCTGCTTGTTTCTTTTTCCTGGCGGCCTCTTTTGCTGCTAAAGCTTTCTTTTGCTTTTCTGTTAATCCTGCAGTAGGATCTTTTTTAGCAGCAGCTCGTTTTTCTTTGTTCTGTTGAACCTTTCTATCTCGTACTATAGATTTTAAAACGAGATCGCTAATATCGTGTTTTTTATTGGAATAGAGCATAACTAAATCGCTGGATTTGTCAAAAACAAAATCGTATTTTCTACGAGTTGCAATGCTCTGAACCGAATTGTATACTTGGTCTTGAACCGGCTTTACCAATTGCTTTCTTAATAAGAACATATCGCCATTAGGACCAAAGTATAAAGATTCTAATCTTCTTAACTCTTGTTGTTTTAACGTAATCTCATCTTCTTTTTCTTGAATCAGGTCTTGCGTTAAAATTGCTCTCTCATTTGCTAGATCGGTTTTTAGTTTTTCAATGTGTCTGGCTAGTTTATCTAACTCACCTCTCCATTTGGTTACTTTTGCGTCTAACGTATTTTGAGCGTCTAAATATTCAGGAACATTTTCCAGAATATACTCCATATCTATATAAGCGATTCTCTGTGGCTTTTGTGCTATGGCAACCATGGCGCAAAGAAGAAATACAGATAAAGAGATTTTCAACTTCACAATACTATGCTTTGAAAATATCATGCCAAAAAAAATTAAAGTTAATCCCCCACTTGTTAGAACTGCTGTCCAATGATGAAGTGCGTTTGCCATCCAGACTTCACATTTGAACCAGGAAGAGGGTCGAAACCATGCGCAAAATCGATTCCTAACAAACCAAATGCAGGCATAAATATTCTAATCCCCAGTCCAGCAGATCTTTTTAAATTAAACGGATTAAAGTTACTAAAATTGTCATAAGAATTACCAGCTTCTAAAAATCCTAAAGTATAAATAGAAGCACTAGGGGAATCAGTAATAGAATATCTTAACTCTAATTGAAATTTATTATAAATGGTACCTCCATCAATAGAAGATAACCTGTTGTTTTCATAACCTCTTAAACCAATGTTTTCTCTACCATCTAATTGGAATTGAGCAATACCATCTCCTCCAACAAAGAAACGCTCGAAAGGAGTAGTTCCTAATTCTCTACTGTAGAATCCAAGGTATCCCATCTCTGCATTGGCCATTAAAACAAGCTTAGGAGTAAACCCGTTATACCACTTTCCTTTAAAGAGTAATTTGTAGTATTCTAACCACTTAAATCTCTCTGCAGGAGGTAAACTTTGATAATCTTTGTTGTTAAATAACGAGTATGGAATTGTTGCTTTAGCACTCAAGCTAAATGTAGATCCATACGTAGGGAAAATCAAACTAGGACCCGCTGAGTTTCTAGATAATGTAACGTTGTAAGCCAAATTGTTTAAGCTTCCATTACTTAGAATATCTTCACCAACTCTAAACTGATAGTTGTTCAAGTTAAAACTTTGGTAACTGATAGTTTGTGATAATGAGAAGTAGTCACTTGGCCATTGTAATCTCTTTCCTAAACCGATAGATGCTCCAATAATTCCTAAACTTCTGCTTCTGTCTACATCAAAGGTCTGTGGGTTTAACTGGAATTGTTTAGAAGAATATACAGAGAAAGACAACGATTGTGGTTTTCTTCCTCCTAACCAAGGTTCAGTAAATGAGAAACTATATGTGTTAAATGTTCTACTTGTTTGTAAACGCAAGGCTAAAGATTGACCATCTCCCATAGGAAGAGGCTTATATGCATCTTTATTAAAGATGTTTCTGATAGAGAAGTTGTTGAAGGAAAGTCCTAAAGTACCAATAAAGGAACCTCCACCATAACCACCTTGTAGTTCGATCTGACTTCCACCTTTTTCAACTACAGTAAATTCAATATCTGCTGTTTTATCTTGGAAGTTAGGTCTTACATCCGGAGTTACGTTTGTGTCAAAGAAACCAAGCTGACCAATCTCACGAATCGAACGAATAATTTCTCTTCTACTAAAAAGATCTCCCGGTTTTACACGAAGCTCACGGTAGATTACACGGTCATTTGTTTTATCGTTTCCAACAACAGTAACTTTGTTAATGGTTGCTTTTTCATCTTCTCTAATACGAATCTCAACAGTAATAGAGTCGTTTACAACTTTTGTTTCAACCGCATTTACCTGAGAGAATAAGAAACCATTGTTTTGGTATAAAGTCTGAATATCTTCAGAAGTAGGAGTACCGTCTCCTGTAATTCTCTCTTTTAACACGGCACCGTTATAAATATCACCTTTTTGAATCTTTAAAATTTGATTCAAACGTTCTGCAGTATAACTCTTGTTACCTACATAGATGATATCTCCAAATCTATATTGACGCCCTTCTTCAAGTGTAATGTCAATATTAATCGTATTGTCATCATTCCAAGAAAGAGAGTCTTTTAAGATACGAGCATCTCTAAATCCAAGACGGCTGTATTTGTCTAAGATACTTTCTAAATCTTCATCAAACTTATCTTGAATGTATTTAGATCCTTTCCAAAATCTACCCGGAAATCTTCTACGAGTATTTTTCATGGCAGATCTTAACTTTCCATCAGCAAGACTTTGGTTACCATGAAAACGAATATCCTTGATCTTGATCTTATCACCCTTATCAATATGAACATTCATGTTCACCACATTGATGTCTGATGAATCAATTCTTGTGTTAATATTTACTTTAGCTTTTAAGAAACCTTTGTCAGTATATTTCTTTCTGATATAGTTTCTTGTGGTTACGATCAGGTTGTCTGTAACCATAGCTCCGGTTTTAATATCGGCTTCACTCTTTAAGTTCTTAGCCTTGTTCTTTCGAACACCGGTAATGTTAACTTCATTTAACTGAGGAAGTTCCTGTACGTCAAATTGCAGATATACAGTATTTCCATCTACTTTAGATAAGTATACATCTACAGTACTAAATTGCTTACTCTCGTATAGTTTTTTAATAGCACTGGTTAATTTATCTCCAGGAAGTTTGATGGGTTGCCCAACTTTTAATCCGGTAAAAACTTTTACAGTTTGCTCACTAAACTTTTTAAGTCCTGTTATGGAGATTCCTCCAAGAATGTATTCTTTTCCTTTTTGATAAGTAAAGTTCTGTTGTACAGGAATGGTGTCTTTCTTTGCTACGTTCGTAGAATCTTGGGCTTTTGCCGAGAAAGCAGCCATTAATACTAAAAGAAAAAACAAAAAAGAAGTTTTAATCTTACTTTTTTGTTGTTGTAATTTGCTCACTAGTTTTTCCAAATCGTCGTTCTCTATTCTGATATTCAATTATGGCATCATAAAAATGCTCTCTTCTAAAATCTGGCCAAAGTATATCTGTAAAATACAGTTCGGCGTAAGCCATTTGCCATAATAGGAAATTGCTTATTCGTTGTTCTCCGCTGGTTCTTATCATCAAATCAACGTCGGGCAAATTAAACGTATATAAATGATTATTTATAATTTTTTCGTCAATTTCTTCGATGCTAAGTTCGTTATTAACAACTTTTTTAGATATGTTTTTAATAGTATTAACAATTTCTTCTCTAGCACCATAGCTAAGAGCCAGTGTTAATACTATTCGCTTATTATCCTTGGTTTTATCAATAACACTATGTAGTGTTTTCTTTGCATTTTCTGGCAAAGTTTCAATGCTACCAATGGCATTTACTTGTACATTATTCTCTTGAAAAGTTTTCAATTCATTGTTTAAAGAATTGATCAGAAGTGCCATCAAAGCCTTAACCTCTGCTTTAGGTCTGTTCCAGTTTTCTGTAGAAAAAGCGTAAAGTGTAATTGCTTTGGTACCTATTTCAGCAGCGGCTTCAATAGTGTCTCTAACAGCAGTTAATGCATTTCTGTGACCGAAAATACGGTTCATTCCCTTCCCTTTGGCCCAACGACCATTTCCGTCCATGATTACGGCTACGTGATTAGGAACGTTATGAGGGTCAATGCGTAATTTTTTATCCATAAACTATCTGCGGTTAGCATAACATGCAGGTCTTCCAAAGGTGTATACCATAGAAATTCCTGTAAACATATACCAATCATTTGATGTTCCTGCAAAATCTAAACCAGGAAACTGATCGGTAGAGTAATCTAACTTATCTGTAAAGGTATAACGAAATGAAGCTTCTACTGCAAAAGCGATGTTTCCGTATACTTTTGTTTTCCATCCCAGTCCAATAGGAACTGATACGGTTGTGTTTCTCGTAAATCTATAAGTGCCGGGGGAAGTTTCCAATCTTGGAGTCTCATAATCAAGAGCAGCTAATTGTAATAAGATGTAAGGTGTACTTATCTTATTGGCTGATGATAAATCATACTCAAAAAAGTTATACTCTATACCCACTGCAAATTCATTTACAACATTTTTGAAACGAAAGCCTCTTGCTTGCCTGATAGCATTTTCAGACTCAGCATCGTCTCCTAATAAAGAAAAACGGCTTAACGATCCTCTTAAAGCTATTCTAGGGTTTAGGTTGTACTTGTATACAATAGATCCACCGGGGTTGTTGGGTTGAATGTAGTTGGTGCGACCTACGTCGCCAACGTAATTTGTTCCCCCTACAAAAAAACCTATTTCATTGATTTGCGCCAAACAATTGCTTGAAATGCAAATACATAGTAACATCATTAAATACCTTCCCATCCTAAAAAATAGCGAGCAAATATAAATAAATCTATTTGCTTAATAAAGTTAATACTCAGTCTTTTTTGAATAACAATCTTTTTGGTTTTTTATTGTAATTCAAAAGTTAAAGGTTCGATTCATTTCTAGTATCTTCTCCCCAAAGGAGTTTACTTCTTAAAGTAGTTAGGAATGATTGATTCTTGGGAATCACGCTTTTAATGGTGAAAGGCGATTTTTCTATAGATATTGTAGTTTTTTTAGGAACTGATATAATTCTAGAATCCAAAGAGATTAAAAAGTTCTTTTCTCGTGAATCAATCTCTAATTTGATAGATGTATTATCCGGAATTACCATAGGTCTTGCATTCAAATTATGAGGAGCAATAGGGGTAATAACCAAACTCTTAGAATTTGGAGAAATTACAGGCCCATTACAACTCAAAGAATACCCTGTAGATCCTGTTGGTGTAGCTATAATCAAGCCGTCAGACCAATAATTGGTAAGATACTCACCATTGAGAAAGGTTTTTACACCAATCATCGATGTTGTATTCTTTCTGGCAATGGTTACTTCATTCAAAGCAAAAGAAAGCTCTTTGAGTTTTTTGTTTTGAGGAGTAGTTTTAATACTAAGCAAAGTTCTTTCTTGAATCTTATATTCCTTTGCAATCAAAAGCTCCACAGATTCAGCAATCTCATCTTTTTGAACACTGGCTAAAAAACCTAACCTTCCGGTATTGATTCCTAGAATAGGAATGTTTAAATCTCTAACATAGGTAACAGCTCTTAACATAGTACCATCACCTCCTAAACTAAAGAACATATCAAACGAACTATTCAGGTCGTCAAAACTTGAGAAAGTAGGATACTTTTTTTCAAGATGCTGATGTCCTTTCAAGACCTTATAAAAATTGATCTCAAAAAAAACTACCACTTTGTGTTTTTCTAATGCTTCTAGTAAGATTTTTATCTCCTTTTCAGCATTTACCGTATATGTTTGTCCAAAAACAGCTACTTTCTTCATCACATGTCAAGGTATTTTTGCAAATAATCTGAGCGATCTTTCAAATCCTGAAGATAAAAGTCGTCTTTGTATTGCGATATAATATTGTAATTGTATCGTCTAAAGGTTTGAATGATCTCATTTACATCATCCGAACTTACCTTAACAGTTATCTGTGTACTATCTGAGGTTTCGTTTGAAATGTAAAAACCTAAAACTTTTCCGTTGTTGCTTTCTACGATTTGAGTAACCTCACTTGCAGAGAATTCTTTGTTTGATTTTTCTGCTATAATCTCAACTCCGTTTTCATATAAAAAAGGACTGCCGGAAAACAGATCTAAAATATCACTCAACTCAAAATAGCCTAGATATTTTTTCTCGTTGCTAAGCACCGGAAGCATGTTGCAATCGTTATCAGCAAAGAGTTTTACCAGTTCTAATACTGTAACATTTTCAACAGCAAAAAAGAAATCTATAAGGTGAGAGTGCTCAGAAATAGGAGCATTATTGTCTTCTATGGTTTGTACATCACTCTCAGAAATACAACCTAAGAGTTGCCCGTTTTCTACAACCGGAATGTGCGTAATTGGAAACCCTTTAAACAATTTTTGAGCTTCCTTAATTGAGTTCAAGAGACTTAACTCTTTGATCTCATTTAAAATGTATTCTTTCAGATTCATCTCCTACGAATATAGTTTAAAATGATCATAAAACGATTATTTTGATGACCAAAGATTGCATCTGACAATTCAAAAAACAATAAGAATAAACAGATGAAATAGGTTACCTTTGTGCTTTATTTTAAAGCGATGACAAAGTTAAGCGTAAATATCAATAAAATTGCTACACTACGTAATTCTAGAGGAGGAAATGTGCCAAATTTAGTGCAAGCAGCAGTAGACATTCAAGAGTTCGGAGCAGAAGGAATTACCATCCACCCAAGACCGGATGAAAGGCACATTAAATATCAAGATGCATACGATTTAAAACCTGTAGTTACCACAGAGTATAATATTGAAGGAAATCCTATAGATAACTTCAAAAAGCTGGTATTGGAGGTAAAGCCTACTCAAGTAACCTTGGTTCCGGATAGTGTAGATCAATTAACCTCAAATGCGGGCTGGGATACTATAACACATCAATCGTATTTGCAAGATGTGATCGCAGAATTTAAAGAAGCAGGAATTCGTACTTCGATTTTTATCGATACCGACTTAAAGCTCATAGAAGCTGCTGCAACTACAGGAACGGATAGGATTGAATTGTATACAGAGCACTTTGCTACTGAGTTCGACAGAGGAAATAGAGACGCAATAAAACCTTATGCAGAAGCTGCTGTTTTAGCACATGAGCTAGGTTTAGGTATTAATGCAGGTCATGATCTGAGTTTAGAAAACATTCAGTTCTTTAAACAAAACATTCCTCATTTGGCTGAAGTTTCTATTGGTCATGCACTTATTTCTGAGAGCCTGTACTTAGGGTTGCAGAATGTAGTGAATATGTATTTAGATCGACTAAGCTAAATAAATTAATGGTCATTACGAGTACAGCGAAGTAATCTCATTATTTTATAGAAAATGAAGGAAAGATTACTTCAATTCTTTTTAGAATTTCGTAATGATGAGGAATACATTTTACAAACATTGATTACTGAAAATGGACATATTACATTCTAGGATTGTTGGACAAGGAAAGCCGTTTTTAATTCTTCACGGATATTTTGGAATGGGGGATAACTGGAAATCCTTAGCCAATCAATTTGGAGAATCTTTTGAAATGCACTTGATCGATCAACGAAATCATGGACGAAGTTTTCATGCAGATGAGTTTGATTATGAGCTAATGGTAGAAGACTTGCATGAATATATAACTCATCATGATCTGGATGATATCATTTTACTAGGGCATTCTATGGGAGGGAAAACAGCCATGTTGTTTGCTGTTGAATACCCAGAGATCGTAGATAAATTATTAATTGCTGATATTTCACCAAGGTATTATCAACCTCATCATAATGAAATATTAAAAGCATTGAACTCTGTTGATTTTTCTGTGCATACTTCCAGAAAAATGGTAGAAGAACAATTGGAAAAATATATCCCGGAAATGGGTGTTCGTCAATTTTTATTGAAGAATGTGTACTGGAGAGAAAAAGGACAGTTAGATTTTCGTTTCAACTTACAATCTTTAACAGAGAATAATTCTGAGGTAGGAAGAGCCTTGCCATCATTTACCAGTTTTGACGGAGAAACTCTATTTCTGGCAGGAGGAAATTCAAACTATATCACACAAGATGAAATTCCATTGATCAAGGCACATTTTCCAAATGCTAAAGTAGTTACTGTTCCTAATGCAGGACATTGGTTGCATGCAGAAAACCCTAAAGGGTTTTATGAAGAAGTGATGCAATTTCTAGGATAGTTTTTCGCTTCTAACAATCTTGTAGAGATTTAGGTAAATATACCTATAAATGAGCTTGTTGACTTTCTTACATTTGAGAAGCTTATTTCTACCGATCATGAAAAACGCAATCAAACTTCCTTTTCAATTTGATGGAGATCGAATGAAACAAGAGTTGGAATCTATCTCAGACTCGTTTCAATTGATCAAAAATGCCTACACGGGAGATACCTTGTTTGGAATGCATTTGATTCTACCCAACAAAGACGGAATTGCCAATGAAAGAGGGCAGACCTTTTATATGACAGAGGAATTAAAAAAATGTCCTTATCTGCAAGAAGTATTGCATACATTTCAGAGCAACATATTAACGTTCAGAACTCAAAATTTAAAAGCAGGAGGAAGGATTGAAAGACATAGTGATGGTGATAAAGGATTGAATAGTAACGTGGTTCGACTAAACATTCCAGTGGCTACTAATGAAGAGGTCTATACCTATTTTAATGAAGAGAGGATACCGATGAAGAACGGAGAATGTTGGTTGCCCGATGTGACAAAAGTTCACGAAATGGAAAACAAATCAGATGAAACGCGATGGCATATCATGATCGATTGTGATCTGAATGATTGGTGGAAGAATATTCTAGTAGACTATGGTTTTGACTTTGAGTTAGAGTCTCAATACAAGCATTATTCTATAGAAGAATTACAAGCGATCAAGAAAAGATTTTTGTCTATGGGAATGAAGGAATCTGATGAGATAGTTTACGAGCTTGAATTGGAATTGACTTCCAGAGTTTAGAAAACAGATAAAACAAAACCCGAGCATTGCTCGGGTTTTTTATTGACTTATTTGTTTTTTGCTAATAAATCTCTAATCTCAGCAAGTAACTCTTCTTGCGTAGGTCCTGCTGGTGGTGGAGGCGGAGCCGGCTCCTCTTTTTTCTTCATCTTGTTTACACCTTTGACAACCATAAACATTACAAAAGCTACAATGATGAAGTCGATAACATTGGTGAGAAACTCACCGTACAATACAGCTACTTCCCCGGTTATTTTACCGGAAGCATCTGCAACTCCTTCTTCAACTACCCACTTTAGATCTCTGAAATCTGATTCGAAAACCAAACCGATCAAAGGAGATACAATTCCCCCCGTGAACGAAGTCACTACTTGCTTAAAGGCAGCACCCATAACGAAACCGACAGCGATATCGACAAGGTTACCTTTCATTGCGAATTCCTTGAATTCTTTAACCATTCCCATATTAGTTAAATTTTAGTTAGTTAATAGAATTCTAAAAGTAGAAAAAATATTTAAGAAGTCAAGATTCTTTTAACTCGCTGAGAAATAGCAGTTAAAATCTCATAAGAAATAGTTTCTGCTTCTTCTGCCATATGAAGTATATCTTGCTGGTTTTTGAAAATATAGACCTCATCTCCTTCTTTACAATCAATCTTGGTGATGTCTATCATAATCATATCCATACAAACATTTCCAATAATAGGAGCTTTTTGTCCGTGTAGAGTTACATAGCCTTTTTCATTTCCCAAACGTCTAGAAATTCCATCTGCATGACCTATCGGAATAGTGGCTGTTTTTGAAAATCCTTTAGAAACAAAAGCTCTGTTGTAGCCAACTGTTTCACCAGGTTCTATCATGTGTATTTGCGAAATGACAGATTTTAAAACATGTGTGTTTTTCAGCTGAGAAGTTTCTTTTTCATCATTCCCAAATCCGTACAAACCAATACCAAGTCTTACCATATCAAACTGTGCTTGCGGATAATTCACAATACCTGATGTGTTTAGGATATGAATCATAGGTTCGTAACCTAAATGCTCATAGATCTTTTTTACGATGTAAGCGAAATTGTTGATCTGGTTGATCGTAAATTCCTTTTCATCATGATCTTCGCTAGCAGCTAAGTGTGAAAAGATAGATTCAACTTTAACGTGTTTCGATTCCTGAAGCTTTGACAAGATCAATGGAATATCATTGTGCCATAATCCCAATCGATTCAATCCGGTATTAAACTTTAAGTGTACTGGATAATTCATCAATAAAGCCTCATCAGCATAAGCTAGAAAAGCAGTGAGTGTTTTGAAACTGTAAATGCTAGGCTCTAAACGATTTGCTACCAGTTGATCGAAATTTTGGACTTGAGGGTGCAGCACAAGAATAGGTGTTTCAATTCCTGCTTCTCGCAAAGCAACACCTTCGTGTGTATAGGCTACAGCAAAATAATCAACCTTGTCTTGTAAAAAAGAAGCAACCTGAACACCATCACTACCATAGCCAAAAGCTTTTACAACAGCTAGTGTTTTTGTGTTTGGGTGTAATTTCTTTTTGAAGTAATTGAGGTTGTGCTCTAAAGCCTTTCCATCAATTTCAAGAACCGTTACGTGATTATTCATCTTCTTTTTTTTCTTTCAAAGCCTCGGCTTTAAGCATGGCTTTGTGATAGGCAGCTCTACTTAAAGGTTCGTACTCTTGAGTCTCCCCTAAAAAGACAATATCGTCGCTTTGAGCTTTTCTAAAACTATAATGAGCCAAATTTCCGGTTCGAGTACAAACTGCATGTACTTTGGTAACATACTCGGCAGTAGCCATCAATGCAGGCATAGGTCCAAAAGGATTTCCTTTAAAGTCCATATCTAACCCGGCAACGATTACTCGAATTCCTCTGTTGGCAAGTTCATTACAAACAGAAACGATTTCATCGTCAAAGAATTGTGCCTCATCTATACCCACTACATCCACTTCGTTTGCTAACAGTAAAATGTTGGAAGATGCAGGAACTGGAGTAGAACGAATCTCGTTAGCATCGTGAGATACTACCATTTCATCATCATAACGGGTATCTACTGCGGGTTTAAAAATCTCAACCCTTTGTTTGGCAAATTGTGCACGTTTTAGTCTACGGATCAACTCCTCTGTTTTCCCCGAAAACATGGAGCCGCAAATAACTTCGATCCATCCAAATTGTTCTGTATGATTTACGGTATTTTCGAGAAACATTTTGTAATTTTAAGCCTTGTAAGAGATTTGTTTCGTTCTTTATGAATGTAGGCAAATTTATTAAAAAATGACTTCAATATTGAATTAAAGAGAACAACTTATGCACAAAAAATTGGCGGCAGACCTCACTAGTTTAGCACACAGTATCTTACAAATGAAAAACAAAGAAGATGTGTTTGCTCTTCAAAAAAAGGCACATGAGGTATATGAGAAACTATCCGTTTTAGCATATGTAGAAGAATATATTAACAATACGCCCAATCCGGAACATACCAAAGAAGAACTCATCGAAAAGATAGAAGAAGTAGCTGCAAAAGCTGAAGAATCTATTGTAGAAGAGGAGATCATTAGGCATGAATTGGAAGAAATAGCTGAGGCAAAAGAAGAGGAAGAAATTGAAGAAGAAATCGAAGTTAAAGAAGTAGAGCAGGAAGAAAAAATTGAAGAAGTAGTTGAGCCCGAGGCTGAACAGGCAGAAGAAGTTGTAGAAGAGGGAACTGTAGAGGAGGTTCAGGAAACTGAAGAGAAGGAAGAGGAAATAGTAGAACCAACTGCAGAAGAGGTTGAAGAACCGGAACCTATAGTTGAAGAAAAAGAAGAAGAGGTAATTGAAGCTCAAGAAGAATTATTTCCAACAGAAGAGGAAATAATTGAAGAAGAAAAAGAAGAAGAGAAACCTTCTTTGGAAAACGAGTTGCAAGATACCATTGCCGTTGACGTAGTTGCAGACCTTTTTGAAAATGCTCCTAAAAAATCATTGAACGATAAATTACATGGCGATATTCAGATTGGGTTAAACGATCGTATTGCTTTTGTTAAAAATCTTTTTGACGGAAGTCAGGAAGATTTCAACCGTGTAGTTTCGCAATTGAATACTTTCAAAACAGAAAAAGAAGCTAAAAAGTTCATCAGTAAAATGGTAAAGCCAGATTATGATTGGACAGAAAAAGAAGAGTTTGAAGAGCGTTTTATGAACATTGTAGAACGTAAATTTTTATAAAAAGAGAATCGAATGAAGATAGAAGTTTCCAACGGAGAGATTATAGACAAGTACACTATTTTAGAGATCAAACTTTCTCAAATAAAAGATGTTCAAAAGCTGAAGAATATTCAACATGAATTTGATGTTCTTACACCTGATGTAAAGAGTATCTATGCTTCTGTAGAAGATCAAGACCATTTAAAAAAATTACACAACGACTTATTGGAGATCAATAAGAAATTATGGAAAATAGAGGACGATATCAGAGAATGCGAACGCGCAAAGGATTTCGGGCAAACCTTTATTGATTTGGCTCGAGCTGTTTACTACACAAACGATGATCGCTCGGTTGTGAAAAAAGACATCAATGAGTTTACAGGTTCAGATCTAGTAGAAGAAAAATCGTACGAAGATTATAAGTCAGAATAAGAACTAGCCTATTTTTTGCTTTAATCGTTCTATTTCTTTTTTACTGTTTCCAACAAAGATTTCATCGTCTACAATAAATACCGGGCGTTTTAAGAAAGTGTATTCGTCTAGGATAAATTGTCTGTAATCTTGTTCAGATATAGACTCTCCTTTTAAGTCCATTGCTTTGTACTTCTTAGCACGTTTGTTAAACAAAGCTTCATAGCTTTGCGTAAATGAGTGCATTTCTTCCAGTTGAGGAACAGTTACAGGGTGAGCCTTTATCTCTTGTTTTTCAAAACCTTCAATATTTACTTCTTTTAAAATCCTTCTACAAGTATCACAAGTTTGTAAAAAATAAACTTTCTTCATGGTGCTGTTATTTATAAAACAAAAACCGTTTTTAGGCGGTTATTTTTGTAAGTTCGCAAGTGTAAAAATAAAACAGTCTCAGACTGTTTGGCTAAAATAATCAGAATTCATGAAGACACAATTTGATATTCTCAGAAAAGTAAGAGAATTGACAATGAAAACAATTCAAGGCTTAACGCTAGAGCAGTTGCATGCCATTCCAGAAGGGTTTAAAAATAACATTGCATGGAATGTTGCACACTTGGTAGTTACACAACAGTTGTTGCATTACAGAATGTCTGGCAAGGATTGTCTTGTGCCGGATGAGCTTATTGAATTGAACAGAAAAGGAACCAGTCCATCTTCACAATTTACACAAGAAGAGTTTGATGAAGTTCTAGAATTGTTTGAAGGACTGCCTGATACCTTGGAAGAAGATTATAACGAAGGAATCTTTACAGAGTACAACCCTTATGAAACAAGTACCGGTTTTGTGTTGGATTCTATGAATACGGCGATTACTTTTAACAACTTTCACGAATCACTTCATTTAGGAGTGATTATGTCTATCAAGAAATTAGTGTAATGTTTTGTAATTTTGCACAACTAAAATTTGAAATCTAAACAAATGAAATTTAATACAAAGACGATCCACGGAGGACAGAAGCATGAAGAAGCAACAGGTTCGGTAATGCCTCCTATTTTTCAAACGTCAACCTACGCGCAATCAAGCCCGGGAAATCATAAAGGATATGAATATTCAAGAGCAGCCAATCCTACAAGAACTGCATTAGAAAATAATTTTGCAGCGATTGAAAACGGAACACATGGTTTTGCTTTTTCTTCAGGTTTATCAGCTATCGATTGTGTATTAAAAATGTTGAATCCGGGAGATGAGGTAATTGCAGGAGATGATTTATATGGAGGAACGTACAGAATGTTCACCAGAATGTTTGAGAAATACGGATTGAAATTTCAGTTTGTAGACATGAATACAGTAGAGAACGTTTCTAATGCTATTTCAGCAGCAACCAAATTAGTTTGGTTAGAAACACCTACAAACCCATTGATGAAGATTGCAGACATTGAAGCAATCTCTAAAGCTGTAAAAGCAAAAGATGCTAACATCTTAGTAGCAGTAGACAATACATTTGCAACTCCTTATTTACAACAACCTTTAGATTTGGGAGCAGATATTGTAATGCACTCCGCAACAAAATACTTAGGTGGACATTCAGATCTAGTAATGGGAGCTTTAATGGTAAAAGATGCAAAGCTTGCAGAAGAATTACACTTCATTCAATTTGCAGGAGGAGCTGTAGCTGGACCTATGGATTCTTTCTTAGCATTAAGAGGAATTAAGACATTGCACGTAAGAATGCAAAGACACTGTGAAAATGGAAAAGCTGTTGCAGAATTCTTAGCCAACCACGATAAAGTAGGAGAAGTGTATTATCCTGGGTTTGAAAATCATCCAAATCATGAAGTAGCTAAAAAGCAAATGAAAGATTTTGGAGGAATGGTATCTTTCCGTTTAAAAGATGAAAGTCAAGCAGCTGCATTCCAATTTTTAGAAAACACCAAGGTATTTACGTTGGCAGAATCTTTAGGAGGTGTAGAGAGTTTGGTAAACCACCCGGTTACAATGACACACGCTTCTATTCCTGAACCTGAAAGATTAAAAATAGGGATCACAGATTCTTTGATCAGATTAAGTGTCGGAATTGAAGATATAAACGATTTGCTGTCAGATTTAGAACAGGCATTAAATCAATAAAACATGATAAGAAAGGAATTCTGAAAAGAGTTCCTTTTTTTTATCTATTAAAGATAGATAAAGGACGATCGAAGTTTAGGTGATAAATAACACCAAACTGTAGGTTTAATAACCACTCATTGTTTTTGTTTTCAATTACGTTGGCTTGTAAACCATCTACGGCATCAGAGAAGAAGAATTGCCAGTTAAACTGTAAATTGAAATCGATCTTTGGATTGAATTTATAACGGATACCAGCACCAAAAGTTGCTGCAAAGGTTGTTCCTTTTCCAACATCTAAAGCTCCAGGAGTTCTCCACTTGTTAGGTAATACCGTAATGTCTTGTTCCCAATCTCCCAAAGTAGAATTTAGGGAGTTGCTAAACATTGTGTATTGAAGTCCTGCTAAAACATAAGGATTCCATCTGATATCTGACCAAGGATAGATAAAATCCTTCAAACATCTCATATAATACTCCAATTGAAATCCAACATTGGTAATGTTGGCTATTCCGGTCATGGCTTTTAGTTGTCTACCCAAATCAGTATTTTCATTTACAAACCTACCGTGATGTTGAAAATTAGCATTGGTAATAATATTTAATTCACTACGTAAAGCTAAATAACTCCAAATCTTATGATCTGCGTTCCATCTTGGATCTTTGTTAAAGAAATGTAATGTGTGGGTAAAACTTAAAGAAACAGCACTATTTCCATAACTACTTAGGTAATTGTTACGAACACCATAGTCCGTTTGTATGGTCGCGGTACCAGCATGAAAACCTACGTCATGTGTGAAAAATTGTGCATTAGTAACTTGATTCGCTAATAACACAAGGGGTATTATTAAGAGAAATTTTCTCAAAGGGGCCAATTTATGGAGACAAATATATTAAAAATGATAATATATAATAACTTCGTTTTGATTACTTTATTGTAATTATTGCATTCAAAGTCCAATTAGGGCGAACAGCTTGCTCCTCAGGAAAGTATTCAATTACCTCAGCTTCCTTTTTTAATAAGAAATTACCGGTATCCCATTTGCCATTGTTATTCTCGTCATAAATGACGCGGATTTTATAGGTTTTTGGAGTTAAGTACTTGAAAGTTATTGTTTTGTTAGCGTCAGCAACTTCTTCAGTTACAGTTTTGTCGTTGGTGTCAGTTATTTGAATAATTACATTTTTGGACTGTGGATTGATAACGGAAACGATGATTTCTCCGTAATCTTCCAATGATTTTGTCCTAAATTTATTTTGAATTGTGTCTTTATTCACATAATTAAAAATATCGGTAACTGCATTAGGATAAATGTCTAAGGTATAGTTTTGACTAAGTTTTTTATCGAAAAGGAAACCAAACTTGTTCTCTTTTTGAGAAATAAAAGGAGTATAAGGAACCTTAATTGTATCCTTATCTACTAAAGAGATCTTTGTTGTGTCTATGTTTACTATTGGGTTGTTGGTATTAAAGAACAACGTATCTTTAAATTCTAAGAGACCTCTAGTAACAGGAGAAATAGATAAAGAATCTAATGTCTTCTTTCGCAGATTTACCGTAGCTGTATCAATAGTATTTCCTCTAATTATTTTAAAAACCAACGAATCTCTTTCAATAGGAGAGTGCCATACATTTAAGGTATCCTTGTCTTTTTCAAAATGAGCGATGGTTTTAAAATCATCAGGAACATCAGAAAGAACCTCTACTTTCATCCCATCGGCCTTTCCTTCGTAACTAAAGATCAATTGCCCTTTTCTAGCTTCTCTTACTCGCTTAAAACTATAAGGTAAGATTTCTTTAAAAAGAGATATAGGCTTGATTAAAACACTATCTTTTGGAAGCTGTATTGTATCTCTGTAAAAACCAATTTCATCCATTTTAGGATTAAAAATATAATCGCTGGCAGCATCTTTTAATGCAATCAGAAAATAAGCTCCTTCTTTTATATTGGTAAACTTATAGTTAGAAGTATCTAATGTGCTAGTCACATAATTTGGTTTTTTCTTGTAAACAGTAGAATCTGTATATGTACTGTCTAACCTGTACAGAAGTAATTTGATATCCTTGATCTTATCAGAAGAATAAGAATTCTTTACACTTCCTTTAAGAGTGAGTGAATCTATATAGTTACCTGTAGAAAAAACATATTTGAATCGTGCGATTTTATTTCCTTCATTGTTATCCTGAATACTATTTCCAAAATCAAAAGTATAAGTTGTATTCTCTTGCAAAGTATCTAGTAGTTTTATGCTGATGAACTTACTAGGGCTGCCTTGTGGAGTAATTAAAGAAGGGTTTTCTGGGTTTAACGGAGGAGAAATGATCAATTGTTTGTTCAGATCTTTTAACGTAATGTATTCATCAAAATAGAGATAGATTTCTCGTTTGTCAAAATTTATATGCTCATAAGGAGGGTCAGCCGTTACAAAAATTGGGGCTTGCTCATCTTTAGGGCCACCACTGGGTCTTCCTTTTTTTGCGCAAAAGGAAAAGGTTAATGCGATGACAGATAGAAAAAGAAAATGTAATTTTTTCAACTCCGTGAATTTACTACAAATAAACAATATATTTTTCGGAAAGCGATGTGAGAGTATTGTTAATTTTATACTGTTACAGCCATGGTAACAAGACTTATTTTCACATTCTCGACTTTTAAAAGTTCTAGACTACAGCTCTCCAGAGTTGCACCTGTAGTTACAACGTCATCTATCAACAAAACGTGCTTTCCTATCATGTTTTTAGTGTTTTCTACAATGAATTTTGAATCTGTATTGCTAAATCTGTCTAACCTTTTTTTGAAAGTTTGCGTTTTGGTAAAAGAAACACGTTGTAAAACCTGATCGCAATATTCAACGCCAAGAATGGTGCTTAAAGATTTTCCAAATTGAGTTAGCTGATTGTAGCCTCTTTGTCTTAACTTTTTTGAATGCAGTGGAACAGGAATAATACAATCAATATCGTGAGAAAAACAAGAGTCTTTTAATTTTTTACCTAATAAAATCCCTATAAAGCTCCCAATATCTTGTCTGTTCTTGTATTTCAGTTCATGAATAAGTTTTTTAGCCTTTCCGGTTTCTGTATAATATAAAAGTGAAGCTCCTTTTTCTATAGGAATACGTCCTTTAAAAATACGAGTAATCTCGTTGGAGTGGTAGTTTTCATGACCAATCAAAGGAAGATCAAAAAGACAAAACAGACAGACGATTTTTTCTTGATCTATGAGCATACGTTCACAACAAACACACATGTTTGGGTAGAAAATGTCCAGTAAATGACGTAGAAATTTCACATCTCACGCTTTTCATAAACATAAGAGATGTAGTATATTAGACTCCTGAAATGTTAAAAAAAGTAATTTTAGGGGTTATCTTTGTAACAAAAGGAGGGGTAATCCTGTCTAGATACTATAAGTTTTAAAAAATCCAACCTTGCTAAACCGATATAAATTTTTCAAAATTGCTATTAAGAATATGAGAACCTCAGGAACCATCACTCCAAGTTCTCGGTTTCTAGCAAGCAAAATGCTTAATAAAATCGATTTTTCCACAGCAGACCTTATTGTAGAATTAGGTCCCGGAAATGGAAAGATCACCAAAAGAATACTAAGTAAATTACAGCCCAATGCTAAATTGGTGTGCTTTGAGATTAACGATCATTTTTATAATGAGCTTAAAAAGCTAAACAATCCTCAATTGATCGTCTTAAAAAAGTCTGCTGAAAATGTAAAAGAAGAATTGGAAAAACTGGGCTACACCAAAAGTTGTCACATTGTTTCCAGCTTACCACTAACCAACATACCCGATCCCGTTTCACAAAACATTTTGCAAAACTCATATGCTTGCTTGGAAAAGCACGGGACATTTGTTCAATTTCAATATACCCCTACGTATTTTAAAAAGCTCAAACAGGTATTTAAAGAATCTATATCCCTAGATTTTGAAATGTTAAATGTCCCGCCTGCTTTTATTTATAGATGTAAAAAAGTCAATTAAATTTCTCTTGATAACTTTTATGAATCCTGTATCTTTGCCCTCATTATGGCAAAGCAAGAAGATCAGTTTAAGAAAGTAATATCGCACGCAAAAGAATACGGTTATATCTTTCAATCCAGTGAAATTTATGACGGATTGAGTGCGGTATATGATTACGCTCAAAATGGAGTTGAGTTAAAGAGAAATATTCGTGACTATTGGTGGAAAGCAATGGTACAAATGCATGAGAACATTGTAGGAATTGATGCTGCAATCTTAATGCACCCAACAACCTGGAAAGCTTCCGGCCACGTAGATGCGTTTAACGATCCTTTAATTGACAATAAAGATTCTAAAAAGCGTTATAGAGCTGATGTTTTGGTTGAGGATTTCAGAGAGAAGATCAATGAGAAGATCAATAAAGACATCACAAAAGCAAAAAAACGTTTTGGAGAAGCTTTTAATGAAGAAGAATTTAGAAGCACGAATCCTAATGTTTTAAGACGTCAAAAACAAATTGATGAGATCACTGAGGAGTTGACAAGAGTTCAGGAAGAAAATGATCTAGAAGGGTTTAAGAACTTGATTGTTGATTTAGGAATTGCTTGCCCGGTATCAGGATCAAAAAACTGGACAGATGTAAAGCAGTTTAACTTGATGTTTGGAACTCAGTTAGGAGCTTCTGCCGATAGTTCTACCCAAGTATATTTAAGACCTGAAACAGCTCAGGGAATTTTTGTGAACTTTTTGAACGTGCAAAAAACAGGAAGAATGAAAATTCCGTTTGGAATTGCACAAACAGGTAAGGCATTTAGAAATGAGATTGTAGCCAGACAGTTTATCTTTAGAATGCGTGAGTTTGAACAAATGGAAATGCAATTCTTTGTAAAACCGGGAACTCAAAAAGAATGGTACGAGAAATGGAAAGAAACTCGTATGAAATGGCATTTGAGTTTAGGAATGGGAGAAGAGAACTACCGTTTTCACAATCATGATAAATTGGCGCATTACGCAGATGCTGCTGCTGATATAGAATTTAAGTTTCCATTTGGATTCAAAGAATTAGAAGGAATTCACTCAAGAACAGATTTCGATTTGAAAGCTCACGAGGAGCATTCAGGAAAGAAATTACAGTACTTCGACCATGAAGATAACACCAGCTATGTCCCTTATGTGGTGGAAACATCTATCGGATTAGACAGAATGTTTTTAGCCGTTTTTTCAAACTCTTTAAAAGAAGAAGAATTGGAAGATGGTTCAACCAGAACTGTATTGAGTCTGCCTCCGGTATTGGCACCTACGAAAGTAGCTGTTTTACCATTGGTAAAGAAAGACGGTCTGCCTGCTATTGCAGAAACAATTGTAGAAGGCTTAAAGTGGGATTTTAGTGTTGTGTACGACGAGAAAGATGCAGTTGGACGTCGTTACAGAAGACAAGATGCAGCCGGAACACCATTGTGTATCACAGTAGATCACGATACAATAGAAGACCAAACAGTAACAGTACGTTACAGAGATACGATGGAGCAAAAGCGTGTGAAGATCGAAGATCTACATGCTTTAATTAAACAAGAAACAGATGTGAAGACTTGGTTGATGAAATGCAACTAAGAAGAATCGATTATATAGAAAAAGCCCACGAATTTTCGTGGGCTTTTTTATGATATGTTATTGAAATTGAAATCCAATATTAACTCCCACTCTGGGAACAATGGTAGGCGAATCTTTGCTAAACAAATTTCGTCCTAAACCACCGTGTACATCCACAGTAAACCCTCCGGAAGAAATATATTTATATCCGATAGCCAAACCTAAGGCTCCATCAGAATAATCTTCAGAAACAGGTATGTTGTTTACCACAGTTTCCTCATCTCCTTTGTTATAAGCAAAAAAGAGTTCTCCAAATAAGTTCCATGTACTTTGAGTAGAAAAGTAATGTCGCACAAAAGGCGTAAACATTTGATCTTCATTGTATCGAAAATCAGAACTCTCGTTCTCAAAATTAAACAATGCAGATACACCTACAGAAGTCTGCTCAGTTACATAATGCTCATAAGATACATTCAATGTTTTTAGAGCCAAAGCATCTGTGATGTTCACTTTGAATTCTTCCTGAGCTAAAACAGCTCCGGAACAAAAAAGGAAAAGAATGAGTGTGAGTTTTTTCATTGCAAATAAATTTACTACTTGTATAACGAAAAGTATACAAACTTAGTGTGAAATTTATTAGAAACGATATCCCAAAGAAATACCAACTCTTCCGGCTACTTCAGAAAAATCGTTCTCGCTGTTGAATAGATTTCTTCCTACACCTAAGAAAACGTCGGCAACAAATCCGTTTTTGGTTACAAATTTTCCTCCTACAGAGATTCCTAAAGAGAAATCGGTGCGTTTATCCACTTCAACGGTATACGTATTTGTAGAACTTAGGAAGATATCGATGTCCTCTTCTGTAGAGTGGATCATTCCAAAAGCTTCCACATAAAATCCTCTAGCGTATTTATTTGAGAAGTATCTTCTATAGTTTGGTGTGATAGAGAAGTTTCTATAAGATTCAAAATCATTGTTGTTGTCCAATCCAAATTGAACATCAATACCAAAAGAAGACTCTTCGTTGATCAGGTATTCGTACGAAAGATCAATCCATTCAGAAACAATAAGCGTTAAGGCATTCATAGAAACCTCATGTTTCTTATTTACATCTTGCGGATAAGGATCGTCTTGTGCGAATCCGATTGCCGAAAAACAAAAAAATACGATAGGTAATAATTTTTTCATAAGTATGAATTTTTTAAAGTTTAAAGGTTTGCAAATAACAACAAGTGTGCCGTATCTGTAAAACAAGGTTTTTTTTTTGATAAAAGACATTTGATTTATACCTGCAATTTTTTTCAAGTTTAGTTTATACTAAACAGATGCAGAAAAAAGAAAAAGGTTGCACAAAAGCCAATGCTATTTTAGAAAATAGCTCGTAGCTGAATATTTCCCGTGTGGATGGTTTTTGAGTTTTCGCTTTTTCGCCCTCGGTAATTGAAGTTGAGGTTTAAGAACGAGTTTAACTTTTGACTCCATAAGAAAGTCCATGTGTAATTGGTTCCTTCTTGTAAACCTTCCAACATTTGATAACCCACAGGTGAATTAGAATCGCCTTGGAAGTCATTAAAGAAAGCAGTAAAGTTTGCATTGAATTGCGATTTCTCCTTTCCGGTATAAAAATATTCAACCCCCAACTTCTGCTGTTTCAACTCTTCAAAACTCTGTAGTTGATTCTCTTTTGTCTTGTAATGATAAAAAGCCGAAAAACGATTGCTCTGATTCAACTCGTAACTGAATTTAGGGCTTAGCTCCAACTCATCGATCTGGTAATTTCGATTTAAGAAGTTCTCAGTTTCTAAATTGTTCTCAGCCACTTTCCCTAGAAGATCTAACAACCAGTATTTTCCAAGTTTGTGCTGAAATGTTAATTGATGAACCTTAGTGTCTATATCTTGATTTCCAATAAGAAATTGTTGTTTGTTTTCAGAAGTACTATACGTATAACTGGTGCTATAACGTTGCAAACCTCTATTAAAATGAAGACTATTTCTGATGTTGTAATTCAAACTAATTTGCTTGGTTTCATCTAAATCAAAAGGATTTAGATTGAAAGAATTTCCAACACGCTCTTGTTCATTGTTGATGCTTAAGAAAAACTGATTTGAAAAATGAGAAAGCACTTTTTTAATTCCGGTTTTTTGACTCCATTGCTTGGCATCTAAAGAGATGGATTGATTCCATTTGGCTCTTTGAGTTGCAATGAAACGCAAGTTGGGTAATGGCACTCTCAGATAGTTTGCTTGATCTTGGAACTGAGCAATTTCAAATTCGTCAAACTCTTGAATACCATTGTTGTTGTAATCGATCCAAGTATAAAAACCTTGTCCGGGTTCAACCTCCACATATACAAAATCCTGACGTGCTACATTTCCCGAAGAAGTTTCATACGAAGCACCAATGTTTAGAAAATTATTGAAAAAACGCTGGTTGTATACAACTCTTGAATTCAATGCTTTCTCGTCATCAGTAAATGCATTTTCTGTAATTCTATAATTGGCATATATAGAGAGACTGGTTCTTTCGTTTTGGATCAATCGAGTGTCTGCATAAAAGGTTTTTCGATTATTGATCTGAGTAAACTGATTGCTTCTAATACTATCGTTATCTCTGTAATTAATTCCAAACTTGGCAAATACCTTTGTGCTATCTCCAACACCTATATATCCCTCATATTCTTTAAAGCGATGGTTGGTGCTCAACGCTTCTTGAGTTGTGTTTAAAGTTCCGTCATTAGATTCAATATTTACAAAAGCACCTGCCCAAGATCTCTTAAAACTATGTTCTAACCCACCTTTGATGCGCAGAAAAGTATTCTCTTGAATCTCAGAATTGTTGTCCAAGAAACTACTATGTACATAAAAAGATGTCGAGTCTAATTTCATCTGAGAGTTGAGTACATGCTTGCTTCCTTTGTAGTTATCTGAAAACTCCAACTGTTTAAAAGCATAAGTCAGGTAATCATTCTCCTTGTTTTTAAGTGTTAAGCCTAAATCCAGTAAACTTTGATTTCCTTGTGGATTGACCAAGTTCCAATCTCGATTGAATTCAACAGCTTGAAAACGTTGAATTGTATTGAAGTTTTTATGGATAAACAAATAATCAGCATGACTCAACAATTGCCACTTTTTATCCAATAACGTTTGTTGCCAGTTCAATTTGGTGGCCGCTCCCGTATTTTGATTGTTATCGATACTCGAAAATAAGTTTCGATCGTTGTTGCTAAACGCTAACTCAGCAGAAAGTGATGTCTTTTCACTGGGTTTGTATTGTGAGTTTACCATGGCAATCTGTAGCTTTTCGGGCGCTGTCAACTGAACAATAGGATTGTAATCTCCTAAGTTAGGACCTACATAAGCAAAGACATTTCCGGTAGCCAAAGTTTGATCTAGAACATAATCACCCTGATTGCTTCCTACATTGGTGAAACGTACGTTAAACAACTGGTCATTTTCATTTGTAGAATATTCGAAAACCTCAACACTACCTACTTGAATACGTCTGTACAAGATCTTGTTAGGATCAAATGTGTCCGGAAAAGCACTCTCTGCAACCATAAGGTCAGGGTTATTTCCGGCATTAGCCAAGATTTGCTTTTGAGCATCCGTTAGGCTTAATTGGATGGGTTGATTTTTAACGTCGTTTTCATTGTAGAAATACCCAGCAATTTGAAAATTCTCTCCGGAATAGCGTGCTTTTTCATAGGTGATAAAGCGTGTATAATTTCTATTTGAGAATTGAAACTCAACACGGATTCTCATATCATTCGTGATTGGGAATTTGGTGTTGAAACGAATCTCTCCAATATTGTAATCAATAGTATAATCTTCATTAGGACCTCTTCTGATCTGAGAACCATTAACAAAAACACGTTCGCTGCCACCTATAATAACAATATTAGGTTCGTTATTGGGACCAAAGATCTTATATGGTCCTTGATTTCCTTCAACACCTACAAAATTGTATGAAGTAAACTGCCCTCTTACTACAGCTCCAGAAGCCAATACATTGGTGTTTTTATTGATGTTGGCCTCTACTTCCAATCCGGCAACCTGTTTTTCGAATCGAAGAAAATAACTCTGTTGATTGTTTAAGCTCAAATCTCCGGCTTTTACTCGCCAATCTTCACTAAACAATTCTATGAAAATCCGATCAAAATCGGTAATGCTTTGGCTGTATCCGTTGTCTTGCAGAGGAATATTGGTGTCGAAAATATTAGCTCTGATCGAAACTTTGTCGGAGAGTTTTCCTTCAATGGTTAGATCCATAGAAGAATTGGTAACGGTACTTTGATTGTTTCCAACCGTAAGTCCTCGACTAATATATCCACTGGTTTTAAGTCCGTCGAAAAGCTTCAGTTCTGTAGCTTTTTTGTTCGTGGTTAAACTATATAAAGTTCCGGTATTGCTGTTATTGGGAACAATGAGCCGTTTGTCGAAAGGACTGTAGACTCGAGTTAAAAACTCAGGAAATCGAAAATATTCAATGGTAATCTCTCGATACTTTTTGGAATCGATGATCAAAATGGCATCATTAAAAAGAATTTGATATTCGGAAGGGAACAAAACTTTGTTTTGATTGCTGAGAACTTTGAATCTTTGCGGATTGATTGGAACTGAGTCAAACCGTATGGTATCCTTGGTGACAATGATCTTTTTAGATCGAAAGTCAGATGAAGAGATTTGAGCCTGAGCAAAGAACCCAACAAAACATAGCAGTAAAAACGCTGTTCTTTTTGCCATACACTACAAACGTAGGAATAATAAAATTAGTTTGTTTATGAATGTCATTACGAAGTAATTTTTTTAAGCAGATTGCTTCTTCCGAATTCTCGGAATCGCAAAGACTTGCTTAAAACAAAGATTGTTGCTTTACAGGGCTTTCGTGATCTAACAACCATTTTTTACGCCACACACCTCCAGCATAACCGGTAAGAGAACCGTCAGACCCAATGACACGATGGCAAGGAATAACTATCCAAATAGGATTTTTCCCGTTGGCAGAAGCCACAGCACGAATGGCTTTTGGATCACCAATATGTTTGGTTTGCTCTAAATAAGTACGTGTTTTTCCATAAGGAATATTCAAAAGCTCTTCCCAAACCGTTTTCTGGAAATCGGTTCCCTTTGGATTAAGTTTCAAATCAAAATTAACACGTTCACCTTTAAAATATTCATCCAATTGAGTCACACAATCCTGAAGTACTTCCGGAATATCATTTGTGCTGCTCAAAGTTGAAATATCTTCATCAAGTACAGAGATAGATTGAATTCCGTTTTCATCTCCAATAATCTCTGCAGTACCAATAGGTGTCTTGTAATATGTAGTTTTAGATTCCAAAAACCTCTTTTGAATTTTGAGTTGTAATTTCGGCAATTTCTTCGAAAGTCAGACCGTAAATATCTACCAATTTGTCAACAATCAAGCTTAAATAACTGCTTTCATTTCGCTTTCCTCGGTATGGAGTTGGAGCTAGATAAGGAGAATCAGTTTCCAACACAATATGCTTAAGATCGATCTGGTCTAAAAACTTGTCAATCTTCCCGTTTTTAAAAGTTACAACACCACCAATTCCCAGTTTCATGTTATAGGAGATAGCTTGATGCGCCTGATCGATATTTCCGGTAAAACAGTGAAAAATACCACGAAGATCATCTCCCTTTTCCATTTCCAATACTTCAAAGATCTCATCAAAAGCATCTCTGCAATGAATAGCAATCGGAAGTTTTTTTTCTTTTGCCCATTGAATCTGAGTTCTAAAAGCGTCTTGTTGTTGTTCTAAAAACGATTTATCCCAATACAAATCAATTCCTATTTCTCCGATGGCACAAAAATCACGTTTGTCAATCCATTCACGAACAAGCTGTAATTCTTCTTTATAATTTTCTTGAACAGATGTAGGGTGCAAGCCCATCATCAGATGTACATGATCCGGGAAACGTTGTTCCAGATCTAACATTCGCTGTGTATAAGAACTATCGATAGCAGGAATAAAAAAACGATTGACACCGGCATCAAAAGCGCGCTGCATGATAACTCCTCTATCTTGATCAAATTGTTCAGAATATAAGTGCGTATGTGTATCTGTAATCATTTAAAATGTATTTTTGTAGTCCTCCTTTTCAGAGGACGTAAAAATACGCAAATGAGCAGTCTGAAAAAACTATTAGAAAAAAAGAAATATAGAAAGATCAAGTTAAGAAAGATTGTAACCAATCATTTAGAATTGGATGCAGAGATCAATGGAATAAAAGGAAGATTTATTCTAGATACAGGAGCATCTAACTCTTGTGTGGGATTGGATATGATAGAGCGTTTTAATTTGGATGCAGAAGAGAGTGAAACCAAAGCTGCAGGAGCAGGAGCTACAGATATGGAAACACAACAATCCAATGACAATACTTTAGTAATTGGAAAGTGGAAGACCAAAAAATGCCATTTGGTGTTGTTTGACCTAACACATGTAAATGCGGCATTAACTCAACACGAAGCAGAAGAAGTACACGGAATTATAGGAGCAGATGTCTTAGAAAAAGGAAAAGCAATTATAGATTACGATAAGAAAGTATTATACCTTAGAAAGCCTAAGAAATTCTAGAGGAGAATTGTATATTTGAACACCTAAAATACAGACAAAAAATGAGTTTAGAAAAGCAAGTAATGGAAGAGATGAAAGCAGCGATGAAATCGAAAGATACAGTTGCTTTACAAGCGTTAAGAGCTCTAAAATCTGCCTTCTTATTGGCAAAAACAGAAGCTGGTGCAGGAGATGGTTTGACAGATGAGCAACAAATGAAGATCATTCAAAAGCAGGTAAAACAACGCAAGGATAGTGCTGCTATTTTTGTAGAACAAGGAAGGCAAGATTTGGCTGATCCTGAGTTGGCAGAAGCTGCTGTATTAGAAAAATTCTTACCGGAAGCTTTGTCTGAAGAAGAAATAGAAAAAGTGGTAGTAGCAACCATTGCAGAAGTTGGAGCAGAAGGAATGAAAGACATGGGGAAAGTAATGGGAATTGTTTCTAAGAAGTTGGCCGGTCAGGCTGATGGAAAAACCATCTCGGGGATCGTACGTAAAAACTTAGCATAAGTTTTTAACATAGGCCCCGTACCTGCCTGCCGCAGGCAGGGTTCAACTGAAAAAATGAAAAAGAATGTTCTATGTTTATGTTCTGTATAGCGAAAAATTCAGTAGAACTTATACAGGATTCACAAATAACTTAGAGAGGAGATTGAAAGAGCATAATGCTAAGAGGAATAAATCTACGAAGGCATTTGTTCCTTGGAGTATTATTTATAAAGAAGAAGTAGAAACCAGAGTTTTAGCAAGAGAAAGAGAAAAGTATTTAAAATCTGGCATTGGGCGAGATTTTATTAAAACGATAATTAAGGCCCCGTAGTTCAACTGAATAGAATATCAGATTTCGGCTCTGAGGGTTGCAGGTTTGAATCCTGCCGGGGTCACGAATAAATAATTCGATAAGAGAAAACGCCAAGCTTGCTTGAGCGTTTTTTTGTTTGAATTATTTTCAAAGCGGAGCTTTGTCAGGAAATATAATCCTGCTCCAAGAATTGTTTGAATTATTTTCAAAGCGGAGCTTTGTCAGGAAATATAATCCTGCTCCAAGAATTGTTTGAATTATTTTCAAAGCGGAGCTTTGTCAGGAAATACAATCCTGATTACAAGAGTTGTTTGAATTATTTTCAAAGCAGACCAACCTGCATCTAGGAGGGCTTTGTCTAGAAGAGTTTTTTATAGATATACCTTGTTTAATTATTCATTGTAATTCTTTTAAAAAGAATTATCAAACACAAAAAAGAAAAGTAAGGTGTTGGCTTGCTAAAAGTAGGGAGCATCCTTACTTGAAATATAAAAACACATCTTATATTTGCTACCTGTACTGTATAGTACAGAATATTTCCTCAATTACAGAAAACTTAAAAGCTCATCTAGAGTGTGAGTACTTTTTTTAAAGTTTTAATTCAGAAACCCTCACTGAAAATTTAATCTTGAAGTTTATCCCTCCTCTAAAATTCAGAGCAAAAAATGTTGTATAACAAGTTTATTGCGCGATAAGAGGTAGAAACTGAAAAGTTTGAGTAGGTAACGGCTAATAGTTTATAATCATAAAAAAATAAAACACTTTATGAAAAGAAGTATTTTTTTAATAGTAATTTTTATTGTTGGATGTACAAGTAAAAACAACAATACATTCCATTTAAAAGCTCATATAAAAGGAATAAAAGAAGAGTCTAAAGTCTTGTTGTTTAATTATGATAAATTTCAAGTAATGGATTCAACCATTGTAAAAAATGAAGCTTTTGAATTTAAAGACGTAATTGAATATCCTTACGAGGCAGCTGTTTTAATTAAAGAAGATACTCTCATGATTCAGTTTTGGATTGAGCAAGGGGAGATTTCTATAAATTCAGATAAAGAAACATTAAAAGAAACAGGAATGAGTTACTCACCTTATGTGAAAAGTGAAAAAATTAATCCAATCATTCAAAATTATTTAAAATTAACAGAACCCTATTACAATAAAAAAGCTGAGGCTTACAATAAATTAACAAGTAATTTAATTGGTGAAAAAGAATATGAGATTAAAGAAAAAGAATATGAGAAATATTTAGATACTATATATAAGGTTTCCTATGATTTCTTAATGAGAAACTCCAATAACTATTTTTCTTTATCAGAAATGATCAATTATAAGGAAGAGTATTCTAAAGAGCAATTAGATAATTACTATAACAAACTACCCTCAAAACTAAAAGAGTCTCCTAAAGGGATACTGTTAAAAGAATACATGGAATCTTCTATTGTTAATGTAGGAGATGTTGCTCCGGAGATTACAGGTAAAGACTTAGAAGGAAAAAAGATTAAATTATCTGACTATAAAGGAGATTATATTTTACTAAATTTTTGGGCTTCTTGGTGTGCCCCCTGCATTAAAAAGATAAAAAGAAATTTCCCTACCATTAAAGAAAAATATGCAGATAACAATTTTACAATAGTAAACTACTCCTTTGATGTTGATGAAAAATCATGGAGAAAAGTGAGTAATCAATTAAATATTGATTGGGTTAATTTTTCTAATCTAACTAATATGGGTAGAAGCCCAACAGCATTTAAATATGGAATAGAAGAAATCCCCACAAGTTTTCTATTAAGCCCAGAGGGAGAAATTTTGAAGCGCATTAGTTATGAAGATGACCTTATACAAGAATTAGCAAAAGTGTTAGATAAATAAAAAAAATGAAGAAACGGAATTAATACCAATATGAGATTTGTTGATTTGAGAAAAGAAGTAATCTTTGTCGAGCTTTTAGTGGTTCATAAATAATACCTATCTTGTTCCTTCGTTAACCCCCTATGAAGTATACTTCAATATCGAGCTATAAAGCCCCTATATCAGCCTTTTTAGGTTTTGTGATTCGTGGGATAGAAAAACTAAGTTCTTCTATCTTCAACCGTACACCTATAGCTCATACTTCCAAAATCAAAAAAAGACTTTCCAAACAGCAAAAGACCATATTAAGCGGTGAGGTAGATTTTTATAAAAAATTAGACAAACGATATCAGGAACACTTTGAACATAGATTAACCACGTTCTTACGAACTTATGAGTTTATTGGTAGAGAAGGTCATGCTATAGATGTTAGAACGCGTGTGTTGATAGGCTCTTCATACATAATACTAACATTTGGAAAACGAAAGTTTATTACAGATGTTTTCGATAAGATCTTGGTATATCCAGATGTTTTTCTTTCTACTTCAACACAAAGAAAGCATAAGGGAGAGTTCAACCCCAAATACAAAACAGTGGTCTTTTCCTGGAAACATTTTTTAGAAGGAATTCATACCAAAGATGATAATGTAAACTTAGGAATCCATGAGTTTACGCATATTATTCATATCAAATCATTGCAAGAAAGAGATGTAAGTTCTATGATCTTTAGAAGAGGATATCAACGATTGATGAACTATTTACAGAACAATGAAAGTGTACGAAAGCAAATCTTGGCATCTAACTACTTTAGAAGATATGCTTTCGAAAATCAATATGAGTTTATAGCTGTTTTGATCGAAACTTTTATTGAAACCCCTGATGAGTTCAGAGCTCAATTCCCAAGAATCTATAAGAAGATCAAGACCATGTTAAACTTCAATTTCCTTCATTATTAAGAATGTTTTGAGAAAGATATTCCGTTAAAATTTTTGGTATTATTTTTGCGAACTAGAATTTACGAATTTATAAATGTAGAAGAACTTTGAGATCGATAACTTTTTTAATTATTCTTTGTGTTACTCTTTCTGTGAGTGCACAGAAGTCAAATGCTTACGGACAGATGATATCTTTAGAAAGAGGAAATGTTTTATTCCCGGGAGAAAAAGATGGATTTGACTTTAAAGATGTAAAATTCAAATATCAATTTGTTAACTGTAAAGGGCAAGTAAAATTAGGAGTGGCCTATGATAAGAAAGCTACTTTTACCCAGTATAAATACAAAGGAAAAGCATATGGGAAAAGCCAAGTAGGAACTTCACTTTGGCCTAAACCGGGAGAGATAGAGATTCACGATGTTAGTGCCGACCTTTATTTTGGAAGTAGAAAACTTGGAAAAGTATCTATTAGATTCATTCCTAAATACTATTCAGGTTGCTCAGGTAAGATGTACGATGTTTTAAGAGATGTGGGATTAAGAGCAAATGATAAAGTATATAAATCAAATATTAAAAAATTGATTTTAAGAAATATCAAAGTCTTGAAAGCAGGAGTGGCAGACGAAGGAAAAACAGACAAGATTAATAAACGATTAAGTAAAAGCTAGTACCCTTTTCTTTCCAGATATAACAAACTCCTTTTTAAAAGGAGTTTTCTTTTTTACAGCATTGTATCCTACAAAAGATAGTACCAACATTCTTTTTATACAATGACAAAAGTCATCTTTTTTAGACTCTTTTCTCGTGAAATTTGGTATAGAATTTAAAACCAAAGACCATGAAAAAAAGAATGCCAGTATCTACAATAATGACAAAAGACCTGATTACTGTAAACCATACAGATGATCTAACAACAGCAGAAAAACTATTTAAAACACATAACATCAGACATATCCCGGTAGTAAGTGGAAAAGAAATTATAGGGATGTTAAGTTTTACAGATCTATTGCGAATTAGTTATGCAGATGCAGTAGACGAGTATGAAACAGATGTAGATACCATGGTATATAATATGTTTACCATAGAGCAAGTGATGGCGAAAGCACTGGTAAAAGTTTCTCCGCAAACAACAATCAAAGAAGTGGCCGAAATTCTAGCGGAGAAAGAATTCCATGCTTTACCCATAGTTGACAATAGTGAATTAGTCGGTATTGTGACAACGACAGATTTGATCGAGTATTTGTTGGAACAATATTGAGTAGGTTTGGATGGTTGAGAGGCTTCTTAAGAAGCCTCTCTTTTATTAAGGTAATATCGTAAGATACGCTGAATATCTCTGTTGTCTTTTTGGGGCTGTACGTAGAAAAGATATTCATCCGGATTCTCTAAAACAATTTCCTTATCTAAATATCCATATCCCTTGTATATGCCATTGAGAATTAGAGCAAAGCCAATCTCATTGTTAGTTCTTCCCTTTTCTTTAATTACCATGTCTTCAGCCTGCAATCCAAGAGATTCAATAGCTTCTTTTACCCGTTTATTATACGTTTCTACAGCCTCTTTATCGGAGCAAATCCCTTTGCATTTTTTTATTTGATAATGAAAACAAACATTTACATTGGTTTGTAGGTGACAGTATTTAGGGCACAGCTCAAACTCTTCACAGATTCGTTCTAAAAGATTTCTACATTCAGAAATATTGTAAAACTTCATAATAGAGTTAGGAACCAGCTTCAACCTATTGTAAGCAAGATGAAGAATTCCTTTCTGATCTTCATAAGAAAACAAGCCTACAGCTTCATTAGCTCTTCTTTGAGCTCTGTTGTATTTGGGGTATATATGCTTGATCTCTGCCGATTCTTTTAGCAAAGCCAGAAGTTCGCTGCCTGTTTCTTGATAAGTGATGTCAGCAGTTTCCAAACACATGGAGATTTCTTTCTTTTTCTTATCGTAAAAATGACTGATAACACGTTGTTTGATGTTGTTGGCCTTCCCCACATAGATCACATCCTTTTGCAAATCTTTAAAGTAGTAGACTCCTGGTGTTTCAGGTAACTCATCCACTACTTTTTTATCCAAAAGAGGAGGTAATGTAGCCTGTCTGGATCGGTGATTCAAAAAACTATTAATAACAAAACGATCATCACGCTCAATAAGTCTTCGAAAGAGTTCTACGGTAGCTTCAGCATCACCTTTTGCCCGATGTCGCTCGGCAATTTCAATCCCTTCATAACTACAAATATTTCCTAAACTATAGGACTTGAGTCCCGGTATGATCTTTCTGGACAAACGAACAGTACACAGTTTTTTTCTAGAATAGTCAAAACCCAAACTTTTGAACTCATCTTTGATAATATTGTAATCGAAGTTCACATTATGAGCCACAAAAATGGTGTCTTTGGTCATTTGTTCCACTTTTTTTGCAATCTCATAAAACTTAGGAGCCGTTCGTACCATGGCATCTGTAATACCTGTAAGATTGGTAATAAATGCAGGAATAGTTTGCTCCGGGTTCACCAAAGTGGTGTATTCGTCTACAATCTTTTCACCATCAAATAAGAAAATAGAAATCTCGGTGATCTTTTGACCACGATACCCGTTTCCGGTGGTTTCTATATCGATAACCGAATACAAAGGATTACTGTTTCTTACTCTGAAGAGTTCCAATATACACGGCAACAGCTCCGGTAAAGAACATCAATACTCCATAGATTGCAGATACGATGGCAAACTCAGTATTTCCCAAAAGAACCACAGCAACTGTAATTCCTAAGGTTCCGTTTTGGATTCCGGATTCAATGGCAATAGATAAAGCTCTTTTGTTAGTTACCTTCAACAGTTTAGCAGAATAATATCCCACAAACATCACTAGGATATTCAAACAAACCACAACCAATCCCGCTTGACGAAAAGACTCGGCCAAATTATCTTTCTCTTTGATAATAATTCCTACAATAACCAATATCAACACCAGAGCAGAAGCTATATGTACAGGTTTTCCCATTCTCAAAGCAAAAGATTCTCTGTACTTTCTAATGAGCATTCCAATAGATACCGGAATGATAATGATCATCAAGATCTGTAAGAAAGTCTGAACAATATCTAGCTGTATTTGATTGCTCTGATCCAAGAACTGTTCTAATGAAAAGTTAACAATAAAAGGAATCGTTACAATAGTAATAAAGCTACTAAAAGCCGTTAATGTTACAGACAAAGCCGTATCGGCTTTTGCTAAATGTGAAATTAGGTTGGAGGTAGCGCCACCCGGGCAAGCCGCTAAGATCATTACCCCAACAGCAATCTCCGGCGATACTGGAAATGCCAATACAAGGCCAAAAGCGATCAACGGTAATAAAATTAGTTGATTTATAAGACCGATGATAATGGCTTTGGGTTGAACAAATATTCGTTTGAAATCATCAGCAACCAAGGATAGTCCCATCCCCAGCATGATGATCATGAGGGAAACGGCTAGAATGATAGCTGATGTTTGATCCATGATGTTACATATTAGTTAGTAATCGCTTTAAGGTTGGCAATAGTAGCAGTTGGGTCTTCACTTTTAAATACAAAGCTTCCTGCTACCAATACATCTGCACCGGCTTCAACCAAAGCACTGGCGTTTTGATCTGTTACTCCACCATCAATTTCAATTTGACAGTTAGATTCTGAAAATTCGATCAAGTGCTTCAATTGGCTTACCTTTTTATAGGTGTTCTCGATAAAAGACTGTCCTCCAAATCCGGGATTAACACTCATAATGCATACAAGATCCAAGTCTTTGATGATGTCTTCCAAAACAGCAATAGGAGTATGAGGATTTAAGGCTACTCCTGCTTTCATTCCGGCAGCTTTAATAGCTTGAATTGTTCTGTGTAAGTGTGTACATGCTTCATAGTGTACAGTAAGAACATTAGCTCCCAAATCGGCAAATGTTTGAATATAACGATCCGGGTCTACGATCATCAAATGAACATCAATGGTTTTTGTTGCATGCTTAGAGATGGCTTTTAATACAGGCATTCCGAAAGAAATATTAGGAACGAAAACGCCGTCCATAATATCAATGTGAAACCAGTCGGCATCACTAGCATTAACCATTTCAATATCTCTTTGAAGATTTGCAAAATCTGCTGCTAAAATAGAAGGTGCAATTAGTTTGTTCATGTAAGTTGTGTTGTGAATTTTAGTTGGATAAAAATACACATATAAAAAAGAAAACTCCCGAATAATTTTCGAGAGTTTTTCATAAGATATTTACAATTTTAAGGACCCTGACTTGAGTCGAAGGATTACCCTAAATACGTCATCAAAATCTTGCTTCTTGAAGTGTGCTTCAAACGACGAATGGCTTTTTCTTTGATCTGACGAACACGCTCACGAGTTAAGTCAAATGTTTCTCCGATTTCTTCAAGAGTCATTGGTTGGTGTTCACCCAATCCAAAGTATAATTTTACTACATCAGCTTCACGAGGGGTCAAAGTTTCTAAAGCTCTGTTGATCTCGATACGTAAAGACTCGTGTAATAAAGTTTTATCCGGGTTTGGAGATTCTCCAGAATTCAATACATCATATAAGTTAGAATCTTCTCCTTCAATTAAAGGAGCATCCATAGATACGTGACGTCCAGAATTCTTCATAGATTCTTTTACATCATTCACCGTCATGTCTAATTTCTTAGCAATTTCCTCTGCACTTGGCGGACGCTCGTTTTCTTGCTCCAAGAAAGCATACATCTTATTGATCTTATTAATAGATCCAATTTTATTCAATGGCAAACGAACGATACGAGATTGCTCTGCTAATGCTTGTAAGATAGATTGACGAATCCACCATACAGCGTAAGAAATAAATTTAAAACCTCTGGTTTCATCAAAACGCTTAGCTGCTTTGATCAATCCCAAGTTTCCTTCATTAATTAAGTCCGGTAATGTTAATCCTTGATTTTGATACTGCTTAGCAACAGACACCACAAAACGTAAATTTGCCTTTGTTAATTTTTCTAAAGCTCTTTGATCTCCGGCTTTAATTCTTTGAGCTAATTCTACTTCTTCATCAGCTGTGATCAAATCTACTTTACCGATTTCCTGCAAATACTTGTCTAACGATGCGGTTTCTCTGTTGGTAACCTGCTTTGTAATTTTAAGTTGTCTCATGTAATTTTATGGAAAATATTAAGGATTAATACTGTCGTTACATATCATTATACGGATGTCGTTGTATAAATGTTACAAAAAGATGATATTTTTTTAAAGAAGCAATAAAAGCTAAAAATAGCTGTTTAGATACTGTAGTTTAGCACTTTATTTGCTATATTTGCGGAATTAACATATGTTAATAATTTGAGATTTAGTATCGAATTGATAGAGGTTGGGGGACATCTATCGTTCATGTGGAGTAACATTCACAAAAAAGCCATCTGAAAAAGATGGCTTTTTCTATGTTTAGCCAAAAAATATATAAAGTATTCTTACATTTAGTATTCTTAAGAATGTGACTTTTATGAAGTCTTTGTGTCTCAATAAGATAAAGGTTTAGTTATAGTTGAAAACTAAAGGAGTAACAACATTAAGCGACGAAGAATTGGTTGCTAAAATTGTTCGGACAAATGATACCCATTTATTTGCGGTATTGTATGACCGTTATGCTTCTGTGGTATACAACAAGTGTTATGGTTTTGCCAACAGTAAAGAGGAGGCTGAAGACCTGACACATGATGTCTTTATTCGACTGTTTGTAAAACTGAGAACATTTAAAGGAGCATCAAAATTCTCTACCTGGCTGTATTCGTTTACCTATAATTTCTGTGTCAATTACGTACAGAGAAACAGCAATAAGAAAAAAGAAAAGGTAACCGTAGTTACAGATCAGATAAAGGAAGATGCTTCTGTAGAAGAAATTGATGACGCTACATTATTTGCTCTTAGATCGGATCAATTGGCAAAAGCAATGCAAATGATTGACCCGAATGATAAAATGATTTTACTGATGAAGTATCAAGATGATATGTCTATTAAAGAAATATCTCAATTGTTAGAATTAGGTGAAAGTGCAGTTAAGATGAGGCTTAAGAGAGCTAAAGAAAAAGTAGTACAAATATGCAAAGGATTGTAGTATGGAAAATCCGTTTAAGAAAATATTAAACCACGAAGAAGTACCGAAGCTCTTAAGAGATAAGGTAATGAATGACGTTGCGATGATCAAACTAACGATTGACGTGGCCGATCTGTTTGTGGTAAAATACCCTAAAACAATAGAAGACATTGTTGATGGGATCTCTACACCCCAAAAACATAAAGAAGAAGAAAACGAAAACGACGATGAAAACGAAAACAACAAAGAAGAATAAATAACTAACTAATACAAGCGCCATGAGAACATTATTAATCCCGTTACAATCAGATCTTGATTTTAGCTTTTTGACAAATTTGTGGAACGACTTTTTAGCTTTCTTACCAAAGCTATTACTAGGAATAGGATTTTTGGTCCTAGTATGGATCATCTTAAAAGTGATTCTTTACTTGGTAAAAAAAGCACTAGGATTTACCAATATCGATAGCTTACCAGAGAAGTTAAAGATCGATGAAATCTTTGGAGAAGCCAAAATTAAGATTGAACCTACCAAGATTATTCTAGCAACTATCAAATGGATATTGATTCTGATCTTCGTGATCATTGGAGCCGAACTTCTAGGCTTACGAATGGTTTCAGAACAATTAGGAAATCTAATTGCCTATTTACCAAAGCTAGTTAGTGCCCTTATCATATTTGGAATCGGAATTTATATCGCCAATATGGTAAAGAACGCATTGGTGTCTATGTTTAAATCGCTAGAGCTTACCGGAGGCAATTTGGTAGGGAACATCGCATTTTATTTGATTGCCATCATTGTTTCGGTTACTGCGTTAAATCAAGCAGGAGTTAATACCGATTTAATTACTAGCAATCTTTCCTTAATTCTAGGATCTGTTCTTTTGGCATTCACTATTGCCTTTGGAATTGGATCTACAGATGTGATCAAGCGATTATTATTTGGATATTATTCAAGAAAAAATTTAGAAATCGGACAAAAAATAAAAATAAATGACACCATTGGAGTCATTGAATCAATTGATAATATCTGTCTGGTAATCAATACGGAAGAAGGTAGAATTGTCTATCCTATCAAAGATATTGTAGACAGCCAAATCAAAATTATTGAATAAAAACCTAGATTTTTTGTGACCTGATCAAAAAAGTTGTGTCAAAAGAATAGAAAGCACAACAAAATGAAACTAAATAGTTCACAAAAGAGAATAGATTTTTTAAGTACCGTACTACTTATTTCTGCAACTGTATTTATTGCACTCAGCTTTGCTGTTTTTTACTTCGATACAGTTTTAGAGAAAGAATCATTATATACTACTTTGGTTAGAGGAGTTCTGATCTTTGACTTTATCGCTATTGTGATAGGTCATGAGATTATGAAGAGAGAGAAAAGAAAAAGTAGAAATTCAGCTTATACGTTCATGGTGATTAGAAAGTAAAATAATAGGCAAACGGGGGAGACTATTATTTTAATTAGCGTTAAGCTAAAAAAAGACCGCTTTTAAAAGCGGTCTTTTGATTTTTATATGTGTGAGATTTTTAGAACAATCCGTTGATCTGTGAATCTATCCTGTCTATAATGTACCCAAGATCTTCTTGATTGTCTACAAAATCTAAGTTGTCTACATCAATAATTAACAACTTCCCTTTCTTATAAGTAGAAATCCAAGCCTCGTAACGCTCGTTTAATCTACTTAAGTAATCAATGCTAATAGAATTCTCATATTCTCTGCCTCTTTTATGAATCTGACCTACCAATGTAGAAATATCAGCTCTTAAATAAATAAGAAGGTCTGGTGGAGTTACCAAATTTTCCATCAACTCAAACAAAGAACTGTAATTGCCAAAATCTCTGTTGGTCATTAAGCCCATTGCATGAAGGTTGGGAGCAAAAATATGCGCATCTTCATAGATGGTTCTGTCTTGGATAATTTTCTTTCCGGATTGACGAAGTTCAAGGATCTGTCTGAACCTACTGTTCAAAAAGTATACTTGAAGGTTAAAAGACCAACGCTCCATCTCTCCATAAAAATCGTCCAAATACGGATTTTCATCTACAGACTCGTAATGAGGTTTCCAATTGTAATGTCTTGCTAATAATCGTGTTAATGTTGTTTTTCCGGCACCAATATTTCCGGCGATGGCTACATGCATAATTTAGAATTCTAAAGTTGAGATAGGGGGATTAAAGGTAATCAAAATTTAGAATTCCTAAAGCCTAAAATGTGAGTTTATAACCATAGCCTCTAACATTGATTATTTGGACATTTTCATCCTTCGAAAGCTTCTTGCGTAGCTTGCTGATAAACACATCCATACTACGTGCATTAAAGAAATCATCATCGCCCCAAAGCTTTTTAAGAATAAAAGTCCTGTCTAAGATTTCGTTTTTCTTTTGATACAAATGGAAAAGTAATTCAGATTCTCTATGCGTAAGAAGAACTGTATCATTAGGATGTTGAAGGCTTTGTTTGGTATAATTAAAAACATAATCTCCAATACTCATGTTCTCATGATCCCTTTTTAATTTGATACGATCTAAGAGTGCGTGGATACGAACAATTAGCTCCTCCATAGAGAAGGGTTTTTTAAGATAATCGTTCCCTCCATGCTGAAAACCATCTAAAACATCCTTGGTTTGAGACTTGGCAGTTAAAAAAATAATAGGAATAGACTTGTTTTCTTCTCGTATCTCTTTGGCCAACGTAAAACCATCTTTTTTAGGCATCATTACATCCAATACAAGAATGTCAGGATCTTCTTTACTATAAAACTCATAAGCTTCTTCTCCATTAGTAGCAAGAAATACAGTAAAGTCTCTTGTTTCCAAGCTTTCTTGAACAATCTGACCTAAGCTAGGTTCGTCTTCTGCTAAAACAACTTTAATAGAATCACTCATGAGGCAATGTTATTTTAAAAACAGTATTGTTTGGAGTAGATTGAAGCGAAATTTTCCCTTCGTGCTTTTCTATGATCTTTTTGGTATAGTACAAGCCAATTCCAAATCCTTTTACATCATGTCTATTTCCTTTTGGAATTCGATAGAATTTATCAAAAATCTTCTCTTGCTGATTTTTTTCGATTCCCGATCCATCATCTGCAACAGATATGATAGTAGTATTAAGAACAGAGTTTACATTGATTTCTATATGATCGCCACCATACTTGATGGCATTGTCGATCAAGTTAGAAATGGCATTCTCAAAATGAAACAAATCTACTTTCAATAGTTTAGCATCAATATTTGAAGAGAAAGTTAACTCTTTGTTGGTAAGCAATTCATGTTTCTTCGTGATCTTAGAAGTAAGATCAATTAGGTCTATTTGTTCTTTTTTTAAGATTAGTCTCTCAGAATCTAAGGTAGCCGTCTCTAAAAGTTTTTCAACCATTTGATGAAGCTTTTTCAACTGTAAAGACGACATAGATAAATACTTTTGAGTCTTTTCCTTATCATCGATCACATTAAAACTCTCAATAGCCTCAATTGCAGTAGACACAGTAGCAATTGGGGTTTTAAACTCATGTGTAATATTACTTATCAAATCATTTTTAATCTCTGCCAATTCTTTTTGCCTGTTGATGATTCTAAGCAAGTAAAATAAACTACCTATAACAGTAAGTGAAAGAAGTAAAGACAATAAGATACCCGTAAAACTTTTCTTTAGAGCGGCCAAAGTTGGATCAGAATAATACAAACGCAATTCTTGCATGGGTCTTAAATAAGTAGACTTAGACTTTACATGATTTGCGAGCGTCTTTTCATCCTTACCTCTTGTAGTTTCTTTTGTGAAACTATAATTCAAATAATCAAAATAATAATCAGTTTCAATACCCTTTGCTTGCAATTGCTTATTTAATAAAGAATCTAAACGAGAGAAGTTCAAATCATCATTTGTTAGCGCTATATAAACAGATTGAATTCCTTTTGCAACTTTAGTACTATCGGCTATAAATTTTCTAATGATACTATCCTCATAAACAAAAGGTAGCATTTCTATAGTTTTTCGCTGTCCTCTTTTAAAGGCTTTGGAGACCAAACTTTCTTTTAAACGTAAAGAGTCTAATAGAGAAGGAGATCCTTTTAAACGAATGGCTTGTTTGCTTTTACCAACACCCACAGTAACATTGTATTCTAAGCTATCTGTAGGTTCATATGAACTGTCAATAAAAATATCTCCAAAGATGTGGTCGTGAAACTGAATGCTATCGGAGCTCACTATAGAAAAGAAGTTGTTTTTAGATAGGTTACTGTAATACTCTTCGATAGCAGTATCTAAACTTATTTGAACTTCATTCTCAACACGAGTTCTATTTTCTTGGAAATTCTTGTAGTTCCAATACAATTGTACAGCTACTGTAGTTATAATAGTAGCTGTAATTAAGTAAAGTATCCAATTGTATTTTTTGGTGTTCATGCCTCAAAAGTAATTAGTTAGAATCAAAAAAAAGAATCGGTTAACACTAGTTAACATTCATTAACCGATATCTGTCAAATGGAATTTCATATTTGTATCATCAAAAATTGAAATTAAAAATCATTAGAACACATGAAAAACAAGATCTTTATGTTACTCTTTTTCTTGTCAGTATCCATTTCTGCACAAGATTTTTATGGGAAAGCCACTTATAAAACCCATAGAAAAATGGACTTTAAATTAGACAGTACAGAAGCTGCAACTAATCCGGGGTTACAAAGTCAGATTGAAGCACAAATGAAAAAAATGTTTCAAAAAACCTTTGTCCTAAACTTCAACAGATCAGAATCTACATATAAAGAAGATGTGAAATTAAATGCACCTCGACCTCAAATAGGAGGAGGAAATGTAATGGTGCAAGTTGTTGGAGGTGGTGGAGGAAACGATGTACTCTACAAGAATATCAAAGAAAAGAAGATGGTCAACAAAACAGATTTGATGGGGAAAATCTTTTTAATTAAAGATGATTTGGTTGAGTACGATTGGAAACTGACCGGAGAAACAAAGAACATTGGAAAATATACTTGTTACAAGGCTACTTACGAAAGAGAAGTAGAAAATATAGAGATGAAAATGGTAAACGGAGAGCCGGAAGAAGTAACAAAGAAAGAAATGAGAACCACTACAGCATGGTATACTACAGATGTTCCTGTAAGTAATGGTCCGGGAAATTATACAGGATTACCAGGGTTGATCTTAGAAGTTAACGATGGAGATTTGACCATTGTGTGTACTGAGATCGTATTGAATCCGTCTGAAAAGCCAAGCATCAAAGCTCCTGAAAAAGGAAAAGTAGTGACTAGAGATAAGTTTGAAAAGATCTCGAGAAAAAAATCAAAAGAGATGATGGAAAGGTTCCGTAGTAGACGTGGAGACGGTAATCAAATGGAGATAAGAATCGGAGGTTAAATCCATGAAAAAATAAACTTTGTTTAAAATCTTTTTTAAAAGATTAAACTTTTGGCTTTTTTTTCAGTCTTACACATCAGTATAAGCCGTAATTTAATAAAAACTAAAGCCAAATAACAATGAAACAAGTATTTACACTGCTGTTAGTGTTCTTTTCTCTTACTGTTTTTTCGCAGAAAGGATTTCAAGGAAAAGCTACTTACATGTCTAAAACCACGGTTGATTTAAATGCCTGGGGTGGAGATCAAATGTCTGAGCAAAGAAAAAAACAGATCATGGAACGTATGAAGAACTTCTTGGAGAAGACCTATACGTTGAATTTCAATCAAACTGAATCTAACTTTAAAGAAAATGCCAAGTTAGATACTCCTGGAGCCGGACGAGGAAGAGGTTTCCGATTTGGAGGTTCTGCCGGAGGATCGGTTTACAAGAATACGAAAGACGGAAAAGTAATAGAGTCATCAGAATTCTTTGGAAAAAAGTTCTTGATCACAGACAAATCAGGTCAACCTCAATGGGAATTAGGAACCGAATCTAAAAAAATAGGACAGTATACTTGTTACAAAGCTACCTTGGTAAAGGAAGATAATGAGTTCGACTGGACATCTTTTAGAAGAAGAGGAAGAAGAAATAATGACAAAGGAAAAGACTCTGTAAAAACCAAAGAAGTAGAAAAGAAGAAAACAGTTCTAGTTACAGCTTGGTATACGCCTGAGATTCCTGTAAGTACAGGTCCGGACGATTACTGGGGATTACCGGGGTTAATCTTAGAAATCAATGCAGGAAGAACAACTATGTTGTGTACAGAAATTGTACTAAACCCTGAAGAGAAAGTAGAGATCAAAGCTCCTAAAAAAGGAGATAAAGTAACAAGAGAAGAATACAACGCCATTATAAAAAAGAAAACCGAAGAAATGCAAGAACGCTTCAGAAGTAGAGGCGGAGGCAGAGGAAGAGGTAGATTCTAAAAAAGATAATCAAATAACAAATGAAAAAAGTATTACTAATAGCCATTTTATTGGTTACTGGGATATCTAGTGCCCAGCTTAAAATGACAGGGACGGTAAAAGACACCATTGGAGAGCCACTAGAAATGGCAAATGTGGTAGCCATTGATACCGTTGCCAAAAGAATCGCATCATACGGCTTTACAGATGCAAAAGGCTTTTATAAGTTGACTTTGAAAAAGAATACCGTTTATAATATCAAGATCAGTTATGTAGGATATAAGACGGCAAACTTAGTAATCACAACAAAAGAAACAGACATTGTTAAGAATGTTTCTTTAGGAACTGATAACATGCTGGATGAGATCAACATCGTATCTAAAATGCCGGTAACTGTTAAAGGAGATACCATTGTGTACAACGCAGACTCCTTTAAAAACGGTAGTGAACGGAAATTAGAAGATGTCTTGAAGAAAATTCCAGGAGTCGAGATCAATGACAACGGACAGATAGAAGTAGAAGGGAAAACAGTAGAAAAGGTCATGGTAGACGGGAAAGACTTCTTTGATGGAGACTCTAAATTAGCTACCAAAAACATTCCGTCTAATGCTGTTGATAAGATTCAGGTATTACGTAACTACGGAGACGTAAATCAGTTAAGAGGAGTGCAAAACAACCAAGATCGTGTTGCTTTAAACATCAAGCTAAAAGAAGGAAAAAAGAATTTCTGGTTTGGAGATGTTACAGCTGGATTGGGAGATGCTCCTAGTGAAACATTATATCTTTTACAGCCAAAACTTTTCTACTACAGTCCAAAATATACCATCAATGTTATTGGAGATGTCAATAACTTAGGGGAGGTAGTTTTAAACCGAGGAGACATTAGAAACTTCAGCGGAGGTTTTAGAAGCCAGAGTCCATCTAATGGAACAAATATCAATTTGGGAAGTGCCGGAATTGGATTCTTAAATGCCAATGCAAGAAATGCAAATCGTATAGAAACCAAACTATCTGCATTGAACTTTAGCTATTCGCCAAACAAGAAGTTAGACCTAAGTGGTTTCTTAATCTTCTCAAGTAACAGCAACGGACAACAAAACAATTCTAGAACGGACTATGTAGATCCAAATACTCCGGATGATTTTACACAAAGTATCACAGATCAAACAAGTAATACAGGATTGTTCAAGTTTAGTTCTATCTACAAGAAGAATGTAAACAATCAAATGAACTACGATTTCATTGGAAGGTTCTCTAACGAACGTAGAACAGACAATGTAAACTCATTGGTGTTAAGTGATATTGCTGAAAGTGAAAAAGCAACACCTTTCAAGATCAATCAAAACTTGAGCTATTTCTATACAGCAAATGAGAACAACATTTTTGCATTAGAATTACAACACTTATTACAAGATGAAGACCCTATCTATGCAGCATCTTTAGAGAATGATCCGTTAAACAATAACCCTGGAGATGATCCAAACTTAGAAGATTTTGAAGATGGATTTGATGATACTGCTGAAACTTTAGGTTTAGACAGAAGCAACTTATTCTACAGATTAAATCAAGACAGACGTGTAAAATCGAATCAATTAGATGCAAAATTAGACTACTACCACATTTTAAATGCGAAAAGCAACTTAAACTTTGTAGGAGGAACAATTGTTAGCAGACAAACATTCGACTCTAACCTTTTCCAAGTTTTAGATGATGGAAGTATTGTAATTCCAAACCCAACAATTCCGGGAATTATAGACCCGCAAACAACAAATGATACAGAATATAACTTTACAGATATTTATGCAGGGTTAAGATACCGTTTGAAAACAGGAATCTTTACAATTACTCCAGGATTTACTGCACACTCTTATGTATCTAAGAATACACAATACGGAACAGAAGTTTTTGAAGATAAATTCACAAAGATCTTACCTGAATTCAGTTTGATCGCACAATTCAAGCAAAGTGAAAGCTTACGATTCAGCTATAGACAACAAGTAAACTTCACAGATGTAAATCAAATTGCACGTGGTCTTGTAGCCAACAATTATAGCTCGTTCTTTTCTGGAACACCAGACTTGATCAATGCAACAATACACAATGTAAACTTGAACTATTTTAGTTTCAACTTGTTCAACTATACCAATGTATTTGCGAGATTAAACTATAGAAAGACTATTGATCAGATAAACAGTAATGTTATTTTCGAACCGGGTTCTGTTGTTTCTAGCAGTACAAGATTAAACTCTCCATTTGATAATGAGATTTTCACTGCAAATGGTCGTGTTGGGAAAACATTCAACAAGATTAGAACTTCTGTAGGAGGTAACTTCTCATATAGCAAAACATATCAGTTCTTGAACTCTCAAGAAAACGTTAACGAGAGCTACTCTCAAGGATACAATGCTAGAGTAAGCACCAACTTCAGAAAAGCTCCGAATTTTGGAATACGTTACAATGTAAGTCTTACAAACCAAAGTAACACGGCAAGAACGGGAGATATAAAAGGAACAACTCACAGACCTTCTATTGATTTTGATGCGTACATCTGGAATTCATTAACCGTACGTTCAGACTTCTCGTATAATGAGGTAAAACAAAACGGAGTAGTTCAGAACAAGTTCAAGATTTGGAATGCAACACTAGCATACAGAAAAAACAGAGATGCTAAATGGGAATATGAGGTTCAAGGAAGCAACTTATTAGGAACCGGTTCTCGTGCTTCTGTAAATACAAACAACATCTTGTTCTCGATAAATGAGACATTTATCTTACCAAGATTTGTAAGTTTTAGAGTACGTTATCAGTTATAAGATACACAGTATATAAATCAAGAAATTAAGCCTCTCAACCGAGAGGCTTTTTTATTTTCTAACGAAACCTTTTGTAAGAATTTTTTTTAGACTATTTTTCGTCTGTATTTCATTAAGAAATTCGCCCCTCATACAATCATGGATTCAAAAAGAACATTTGACGTAGCTGTTATAGGAAGTGGTCCTGCAGGAGCTTCTGCAGCATTAAAACTAGCCGAAAAAGGAATCTCTACCGTAATTATTGAAAAAGCCACTTTGCCTAGATACAAAACCTGTGGAGGAGGCTTTGCTTTTAGAGGTAGAAGAGAAATGCCTTTTGATATCAGTCCGGTAGTAGAGAAAGAATTCTATAGAGTAGATGCTTATTTTGATAAGATTGGTATACATAAGGTATCAGAAAGAGAAGAGCCGATCATTTCTATGGTTATGAGAGACGATTTCGACAATTTTCTTGTTGAAAAAGCCAAAGAAGCAGGAATTACACTCCTTGAAGATCACAAACTAAAAGACATCACATTTGGCAAAGAAAGTATTTTGCATACCTCACAAGGAGAAGTACGATGCAAGTTTATCATTGCTGCTGATGGAGCGTTGAGTCCAACAGCAAAAATTGCCGGGTGGAAAGAAACTAGATTGTTGATCCCTGCTTTGGAGTACGAAGTAGAGGTAAACCCGGAAGATTTTGAAAGACTGTCGCAAACCGTTCGTTTAGATTTTGATGCAGCTCCAATGGGATATGGATGGTGTTTTCCTAAGAAAAATCACTTGTCTATTGGATTAGCATCCTTTAGAAGAGTAAAAATAGATTTCAAGAAGCTATATCGAGATTACATGACCGATGTGTTAAAGATTACCGATCCTATTCATGAAGAGTTACATGGATTTCAGATTCCGGTAACACCAAGAACAGATGGCTGTGTAAGAAAGAATGTTTTTTTAGTAGGTGATGCAGCAGGTTTTGCCGATCCGTTAACAGCAGAAGGAATTTCCAATGCGATCTTCTCCGGAATTATGGCAGCAGATGCTATTATAGAAAGCGATCTAGATCAACAGAAAGCAGAAGAAAATTATAACCACAAACTGAATACAACATTGCTGCCTGAGTTGAAAACAGGAGTTCGTTTGTCGAAACTGTTTTACGACAATGAGATGATCAGAAACTTCCTGATGAAACGATACGGAGATAGAATCACTGAAGGAATGACTCAGATATTGATGGGAGAAAGAACCTATCCGAAAGACATTGTCAAACAAGTGAAAAAGAAACTAAAACAAGCTATTTTTTCTTAATACAGACTCCAAAAAAATGAGTGTATTTACAACCAAAACATTTTTTCCGGCTTTTCTGAGAACCTTAGGATTACTCTACCTCTATATCTTGATCGGGTTGTTTATAGACAGTAAATTCATGGTAGCCTATTATCAGGAATCTCAATGGATTGCAAACGCATTAATGGTCTTTATTTTTTCCATTGTGCTCTGGAAATCAACACCAAAAATGAGAGAATTGATGGTATATGCAGTACTCATTGGCTATGGTGGCGAATATCTATTCTCTATAGGTTTTGGAATGTATACCTATCGCTTAGAAAATGTACCTCACTATATCCCTATGGGACATGCTTTGGTTTACTTAGGAGTTTTGTATTTCATAAAAACAACCTATGTAAAACAACAAAGACAGCAGTTAGAAAAGATATTTACAGTCATCATCATTGCATATGCAACAGCATTTCTGATCTTTAAAAGTGATGTATTTGGATTTGTTCTTACGGCAATCACTCTATTGATTCTAAGAAAGAAACCCAGAGAACGTTTGTTTTACCTAACCATGTATTTGTCTATTGTGTTCTTAGAGATTGCAGGAACCAGTTATGAATCTTGGAGATGGCCGGAAATAGCCTTCGATTACTTTAGTTTCTTGCCAAGTGCCAACCCGCCAAGCGGAATCAGTTTCTTCTACTTTGGGTTAGATTTAGGATGCTTATGGTTGTACAAACAGCGTCATAAACTCGCTTGGAGTAGAATGAAAAATCAGCGTAAGATACGATTAGGGTCTACCAGCTCATAAGAGCTATAACAGTAATAACAGCAACTAAAGCAGATAGAAAATAGAAAGTATAATAGTTTACTCTCTTCAGATCTTGTTCTAAAATGATAGCAGCTACTTTTTTTTGAATCTGAACTTTTTCTTCTTTGGTAAATTTGTTATGATTATTTTTTGAAATTGTTCCGGCACCTCCTGCCAATTGTTCGCCATAGATTTTGCGAATTTTTTGAAAGACAGGTTTTGGTTTTCTGTTAAAAACCTCTCTCATATTACCTGCTCCGAAGTAAGAAAAACTATTGTGTGCTTGATTTCGACGTTGTGATTTCATAGAATTTATTTTCTATCAATATACTAAAATCTCATGTAAAACAAAAATCCCGCTGCATTCGCAGCGGGACCTTACACTAAATATATCTGTTTAAGATTACAATTGAAAAGCTTCTTTTACCTGATCAACATAATCTAATTTTTCCCAGGTAAACAACTCAACATCCATCGTTTTAGATGTACCGTTAGGTTGCGTAAAAGTTTTAGAAACAACTTCATTAGCTCTTCCCATATGTCCGTATGCAGCAGTTTCGCTGTACATAGGAGTTCTTAGTTTTAAGCGCGATTCAATAGCGTGTGGACGCATATCAAAAACTTCAGAAACTTTCGCTGCAATTTCCCCATCAGATAGGTCAACCTTAGCAGTTCCGTAAGTATCTACAAAAATTCCCATTGGCTCAACAACTCCAATTGCATAAGAAACCTGTACTAATACTTCATCAGCAACTCCGGCAGCAACTAAGTTCTTAGCAATATGACGTGTTGCATAAGCAGCACTTCTATCTACTTTACTTGGATCTTTTCCAGAAAAAGCACCTCCACCGTGCGCTCCTTTTCCTCCGTAAGTATCAACAATGATCTTTCTTCCTGTCAATCCGGTATCACCATGAGGCCCACCAATCACAAACTTCCCTGTTGGGTTGATGTGATATTTGATATCATCATTGAATAAAGCTTGAATCTCAGGAGATAATTTTGCTTTCACACGAGGAATCAAAATATCAATAATATCCTTTCTGATCTTCGCTAACATCTCATCATCAGAATCAAAATCATCATGCTGTGTAGAAACTACAATCGCTTCAATTCTTTGAGGAACGTTTTCATCAGAATATTCGATAGTTACCTGGCTCTTAGCATCAGGTCTTAAATAAGTGATCTCACTATTTTCTCTACGAATATCTGCCAATTCCTTTAAGATCAAATGTGATAGATCTAAAGCCAAAGGCATATAGTTTTGAGTTTCATTTGTAGCGTAACCAAACATCATTCCTTGGTCTCCGGCTCCTTGCTCTTCTTTAGACGCTCTGTCTACACCTCTGTTGATATCGTCAGATTGTTCGTGGATAGCAGAGAATACTCCACAAGAATTTCCATCAAACATATACTCACTTTTGGTGTATCCAATCTTATTGATCACTTCTCTGGCGATCTTTTGAACGTCTAAATAAGTAGAAGATTTTACTTCTCCTGCCAATACAACCTGCCCTGTAGTTACCAAGGTTTCACAGGCTACTTTAGAATCGGCATCAAAAGCTAAGAAATTATCGATTAAAGCATCAGAAATCTGATCGGCTACTTTATCTGGATGTCCTTCTGAAACAGATTCAGAAGTAAAAAAATATGACATACTACTTGTATTTTTTAATGATTTAAAAAGAGGAAATTGGTTGACTTGGTCGCCTAAAGTAGTAGTACATTACTGCTTTAGCATTTTTACTTACTCTAGAGAGTAACGAGGTCGCAATCAGTCAAATTTCTCCTCAAACTGGCGACAAAATTACCAATTAAATCTGAATTGGAAAATCTTTGTAGAAGAAAATGAACAAAAATGAAAGAATCGTTAAATTCATAAAAAAAAGAAGAAATAATTTGGATATTAAATTTTTCTGATTGAATATTTGCGCTCGAAAAGTTCAAAAACTTATTGAATATTGTTATCAAGAAAGGTTGAGGGATTAGACCCGATGACGCCTTAGCAACCCTTTGTCTATCAAAGAAGGTGCTAAATTCTACCCAAATGGGATAGATAACTCAAGAGTTACACACATTCGCGTATGTAGCTTTTAGCATTTCTTAATAACATTTTTCTATAAACCAACTTCGGTTGGGTTTTGACTTTTAAAGTTTATGCATTTAATCATTTAAAAGAAGAAAAATGAGTACTAAAACAGGTTTTGTCAAAAACCTTCACATATTGGAAATAAAAGAGTTTACCACAGAAAGTGGTTTTCAAATTTCCAATTTGCCGCTAAGCTATCAGCTGTTTGGAAAAGAATTAGGAACAGCTCCTGTAGTTTTGGTTAATCATGCCCTTACAGGAAATAGCAATGTAGCCGGTAAAGAAGGTTGGTGGAACGAATTGATTGGAGATAAGAAAGTAATCAATACACAAGAATATACCATCTTGTCTTTCAACATCCCCGGAAATGGCTATGATGGTCATACAATTGAAAATTACAAAGACTTTGTTGCCAGAGACATTGCAGGAATTTTCTTGAAAGGGTTGGAACAACTGAGAATAAAAGAGTTGTTTGCACTTATTGGAGGTTCATTAGGAGGAGGAATTGCCTGGGAAATGGCAGTATTGCAACCTACAATTACACAACACTTGATCCCGGTAGCATCTGATTGGAAATCTACAGATTGGTTAATTGCCAATTGTCAGATTCAAGAACAGTTTTTAACAAACTCAAAGAACCCGGTACATGATGCCAGAATGCATGCGATGCTATGCTACAGAACTCCAGAATCCTTTAAAGAACGATTTCAACGATCAAAAAACGAAGAGTTAGAAATCTTTAATGTAGAAAGTTGGCTATTGCATCATGGGAAAAAATTACAAGAGCGATTTCAACTATCTGCCTATAGATTGATGAATCAATTGCTAAAAACCATAGATGCTGTAAAAGGACGTGAATCAGGATTCAAAACACTGGATAGCATTCAAGCAAAAATTCACATTGTAGGCGTTGATTCTGATTTGTTCTTTACTGCAGAAGAAAACAAAGAAACGTTCAAACAACTGGCATTAACACACCCAAACATAACCTATAACGAGATCAACTCTGTACATGGGCATGATGCTTTTTTAATAGAGTACAAACAACTGGAGAAGATCATAGAAAACATTTTCAATACGCAATCAAAAAATAAAAAAGTGAAAGTTTTAAAATTTGGCGGAAAATCACTCGCTAACGGAAACGGCTTAGAAAGAGTAGTTTCTATCATAGAAAATAAAGTTGAAAAAGGAGAAAACCTTGCTGTTGTAGTTTCTGCAAGAGGAAACGCAACAGATCAACTAGAAGCAATCTTAGAAACAGCTGCTAAAAATGAAGCGTATCAAGAGCAATTGGAAGCATTCAAAAGATATCAGACAGAAGTTGTAGATGAGATCGATTTTTCTACAGAATTTGAAAGGCTAGAAAAACTGTTTGAAGGAGTAAGTCTTTTGGGAGATTATAGTAAAAAAGTAAAAGACGAAGTACTAGCACAAGGTGAGTTATTATCAATCAAAACCATTGAAAAGCTTTTACAAGACAGAAACATTAAAGCTCGTGCTACAGATACGAGAAACCTTATCAAAACAAATGATGACTTTGGTAATGCACATCCGATCACACGATTATCTAAGGAGAATGTTCAACAACACTTTGATAAATACAATGGAGAGACAGTTAATGTAGTTTCCGGTTTTATCGCTTCCAATCTTCAGAATGAAACAACAACCCTAGGAAGAAACGGAAGCAACTATACAGCCTCTTTATTGGCCAACTATTTAGATGCAGAAGAGTTGGAAAATTATACGCATGTAAATGGTATTTATACAGCCAATCCGGATTTGGTAAAAGAAGCAAGAAAGATTGAAGAATTATCTTTTAATGAAGCTAACGAGTTAGCCAACTTCGGAGCTAATGTCTTGCATGCAAAAACCATCATTCCTTTGATTGAGAAAAACATTCCATTGCGAATCTTAAATACGTTCAACCCAAAAGATACCGGAACCTTAATTACTTCAAAACCCAGCACCAAAGGAATCAAATCTTTGTCGGTGTTAGACAATGTAGCGCTGCTACATCTAGAAGGAAGAGGACTTTTAGGAAAAGCAGGTGTTGATGCAAGAATCTTCCGAGCTTTAGGAAAAGAGAACATCAGTGTAAGTATCATCTCACAAGGTTCTTCAGAGAGAGGAATTGGCTTAGTTATTTCTGCGGAAAAAGCAACAAAAGCTGTAGCTGTTTTGGAGAAAGAGTTTGAAAGCGATTTTCATTCCAGAGATGTAAGCAATATCGAAGTGCTTGATGATGTATCTGTAATCTCTATCATTGGGCAAGAACTGAGAGACTTTCATAAGCCTTTCAATACTTTGATCAAAAATCAAATTGTGCCTTTGCTGTTTAACAATACAGTCACAGGAAAGAATGTGAGTTTGGTGGTGAAAAGATCACAGTTAAACAAAGCCTTGAATGTAATTCATGGAGAGATCTTTGGAGTTTCTAAAAAAATAAACCTAGCCATTTTTGGTCACGGTTTGGTAGGAGGAACATTAATCGATCAGATCATTTCTTCGACCAAAGAAATTGAAAAGAGAAAAGGAGTACGATTGAACATTTTTGCCATTGCCAACTCTAAAAAAGTATTGTTTGATGCTAAAGGAATTGAGAATGATTGGAAAGAAAAGATTACAAGTGACGGAACAGCATACGATTTGGAAGACATCATCAAATATGCTGATGAACATCATCTAGAAAACTTGATTGCTGTTGATAACACTGCTAGTACTGGTTTTGTTGCCAATTACGATACCTTAGTTGAGAATGGTTTTGATTTGGTTTCATCCAACAAGATTGCCAATACGATCGACCTTGATTTTTATCAATCTCTAAGAGAGAATTTAGAGAAAAATCAAAAACGCTACCTCTACGAAACCAATGTAGGTGCCGGGTTACCATTGATTGATACGATCAAATTACTACACCTTTCTGGAGAGAACATTACAAAGATCAGAGGAGTATTCTCAGGATCACTTAGCTATTTGTTCAATCATTTTTCCTCTGAAGACAGAACATTCTCAGAAGTCTTACAAGAAGCTATTGACAAAGGATTTACAGAACCCGACCCAAGAGAAGACCTTTGTGGAAACGATGTAGCAAGAAAGCTACTGATCTTGGCTAGAGAATTAGATCTACACAACGAACTTACCGATGTAAAGATCCAAAACTTGATTCCGGAACCTTTAAGAGAGATTGACGCGCCAACATTCCTAAACTCACTTGATGCTATGAATGACGAATACCATCAATTGAAAAGAGATCAAGATTACAATCATGTGCTAAGGTACATTGGAGATCTGTCAGGAGATCTATCCAAAGAAAACGGAGCAACACTGGAAGTGAAATTAGTTTCTGTAGCAAAAGACTCTCCTTTAGGAGCGCTAAAAGGATCAGACTCCATTTTTGAGATTTACACAGAATCTTATGGTGCACAACCATTAGTAATTCAAGGAGCCGGAGCCGGAGCAGCAGTAACTGCTCGTGGAGTTTTCGGAGATATTTTAAGATTAGTAGAAACCAACATAGAGAAATAAATTATGAGTCAGAATTTTGAAACCAAGGCGATCAGAACACAAACCGAACGATCACAGTTTTTCGAGCATTCTACGCCAATGTATGTAACTTCAAGTTTTGTATTTGAAGATGCAGAAGACATGAGAGCTTCCTTTGCAGAAGAAAAAGAACGAAACCTGTACAGCAGATTTTCTAACCCTAATACATCAGAGTTTGTAGATAAAATGGTGGCTTTAGAAGGAGCAGAATCGGGTTATGCTTTTGCAACCGGAATGGCAGCTATATATTCAACCTTTGCAGCATTGTTACGTTCGGGAGATCATATTGTTTCTTGTCGTTCAGTATTTGGATCAACTCATAGTTTATTCACAAAGTATTTTCCTAAGTGGAATATAGAGACGAGCTATTTTAAGGCTAATGAAACAGACACAATTGAATCTCTTATACAAGAAAATACAAAGATCTTATATGTAGAAACACCCACCAATCCGGGAGTAGATATTTTAGATTTGGAGTATTTAGGGCAACTGGCAAAAAAACATGGATTGATCTTTATTGTAGACAATTGTTTCGCAACGCCTTATTTGCAAACTCCAATTCAGTACGGAGCTGATGTTGTTGTACACTCAGCTACCAAGCTTATCGATGGACAAGGAAGAGTTTTAGGAGGGGTAGCCGTAGGAAAAGAAGAATTGATCAGAGAGATCTATCTATTTTCCAGAAATACAGGACCGGCACTATCGCCTTTCAATGCTTGGGTGTTGTCTAAAAGTTTAGAAACTCTACCGGTAAGAGTAGAAAGACACTGTGAAAATGCTTTGAAAGTAGCAGAGTTCTTAGAAGCACATCCACAGGTAAATTTAGTGCGATATCCTTTTTTAGCTTCACATCCACAGCATGAGATTGCAAAACAACAAATGAGGTTAGGAGGAAATATTGTTACTTTTGAAGTAAAAGGAGGAATTGCCGCAGGAAGACAATTTTTGAATAATATTCAAATGTGTTCCTTATCAGCAAACCTAGGAGATACCAGAACAATAGTAACACACCCGGCTTCTACAACACACAGTAAATTAAGTGAAGAAGACAGGTTAGAAGTAGGAATTACAGACGGATTGGTTCGATGTTCTGTAGGTCTAGAAAATGTAAATGATATTATTAATGATATAAACCAAGCCTTGCAGATATAATGGCAAGATAAAAAGTGTATTTTTGTGAAATGCTATCCAAGAGAACAAAATATGGAATTAAAGCGTTGACCTATCTAGCAAGACAGGACGACAAAGTGTTGGTACAAATAGGAAGTATCGCAACCAGTGAAAATATTCCGCATAAATTTTTGGAAAGCATTTTACTTACCTTAAGAAAATCAGGCTTTTTAGGAGCCAAAAAAGGAAAGGGTGGAGGTTATTATTTGCTAAAAGAAGCTTCTGAAATTAAAATGACAGACGTTATTAGAACTTTAGAAGGACCAATAGCCATGCTACCTTGTGTTAGTTTGAACTATTATGAAAAATGTGATGATTGTCCGGATGAAGATACCTGTTCGGTTCACAAACTTATGATTGAAGTTCGAGATAACACCCTTGAAATTCTAAGAAACAATACACTAGCAGACCTAGTTTAAAATTCAAAACAATCTTATTGAATCGTTAAAATTTTAAAAAAAGCTTTGTAGTATAAGCTGAAGTTATACATTTGCAACTTAAATCCTAGTAATCCTATAGGGTAATAGTATTTAAAAAATGATTTTAGAACAAACAGTCGATAGAAAAAGAAATTATAGAGAGGATAAACTCTCAGAATCACCCACAAGAAGCATCTTGAAATCGGTGAGTTGGAGAGTGCTAGGAACCATAGATACCATCATTATTTCATGGGTTGTAACTGGTGAAGTATCAGTTGCCTTTTCCATAGGTAGCATTGAATTGGTAACAAAAATGGTTCTCTATTTCTTTCATGAAAGAATTTGGAACACCATAAAATGGGGAAAAAGATGAATACAGTAGAAATTACCATAGAACAACTAAATCGAAAGTTTAAGAATGCAAGTCCGCAAGAAATTATACAATGGGCTTTGTCAGTAGCACAAAAACCTGTAGTTACTACCAATTACAGACCTTATGAAAGTGCAATACTACATGCTGTAGCTTCAGAAAAAAATGATATTGATGTTATTTGGTGCGACACAGGATACAATACACCACAAACGTATAAACATGCAGAAAAACTGAAAGAACAATTAAACCTGAATGTTCATTTGTATGTGCCAAAACAAACAGTAGCCCACAGAAATATATTCTTAGGATTGCCTACCATAGACGATCCCAATCACCAAACATTTACAGAACAAGTAAAACTAGAACCCTTCAGAAGAGCTATGAATGAGCACCAACCGGATGTGTGGTTTACCAATTTGAGAAAGGGACAAACAGCGTTTAGAGATAAGATTGGAATTCTGTCAAGAAGCAAAGACGGAGTTTTAAAAGTTAGCCCTTTTTATCATTGGTCAGATGAAGAATTAGACACCTATCTGTCAGAACATAATTTACCTAACGAGCAAGTGTATTTCGATCCAACCAAAGTAGAGAACAATAGAGAATGTGGGTTGCATATTTAAAAAAGAAAAAGAGATGAATGATACAATTTTAAAAGTAGGAGCCTTAGAAAGCGAGGCCATTTATATACTTAGAGAAGTAGTCGCACAATTTGAAAAACCAGTGTTACTGTTTTCAGGGGGTAAAGACAGTATTACACTGGTGCGACTTGCACAAAAGGCTTTTTATCCGGCTAAAATTCCTTTTCCACTATTACACATAGATACCGGACACAACTTTTCAGAAACCATAGAATTCAGAGATCGATTGGTAGAAGAATTAGGTGTTGAGTTAATTGTAAGAAATGTACAAGACAACATAGACAAGGGACGAGTAAAAGAAGAAACCGGAAAATATGCAAGTAGAAATATGTTGCAAACAGAAACGCTGTTAGATGCCATTGAAGAATTTGGATTTGATGCCTGTATTGGAGGAGCCAGAAGAGATGAAGAAAAAGCAAGAGCCAAAGAGCGAATCTTTTCTGTTCGTGACGATTTCGGGCAGTGGGATGAGAAGAACCAACGTCCCGAATTGTTTGATATGCTAAACGGAAGGATCGATCTGGGACAAAACGTTCGTGTTTTTCCAATCTCTAACTGGACAGAATTAGATGTATGGACCTACATCGAAAAAGAAGGAATTGAGATTCCATCCATATACTTTGCTCACCAACGATCAACCTTCGTAAGAGATGGTTTAATCTGGTCTGCAGCAGATGATATTGTATACAGAGAAGAAGATGAGAAAGTAGAAGAGCGAACAGTTCGATTCAGAACTGTGGGAGATATGAGTTGTACTGCGGCAGTTTTATCAACAGCTTCGGATGTAGCAACCATCGTAAGCGAAATCAGAGAATCTTCCATTTCAGAAAGAGGAGCAAGAATTGATGACAAACGCTCAGAAGCAGCCATGGAAAAGCGAAAACAACAAGGGTATTTTTAAAAGAGTAAGGAGAGAGAATTAAAGAGTAAGAAGAAAAGAGTAAGAAGAAAAGAGTAAAGAGAAAAGAAAAATGAAAGTCGTAAAAATAGCAACAGCAGGAAGTGTAGATGATGGGAAAAGCACACTCATTGGTCGTCTTTTGTACGATACACATTCCTTAACCGAAGATAAATTACAAGCTATTCAGGAGAAAAGCAGGCAACGAGGATTTGACTATTTAGATTTCTCATTGGCAACCGATGGTTTGGTAGCCGAAAGAGAACAAGGAATTACTATTGATGTAGCTCATATCTATTTTTCAACCCGAAGCACAAGTTTCATTATTGCCGATACTCCGGGGCATATAGAGTATACAAGGAATATGGTGACAGGTGCTTCTACAGCACAGGCCTCCATAATTTTGGTTGATGCTAGAAATGGCGTTGTGGAACAAACATATCGCCATTTCTTTATCAACAATCTGCTACGAATTAAAGAAGTGATCGTTGCCGTTAACAAAATGGATTTGGTAGACTATTCTGAAGAGAAATTTCAGCAGATCAAAGGCGAAATTGAATACTTAGCATCTAAGAGCGATTATCAAAACCAAAACATCACCTTTATCCCTATTTCAGCATTAAAAGGAGATAATGTGGTAGAAGCTTCAGATACTATTTCTTGGTATGATGGAAAAACCTTGCTAAACCATTTAGAAGACCTGCAATTAGAAGATATTCAAGAACAATCTCAAACACGATTCCCGGTACAAACTGTCATCCGACCTAAAACAGAAGAACACCACGATTTTAGAGGATATGCAGGAAAAGTGTATGGAGGAGATCTAACCGTTGGAGATGAAATTGCAGTACTTCCATCAGCAACAAAAACAAAAGTAAAAAGCATTCGATTCTTTGATCAAGAATACAAATCTGTAAAACAAGGAAGCTCAGTTACCCTAGAATTAGAAGATGATGTAAATGTGAGTCGAGGTGATATGCTCGTAAAAGTAAATGAAGAACCATTGGTTGCAAAAGAAATAGTAGCAACTATTTGTTGGATGGATAAAACACCACTGCAAAGTTCGGCGAGGTATTATCTAAAACACGGAATACACGATGTCCAAGCAAAAGTAATGAACATTCAATCATTAATTCATACCGATTTTTCTGGGAAAGATGAACAACCTTCTCAGTTAACATTAAACGAAATAGGAGAAGCTCAATTAAAGTTAAGCAGGCCCGTATTTTTTGATAGCTACAAAGAGAACAAAGCCAACGGAACCTTCATTTTAATTGACGCAAAAACAAACAACACAGCAGGAGTTGGTTTTATCAATTAACTCATAAACAAACAACATGCAAAGCTTTAGAACCGAAATAGAGAATCCGGTTGTAGAAAGAGATATTCTAGAACTGGAAAGAAAGATACGATTGTTTCATGAAGGAAAGATCGACGAAGAAAAATTCCGTAGCCTACGTTTGGCGAGAGGAGTTTACGGGCAGCGTCAGTTGGGCGTTCAGATGATCCGTATCAAGCTTCCCTATGGAAAAGTTACCAGTGAACAATTGCATAGAATTGCCAATGTTTCTGACGAATATTCTAGAGGAAGACTGCATATAACAACAAGGCAAGACATCCAAATTCACCATGTGAGTTTAGACAGAACCCCAGAGTTATGGGCAGAGTTAGAAAAAGACGATATCACACTAAGAGAAGCCTGTGGAAATGCAGTGCGTAATGTAACAGCATCAGAAACTGCGGGAATCGATCCTAATGAACCTTTTGATGTAACTCCGTACGCTCATGCTACATTTCAGTTTTTTCTAAGAAACCCGATCTGTCAGGATATGGGAAGAAAATTCAAAATCTCTTTTTCTTCTACAGATGAAGATACTGCATTGAGTTATATGCACGATTTAGGTTTTATAGCCAAAACCAGAGTTGAGAATGGAAAAGAGATCAAAGGATTCAAAGTATTGTTGGCAGGAGGTTTGGGATCACAACCGCGTCATGCAGATGTAATGTATGAGTTTTTAGAAGCAGATAAGATCATTCCAACCATAGAAGGTGTACTGCGAATTTTCGATAGACATGGCGAACGAGCAAAACGTGCAAAAGCCAGATTAAAGTTCTTGGTAAAAGATTTAGGCTTAGAAGCATTTTTAGCATTGGTAGAAGAAGAAAAGAAAGCCTTAGCGTATCATACATACCCAATTGATACCAGTGATTTTGAGCAAGAAATTACTTTCGAAGAGATAGAAGCTCCACAAGTTTCTATTGATAACAGAGAAGAGTTTGAACTTTGGAAGAAAACCAATGTGCTTCCACAGAAACAAGAAGGATTGTTTGCCATAGGAATCAAAGTGCATTTAGGAGATTTCTTTACCAAAGAAGCAAGAGAGTTAGCAGATCTGATCAAAAAATATGCAGCAAACGAATTGCGATTCACACTGCGTCAGAACATACTCATTCGTCATGTCAGAGAAGAACTATTGCCTTTCTTTTACACAGAATTAAAAAGATTGGGTTTCACGCAAATAGGTTACAATAGCACACTCGATATTACAGCGTGTCCGGGAACAGATACCTGTAATTTGGGAATCTCAAGTAGTACCGGAATTGCTGCAGAGCTAGAACGTGTATTGCAAATTGAATATCCACAATATGTCAATAACAAAGACATCACTATCAAGATCAGTGGGTGTATGAATGCTTGTGGGCAACACAACATTGCTCACATTGGATTTCAAGGAATGACGGTAAAATCAGGAAGCCTTGTTGCTCCAGCTCTACAAGTTCTGCTGGGAGGTGGTGTTGTAGGAAATGGGCAAGGAAGATTTGCAGATAAGCTGGTAAAGATTCCAAGCAAAAGAGGACCGGAAGCCTTACGATTGTTATTGAATGATTTTGAAGAGAACAGACAGGCATCAGAAGACTTCTTGGTGTATTACGATAGAAAAGAGAAAACCTATTTCTACGATCTGTTAAAGCATTTATCTGACACAACCAACCTAACAGAAGACGATTTTGTGGATTGGGGTCATGATCAGAAATATGTAAAAGCAATTGGAATTGGAGAATGTGCCGGAGTTATCATTGATCTGGTGGCTACCTTGCTTTTTGAAAGTGAAGAAAAGATTGCCAATGCAGAAGAAACACTTCAAGAAAAGAAATGGGCAGACAGTATCTACCATTCATACACATCTTTTATCAACACAGCAAAAGCCTTGTTGACATCAGAGCAAAAAAAGACCAACACACAAAGTGTGATTGTAAAGAATTTTGATGAGCATTTTGTAAACAACAACTTGATCAATCTATCAGGTTCATTTTCAGAATTGGTCTATCAAATCAAAGAAAACGAACCTACAGAAGCATTTGCAAAGAACTATTTGGAACAGGCCAAAGAATTCTATCATCAAGTAGATGCCTACAGAGTAAAAGAAGTAAGTCATGCGTAGTATAGAACCTAAATTAACATTAGTAGGAGCAGGTCCGGGAGATCCGGATTTGATCACAGTAAAAGGAGCAAAAGCCTTAGCGAAAGCCGATGTGGTGATGTATGATGCCTTGGCAAATGACGATCTGTTAGCCTATGCAAAAAATGCCAAAAAGATATTTGTTGGAAAACGCAAAGGATACAAGCGCTATTCGCAGGAAAGAATCAATGAATTGATTGTAGAAAATGCATTCAATTACGGACATGTAGTGCGATTAAAAGGAGGAGACCCATTTGTATTTGGAAGAGGTTCAGAAGAGATCGAATATGCTGATAATTTCGGAATTCCGATTGAAGTAGTATCCGGTATTTCATCTTCAGTAGCCGTTCCAGCAAAACGAGGAATAGCCGTTACACAACGAAATATAGCCAGAAGTTTCTGGGTGTTAACAGGAACAGATTCCGAAGGAAAACTGGCAAAAGATATACATCTGGCAGCACGATCATCAGCTACCATAGTAGTCTTGATGGGAATGAGCAAACTCTCTAAGATTGTTAGCCTATTTCAACAAGAAGGAAAAGGAGATGTTCCCGTAGCAATTATTCAAAACGGAACCTTGCCTAGCGAAAAGTTAGGCATAGGAGTTATCAATACGATCGAAGAAGAAGTAGCATTAAAACAGTTGTCTTCACCGGCAATTATCATCATAGGAGATGTGGTAAAGAAAAGTCACCAACTGAGATCATTCTATGAAGAGGTGTGTACGACGGAAAATTCAAAACTCATCATTCAAAATTTAAAACAATCATGAGCGGAGTAAATGAACTGTACCCTATTTTCCTAAAAGTACATCAATTGAATGTGCTGATTGTTGGTGGAGGAAATGTAGCCTTAGAAAAACTATCATTTCTATTAAAATCCAGTCCCAATGCACAAGTACAATTGATCGCACCGATCATTAAAGAAGAAATTAGAGATTTAGCAAGAAAACATACGATCGAATTGATCGAGAAAACCTACGATAGCGACGATATCAGAGGGAAAGACTTAGTTATAGCAACTACAGATAAAGAAGAAGTAAACCTTCAAGTTTATCAGGATTGCCGAGTGAATAATACTTTGGTGAATGTAGCCGATACTCCGCACTATTGCGACTTCTATTTGGGCGGAATCGTGACCAAAGGACATGTAAAAATAGCGATTTCCACAAATGGGAAATCGCCTACAACAGCAAAGCGATTGCGTCAGTTCTTTGAAGAAGTCATTCCCGATGATATCAATCAATTAGTAGAAAACTTAAATCAATACAGAAAAACCATTAAAGGAAATTTCGAAAAAAAAGTAGGTCAATTAAACAAATTAACAGAAACACTCATTAATTAATGTCATTGCGATTCCGAGAATTCGGAAGAAGCAATCTCAGAAAAAATAAGATTACGTCGTCATCCCGAAACGCCGGGATTCCTCGTAATGACAAAAAAGAAAAAAATGATACAGACAGATATTTTAATCATTGGGGCAGGGCCCACAGGATTGTTTACCGTATTTGAAGCAGGATTGTTAAAACTAAGATGTCATTTAATTGATGCCTTACCTCAACCCGGAGGTCAGTGTTCGGAGATCTATCCTAAAAAGCCGATCTATGACATTCCCGCATACCCGGAAATTTTAGCAGGAGATCTAACCCATAAATTGATGGAGCAGATCAAACAGTTTGAACCAGGGTTTACCTTAGGTGAGCGTGCAGATACCATAGAAAAGCAAGAAGACGGAAGCTTTATTGTAACAACCAACAAAGGAACCAAACATCAAGCTCCTGTAGTAGCTATTGCCGGTGGACTGGGAAGTTTTGAACCTAGAAAACCATTACTTTCAAACCTCGCTGATTTTGAAGATAACGGAGTAGAATACATCATTCGTGACCCGGAGATCTATAGAGATAAAAAAGTGGTGATTGCCGGAGGAGGAGATTCTGCTTTAGACTGGTCTATTTTCTTAACAGATGTAGCCTCAGAAGTAACTTTGGTACACCGAAGAAATGAATTTAGAGGAGCCTTAGATTCTGTAGAAAAAGTTCAGGAATTAAAGAACTTAGGAAAGATCAACCTCATCACTCCTGCAGAAGTCAAAGGATTGATTGGGAAAGAAAAATTAACAGGAGTTGCTATTGAGAAAAAAGGAGAAGATGGGTTCATTTTAGATACCGATCATTTCATTCCGTTGTTTGGACTGTCACCTAAACTAGGACCAATTGGAAATTGGGGATTAGAGATCGAGAAGAATGCCATCAAAGTAAACAACTCACTCGATTATCAAACCAACATTCCAGGAATCTATGCCATTGGTGATGTGAATACCTACCCTGGAAAGCTAAAGTTGATCTTATGCGGATTCCATGAAGCAACATTAATGTGTCAGAGTGCCTACAAGCGTATTCACCCGGATAAGAAATATGTAATGAAATACACAACTGTAGGAGGTGTAGAAGGATTTGACGGAACCAAAAAAGAAGCTCCTAAAGCAGTTGTAAAAGCAATTAACTAGTACGATTTTGTCACATCGAGCGCTTGTACTGAGCTTGCCGAAGTAGAGTCGAGATGTCTCAAAGTAACCTATTAATTATGTCAGACATAAAAATTAAAATCACCGACAGAGAAGGAGTTTTGCATGAAGTTTTAGCCCCCACAGACATGGCGATGAATCTCATGGAGGTCGTTCGCTCATACGAGTTAGCTCCGGAAGGAACCATTGGTGTTTGTGGCGGAATGGCCATGTGTGCATCATGTCAATGTTATGTAAAATCAGAGCACAACCTACCCGAAATGGGAGTAGATGAAGATATGATGTTGGCAGAAGCATTGTATGTAGAAGACAATAGTAGATTAGGATGTCAGATTCCCATTCGAGAAGAATTGAATGGTTTAGAAGTAGAATTAGCACCTGAAACCTAGAAAGAAAATGAGTTTTATCAATTATAAGATCGTTTTAAAAGATTGGGTAGAAGAGTTTACAAAGAAGCTCTTCTATGCATTGTTTGACGAAGACTTTTGTGAAGAACACCGATATAGAATTCGAGAATTGTTTTTAGAGATCACCGAGGAATTAAAGATTGAAAATAATGAAGAATTATGGGAAGTCTACCAAGGAACCTTTAAAGAAATTCGAAGAAAGTTAGACGAAGATGCTAAGGTATTTGAAGAGAGCGACCCTGCAGCAAAAAGCCTAGAAGAGATCTATCTCGCATATCCCGGATTTCATGCTATTGCAGTATACCGACTCACCCATGAACTTTTCAAATTAAAAGTGCCTGTTTTACCTAGGATGATGAGTGAGTATGCTCATGGTTTAACAGGAACAGATATTCACCCCGGTGCAAAGATCGGATCCTCATTCTTTATAGATCATGCTACAGGAATTGTCATAGGAGAGACAACTGTAATCAAAAACTATGTAAAGATTTACCAAGGCGTTACGCTCGGTGGAATTCAGGTAAAGAAAAGCCTGTCAAATACCAAAAGGCACCCTACCATAGAAGATCATGTGGTAATCTATGCAAATGCTACCATTTTGGGAGGCAATGTTAGTGTAGGCAGTCATAGTATTGTCGGAGCCAATGTCTGTATTACAGAATCTGTTCCGGAGAACTCAATTGTGATGAGTGAATTCATAAATAAACTAGTAAAAAGAAGTAAATGAAGACGAAAAGCATTGTAGATTTTGTTGGGAATACACCCTTGGTAGAAGCCAAAAGTATTCTAAAGAAAGAAGGAGTAAAATTATTACTCAAATTAGAAGGAAACAATCCCGGAGGGAGTGTAAAGGATAGAGCGGCCTATAATATGATCTATGAAGCCATCAAAAGGAGAAACATCAAAGAAGGTGATACTTTGGTTGAGGCTACTAGTGGAAACACAGGAATAGCATTGGCATTAATGGCACGACAACTGGGTGTAAAAATGATCTTGGTATTACCGGAAAACTCAACCGAAGAACGAATTAAAACCATGAGATCTTATGGAGCAGAAGTTATTTTAACCCCACAAGAATTAGGAATGGAAGGAGCCAGAGACCTTGCCTTGGAATTAAAATACAAGAAAGGATATTTTAGGTTGAATCAGTTTGATAACCACGACAATTCTAGAGCACATTACAAAACAACCGGGCCTGAAATTTGGAGAGATACAGAAGGAGAGATTACGCACTTTGTGTCGGCTATGGGAACCACAGGAACCATCATGGGAGTATCAGATTATCTAAAAGAGCAAAACCAAGAAGTAACCATTGTAGGTGTTCAACCCGATTCAGATTCAAGAATTCCCGGAATTAGAAAATGGCCAAAAGATTACACACCCATGATCTTTAAACCCACCAAGATTGATGCTGTAGAAGAAGTAAGTGAAAAGCAAGCAAAACAAATGACAAGACGCTTGGCAAGAGAAGAAGGAATCTTTGCCGGAATGAGCAGTGGAGGAGCTGTGCACGCAGCCTTGCAAGTAGCCAATAGAATTGATAAAGGAGTGGTTGTTGCCATTATTTGCGACCGTGGAGACCGCTATTTATCTTCCGATCTTTTTCAAGAAGAAAAATATTTAGAGAATGCTGTAGAAATAGAAAAATAATACGTTTCTTTGTACCATCGTTCATTAACGTAGTATTGTTATCAAGAAAGGCGGAGGGATTAGACCCGATGAAACCTTAGCAACCCTTTATTCTTTTTAAAGAAGGTGCTAAATTCTACTATAAAACTTGATGTTTTATAGAGAGATAACGGAAAGAAATTTTTCTTCCCTTTTCCTGATAACAAAATAAAATATCAGGAATGTCAAACATACATCAAGAAATACAAAAACGAATTCTAGTACTGGATGGAGCTATGGGTACCATGTTACAGCAGTACAACTTCACTGAAGAAGACTTTAGAGGAGAGCGATTCAAAGAGTACCCTACACCGCTAAAAGGGAACAACGACCTTTTATCTATTACGCAACCCGAAGCAGTTAAAGAAGTTCACAGAAAATACTTTGCTGCCGGAGCCGATATTGTAGAAACCAATACCTTTTCTGGAACCACCATTGCTATGGCAGATTACCAGATGGAAGATCTGGTATATGAACTCAATTATGAGTCGGCTAAATTAGCCAAAGAAGCAGCAGACGAGTTCACACAAAAAGAACCGCACAAACCTAGATTTGTAGCAGGATCTATAGGGCCTACCAACAGAACAGCCAGCATGTCGCCGGATGTAAACGATCCGGGGTACCGAGCCGTTACTTTTGACGAATTGCGCATTGCTTACAAACAACAAGTAGAAGCTTTGCTAGATGGAGGATCCGATATCTTATTGGTAGAAACTGTCTTTGATACCTTAAATGCCAAAGCAGCCTTATTTGCTATTGAAGAAGTAAAATCAGAAAGAAAGATTGATGTGCCCGTGATGGTTTCAGGAACCATTACCGATGCATCAGGAAGAACCTTGTCGGGTCAGACTGCTGAAGCTTTCTTGATCTCTGTTTCCCATATTCCATTATTAAGTGTAGGATTTAATTGCGCCTTGGGAGCTAATTTATTGCAACCTCACTTAGAAGCCATTGCTTCTAAAACCGATTTTGCTATTTCAGCACACCCCAATGCCGGATTGCCAAATGCCTTTGGAGAATATGATGAAACTCCAGAAGAAATGGCAGCTCAGATAGAAGAATATTTAAAGAAAAACCTCATCAATATTATTGGAGGCTGTTGCGGAACAACACCCGATCATATTACAGCTATTGCAGAAGTAGCTGCTAGATATTCACCTAGGACAGTGATCAATGATCAATTATCAATTGCTGAGAAGTAATAATATTAGTAAGTGAATAAAAGAAATAAAAATATCAAGAGATGTTAAAAACGACCTACAAGAATTTTTCGTAAAACTTCAGATGAAGATTTCGTAAAAATATCCGTTTGTGATGAATTTTGATTTTGAATCAAAAGAAGTTAGTGAGATTTTAGAAATCAAATCGTAAAGTTTAGAAAAAGACTTGTTAGTCTTGACTTTTTGATTCGTTTTGTGTCAAGACAAAATGAATAGAATAGAAAATGAAAACAGAAGAAAAAAGATACATGCGCTTATCAGGCTTAGAGCCTTTGATCATTACTCCCGAAAGTAATTTTATCAATGTAGGAGAACGAACCAATGTAGCAGGGTCTCGTAAGTTCTTACGATTGGTCAAAGAAGAAAAGTATGACGAAGCCTTAGCTATAGCCAGACATCAGGTTGATGGAGGTGCACAGATTATTGATATCAATATGGATGATGGTCTGATTGATGGAAAAGAAGCGATGGTTCGCTTTTTAAACTTAATCGCTGCCGAACCCGATATCAGTCGTGTTCCCATTATGATCGATAGCTCTAAATGGGAGATCATAGAAGCCGGATTGCAAGTAGTGCAAGGAAAATGTGTGGTCAATTCTATCTCTTTAAAAGAAGGAGAAGAAAAGTTCATTTGGGAAGCCACACAAATAAAACGTTACGGAGCTGCTGTGATCATCATGGCTTTTGATGAAGTAGGACAAGCAGACACCTATGAACGAAGAATAGAAATTGCAGAACGTTCCTATAGAGTTTTAGTAGACAAGGTTAATTTTCCGCCGGAAGACATCATTTTCGATTTAAATATTTTCCCCGTTGCTACCGGAATGGAAGAACATCGAAAAAATGCCATCGATTTTATAGAATCTACACGTTGGGTACGAGAAAACTTACCCCATGTAAGTGTGAGTGGAGGAGTGAGTAATGTTTCTTTTTCATTCAGAGGAAACAATACAGTACGAGAAGCCATGCATTCTGTATTCTTATACCACGCTATTCAAGCCGGAATGAATATGGGAATTGTAAACCCAACCATGTTGGAAGTGTATGACGATATTCCGAAAGACCTGTTAGAACATGTAGAAGATGTAATTCTCGATAGGAGAGACGATGCTACCGAACGTTTATTAGATTTTGCAGAAACCGTAAAAGGAAAGAAAAAAGTAGATGATGGTAAAGCGTTAGAGTGGAGAAACGGAACACTTCAAGAACGTATCACACATTCCTTAGTAAAAGGAATTGATGCCTTTATTGAAGAAGACGCAGAAGAAGCCAGGCAAAGTGTAGATAGACCTTTGAAGGTAATTGAAGGGCACTTGATGAATGGAATGAATGTAGTAGGAGATTTGTTTGGAAGCGGAAAAATGTTCTTGCCACAAGTAGTAAAATCGGCTCGAGTGATGAAAAAAGCAGTGGCTTATTTGAATCCGTTTATCGAAGCAGAAAAAGGAGATACCCAACAAAGTCTAGGAAAAGTATTGATGGCTACCGTAAAAGGAGATGTACACGATATAGGAAAGAATATTGTATCTGTAGTCTTGGGATGTAACAATTATGAGATTGTAGACTTGGGAGTGATGGTGCCTCCTGAAAAGATTATAGAAACAGCCAAAAAAGAGAATGTAGATGCTATTGGATTGAGTGGATTGATCACACCATCTCTGGATGAAATGGTGTATTTAGCCAAAGAGATGGAACGTCAGAATTTTGATGTTCCTTTATTGATAGGTGGAGCCACAACATCAAAAGCACATACCGCCGTAAAGATCGATACTCAGTACAAAAACGCAGTAGTACACGTAAACGATGCTTCAAGAGCCGTAACTGTTGTTGGAGATCTGCTAAATCAAAGCACGAAGAATGAATACGTAGTCAAACTAAAAAAAGACTATGAAGAATTTCGTGAGAAATTCTTAAAACGAGGAAAAACAAAAGCCTATATCACTATAGAAGAAGCAAGAGAACGAAAGCTATCTATTGATTGGGAGCAATCGCTAATCTCAAAACCCAAAGAATTAGGAGTACAAACACTAGAGCAATTGAGTTTAAAAGAGCTTGTGCCTTTTATCGATTGGAGTCCGTTTTTTAGAAGCTGGGATTTGCATGGGAAATTCCCAAACATCTTAGAAGATGAAGTTGTGGGAGAGCAAGCTTCCAGTTTGTATAAAGATGCACAAGAAATGTTGCAAGATATCATTGCAAAAAAGTCTTTAAAACCCAAAGCGATCTTCGGATTGTTTGAAGCCAATACCATTAACGATGATGATATTTCAATTTCCAAAAAAGGAAAAGAAGTAGCCGTATTCAGAACCTTGCGACAACAGTTGAAAAAGCGAGAAGGAAAACCAAGCATTGCATTGGCAGACTTTATTGCGCCTAAAGAAACCGGAAGACAAGACTATATGGGAGCTTTTTGTACTGCTATTTTTGGAGCCGATGAATTGGCAGATCAATACAAAGAGCAGCAAGACGATTACAATGCTATCATGGCACAAGCCTTAGCCGATCGTTTTGCAGAAGCCTTTGCAGAATATTTACATTACCGAGTACGAACACAACATTGGGGCTATGCAGCTTCTGAAGAATTGAGCAATGAAGAACTGATCAAAGAAGAGTACAAAGGAATAAGACCGGCACCGGGATATCCTGCTTGTCCGGATCATTTGGAAAAAGAAACGATTTGGAGTCTATTAAATGTAGAAGAACAAATAGGAGTTAAACTTACAGAGAGTTTGGCAATGTGGCCGGCAGCAGCAGTTTCAGGATACTATTTTGCCAATGAAGAAGCTCGTTATTTCGGACTTGGAAAGATCACAGATGATCAAGTACGAGACTTTGCTCAAAGAAAACATATCACCCTAGAAAAAGCAAGAAAGTGGTTACATCCCACAATTGCTGATAATTAAAAAGAAAGAAATGAGTCATTACGATCATGCTTTAGCATGAGAAGTAATCTCAAAACAGACTGCTTTATCTCAAAGGATTGAGACTCGCAGTGACAGAAAAAGTAAAATGAAAGTAACAGAACATATCAAAAACGCCGGAGGAAAAACTTTGTTCTCCTTCGAGATCATTCCTCCCAAGAAAGGAAATAGCATTCAAGAGTTGTATAACAACATCGATCCGTTAATGGAGTTCAATCCTCCGTTTATTGATGTAACCACCTCTCGTGAGGAGTATGTGTACATTGAAAAGAACGGACTTTTAGATCGTAAGATCACCAGAATGCGTCCCGGAACAGTTGGAATTTGTGCGGCTATAAAACACAAGTACGATGTAGACACCGTGCCTCATGTATTGTGTGGAGGATTTACCAAAGAAGAAACCGAATATCTACTGGTAGATTGCCATTATTTGGGAATCGAAAATGTGATGGCCTTAAGAGGAGATGCCATGAGTCACCAAAAGTATTTTGAAGCCTCCAACGGAGGACATACCTACGCAAAAGGATTGGTAGAACAAATCCAAAACCTGAACCAAGGAAAGTATTTGCACGATGTGATAGAGGCAAACAACAAAGCCGATTTTTGTATTGGTGTAGCAGGATATCCGGAAAAACATATAGAAGCACCATCTTTAAAAACAGACTTGAAACGTTTGAAAGAAAAGGTAGATGCCGGAGCCGATTATGTGGTAACTCAAATGTTTTTTGATAACCAACGATTCTTTGAATTTGTAAATGCCGCCAAAGAAATAGGAATTGATGTACCGATTATTCCGGGAATCAAGCCGGTAGCAGTAAAACGCCATTTGCAATTGTTGCCTCAAGTATTCAAGATCGATCTTCCGGAAGATCTTATCTCGGCAGTAGAAAAATGTAAAACCAACAAGGACGTTCGTCAAGTAGGAATCGAGTGGTGTATTCAACAATCTAAAGAACTATTGGCAGCCGGAGTTCCTGTATTACACTATTACTCGATGGGAAAATCGTCTAATATTCAAGCCATCGCTGAGGCAGTATTTTAGAAAAATTACACCTCCCTTAGTTCCTCCTTGAAGGAAGGAAATTAATTGTCTCCTTGAGGGGACTTATAGGGGTGAAAAACTTTAACTCAGCGAGCTACTTGATTGTAAGGATAGACTCACTTGATAGACTCATAACCAAAAGTAATTTTTTAGCATTAGGAAAGGCGAAATATTTAATTACTTTTGTAACATATAATTTGAATTAATTTTAGAAAAGATAATATCATGGCATTAGAAATTACAGATGCAACGTTTGAAGAGGTAGTATTAAACTCAGATAAGCCTGTATTGGTTGACTTTTGGGCTGCATGGTGCGGACCTTGTAGAATGTTAGCTCCTATCGTTGATGAGTTAAGTAATGACTACGAAGGAAAAGCAGTAATTGGAAAAGTAGACGTAGATGCAAACCAACAGTTTGCTGCAAAATACGGTGTACGTAACATTCCTACTGTATTGATCTTTAAAGGAGGTGAGTTAGTAGACAAGCAAGTAGGAGTAGCTCCTAAATCTGTGTATGAGCAAAAGATCAACGACGCATCCTAAGCAGAAATGATCCGCCCGAAGCGGAATTAACAAAATTGAAACAAAAAAGGTTTGGCTACGGTCAAACCTTTTTCTATTTTCGGTAACCATGATCGATTTTTCGCAAATACAAATCTCTGAGATCAAAAACCTCGACCTCTTGGCCCGTCAAGTCGTAGAAGGATTTATTACCGGAATGCACAAGAGTCCGTTTCACGGATTTTCGGTTGAATTCTCAGAACATAAGCTTTACAACAAAGGAGAAAGTACACGTCATATCGATTGGAAGCTTTTTGCCAAAACAGAAAAGCTGTACACAAAGAAGTACGAAGAAGAAACCAATTTGCGTTGCCATATCATTATAGACAATTCAGCCTCCATGCATTATCCTGTGGTAAAAAAGCAAAGTTTGGAGTCGTTAAATAAGATTGGGTTTTCTGCTGTGGCGGCAGCCTGTTTGATGGAAGTGTTGAAACGACAACGAGATGCAGTAGGGTTGAGTATTTATTCCGATGAATACGAATACTATGCGCCAGAAAAAGGAAGTGACCGACACAGAAAAATGGTACTTCACCAATTAGAAAACTTACTTAGCGCAACTTCGAAAGCTACTACAGAAACCTATCAGTACTTACATGAGATCGCAGAGAAGATTCACAGACGATCACTTATTTTCTTATTTACTGATATGTTACAGTCTGACAAACACGAGGAAGAATTGTTTGAAGCACTACGTCATTTAAAATACAACAAGCATGAAGTTGTTTTGTTTCACACCTTTGACGGAAAAACAGAGTTAAACTTTGATTTTGACAATGCACCTAAAAAATTTGTAGATGTAGAAACCGGAGAAGAAGTCAATTTGTTTAGCGAAAACATTCAACAACATTACAAAGAATTGGTGGATCGTTATTTTGAAGAGCTACGCAACAAGTGTTTGCAATACAAAATAGACTATGTTCCTGTAGATATTCAAGTGGGTTTCAGTCAAGTACTAACGAGTTATTTCTTGAGCAGACAGAAAATGGTCTAACACCTCCCTATATCTATTCTTGAGGAGGGACTATAGGGGTGAAAAAATATTTAAATAATTTTCTTTTTTCCTTTGCAAAAACAAAAAACTCATTTATATTTGCATCCGCTTAACGCAACGGTTTGGTAGTTCAGCTGGTTAGAATACATGCCTGTCACGCATGGGGTCGCGGGTTCGAGTCCCGTCCAGACCGCAGAAAGAGAAGTTAGAAATAGCTTCTCTTTTTTTTATTCCTATATTTTACAAGGGTTGAGCCTACTTCTTTATTATCTCTTCAAAATTGCAGTTTCACATAATTAAAAGATAAAAAGGTGTACAAAAAGGTGTACATGAATTTTAACACACTTATTTAATAATTCAAAAGCTATGAATGATAAGATATCTATACTCTTTTTACTAAATAAAGTAAGATTGAACAAAGAAAATACATGTCCTTTAAAATGTAGAATCACATTTAACGGAAAAAGAAAAGAGTTCTCCACAGGGCTATTTGTTAACCCTAATCATTGGAAGAGCAGAAAGCAAAATGCTTCACCACTCATAAAATACAAGAATCTGAATAATCAACTAAGCCTGATAAGAAATGAAATCTATCAGGCTTTTTTATTGATGAAATCCAAGAAACAAGAATTTGATGTTATTGATGTTTATTCAGAGTACAAGGGAGAGACAATCAAAAAAGATTTTGGAGTGATTGAGATTTATAATCAGCATTCAGTTAGATTGAAAAAACTTGTAGGGATAGATATTCAAGAGGTAACTTATTCGAAATACTTGGAATCAGGAATTCATTTACAAGACTTTGTAATCTACAATTTTAAGAGCAAAGATATCCTCTTAAAAGAACTTAAAAGTAATTTTTTAGAAGAGTTTGAGTACTTTCTTAAAACTGTAAAGAAATTACAGCAAAGTACTATTAATAAAGTAATACAAAGATTTAGGAGAGTCATTAAATATGCAATTGCAAATGATTATTTAATAAAAGACCCTTTTATGTTGTATCAAGCTAAAAGAATCAAAAAAGAAGTAGTTTATTTATCAGTTAGAGAACTCGATAAATTAGAGAAAACGAATTTTAGTGATACCAGAATACAGCTAGTAAAAGAATTGTTTGTTTTTTGTTGTTACACTGGCCTTGGTTTTAAGGAAATGTCTAATTTAAAATGGAGTGATTTGTCTGAAGAGTTTGACGGTGAATTATGGTTAATAATTAAAAGAAAGAAAACAGGAAGGAGTTATAAAGTACCATTATTACCTAAAGCAAAAGATATTTTAAAGGATTTTGAACAAAGAGAAAATGAGTTTGTATTCCCTAGGATATCTAATCCTAACTTTAATTCTCATTTAAAAGTCATTGCTAAAAAAATTGGAATAACAAAAAGGCTTACTCATCATATCGCTAGAAAGACTTTTGCAACAACTGTTTTGCTGTATAATAATGTTCCTATGGAGATAGTATCTAAACTGTTAGGTCATTCTAAATTACAGACAACCCAAGAACATTATGGGAAAATAATTCAACAAAGAGTTAGTATGGAGATTGGTAAATTATCACGTATATTGGATAAAAATTAGTTTACTATGGAATATGATTTACTAAAGTCTAGACCAAGAAAAAGATGGAATGAATATCTTGAAGATGACACCTATGTGATTCCTTGTAAGGTTATGGAGATTGATTCTGAACCTATGAGAGTTAAATATGTGGCATCAAAAATTTTTAGGGTTAAAATTGAAATTTTAAATTTTTATGAAAAGAAAATATCTTCTGGATTCATAGCCTATACATATCAAAAATCACTTGAAATTTTTAAAGGGCTGAATAAAATTCCTCCTTTCTATTCTGAATGCACAATTATTAAAAGAGCTACTGGAGAATTTCATTTTGTAGTTTATGGTGCTCATAATACTCACTTTGTTTGGGATATTTTATTTTCAGACTTTGATGAGATTGACGAAGGTAGTTACAACGACAATTATAAAGATTTGAGAGAGTGGATAAAGCAATAACTCTAAAACTCGAAAAGGTCTTTTAGTTTCACTTCGAGTTTGGAAGATAAGTTTAATGCTGTCTTTAAAGTAATGTTTGTCCTTCCATTCTCTATTCTGGATATTGTAGATTTTTCATAATTACAATGACTTGCTAGGTCAAATTGAGACAAGCCTTTTTTAACTCTGAGTTCCCTAACTCTTTCACCAAAAGCTTTTTGAATTTTTATTAAATCTCTATCTATTGACATATAAGTCAATAGTACTTTATATATTTGTTTAAAAGGTTAACATATATGTCAACTGTAAATTTTTGAATATGAAAAAAATTATTTTAAAGCTATTCTTATTTATTACAATAACATCTTATTGTCAAACCAGCCAACAAGTTGAAGACTGGATAATGGTAAAAACGGCAAAAGTATTACTGAATGATAATAAGGTTCAACAATCAATCATTTTTAATCCTTATCCAGAAGTAATCAAAGAAATCACAGATAAGGATTTTCCAGAGTCAGATAGAAAAAAGTTGATGCTTTTTGTATTCTCTAGCAAAACCATAATGACAGCTTATTTGATAGACTATAGAGCTATAAAAGATGTTGAAATAGTGACTGAGGATAAAGTGAAAAAATTGAAAATGTCTGTAGATAATAGATTCTTTACAAAGGGTTTATTTAGAATTGGAGGAATCAAGAATAATCAAGATTTTAATGAGATTCAGATGTTCTTTTCCGAATTTTCATTAGAAAAAAATGACTTCAAAGAAGCATTTATTGAGTTGGGAAAGATTAATGGTTTTGTAGTAAAGGATATGAACCAATAAAATATTAGCCAAGATGCCAAGTTTTTTTACATGATATATCAAAAGATAGTTTATTCAGGAAGAAGCAAAGTGATTAAAACTTTTGATGAAGATATACTATATTATAAAGTTATTATCAGTTATAACACTGAATGGATTGCTTATTTAAAAGAAGAATGGATATACAATCAAGATGGAACAATATTATACCAGAAGGAGGTAATACCTCATTTTAGTTGCTTCGGAAGATTATCTGTTTAAAATGAAAGTACTGTAAAGACAGTAATTAGGTTATTAATAAATCTTAAACTTTTCTTGTAAATAAACTTGGCAATCTGGCCGTTGATAAACTAAATTTATCTACATAAAATTATTTACTAAGCTAGAAATAGTCTCACTTGAAGGCTCGATATTTTGTAGTGAGCATTTAAATTTCACTTCAAAAATGTTACTAGGAATATCTTGAATTGAAGGGATAGCCTCTGAATCATAAATTTTGAGTGATTCAACGGCAGCTTCATAATCGAAGCAAATGTTCTTTATTTTGCTTAATTCACTACCAATTGTAGAGTATGTTATGAAGTTTAGTTTTTCAATTAACTCAGTATCATCACTGAGTTTCTTAGATATGTCATTTACTAGTTCCTCAATACTTATTCCACCAGATAGAACATTTACAAGTATTGAAACAACAAATAATTTACAGTTTGAGGGAGGATTGAGTTGTTCCAGACTAAAGTAATGAACTCTTGTACCAGTACTAGAACTCTTTACTTCAATACGTAATTTTTCTGAGCTGAAATCATATTTCTCTTCAGGCATAGTATGCCATGCTTTTATTAATTTTTTTGGATTATTAGATTGATGGATTAAGAATAGTTCTGTCCACAAGCCTTGTAATGTTTTTTGAGGAGGCTCTTTTAAAGCTTTAAAAAGTTCGATAAACTTATTTACAGTAACTGTGATTTTATTTTTATCGGGTTGTGCACCCAGAGTAGGAATCAAAATTTCACAAATTCTAATAAAATATTTTTTTAGCTCAATGTCATCTCCTGAAAAACTAATTAGTGAGAAAACATGCTCTTCTCTTTTGTTTTTTGTAATTACTTCACAAACAAGATTATGAGTGATTTTTAAATTATAAAGTTTATACTTTGAAACTTTAAAATTATCCTTTTGGTTAGGTAAAAAAATTAATAGACTTGGGTTCTCTTTTGAATCTTTTCCAATTTTGATATGACTATATTCGTTTACATTAAAAGCAGTATAGGAATGCTCTTTTGCACTATTAGGTATAGGTAATTCATCAAATTCTTTCTCAATTTTCATTTACTAATCTTCATTTTTTGGAATACAGATTCTAGCCATTCTTTTTTTATTTTTCCGTTATCGACAAGTCTTAGTTCATGTACTATGTTAACCAAGTCAATTCCTGAAAAAAGCTTGACAGGATACCCATCTTCTAAGACTTCTTTTTGAGTTTGCTTCGTGTAATAAGATGTAGTTACAAATATTCCGAATTGCCCTCTATTAAGTCTTGCTACTAGACGGGATACGTGTTTAGGTTGAACAGCATTGTTCTTTGCAAATTTTTTAGCTTCACCTAAAAAATCAATCTCATATTTAATAGGATAAGGAATAGTAAATTGACCAAAAAAATCAAATCCTCCATCAGCTGTTGGCCTAGTTCTTACAATTTTATGACTCACATGAGGGAGGTTCTTGAATAATTCAACAACAACAGCTTCAAATTGTGTGGGCTGGAGTTGATTTAATTGCAATAAAATTCCAGATTCTTTACTTTTTTCGGGTGGTAACTGATTCTCTTTGCTCAATATGCTTTTAGACCAAATATCAAGTTTCCTGGTTCTCCCCAAAATATAATCTTTCCAAGTTTTAGGTGCACTATCATTCAGTTTACTCAAATCTTCACATCTAGCTCTATAGTGTAACCAACTAATTTCAACTTCTTCAATATCCAAAATTGTCAATTCACATCTGTAATTTTTTACAGGATTGCCTTTTTGTTCGAACCAAGTAGTTTCTAGATTGGTAAGACTACAAACACCGTTAAATTTAACCACACCTTTTCTAGGCTTTGAAAAATGAAGAATTGGTGGAATAAGTTTTTTATTACCATCTAGTATTGCGTGCCATATTTGTAAAAGTCTTTTATTCCCTCGAAAACTTTGATATCCAAGTTTCGGATGAAATTTAGCATCACCCCAATATTTTATCAAAGAAGTATTAAAATCAACAATGTCTTCCCAGGGATTACCTATCCTTTTTATATCATGCGATACGAGAATCATATATGCTGGTAAAAAATCTGACTTTTTGTCTACATAATTCAATGCTCTGATACCATCTGCGTTTCTCATACCACTACCATCTATATTAATCCATCTCAGAAATTGGTCCTCTGGATTTGATGTACCTCCTTTGTCAATGTAGGTGTGTCCTATTTTGTAGCTATAATCCATAGAACTGTTTACTGACCTTTGATTTTTACCAAAGATTTTGATAGTCTATCAGGTATCCAGATAGCTAAAGAAATGACATTCTTGTAATCAGTGTCCTTGAGTTCTAAATTGTGAATTTGAATTGTAACATGATTTTCTTGTTTTATTCTGTCGTCACCAGGATAAATTATTTCACCAGTTCTTGGGTTTTTCCCTTGAAAAAGATTGAGAATCTCTCCTTTATTATTTAGTCTTCTTCTCCTGATATCCCCCTTTTTCATTAAATAAATATAACTTTCTTCTGGAGGAAATTCATCTAAATACAATGCTATTACAGCTTTTAAGCTTGTATATGCACTTGAGTCACTTTGTCTTGTATATTTAAGTTTGCTAATTAAATCTTCGTAAACATCTTTTAATGAAATCTTAGCTAGTAGGTGCTTTTGTTCTTCAGTTCTATTAGCATGTCCATCATCTTCAGAAAAGATATTTGAGTATTTGTTTAAAAACTCTTCATAGACTCTTCTATTATTTTCAATAATAAAATCTGTATCATGTGGGGCTTTAACTCTCATCCAAGCATTTCCAAACTTATTTCTCTCTAAATCATCTGAAAGAACATTTTTTCTCGTCAGTTTAAACATTTCATTCAGCACAAACTCTCTTTTCATTTGATTGAGATGTAAGCCTGAGAGTTTATGATGTAGTAGTTTGTTTCTGATATCTTCTTCATGGTCAACATATTCACTAAAAAGATGTGCATTTTCATCATCAAGATAAACTCTGCAGAAGCCTATATAATCTTTTTTATATCCAAAAAACCGAGCTCTTTGTTGAATCGTGTCAGCATTTCCCACCCCTTTATTTCTGGGCATGTAGGTTACAGTTAGACCCTCCACAGTGAAACCTCTGTCCATTGCTTGTCCACCTACTAGTATGAAAGAATAATTACTTCCCCAATCAACTAAGCTGCCTGCTTTAGAGTTTAACTCTTCCACTGCCGTACTTCTAATGTAATGCCCTAGATTAATAAGTATGTCATCAAACGAAGGCAAATCACTAACATTGTCTTTTAAATCTTTGTAAGCTTCTTGGAATTGACTGATTAGCTGAATTTTTGAAGTGTCATTATCACCTCTTTCTAGCAATATTTTTGCCCATTGGGATTTTACCATATTAACCCAATTAAAATATGTGCTATGCTCATCTACAAGCCTTGAAGGATGGACCATCATGGTTCTATTTCGAGGGTTGCCTTTGGCATCTCCTATTATATTACCCACAGCTACTCCTAAGAAAAATGTTCTCATCGCTTCTAAAAGGGAATCAGGAGCTTCATGAATTGGATTATCTTCTGAATCTATTTCATTATATGGTATAGCTCTAATAATATAATGGTGTTCTCTAAAAAAAGCCATGCCACCAGTATATTTATCACCAGGAGTTAAGAGTTGAATAAAGTTAGGAGATAAATTATCCATGATGTTTATAAACAAAGGTGCTTGAGGTGTTGCCGTATACTGAATGAATGTATGATGTGGTAATATAGATTTTAGACTTCTAATTCTATTGTAAATAGTGCTCATTTGGAAATCACTAAGAACCTCTCCATTGATTTGTCTTTTTGCATTTGCACTGGCAAAGGTGTTCATACTAGCTTGGTCTCCTTCATCATCTATAATTAACGTTGGAACATTTTCTAGTTCAATCTGCCTCAATACTGATATTAGATTCAATAAGTGCCTAGAATTTTTCATTACTGTTATTAGAATTGTCTTCTTTAAGCTTTCAGGGGCACTATCATTTTTCCAACTTCTTAGTTCTCTAGTTATGGTATTCTTATCTTGTGGATTTTTATATGGGTCTTGTGGGTTCTTTAACATTACCCATTTTCTATGAAAGCCAATATTTACCTGTAAATCATTTTGTAATCTAGAGAAAGATTGATTGACTAGATTGGTAGAAATACCAGCAATAACAATTACCATTTGATATCCATTATCTCTAGCTAACGCAGTGAGAGTCGTAAAGGATAATGTTTTTCCACTTTGTACGTAACCAAATACTAAACCAGTATCATCATTTGTCTCATAATTAGGATTACCACATAATTTCATAATGTGATAGGTCTCTTCTTTTACTTTTTCTTTAGACTCTAAATCATTTCCAAATACCTTACTTAATAATTTTTCTGATTCTTCTCCAAATGTTGGCTCCCAAGATTGATTCCCAGACTCATTATTTATAGCATTTATGTTTTCTATCCGACTCATAATTAATGTTTTGATAAGGAGCCTTTAAGTAACTCATTCATGTTGTTTCTTACCTCAGTAACTGCAGATTTTGTTTCTTTTGCAATAATTTCCGATAGGCCAAAAGCAACGGCAATTCTGAGAATTGGCTCTATAATTTTATCATCATCACCAGCAAATTCAACCATAAACGGATGTACAAGTGATAACCTGACTCCAATATTTCTATATCCTGTAGTTTTTTTCCCTTCAGGGACAAGGTGATTTCCAACTTGAAACAACTCTGAAATTGATTCATCATATGAAACTTCAAGATGGACCATCCATTCTAGGTCATTAAGGTTTAAAGAGAATTTCTTAAAATAGGATTCTTTTGTTTCACTTAATGTTTCATCTTCTTCTGAAGGAACAATATTTTTATTTCTTAATTCATTTACTTCGTTAGGTAAACTCTCTTTGATATTGTTAGTAGTGTTATCCACTACTTTCTTTGATACTTTACCAAGATTTTTTTTGCTTTCTCTTACTCTATATTTATCAGCTTGTTTGAGAATAGGTAATGAATCTTTTCCTTCAAGTTGTTCTTTTAGAATATCTAAAAAAGCATCCATGTTATCATCCCACTGAAAGCCATCTTTAGTATGACTAACCTTAAAGCCTTCTAAATGCAGTTCCCCAAATAATCTCTTATATCTATGACTACCTAGAGAACCTGAAATTCTGGGGGGCCTGAATCCTTCGTCGTTATCAGCACTCCCTTCAATTACTCTTCCCCTCCTAAATAGAGCAAAACCACTATCCTTAACAGTCATAGTTTCCATAATAGCAACAAAACCTTTTGCCTTTAATTCTCCCCCTTTTCCATCACTGCCAAAATCAAATTCTACATCTTGTTTCCACTCAATTATTTCTCCTTCAGGATTCTCATAATATGGTACTTGTAATATTTTTGGTGATTTATGCTTTAATGGAATATTATTAATCTTGAGTTCTAATATACCCGTTCTAATGAATTCTCTGTATATACTTGCTAAATGACGTTTTACTTTTGCAAGACTATTTTTAACAGGTATTTTCTCAACCTCTTTAAGCGTAATAACAGTATAATGAGAGTTTTTAGAAGCTTTATCTGACGATATGTCTAATTCATCAATTTTGTCTTCAACAATTTTGGAAATATCAAATGTTACAGTTCTTTCTACTTCTTCATTTAAAGATGTTGTTCTTACTTCCCATTCGTTTGAAAACCAGCACGCTGCTGACTTCATTCCCATTCCAAATTCAGAGAGTTTTGAATTATCTGGAGGTATTTCTGCTGTTCTAAAAGCTCTTTGATAGTCATTAATACCAATACCAGCAGCATTATCAGTTACAATAATTTTTTTACTAGTATTATCAAACTCGATATTAACTTTTAATTTATAGTCACTATGAATCTTTTCTAATGCCTCTTTATTTTTTAAAAAGCTATCTATTGAATTATCAATAAATTCAGCAAGGGCATAGTATGGCTTATAATTTAAGTGTTTTAATACTGATAAAATTGTAACACCAGGTCTAATATTGACACTGCTGAGTTTCTGCATGGGTTAAAACTGGTTTTTCTCTGTCTAGCATCTTTACCTTTTCTTCGTTAATAGTCTTTTTTAGTATAAGTTTCTCAGCAATTTTTTTCACAATTTTTACATTTACAGCATTTCCAAGGGCAGAAAAACAAGCTCCTTTATTCTCTGGCAAACTTATTCCATTCATTGATTGAATTCTTGCACCTTCTCTAGGTGTAATATATCTCTCTTGCCACCCTAAAATGGGAATTTGTGTACTAACAGTTACCAAAGAAGGGAAAAAATCTGTTTTTTTCAGCCTAACGCCTGAGCCCCTGAATTGGATTATATAATTTCTTACAGTTCTCTCACCTCCCTGAACATTCCATTCAAATTTTTGCCAACTAGGAACATTTAAAGCTTTTATTTTTTTTAAAACAGGGTCAATATATTCCTTATAATCAGCATAAAATTTTCTATTACTTCTTATATAGTGTTTTTTCCATGTAGGAAATTCATTTTGTTCAGTTCTAGCATAACTAGGCAGGTTATTAAATTTTTCTTCTCTAGACATTCCTTTTAAAGAAACCCCAAAATTCCCTTTTGTTTTTCCAATTGCAATTGTTGAAGAGGCATAAGGTGTAGTATTTTCGAATGGGTAAGTAGCTCCAAATTCCATACTCCAAATGGGCCAACTAGGGATTTTAGCATTTTTAGGTAATCTATCTAAGAATTCCTGCCATAAATCTAATACGTGAATTTTCTCAGGCTCAAGTTTTGTTGCATTGGTAGGATTGTTATCGAGAAAGTTAAAAATACTTGTTTTCTCATTGATTGTCTCTGGCCAAGTAAAATGCTCTAGTCCGTTTTTTGAACCAACAATAAAAAACCTTTCTCTATGCTGTGGTATTCCAAAGTGGTGAGGAGAAAAAATATGTTTATCGATGGAATAATTTAATTCCTTCTGAAGTCTATTTTGAATGTAATTCCAAGTGTTTCCATTATCATGACTTTCTAGATTACGGACATTTTCAAGTATGAAATACTCAGGTTTATGATAATCCAAAATATCAACTATTTTATCAAATAAAGACCCATTTCTTTCATCGAGTAAACCCTTTTGACTTCCTGCTTTTGAAAAGGGTTGACAAGGAAATCCAGCACATAAAATATCATGCTTCGGAATATCTTCGATAGCAACTTTAGTTATATCTCTATTGGGTGTTATCCCGAAATTTTCCTTGTATAATCCAGCTAATGACTCCTTTAGCTCACTGGCAAAAACACATTCTAAATCAAGCTTCTCTAGTGCTATATGAAAACCACCTATACCAGCAAATAAATCTATAAACTTCAACGTAGACATTTAATTTTTTGAATAGAAAAGAGAAGTAATCATTATACTTTATCTTTTTCAATTTTCTCAAAAATATGAAAACTTTCCTTAATAAAAACCTGACGATTAAAACTTGTTCTTCTGATTGAGCCAATTAATCAACTTTTTCTATAAAAAAGCTTAGTAATTCACTCAACACCCCCTCCTGGGTTTGAGAATGGGGGATAACCCCCCGTCATTAACTTAAATTTTGAATTATGGTAACAATTAAGGGTTATGAAAAAAGAACCAATTCAGATGGAGAAGAATTCTTCATACTTGTGCTCCAAGGTGGAGTTACACCAGTGAAATCTAAAGAGACAGGAAGGATTTATTTCACTGCAAACACAGCTACTGCTACATCAACATTTGATGAAGAAACTTGTAAGGAAATTATTGGAACTCAGTTTCCAGGGAGAATTGCGAAAAAGAAAGTTGAACCTTATGAGTACACTATTCCAGAAACTGGAGAGGTACTAATGTTAGAGCATAGGTGGGAGTATCAAGATGAAGTTCTTGACGAAATCACTGAGCAGTTGATTGATGAAAAGCAAGTGGTTTAGTTACAAGAAATAAAGGGTCAGGATAACTGACTCTTTGTTTTTTATATAGATGACCAGAATGAGAGGTTATACAAGAGGCAGATTATTAGAGCTAATTTATTTCTGAACTCTCGTGTAACATTATAATATATAGCTAAAAATGAAAGAAAAGAAGAAACAGATTTACTGTGATTTCAATCCAGATAGAATTTTAATTGTGACTTATTACAATAAGTTGATGGTTTTATACTGTCCATTTCCTCTAAGATTTAATAAAAACATTAAGAAATTTAAGAAAGGACAGGTAGTACAGGCTAAGAAAGTAGGATTGTGTACTAAAGGAACTTATGTGTTCTTTATTGACACCTTCTGGTTTCATTATTATCACTTTGAGATTCTGTGTTATAATTTATAGCTATAAAACACAGGAGTTATGCTGTATTTTGATAGCCAACTTTTGAGATGGTTTCTCCTTCAATAAAAAACCACTGAAAATGAACGTGCTAGCTATAACACAGTAATTTTTATATTGCTGTGTTATTTAACTTAGCACAATGAGCGAATCAATACTAGATTTTTTTGGTGATTTTAAAGTCAAGAAACCATATGAAAAGTTGTATCATAGCTTTGAGCAAGATGGCGATTTAATTAAAGGCGAAAAGTATAAAGCTGTATTCAGTACACCAGGCAATCATTATTACGACCCAGAAACAGGAAAAGAACATATTGTTTATCCAGAGGAAGAAGTTTTGGATTTTCATTCTGATTATTTGTCAAAAATTATTGATGAAAAAGCAAATGAATATCTAAGGATATATAAGGACATAAAGTTAAAGTACTTAACTTCTCCAACAGAGTTATACTATCTAATAAACGGCGTTGTAGAAGATTTAGGGAATGATAGATATTTTTTTGAGCATCATGAACCACTTAATGAGTTTCCAGAAATTAGAAACAAACTATTAAATACACTAGATGAGTTATTGATAAAAATGCAACCTAAAGATGCTCTTGAGCCCCCAATAGAGTTTAATAAGATAAAATTTAACTTGAAGAAAAGTGAAGTTTGCTTCCTTTTTTATTGGCTAAAGGAGCATGGTTTCTTGGAAAACTCGACAGACAATGAAATGCTATCGAAAAAGATGCAAAAACACTTTTTAAGACAAGCTAGTCTTGATAGGAATGAATATATCGAATTTAAGGATTCAACTTCTGAATTTAGCAAGATAGCTAAAGGTAAAATACTGCCTTCAAAAAGGTTACTTGAATTTATCGAGAAAATAAACAAGCAATATTCCAAATAAAACGTAAGAAAATTTGACAACCTGCTAGTTGTGTTTTTATACTGCTGAATTATTTCAAATAAGCTTCAATCTTTTAAATCTTTGCATTGTGAATTGAGTGTCATTGTTCACAAAAGTATTATCCACAATGACGCTTAACGGATAAAATTTTTAATCATAAATTTTATCATTATGTATAGCAATTTAAATCCGTTTTGGTCAACAGATGAAAATGGGAAAATAAAAATCAGCCAGAATGATTTGACTAATTTTTTAGGTGACTCAGGGTTTTCTAAAGTAAAAAACTTTGAAGGAAGGGTAGTGCTTGTTAGGGAGTACAAAAACATTGTTAGAGAAGTAACTGATGATGATGTAATAGATTTTATAGTAGATTTTTTGAGAAAGCAAAACAAAAAAGAAGTTCTAGAGATTTTCTCCAAAGGAGTGTCAGGCTTTATAAATAAATCTAAACTAAAACTTCTCGATACAACAACAATGATTATTGACAAGGATTCTAAATCAACGAGTATGTTCTATTTTAAGAATTTAACTTGTCAAGTTGGCGTATATGATATCAGAATTATCCCTTATGAAAAACTTGATAAAAAAATTTGGGTTGAAAGGATAATCCCAAATAATTATTTTCCTTATTTAACAAATGAAAAGTCACAGTTCGAACAGTTTTGTTTTAATATTTCAGGACAAGATGAAAAAAGATTTAAAGCTTTAAAAACTAATATTGGTTACTTGTTACACAGGTTTCAAGATTCAAAAAATACTAGGGCAGTAATTTTTGTAGACCAAGAAATGTCTTCTGATGGAAGAGCTCATGGAGGCACAGGTAAAACATTGTTGATGGATGCAATAGGAGTATGCAGAGAGGTTGTTACTATTAGTGGTAAGGATACTAAAAGTAGTAGTAATTTTAAGAACCAAAGAGTTAGCCATACTAGTGATATTGTTTTTTATGACGATGTTAAACAGGGGTTTAATTTTGAGGAGCTTTATTCGACAATCACTTCAGGAATGGTGATTGAACAGAAGCAAAAAAAAGAATTTTATCTTCCACTTGCCTTAGCTCCAAAAATTGTTATTTCAAGCAATTACTACGTTAAAGGAACAGGAGGCAATACTGATTCTAGAAGAAGATGTGAGTTTGAATTGAGTTCATACTACAATGAAAAAAACAAGCCCGATACTGAGTTTGGAAACAGGTTTTTTGATGACTGGGATGATTATCAATGGAGTCTATTCTACAAGTTTATGATGGAATGTACACAGGTTTATTTGAGAGAAGGATTGATAATAGCTGAGCCAATTAATCTTGTTGAAAATGAACTTATTAGTAGTACATCTATTGAGTTTTATCAATTCGTGCAAAATAAAGAGATTAAGGAAAATGAATGGATAAGCAAAAAAGAAACTAAAGAGGATTTTGTTAAAGAGTATCCAAATCATTCGAACATCTCATCTCATCAATTTACAAAATGGATGAAAGTTTATGCATTGAGTATGGGTTTGATTTATGAGGATAGGAAATCAGGAAAAAATTATCAATACTTCATGAAATCAAGGAAGGAGGTAAGTGATGGAAAATAAAAAGCCAAAAATAGTTTACAGGATTGTGAACACAATAACCTTAGAAACCTATATTGGAGTAACTACAACTTCTCTGGAGATTAGGAAGAGAGACCATCTGAGTAAAGCTAAGAATAATACTGGAGGAAAGCTTTATGAGTCCATGGCTACCTATGGAATTGAAAATTTCAAGTTTCAAGTGGTCGACACTACTCTGGATACTATGAATGAGTTAGCTGAAAAGGAAAAGTCTTTAATCAGGAAAAATAAAGAAGAAGGACTTTCACTCAATTCTGATTCTGGTGGTGGAGTACCTAAAAAAGTTTATCAGTATAGCTTAGAAGGAAAATTCTTACGAGAATTTAATAGTTTGAAGGATGCATCGAATGAATGCAATGTAAGCAATAAGAAAATATCTAAAGCCTGCACAGGTTCCTCTACAAAAGCAGGTAATTTCTACTGGAGCTATGTAAAATCAGATAGTATTTTACCTAAAGTAGATAGAAGAGTGAAAATAGTATATAAATTGTCTCCTGATTCTGGTCATATTATTGATAAGTTTGAGTCAGTTGCCAGTGCAAGTAGAATAACAGGAGTGTTGAAGTCTTCTATTGCGAAAGTATGCAGAGGAGAAAGGAAAACAGCAGGAGGATATAAATGGAAATATGGCTAAAAAAGGCTACCAATTCGGCATACACATAATGTGAGATTGCTCTAAAATGCTGTAAACACAGGGCTTATTACATTTTCTTCGAGTCCCGTCCAGACCGCAAAAGCCTCTCAAAATTTGAGAGGCTTTTTCTTTTGGATTGTATTGAGATTTTATTCTTAGAAGCAACCCAAAAGAAAAATACTATTACAAAAGCAATAGAGGCTTTTGCAAAACCACCTTTGGGTCCGACGACTGCAAGGAGTCAATCCCAATTTTACTATCATATAATAAGCTTTAGCAAAGGACACCCAATTAGGTCGCAACGAGCGAAGCGATGAGGCTTTTTCTTTTACCAAAGAACTCAAACCCTATAGATACATCAATCTTTCTTTATTTCCTATGACTTTTATCATATTATAAGAGTAAAATTTGTGTGACCTTAGATACAGATAAATCTAAAAGTCATGAAAACAAAAAACTTTTTATTTGTCCTCTTTATATTACTGCTATATTCTTGTTCTCCGCAAGAAGACATCGTAACCTTTTACGGTGAAGATACCTTATCAAAAGAAATGATCGTTTCTACTACGATAAATGAAGAGCTGCAAAACTCTTTTAATTCGTCTGTTACAATTGATTTGTTAGATTCTAAATTTTTCGAGAAGTATATTGATCATTTAATCGAACTAAAAGCTACATCAATTAAGATTAGTATAACCGATTACAATTACGGTATTGTTAATTCTAAACTTGAGATGGGGAATGACCTATTGATTGATAATTGTATTGATGAAATTAGTCAAAGCGAAGGCTCTATTACAATAACAGACCCGGAAGTTTTGGGAAATATTTCTAATAGACTCATGTATAAACATAAAATCCCTTTTATCCTTTCCGGAAGTAGCCGTTTTTCAGACACCTTTACAGTCTCTATAAGTGTTACTTTCAATGGGGTGTTTGGAGATTAATAGAAAACTCAAGTTAATATTTCTACTTGTTAAAGGGGGTCTCAAGTAGATTTATATTCTCTTGAGAGAAGAGCCTTTTCAAAATGAGAAGGCACTTCTTTTTCATAAGAGTTTTTCTATGCCAAATCGCTCGTTTGAACTACCTTTGTACTGGGAAAAACACTAGGGATGAAATCAAACAGATCACTTACACTTTCTAAAGAAGAAATGAAAGAATATGGTTATCGAATTGTGGATACCATTGTAGAACATTTTGACACACAAAACGAAAAGAATCCGTTTTCTACAGCCAGTAGAAAAGAAATGGACAACTTGTTTTTGGAGGATGCTCCGGAACAAGGAATGGACGCTATGAAGGTCTTAGATTTTGTGACAGATAATGTGTTGTCTGAGATCAATATTGCTTCACACCCTAAGTTTTATTCTTTTGTACCCGGGCCTAGCAATTATGTAAGTGCGATGGCTGATACTTTGGCAACAGGATTCAATGTGTTTTCCGGTGGATGGATTGCTTCAGCAGCTGCAGCAGAATTGGAGATTGTAACCATTAACTGGTTGTTGAAATTGTTTAAGTTTCCGGTTAAAAAAGGAGGTGGAATTTTCACCAGTGGAGGATCCATGGCTAATTTAACAGCTTTGGTAACTGCAAGAAGACAGAAATGTGGAGACGATTTCTCGAAAGCTGTCATCTATATGTCAGACCAAACACACTCGTCCAATATCAAAGCCATCAGAACTATTGGATTTAAGAAAAGTCAGGTTCGTATTATTCCCACCGATTTAGAGTTTAAAATGTCCTTCAACAAACTGAAGAATGCCATTGCTCGCGACAAACTGGAAGGATTACAACCTTTGTGTATTATTGCCAATGCCGGAACAACTAATACCGGTACAGTAGACGATCTGAGAGAGATTTCTAAAATCTGTAAAGCAGAAGACATTTGGATGCATGTTGATGCCGCTTATGGTGGAGGAGCCATTTTATCAGAAAAAGGAGCGAAAGTATTGAGAGGGATTGAAAAGGCCGATTCAGTAACGATCGATCCACACAAATGGTTTTATCAACCTTATGAGATCGGATGTTTGTTGGTAAGAAACCACAAATGGCTAAGCTCTACTTTTAGTGAGCGACCAGAATATTTACGTGATGTAGAAGGAAACGAATCTGAGATCAATTTCTACGATCACGGAGTACAGTTAACACGTCGCTTCAGAGCCTTGAAATTTTACATGTCTATCAAAACCTTCGGATTGCAATCGTTCCGAGATGCAGTAAGCTACAATATCGATTTAGCTGAGCAAACAGAAGCTTTGATCCGAAAAAGTAAGAACTGGGAAGTTGTTTCTCCGGCGACCTTGGCAGTCATCAATTTCCGATACAACCCGATTGGCAAAAACTGTACGGAGAAAGAGCTGGACAAGATCAATCAACAAATTTCAGAAGGAGTCACAGCTTCCGGAAAAGCTGTGTTGGTAACTACCATTTTACAAGATCAAGTGGTGTTGCGTATGTGTTTGATCAATCCGAGAACAACCATTGAGGATGTAAAAGAAACACTGAATTTGTGCAATAGTTTTGTTTAGAGGTTTTTAGTTACTGCTTCGTTAATACGATACTACTATCCGTTGGAAAAACAGGGGGTACTGAAGAATCACAATCTGAAGATACTGATCCTTTGTGTAAATAAACAAAGTACATTTTGTTATTTAGAGCACCTCTGTATTCTTTGATTTCCATAGAATTTGGTTGTTTTAAAAATTAGGGTTCTATTACCAAATAGTTTGAAATTCAGAGGAGAGGATAAATTTCTAAGCATTATGTGAGGGCAATTTAAGTCGGTTTATGATAGTGGACAATACCCGTTTTGGGTGAAATTTTAAACTCACTAAAACAGGTGTGGTTAAGGTGTTATAATGAAGTAATTAATTTGAAACTGAAACTGAAACTGATTTTGAACTTGAATTTCGATTTCAATTTCATTTCCAACATTCAATCTCTTCCAATATCCTCAATACTTTCTTTATCCGCATTGTTTTTGGGGTTGAACTTTTTATATCCATACCGAATCAATATAACTCCGATAATAAGATAGGCTACATTACCTAAAAAGAAACCTATTTTAAAAGTTGCTCAGCTTGATGAAGCTACAATAACAATTACCTCTATAAGCCCTACAAGAAAGCCTGTGGTAAAAATAATACCTACAGTGATAGCTAAGACATACAAAACTTTCTTTCCCATAGAATAAAAGTAAGAAATGATATGGTTACTAAGAGCTTTCAATCTTAATAACGAATCTCCTCACCGAAACAAACCCTCCATTCATCGTTTTTAAGCCTTTCAACTTCAGGGTGTAAACTACTTTTACAACATCATTTAAAAACAAACTTCCATGATTGCAAAAGCATTTACACCCAAGCAGCAATCTGTATTAGCTGTGATGGGAGATCAACATTTAACCAGCAAAGAAATTTTAGACAAAGTAGAAGGAATAAACCTTCTGTTAGAACTCTATCCCGCCTTAGAAGCCCTGAGAAACTACGGAGCGATCCATAGTTATAACCAAGGAGAATACAAATACCACTGCGCAGCATAGGAGAGTGCATACGTTACCCAGATCCATTACCATTAAAGTCCTCATCATGAAGTATGGTGTTTTAGGATCGCCTCGGGAATAGCGCTCTTAGGTTCCTGTTCGTCCCCAGCAGGGACCCCCTAAAAAAGAAAAGTGAGTCAAACCATATAGCTATATGCTAAGACGGTAACTTGCATACACACATTATTAGGTAGGGCTAATCCAGAAAGACTCGCTGCACATTTCACGCATCCATAGTACTACAAACCAACATTAAGAATCATTTAGTTAAAAGCATCAGACAAAAACCATTGTAAGGGCAATAGACCTTACAATCTCCAAATCAGAAGATAACAAAAGCAGAATTATTTGATTTAAATGAAAAAAAAATGCTTTCTTTGAATATCAATTCTCACGAAGTCGATGTTAATGTAACTAACCTTAAAAGAGGTTTGTACATCGCTAGAATCCAAACCGATAAGGATAGGAAGCATTACATTGATGAAAGAGTAGATTGTGCATAAACTGTAGGGGGTTTATGCATCATTGTGAGTTGATTAAGTTTGGAACCTCCCATTTTTGGGAGGTTTTTTTATGGAATTGTTAATTCTTTAAAAATCAATAAAAGAATATTTGTTTATTTCATTTTAATACTTAGATTTGTCACCAAACAAACACGAAATGAGTTTACAACACGTTTGGCAAGGTTTCTATTTTTACTTTTATTTTTTTAATAAGAGCTGAGACTTTGTGCGTGTATATAATGCAAAAATATAACCAGTATAAAGTCTCGATTTTTCGAGACTTTTTTTTTACAACAAAATGAAAAAAAGAGTAGCCATACAAGGAGTTCGAGGATCCAACCACTATAGCGTTGCCAGAGATTATTTTGGAGATGAAGCAGAGATTCATGAGTTCCTTTCTTTTGATGGATTGGTAGAATGCTTAACCTTAGGGAACTGCGATTACGGTATCATGGCTTTAGAAAATACCATCGCCGGATCCATCATTCCCAATTACGCACTAATAGATTATAATGGGTTGAAAATCTGTGGAGAATACTATTTAAACATTCACCACCATTTAATGGCTATGCCTGGTCAGCAGATCGAAGATATTCAAGAAGTATGTTCGCATCCTATGGCTTTGTTGCAATGTAAAGAGTTCTTTAAAGGACATAGGCACATCAAACTAGTAGAAGATGTAGATACCGCCGAAGTAGCACAGCGTATCGCAAAAAATGAGTTGAAAGGAGTGGCAGCTATCGCTCCCAAAAAAGCAGCCGATCTGTTTGATTTAGAAGTTTTAGAAGACGATATCCAAACCATTCGCAACAACGCAACACGTTTTGTCATTGTACAAAAACCGGTGACTGAGGTCACTCGAAGTCACCGAGTAGCAAACGATTCTTTAGACATTGAAGACACTGGAAGTGCTCAGAATCAAATAAACAAAGCCTCTTTAAAATTTGAATTAGAACACAAAAGAGGAAGCTTGGCAGCACTGTTAAATGTAATGAGCGATTGCAAGCTCAACCTAACAAAAATTCAGTCGCTACCCAAAATAGAAACCCCATGGAAATACGCCTTTTTTGTAGATGTTACCTTTGATACTTACGAAGACTATGCAAAAGCAAAGGCAGTTATAGAGATCATGGCAGAAGAATTTACCATATTAGGAGAATATAAGAACGGAAGATCATGAGAGAACCGGCAAACAGATTACAACAAATACAAGAATACTACTTCTCTAAAAAGTTGAAAGAAGTACGCGGCTTGGCAGCCCAAGGGAAGCCTATTATCAATATAGGAATAGGAAGTCCCGATTTACAACCTCCACAAGAGGTGATCAAAGCTATTCAAGAAGCAGTAACAGACGTAGGTGCACATAAATATCAGAGTTACCAAGGCTTGCCGGAATTTAGATCTGCAGTAGCAGATTTTTACCAAAAGCATTACAATACACAGATAGATTCGGGAAGCGAAGTATTGCCTTTGATGGGAAGTAAAGAAGGAATTTTACATATTTCTATGGCTTTTTTAAACAAAGGAGATGAAGTGTTGATTCCTAATCCGGGATACCCAACCTATACCTCAGTGACACATTTGGTAGAAGCCACTCCGGTTTACTATGAATTAAAAGAAGAAAGCAATTGGCAACCCGATTTGGAAGCCTTAGAGCAACAAGATCTGTCAAAAGTAAAAGTTATGTGGGTAAGCTATCCGCATATGCCAACAGGAGCCAAAGGAGATAAAGACTTGTTTGAAAGACTGATCACTTTTGCTAAAAAACATCAAATACTCATTGTCAACGACAATCCGTATAGCTTTATCTTAAACGATAAACCACAAAGTCTGTTAGCAATTGAAGGAGCCAAAGAAGTTGCGCTAGAATTGAATTCTTTAAGCAAAGCTTTTAACATGGCAGGATGGCGCGTAGGAATGCTGTTAGGAAAAGCATCACATTTACAAGATGTATTACGTGTGAAAACTCAAATGGATTCAGGAATGTTCTACGGAATTCAAAAAGGAGCCGTAGCAGCATTACAAATGTCTACTACATGGTTTGAAGAGATCAATAAGATCTACGAAGAAAGACGAAAGTTGGTCTGGCAATTGGCAGACAAATTGAATTGCACTTACAATCGTAATGCTTCAGGAATGTTTGTTTGGGCAAAATTACCCGAAGGGAAAAGCTCAGAAACTGTAATTGACGAGCTCTTATACGACAAAGATATTTTCGTAGCACCGGGATCTATCTTTGGAAATCAAGGAAAAGGATACATCCGATTTTCCTTATGTGTACCCGAAGATACAATTGAAGAAGCATTAAGCCGATTTTAAAAGAAAAACAAACAAAATAAAATCATATGAAAAGACAATTGGATTTAATCAACCTCTACGTGCAAGGATATAATTCCTTTAACATGAAAAAGATGTTATTGCCACTACACTCAAAAGTAGTATTTGAGAATTATGTGAAAAACGAGTTGACGATGAAGTTAGAAGGATTAAAAGCCTTTAAGAAACAAGCACAAAGAGGAACGGAAATGTTCTCTAAAAGGAAAAAGGAAATTCTGAGTGTAGAGCACAAAGACGATCACTGTATTGCTTTGGTAAGCTATAGAGCTACTTTAAAAGTAGATGTAGGTGATAAAATGAAGAAAGGACAAGAAATGAATATCAATGGAAAAAGCATTTTCTTTTTCAAAGACGATAGGATTAGTAAAATAGAAGATTACAGTTAAGAATGATCATTGAATCATTGATAATTGATTATTAAAAAATGAACGTATTTATAATAGGAACGGGATTGATTGGCGGAAGCTTTGCCTTGGATATTCAAGAACAATATCCGGAAGCAAAAATTTTCGGGATCGATCAAAATTCAGATCATCTGAAGGAGGCAAAAGAACTGGGAGTGATTCATGAAGCAGTTACTTTTGATGCGCTGTCTGATGCAGATATTGTTTTTGTAGCGATCCCTGTAAACGCTACGCTAAGTGTTTTAACCAATGTGCTGGATGCAGTACATGACAATGCTGTGGTGATTGATGTAGGCTCTACCAAGCAAGACATCTGCGAGATTGTAAAAGAGCACCCTAAGAGAAGAAACTTTTTAGCGTCTCACCCCATTGCAGGAACCGAGTTTTCAGGACCCAAGGCAGCAATGAAAGGACTCTATCAGCAAAAAACAAACATCATTTGTGAAGTAGAAAAGACAGCCTTTAAATTACAAGAAAGAGCCTTGGAACTGTTTTCCAAAATAGGGATGAGAATTCGTTATATGGACCCAATTTCACACGACAAGCACATAGCATACGTATCTCACTTATCACACATTAGTTCCTTCATGTTAGGGAAAACAGTAATTGAAAAAGAGAAGAACGAACGAGACATTTTTGACATGGCAGGAAGTGGATTTGAATCTACAGTGCGCTTGGCAAAAAGCTCACCGGCCATGTGGGCACCTATTTTTGAACAAAACAAAACCAATGTCATAGAAACCTTGGAAGAATATATAGGGAACTTGCAGAAGTTTAAAGAACTCATGCAGGAGAACAACTTTCAGGCGATCTATGAAGAGATGGAAAATACAAATCACATAAAGAATATTTTAAACGGAATTCGATAAGACAACAACAAACAATGGAAAATAAAAAAGAATTAAGAGGTTGGTTAAATGACTTTGGGTTAAGTCACCCATTGGTTATTGGCGGACCGTGTAGTGCAGAGACGGAAGAACAAGTACTGAAAATTGCACACGAATTAAAAGATACAGATGCAACAGTCTTAAGAGCAGGAATTTGGAAACCTAGAACAAGACCCGGTAATTTTGAAGGAGTAGGAGCCTTAGGATTAAAATGGTTGAAAAGAGCCAAAGAAGAAACAGGAATGTTAATCTCTACCGAGGTAGCAAATTCCAACCACGTAGACTTAGCCTTAGAGCACGACGTAGACATTCTATGGATCGGAGCTAGAACAACCGTAAGTCCTTTTATTGTTCAGGAGATTGCAGATGCTTTAAAAGGAACCGATAAGATCGTGTTGGTAAAAAATCCGGTAAACCCAGATTTACCATTATGGTTAGGAGCCATAGAACGTTTGTATTCGGCAGACATTCAAAAATTAGGAGCCATTCACAGAGGATTTTCAACCTATGAGAAAACCAGATACCGTAACAACCCAAACTGGCAAATTCCTATAGAATTGCAAAACCGTTTCCCGGATCTTCCTTTGATCTGTGACCCATCGCATATTGCAGGAAGACGTGATATTATTTTTGATATCTGTCAAACAGCATTGGATTTGAATTTTGATGGATTGATGGTTGAAACACATTACGATCCTGACAATGCTTGGTCAGATGCAAAACAGCAGATCACACCAAGTACTTTGATCCAAATGATGGTTGATTTAAAGATTCGTAAGTCTACAGATACAGAAGCAGACTACAGAAATGCGTTGAACACCTTACGTACACAGATTGATGTATTAGATCATCAGTTGATTGAAACATTGGGAAGAAGAATGAAGATTGCAGACGGAATTGGAGAATTGAAGAGAGATAAGAACGTTGCGATCCTTCAATCGAGAAGATGGAACGAGATCTTAGGAAAAATGATCTTGGAAGGAGAAGAGAACAACTTGAGTGAAGAGTTTGTGTTAAAAGTATTCAAAGCCATTCACCAAGAATCGATCAATCACCAAAAGAAGATCATCAACGCATAAAGTGAGAAGTCACTACGAGCCTCAATTCTTTGAGGTGAAGTAGTCTATTTTAGAGAGTACCTTCCGTATAGGTATGATCTTAATGAAGGTCAAAAAAAAAGCCCCGAAACTTCGGGGCTTTTTTTATTAAGACTTCTTTTTCTTGAAAATATATCGAGTAATAAAAATACCGTTATTATCTCCTTTTCCACCGTAGCTTTCTACGGCGCTGGTGACAAAGGCTAGCTCCCAACCATTTTCAACCATGGTGTTGATCTTTGAAGTCATTACAGCATCGTTAGCCGCAATGTTTTGAAAACGAATTCCACCTAAGTTGAAAAAGTTCAACAATTTGGTTTCTTCAAAATTCTTTACACGAATGCTAGAACGGTTGGATTTGTTCCTCTTGTCTTTTTCAGATTTTCCATCAGTTCTCTTAGATGTAAAATCTTTGTAGTTGCGTTCGTCGTCGGCAGAAACGATACGAGATCTTCCTAAACCGCTAGGGATAATAGATTCGACGCTGGTGATTACTTTATATTCATACATCTGAGCATCAGCGGTATAAATACAACCCAAAAGGGCAACTACTAAATAGAATTTTTTCATGATATTTGTTTTAAGTTAAATGACTTTCTAAGATAGTCAAAAATGGTGCCAATACAATAAATGTTGAAGAATGATAGGAACAGTATATAAATCGACCGGAAGTTGGTATTGGGTAAAATCCGATGCCGGAAACCTACACAAATGCAGAATTAAAGGGAAGTTCCGTATCAAAGGAATCAAGAGTACAAACCCTATTGCTGTAGGTGATGAAGTAGATTTTGAATTAGAAACCATTGGAGACGAAGAAGTGGGAGTAATTAGTGATATTCACGAACGTAGAAACTATATCGTTCGTAAATCTGTAAACCTTTCTAAACAAACACACGTAATTGCTTCTAACATAGATCAGGTGTTTTTGTTAGTTACAATCAACAATCCGCCTACCTTAACTACGTTTATCGATCGTTTTTTGATCACGGCAGAAGCCTATTCTATCAAAGCAGTTTTGATCTTTAATAAGATCGATACCTATGAGATAGAAGAACGTGCAGAGATCTTGTATCTAAAAGATATCTATGAAGCTATCGGATATCAATGCATAGAAGTTTCAGCAACAGAAAACACCAATGTAGAGCTTGTTAAAGAGCTGATGAAAGGCAAAGTAAGTATGTTCTCAGGACATTCTGGAGTAGGGAAGACAACCTTGGTAAATGCTATAGAGCCCGGATTAGATCTTAAAACCAAAGAAATTTCAGAGCAGCACAAACAGGGGCAACATACTACAACTTTTGCAGAAATGTTTGACCTGAGCTTTGGCGCTAAAATAATCGATACACCCGGAATCAAAGGATTTGGTGTGGTAGACATGAGTAAAGAAGAATTAGGAGATTATTTCCCGGAATTCTTTGCTCTAAAAGAACATTGCAAGTTTAACAACTGTATTCATGTAAAAGAACCACAATGTGCAGTAAAAGCAGCTTTAGAAGAAGAAGTAATCTCTTGGTCTAGATACAAAAGCTACCTACAGATCTTAGAAGGAGAAGAAGAACATTACAGAACAGATATTTGGGAAAACGAATAACATGAAGGCAGTAATTCAGCGAGTTTCTAAAGCAAGCGTTACGATTGAAGGAGAAAAAGTGGCAAACATTCAACAAGGATTATTGATCCTTTTAGGAATTGAAAATGCCGATACACAAGAAGATATAGCATGGCTCTCCAAAAAAATTGCAAACCTCAGAATATTTAATGATGAAGAAGGTGTGATGAATACCTCTTTATTGGATGTAAATGGAGAAGCCATTGTGGTGAGTCAGTTTACACTGCATGCATCCACCAAAAAAGGAAACAGACCCAGTTATATCAAAGCAGCAAAACCCGATGTAGCCATTCCACTATACGAAGCATTTGTAAAACAACTGGAAACAGAGATAGACAAAAAAGTACAAACAGGAGAATTTGGAGCCGATATGAAAGTTGAACTGTTAAATGACGGACCGGTAACAATCCTTATTGATACAAAAGATAAAAAATAACCGAATTAGTTTCCATGGAAACTAATTTATTGTATATTTGCCATGGAAAATAATTTTAAACACGTATTATAATTTAACTCAAATGAAAAAAGTAATTATTGCAATTGTTGCGGTTTCTGCAATTTTAGTTTCTTGTAAAGGAGAAAAGAAAGAGAAGGTAGAGGCAAAAGAAGAAGTAAAAGTTGAAAAAGTAGCTGTTGTAAACAATGTAGATCTTAGTGCTTCTATTCTTAACTGGAAAGGAACAAAGCCAGGAGGAGCTCATAATGGTACAGTAGCTTTAAAAGAAAGCTCACTAGTAGTTGAAAATGGAAAGATCACCGGAGGAGAGTTTATCGTTGATATGGCTACAATCAAGAACTTAGACATTAAAAACCCTGAATACGGAGCTAAATTAGTTGGACACCTAAGCAACGGAGATTTCTTTGATGTTGAGAAATTCCCAACTTCTAAGTTTGTAATCACTTCTGTTGAAGAGAAAGATGGGAAATTAGCAGTTACAGGAAACTTAACGATCAAAGACGTTACAAAGAGTATTACAATTCCGGCTTCTTTAACACAAGAGAACGGAGTAAATGTGTTCAAGAGTGATAACTTTAATATTGATAGAGCTGATTTTAATGTAAAATATGGTTCTAAGAAATGGTATGATAACTTGAAAGATAAATTTATTGATGATCTAGTAGAGATGTCTTTTGAAGTAAGAACAAAGGCATAAGTCTGAAAGATTTACCTTAAGATTCATAACCCAAGGATTTTTTATCCTTGGGTTATTTTTTTATCTTGCAGTCAATTAACAAGCCAGACACATGAAGAAAAAATTGCTATTCTCATCTCTAGTCTTTTTGTTAGCAGCATTTCAGCTATTTAGCCAGTCTGAAGCAAGCCTTAAAGTATCAACAATTCCTATTGAATTGCTTGAAGACTCTAATGTTGTAATCAGACAAAATGATATGCTAGTTAATGTAAAGGGCATTGACCAAATGGAGATCAAACAAAGAACTGTCATTACCGTTTTAAACAAAATGGGAGACAACTTTTTAAATGCTTTTGCAACCGCTCATTACGATAACAATTCAAAAATTGCAAAACTAGAAGCCAGAATCTATAATGCGCAAGGAAAAGAGATCAAAAAGTTTTCAAAGAAAAAATTTATAGACGTTAGTGCAGTCGATGGAGGTACTTTGTACTCAGATTCCAGAGTTATGTATATGGATTATACACCTATTTCCTATCCTTATACCATGGTGTTTGAATCTGAATACAAAAGCTCATCAACAGCATTTATTCCTAGTTGGAGACCCATTTCTTCCTACTACATAACTGTAGAGAGCAGTTCATTTAAAGTGAATTATCCGGTGTCTATGGGAATTACAACGAAAGAACGAAATTTTGAAGGCTTCGACATTCAAAACAACTCAGCAGAAGGACAATTACACTATACTATTGGCAAAACCAAGTCTATTAAGTCTGAGTCTATGGCACCTTCTTTTGATAACCTACGCCCCAAATTATTGGTAAGCCTAAATACATTTAGTACAGAAGGAGTTAAAGGAAGTTATACCAATTGGAAAGAGTTTGGTAATTGGATGAAAGATAAGATTCTTATAGGAAAAGATCATGTAGACGAAGCTACCCAAAAGAAGATTCTAGCCTTAACTTCTGAAGCCGAAACTGATATTGAAAAAGCAAAGATTGTATATCAATTTGTTCAAGATAAAACACGTTACATTAGCGTACAAGTTGGAATTGGAGGAATACAACCCATTGCAGCCAATCAGGTAGATAAAGTAGGATACGGAGATTGTAAAGGATTGACCAATTATACCAAAGCATTATTGGATGTTGTTGGAGTAGAATCCTACTATGTGCATGTAGAAGCCAATGAAGGAGATCAAGTATCTTTTGAAAAAGACTTTGCCTCCTTGATACAAGGAAATCATGTAATTCTAAATATTCCAAACAATGGAAATGATGTGTGGTTAGAATGTACCAATCAATCAATTCCTTTTGGCTTTTTAGGAGACTTTACAGACAATAGAGATGTGTTGGTAGTTACTTCAGAAGGAGGAGTGATTAAAAGAACTCCGGCCTATCTGAATGAAGACAATCTAAAAGATACCAAAGCAACGGTTGCTTTTGACCCTCAAGGGAATTTTACAGCTACCTTAGAAAGAAAGTCTACCGGAATACGATACAACAACACTTACTTTTTAGAAGATCGATCTCAAAAAGATCAAATAGAATACTACAAAAGTGGTGTTTGGAAGTACAACAACAATTTAGAAGTTGAATCTATAGAATTAGAGAATGATAAAGATGCTATAGAGTTTCAAGAAAAGCTAAAACTAAGCGCAGAAGGATTTGCCTCTTTGAGTCAAGATGAGTTTATTTTTAGAATCAATGTTTTCAACAGAAATAGTTTTGTGCCTAAGCGATACCGAAACAGAAAATTTCCATTGAAAGTAAACAGAGGTTATAAAGATGTAGATGAATATACAATTAAACTTCCCGAAGGATATTCGATCATTACATTACCTGAAAAAGTGAATCTTACCTCAAAGTTTGGAAGCTATGAAATGTCAATTGAAAAAGTAGATGATTCAACACTACTATACAAAAAGAAGTTGCTGATAAAACATGGCCTGTACCCAAAAGAAGATTACGATGTGTACAGAAAGTTTAGGAGAAGAATAGCGAGATATGACAATATGAAGATCGCTCTGAAAAAAAAGTAAATAATGAAGAAAATTTTATTGCTGTTTTTTATAGTTGCATACAGTGGACATGCACAAAAAAATGACACATTCAAGCTAGGGCAAACAACAGAAGAAGAACTAAAAATGACTTCTTATACAAATGACCCGGAAGCTAGTGCTGTGGTTTTGTTAGATAAAGGAAATACCTACCACGATGAAAGTGGGAGAAACCTAAATCTGATTAGCGATTACTATGAGCGAATCAAGATATTTAAGAAAGAAGCTTTTAACAAAGCAACAGTAAAAATTAGAATTTACGGAGAAGAAAAGATCAAAGACATTAGAGCTGTAACCTACAACCTAGCATCAGATGGAGCTATTAAAACTGATGAATTTCAAAGCAAAGATGTCTTTACTAAAGATTTGGGAAATAAATGGACAGAGGTAAGTTTTACTTTACCTAATGTGAAAGAAGGCTCTGTAATCGAGTATCGTTATTCGTTACATTCACCCTATAAACAAAATTTAAATGATTGGGTATTTCAATCAGATATTCCTAAAATACAAAGTAGGTATACTGCTGCGATCTTAGCAAATTGGAAATACAATGTTCGTATCAAAGGGTTCTTAACGTTGGATGAAGACAAGCCAAGTATCGTAAATCAATGTGTGAGTATTCCTGGGCTGGGCGGAGGAAACTGCGTGAAGTTTTCCTATGCGATGTATAATATTCCTGCTTTTCAAAAGGAAGAATACATGACATCGGAACGAAACTTTATTTCTCGATTGATCTTCGATCTAATTTCATTTACGAGTCAAGAATACAAAGAAAACGCCAACAGTTATAGTCAATCTACAACTCGTACAAAGGTGAAGAAATATACTTCTACTTGGAAAGACGCAGACAAAGAATTAAAAGATCGTTTTTTAAACAATCAAACGTCTAAAAAAGGCTTTTTCAAAAGACAATTACCAGCAGAGATTTTGAATGAGGCTGATCCAATGAAAAAAGCCAAAAAAGCCTATAAGTACACTCAACAACATTTTAACTGGGATGGAAGCTATTTCTCAGGACAAGAGATGAATGTAAAAAAGGGCTTTGAAGAAAAGACAGGAGGAGTAGATGTTATCAATATGTCACTTTACAACACATTACAAGCATTAAACATAGAAAGCTATCCGGTTGTATTGGCAACTCGACAAAAAGGAATTCCTACAGATCTTTTTCCTGTGATCAACGATTTTAATTATATCATTGTCAAAGCAGTGATCAATGGGAAAAATTACTTCTTAGATGCTACAGATAAATTTTTAGCATTTGGGCAGGTACACTTTCGTTGTTTAAACGGAAAAGTACGTGTGTTAGACTTTAAGAAAGGAAGTTATTGGGAAGGAATTCGTATGAACCAAGCCAGCTCCGTTGGAACCAAGCTGAACCTGAAGCTCAATGAAGAAAATGCTTTTGAAGGAAAGATGATTGTAACTCAAAGAGGTTATAAAGCTTCCGATAAAAGAGAGGAATTAACAACCATGAGCAAAGAGCAATATTTGGAAAAAGTAGAATCTCAAAATCCATATTTAGAAATTAAAGACCATAAAGTTCTGAACAAAGGCCAACTGGATAAAGAACTTGTTGAGGAATTTGATGTAGAGTTCTTTGATGATTCAGAAACCTATCAAAATATCAGAATCAATCCATTTTTTGACGAGCGAATTACGCAAAATCCATTAAAACTAAAAGAAAGAAAATATCCTGTAGATTTTGGGATTCCTTCACGATATACCTATAATTTAAGTCTGGAAATCCCGGAGAAATATACAGTAAAAAAGATTCCGGAAGACATTCGATTTGTATTGCCAAATCAAGGTGGGGTCTTTATGATGAAGGCGCAGCAGAAAGAAAATAAGGTGAACATCTTTATGAGATATATGTTCAACAAAAGAGTGTATTCAAGCGAAGAATACCAGAGTTTAAAAGAATTCTTTAACAAACTAATCCAAGCACAAAATTCCTATATAGAAATAACAACCAAATCATAAAAAAAAGCTAACAAAAATCAACAACCATGAAAAGAATGATAATGAGCTTACTGCTCGTAGCTTCTGCTACAGTGGTATTTTCTCAAGACTATAAGTTTGGGAAAGTATCAAAAGAAGAATTGCTAGAGAAATCCTATGAAAAAGATTCTACAGCTGCCGCTGCTTACTTGTACAAGTATAGAAGAACCTATTATACCTATTCTTCACATGATGGGTATATTTTAATGACGGAATACCATACAAGACTTAAAATATATGATAAAGAAGGATTTGATAAAGCAACTAAAGAAATCTCTTACTACAGGCCGGAAAGCGGAAATGTAGAAAAAGTTACCGGAATTAAGGCCTATACCTACAATCTGGAAGATGGAAAGATTGTGAAGACAAAACTGAACAGTAAGGATGTCTTTCAAACAAAAGCCAGCAAATACATAAGCAAGAAAAAAATTACAATGCCCAATGTAAAAGAAGGTTCTGTTGTAGAATGGAAATACAAAATTACATCACCTTATCCTACCAGTATTGATGATCTAGAATTTCAGTTTGATATTCCCGTTCGAAAATTATACTATTCTATTTCGATTCTAGAATCATTAAAATTCAACACTCTATCTAAAGGATTTTATACAATCGCACCTGAAATCAAGAGAACGTCTGGTAATGTGATTTCTAAATACAATGGGGAGAATATTCCGGCATTGAATGATGATGAGCCTTTTGTAGACAATATCAAAAACTATAGAGGAGGATTAAAATATGAACTAACATCTATACAACCTCCTAACTCAATACCAAAGTTTTTTTCTACCTCTTGGGATAAAGTAACAAAGCAAATCTATTCGGCTAAATCTTTTGGAGGAGAACTTAATAAATCCGGATATTACAAAGATGACCTTGCCTCATTGATAGCAGGAAAAAGTAATAGCCTTGAGAAAATAGCTTTGATCTATCAATTTGTAAAGGGAAAAGTAAAATGGAATGGATACTACGGAAAAACCTCAGATGCTGGAGTAAGAAAAGCGTACAAAACAGGTGTAGGTAATGTTGCAGATATCAACTTGATGTTAACCTCTATGTTGCGTAGCGCTGGATTGAATGCAAATCCGGTATTGGTAAGTACCAGAAATAATGGGGTGCCTTTATTCCCAACGATTGACGGTTTTAACTATGTGATTACTATGGTAAATGTAGGGGAAGGATATGTTTTACTGGATGCTACAGAAAAATATGGATTGCCTAATATTTTACCGGTTAGAGCCTTGAACTGGAACGGAAGAGTTGTGAAAAAGAACGGAAGTTCTTCATGGGTTTCATTAAAAGCTTCAAGTCCGGCAACAGAAGAACATTTTGTAAATGTAAAGATGGATTTTGATGAAGCAGTAACAGAAGGAATGATACGATCTAAATATTCAAATCTGAGTGCTTTGAACTTTAGAAATCGTTACAATAGCATTAAAGAAGAGGAAATATTAACTCAAATGCAGGATAAATATGATATAGATGTAGAGAACTTTAAAGTTTCCAATAAGCTAGATCTTGGAAAGCCAATTACCCGAATGGTAAAATTCTCATCAGAAGATTTAATTGAAGAGATCAATGGAAAGATCTATATCAGTCCGATGTTGTTCTTTACTCAAAAGGTGAATCCTTTTAAGGCAAAAGAGAGAAAATTTCCTGTTGATTTTGCTTCTCCTTGGAAAGATAAGTTTAACATTACTATAGTTATCCCGGAAGGATATACTGTAGAGTCTTTACCGGAGCAAATGGCTGTTGGAATGAGAGACAATATCGGAGTATTCAAATATCAAGTAAAGCATAGTGGTAATAAGATCAGTGTTGTTTGTATGACGGAGTTTAACGAAGGAAAGATATCGCCGGTTTATTATCAAGAACTAAAAGAGTTCTATAAGAAATTGGTTGAGAAACAATTGGAAAAGATCATTTTAGTTAAATCATAACAATAAAAAAGCCTCAAGAAACTTGAGGCTTTTTTTTAGTGGTCATTCAAACGATCCTGAGCTTCTTTTAAAGCTTTTTGGGCTCTTTTAAGCTCCCTTTCTGCTCTTTCCAATTCACGTTTGTTTTCTTCAACAGCATTCCTCCCTGAGATTAGATACCTCAACTCTTTTCCCATAGCAATGATCTCTTTTTGAAATGAACCTGAAAAAGATTCTTTATCCATATAGATCTTCAAAGAGTTCTTAGCCAGTTTACAATAAAATACAGACTCATCATTCTTTTCAATTTTCCAATGCGATGAAGTTCCAACCTTGTAGTAATTCTTATTGGTTAGTTTCTTCATTAAGAACGTTCTGATTTTTGATGTCAGCTTTTTGTTGTAACGAGCTCTTAATTTATAAGTATCGTTGTCATTGCTAATAGAGATCGAATGAGAAGACTTGCTTCCTGTAGAACGATAGCTGTAAGACGAGTTAGAATTTGTTTCTGGAGGAGTTGGTGGTGTTGGAGTGGTTTGCCCAAATGTTGATAGATGTATACAAAGAGCCAACACAAATAAGGTTACGATTTTTATAGATTTCATAGTATGTTAATTTTAATAATTAGACAATAGTACAACTGTTCAAGAATTGTAAATCCTTGATTTTCAAAATACTTTTAAATGTTTTTTGTTATTCTTTAATTTTAAATTCCAGACCTACACCTCGAATACTTTCTATACGAATAGAAGGATCTTCAGAAAGATATTTTCTGAGCCTGCTGATGAATACATCCATACTTCGACCTGAGAAAAAATCGTTTTGCTCCCACACAGCATTCAAGATTTGGTCTCGCTTTACCAACTGATTTTTGTTTTGATATAAGAACTGAAGCAGTAAAGCTTCTTTTTCGGTAATTCTTTGAGTCTTATTGCTGTGCACTAACAATAAGTTGTCAGAATTAAACGTGTATGATCCAATGGTTATCTCCTGAGATAAAATAGCAGCTGTTGTCTTTTTACTTCTCTTAATGATATTCTGAATTCTTAAAATAAGCTCATCAGCTTCAAAAGGTTTAACAATATAATCATCTGCACCTAATTTCAAACCTTTGATCTTATCTTCCTTTTGTCCTCTTGCCGTTAAGAACAAAAAAGGAGTTTCCGGTTCCAAAGCAACAATCTTTTCGGCCAATGTAAACCCATCAATCTTCGGCATCATTACATCGAGGATGCAAATAGACACTTCGTTCTTTTGAAAAACCTCAAAAGCTTCTGTACCGTCTTTTGCCCACAATACTTTAAAGTCATGTAACTCTAAATACTGCTTTAAAATGCTGCCAAAATCAAAATCGTCTTCTGCTAATAAGATCTGTTTCATGCTTTTTTAATAGGGATATTGATAAGAACCTGAGTTCCGTGTTTTAATTTACTTTCCAATACAATACTTCCTTCATGAGCTTTTACAATTTGATGTACATAGTACAAGCCCAATCCTAAACCTTTGATGTTATGTATATCTTGATTTTCAGCTCTGTAAAACTTCTCAAAAACTCTTTTTAACTGCTCTTTAGAAATTCCAATACCATTGTCTTGTATAGAGACCTGAAGCTGATTATTCATAGTTTTTGAAGTAATTAAGATCTCTGTTCCGCCATACTTTACAGCATTGTCTAAAATGTTCAATAATGCTGTGGTCATATGAAACTGATCAACCTCAACCAAAGAATTACTCTCTTCTAACTGACTCTCAATAGTGATGTCATTTTTGCTCAATCTATAATCATTGATCAGCGTTTGCAAAAAGTTAGTACTTACAACAGAAGTTTTTTCTAGTTGAATGTCTTCAATACCCAAAGAATTGTTCCACACCTGATTGATCAAGTTCTGTAAGCGATTTCGCTGCCTATCAATTGTACTGATCGTATTTTTTAGCAAAGTTTCGTCTTCTTGTACCTTTTTTTGATGCAAAGACTTTGTTGCAATACTCAATGTTGCGAGTGGAGTATTTAGCTCATGTGTAATATTGTTGATGAAATCTGTTTTAATGTCAGAGATCTTCTTTTGTTTGATAATAGAACGCAAAGCATAAATGAAAAGGAAGATCACAACCAAAATAGAAACTACCGATAAAGAAAGTAGCCCGATCATTTGCTGTAAGACTACACTTCTCCATTCAGGAATGTCAATAAAACTTTCAGAACGTACTTCAAAGTGTAATGTTCTGTTGGGAGTAATATCGTTTTCATCATCAGAATAAACATTACTGCTCCACTTATTCGTGTTAAAACCTATCCTTGTTTTGGGGTTTAGCTCAGTTCCAAACAACAATACACTTTCACTATTAGGTGAAAGAATAGTATCATTTGCTGGCTCTCGAAAAAGGATGACACTATTCAATTGCTCTTGGTAATTTACCTCATACTTAAAGTTAAGTTCTTCCATACTTTTTTCATAAAAAGCAATGAACTTTGTATTTAAGCTGTCAATAAATTTTGAAGCATCTCCTAAAAACTTTTCCTTAGGTAACAATCCGTTCTGATACTGATCCAACAAACCACTTAAAGCATCGTTATAAGCTTCATCCCAAGATTCCACTCGCTCATTTACATCTATAAATTTCATTTGACTTTTTACCTTATTAATAAAGGCATCTTTCTTTAACTGAAAGGTGTTGGTAATCAAATAGTATTGTACAGATGACAAAGCAATAACAGCAGCCAATGACGCAATAATTAATATGTTGATCTTTCTTTTCATCAATCCAAAAGTACATCAAAAATCAAAGGATTGCCCCGTTTTTACATACGTTAACCGATCATTAACCTTGTTTTTTGTGAAAGCCCTTTAAAACAAAGGGGTTTGAAAAACCTGTTAACAATTTGGTATAGAAAGCAGATGGACGTTAACCTCCCATTAACTCACGGTTAACCATTATTCTTACTGGGTTTGTAGAGATTTGCTCTATCAAAAAACATAGCCATGAGAACTATAACTTCTATTTTATTTTTACTGATAATGTCTACAGGTTTTGCCCAAATAAACTTGAAAGGAAAAGTAGTAGACCAAGATCAAGAACCCTTTTCATTTGCCAGTGTGGTCTTAGTGCAGGCAAAAAACCAATCTATATACAAAGGAGAGATCACAGACGAAGAAGGCCTATTTGTATTTAAGAACATTACAGCCGGAGATTATGTTCTTAAAGTAACATTCTTAGGGTACAAAGATCACACACGTTCGTTATCTCTTAAAGCTTCAAAAGACTTAGGAAAGATTGTATTGACAGAAGATTCAGAAACATTGGACGAAATTAAGATCACAGCAAAGAAACCTACGGTAAAAAGAAAGATAGACCGATTGGTGTTTAATGTAGAAAACACCACACTATCTATTGGGAATGCCTGGGATGTTTTACGAAAGACACCGGGTGTACTAATGAATAACGATCAATTAACCATTAGAAACTCTGCCAATATTTTGATCTTGATCAATGACAAAAGAGTATACCTCTCAGGAGAAGAACTGAAAAACTTATTAGAAGGAACCTCAGCACAAGAAATCACTTCTGTAGAAGTAATTACCAATCCACCGGCAAAATATGAAGCAGAAGGAAATGCTGTATTAAATATCAAAATGAAAAAGAACCTGGTAACCGGGTATAAGGGAACTGTAGGAGGGAGCTTTACACAAGCTAGATTTGCGAAGCAATCACTATTTACCTCTCATTACTTTAAGAATAAGAAAGTGAATTTTTACGGAAGCTATTCGCATTCGAGAGGTCAAAGCAATCGACTAGAAGATGAGGTAATTGACTTTGGTGGGAATTCTAAATTCCGATCTTTCTTAGATAGAAACTCCTGGTCTGGCAATCACAATTTTCGTTTGAATTCTGAATTCAATATCTCGCCAAAAAGTAGTTTGACTTTAGGAACGCAATTTTATTGGAGGCCAAATTGGAGAGCAAGAAATACAACAGACTCTGAAGTGCTAAATGCAAATGATGTCTTAGAATCTACATTTGTAACCAACAGCTCAGCAGATGATTTTATCAGTGATTTGGGAATCGACCTGGATTACGAAGTGAAGTTCAATAACCAAGAAAAACTCTTGGTTAGCGGACACTATACAACCTACGACGGTAACGGAGGACAACAAGTAACTACCCGTTATTTTGATTTACAGAATATAAACATTGGAAATAATCTATTCTCTACAAAGACCGAGCAAGAGACCACTATTTACAGTAGTCAAGTAGATTACGAGAACGCTCTAGATGAAGATACAAAATTTGAGTCTGGATTTAAATTTGCTAACATAGAATCTTTGAGTGATCTAAAGCATTACAATGAGATCAATGGTCAAAATGTATTAGACCCAACAAGAACCAATGCTTTTTCATACAAAGAGAAAAATGTAGCCGGATACCTAAGCTATCAAACTTCTTTAGAGAAATGGAATTTTAAAGCCGGATTGAGGGGGGAATACACTTCTTTAACAGGAGAATCCATTACCATCAACCAAACAAATAAAAACAACTATTTTAAATTGTTTCCAACTTTGTATGTGCAGTATGCATCCAATGAAGATCATCAAATAGGAGTAACGTATGGAAAAAGAATCAGCAGGCCGAATTATTCATCGTTAAACCCTTTTAAGTTTTATTTCAGCGACTATTCATTTTTTGAAGGAAATCCCATGCTAAGACCTGCGATTTCTCACAATTTCGAACTGCAATACACACTGTTTAAGTCTTATAATTTTGAAGTGTACTACAATCATCAAGTAGATTACATGACAGAGGTAAACTATCAAAACAATACAGACAATTCTCTGCGATTTTCAACAATAAATGCTCCAACAAAGAAAGGATATGGAATCAACTTTAGCACAAATCTCACATTGAGTGATCGATGGACATTCTATACAGAACAGAGTGTGTTTAATGACGAGAATATTATTGTAGCTCAAGAAAATAATGGTCAATTGATAAATAGCAATATATGGGGGTATTACGGATACTATTCCACCAGCTATCAATTTTTAAAAGACAAAAGCCTTTCAGCAGAATTGAGTTTCTATATGGTTACTGATGGTATTCAAGGATCTTTGCAAGTAGAGGGTAGTGAAGATCTATCGTTAGGAATTACCAAAAAACTATTTGACAACAAAGCAAGTTTGTCGCTTCGATTTTCAGACATCTTAAGAAGTCAGATCATCAAGATCTCAACAGCGTATCTTGATCAGAACAACTATTTCATAGACAACAGAGAAACACAATATGTTCGTGTTGGGTTTAGATACAATTTCGGAAACCAGTCTCTAAAGAAGAAGCGACAAAAAGATCGTATTTCAGAAAAAGATCGTTTGTAGTCTTACAAAGAAATACTGGAAGAGTTCTTTACTTCTCCAATAGTAAAAATTGAATGCGTACTGCCAATATGCTTTATGGTAGTAAGCTTAGTTACCATAAACTCGCGGTACGCTTTCATATCTTCAACAAAGATCTTTAGAATATAATCGTAATCACCACTCACATGAAAACATTCAGAAACCTCATCTAGTTTTCCGATTTCTTTTTCAAAATTGGAAAGAAATTCTTTTGTGTGCTGTAGCAATTTGACATGGCAAAAGATCAAGAACGACTTGTTGATCTTGTCTTTGTCTACAAGCGCAACATATTTTTTGATGACCCCTTCTTTTTCCAATTTTTTGATACGCTCATAAATAGCCGTAACAGATAAATTCAATTGCAAAGCAATTTGCTTATTGGTTTGCTTGCTGTCTTCTTGAAGAAGTGTGATAATCCTTTTATCGATTCCGTCTAATACCATGATGAAAATATTTCTGTAAGAAACCTGTTTTTAAGAAGTTTGTAGAATTTATATTCCTATTTTAAATCAAAAATAGAAAATAAAACTATAATTAATCAATTTGATTGATTTTTATTCTATTCTGTTGTTGCTTTGTGGTATTAAAATCAATTACCATGAAATTTAATCCGGCAGATAATATTCAAGACTTACAATACTTTGGAGAATTTGGAGGTGTAAACCCTTCTATTTCTGATTCATCAACCTATACATTCCTATCAGCAAAAACAATGTTTGATACTTTTGAAGGAAATGCTGATGGATGTTATTTATATTCAAGACACACTTCACCAAGTAACCTATACTTAGGAGAAGCTTTAGCAGCAATGGAAGGTACAGAAACAGCAAATGTTTCTGCATCCGGAATGGGAGCTATTACACCGGTATTATTGCAATTATGCCAGGCAGGAGATCATATTGTTTCCAGTAGAACTATCTACGGAGGAACCTATGCTTTTTTAAAGAACTTCACTCCAAGATTAAATATTGAAACCACTTTTGTAGATATTACAAAGTTAGATGTAGTAGAAGCTGCAATTACTAAAAACACAAAAGTGTTGTATTGCGAAACAGTAAGCAACCCATTGTTAGAAGTAGCCGATATTAAAGCATTGTCTGAGTTGGCTAAAAAGCACGGAATTGCTTTGGTGGTAGACAATACATTTTCTCCACTATCTGTAGCTCCTGCAAAATTAGGAGCAGATGTTGTTGTACATAGTTTGACCAAATTCATCAACGGATCTTCAGATACTGTTGGAGGTGTGGTTTGTGGTACGCAAGAATTCATTGATCAGTTAAGAAATGTAAATGACGGAGCTAGTATGTTGTTAGGCTCTACCATGGATAGCTTGCGTGCTTCATCAGTATTAAAGAACTTAAGAACATTGCATATCAGAATACAGCAGCACAGTAAGAATGCAATGTATTTGGCAGAAAAGTTTGAAGCTGAAGGATTAAAAACAGTATATCCGGGATTAAAATCGCATCCATCTCACGAATTATTTACATCGATGATGAACCCTGATTATGGTTACGGAGGAATGTTAACCATTGATGCAGGAAGCTTAGAAAAAGCAAATGAGTTAATGGAATTAATGCAACACAAGAACTTAGGATATTTGGCAGTGAGCTTAGGGTTCTACAAAACCTTGTTCTCTGCTCCGGGATCTTCTACTTCTTCAGAAATTCCAGAAGAAGAACAAAAAGAAATGGGATTGTCTGACGGATTGATCAGATTCTCAATCGGATTGGATAACAACATCGAAAGAACCTACGAAATGATGAAGGCTTGTATGTTGGAAGTAGGTATGCTGACTAAGGAAGCTACATTGGTTTAAAAATCTCTGAAGGCTCTTCCATAAATGCCTTCTATGAACTCCCAAATGCTTCCGGCTTCAAAATCTCTCTGAAAAGGTTTTGTATCCCAACGATCACCATTTTTGACCAATTCAAAACTAAACAACGAAGAATTTGCGTCGTCCTCTTTTAATAGAGGATAGCGCAAATCTTTGTATATAATTTGTCCGGTTGAATCGATTTTTTGCAAAGTAAAATAGTCTTTGCTAAACCACTTTAAAACTTCTAAGTCTTGATGACTCATATCTAGCAAGTCATGATTTTTCGGAATAGGAATCATATACGTAGCTAGATCACCTTTATCAAACATGGAATAGAATGTAGCGTAATAACGATCATTGGTTTCGGCAACACTGTACCACAAAAAATTATTTAAAATGGTAGGTTGAGCACTAAATCTAGTGTAGTTGATCTCAGCCTTTTCAAAAGATTTTTTAAAAACACTATCCATATATAACTTGTTTCCTATGGTAAATAGCAAATAAGTAGAACTTATATAAATTCCAGCTTTTGTCCATTTGAAACGCTTGGGATTTGATCGCTTGAAAAACATGGCAACGATCAAGGTCAATAAAAACGGAATCGTATAAAAAGGATCTGCCACAGAGATGTTATTAAAAGCAACTCTGTAATCTGTAAAAGGTAAAAAGAGTTGAGTTCCGTAGGGGGTAAAACTATCCAAAATAGGATGTGTGAATATAGAGAGAAAGAAGAGCCAAATCCAATCTTTGAGATTGGTGGTGTCTTTTCGTCTGCCAGAATTATAGAGTTCATAAAGAATGAATCCTAAAACCAGAGATGCAATACAGGCAAAAACAACGGAATGCATAAATCCCCTGTGAAAAGCCAATTGATCTATCTCGTTTCCGTAAAAAAGATTGCCAAGCAGTACATCCAAATCAGGAATAGTTCCTCCTATCGCTCCAAAGAGCATGGCTTTGTTTCCTATTTTCTTTCCCAAAGCTACCTCTCCACATGCAGCTCCTAAAACAATCTGAGTTAAAGAATCCATAAACACAAATGTAAGAAATCAAGCCATTTGCGTAGCTTCTTCGAAAATCGTAACATTACACTTCCAAAAAAATCAAAATATGCAAGACGATAAGAACCTTTCAGAAATAGATATTCAAGACCAACATATTATGGAAAATAAAGATTTGAGTTTTTTCCAATCTTTAATTCCGGTTATCGTTCTGTTAGGCTTCCTAGCATATAATATTTTTTGGGCTGATGGAGCCATGTTTGGAGATTATTCCAATCACTACATTCTTTTGATAGGTGGACTTGTCTCAGCAATCGTTGGTTTTTTCAACAGAGTCTCTATAGTGAGAATGTTCTTAGAGATTTGGGAAAATTGGAGAAGTATCATGGTACCAATTTTTATTCTTCTCTTGGTAGGAGCATTGGCAGGAACTTGGCTGGTAAGTGGTATCATCCCGGCAATGGTATATTACGGGCTTCAAGTATTGAGTCCGGAGATTTTCTTACCGGCATCTGTAGTCATTGCAGCAATCATTTCTATTGCTACCGGTAGTTCATGGACGACATCTGCAACCGTAGGGATTGCATTGATAGGAATAGGAGGAGCTTTAGGAATTCCGTCAGGGATGATTGCGGGAGCTGTGATCTCAGGAGCTTATTTTGGAGATAAAATGTCGCCTTTAAGTGATACAACAAACTTGGCACCGGCTATGGCTGGAACAGACTTGTTTACTCATATCAAATACATGGCTTATACAACGGTTCCAACAATTGTAATCACTCTCATTGCTTTTGTAATCATGAGTTTTAGTATTGATATTACAGGAAACCCTGATACTGACTTTTTATTAGCAACGATTGAAAGTAGCTTTAATATTACCCCTTGGTTATTCTTAGTTCCTGTTACTGTTGTAGTGTTAATACTTTTCAAAACAAAACCTCTTTTTGCATTAGGTACAGGTGTTGTAATGGCTGCTATATTCGCATTAGTTTTTCAATCTGCGTTAGTTGATAGATTATCAAACTCTAAAACAGAAGTAATTGCTAATTCAGTTTTCGACAGCACGAATATTGGAATAGATGATAAAGAGTATGTTGGAGCTTTTACTAATGAAGAATTAACTGCAATAAAATCAGATGAGTATTTAAAGAACATTTTTACAGAAGATGATCTGAAAAAGGTTCTTTCAGAAAAAGACTTTATTAATGTTTTAGCTCCTTTTGGTTTAGATAAAAGTACACTTGAATATAAGGTAGACAACTTAGAAAAGCTGGTTACAATAAAAAGGTTAAAAAAATTATTTAGTTCGGGAGGAATGGGAGGAATGGTTTGGACTATTTTATTGATTGTTTGTGCTATGGTTTTTGGAGGAATTATGGATGCCATTGGAGCCTTAGCAAAAATTACCAAAGCATTGTTGTCTTTGGCAAGCTCTATTTTTGGGTTATTTGCCAGTACAGTAATAAGCTGTTTAGGATTAAATGCTATTGCTTCAGATCAATACTTAGCAATTGTAATTCCTGGGAAGATGTTCAAGCAAGCGTTTGAAGATAGAGACTTAGCACCGGAAAACTTAAGTAGAACCTTAGAAGATTCCGGAACAGTAACTTCAGTATTAATTCCGTGGAATACCTGTGGAGCTTACCAATCGGGAGTTTTGGGAGTTGGTGTAGGAGAATACTTTGCGTACGCAATCTTTAACTGGTTATCGCCATTTATGACTTTAACGTTTGCTGCGTTGAGAATTAAGATTAGACAACTAAGATCTTAGATAAACCAATTCCAAACCAATCCAAAACGGATTACAAAATCACGATACGGATAGTTAGGAGCAGAGAAATAATTCTTGTTCCCAACATTAGATAAAGCATTGTCAACTCTAAAATAGACACGTGTTCTTCTTACTTGTGCATTAAAGAACAAATCTACTGTTGGGTACCCAATATCTGTAGTGTTCTGTAATGTAAACTCCGCTAAGATTGGGTTATAAGCATTGGCTTTGTACTTGGTAAAGTATTTAAAAGTAGCTCCAATTTGCACTTTCATAGGTTTCCCTTTGAACCAGTAATCAGAATAGTATAACGTATTACGAGTTACAAATTCAGGAACTCTAAACACAGAACTACCTCCACTTACATTTTGGTACATGATTGTGTTGTCTAGAGCAAACTTTTTGTACTTGAATTCACGAGAAGCTTTTACCTTTAGATATGTAACATTTTCAGAAGATTGGTAAGGTTGGTTGTCTTCGCCAAAATAAGTGTAATTCTCAATATTGGTTAAGTTGGCACTGGCATTTACCCATTTTGAGTTAAATTGGAATCCTAGATCTTGAGTTCTTACATTGTCAAAATTATTTACCCAATTGTATTCGTTATAGGTACTTTGATGTAGTAAGAAATTAAAGTTGGGCGATTTAGAATTCAATAAAAGACTAGCTTTTATCGTAAATAAACTGTCTTTTTTATAAGATAGATTTCCATGTAAGTTTGTTCCGGAAAGTCTACCGTTACCCGGGGTAATTTCTCCTGTGGCATTCAATTGAAAACCTTTTACCTTGGCATTCCAATCTGCTCCAAAAGACGCTCCATCTCCTTCTAGCTTTCTTGTGTTTGTAGGTAAATTCTGATTGAAGATATCGCTATAACCATAAGAATAGTTCATCAAACTAGATTTCACTCTAAAAGTTCCCAAAACGTATTTGGAATTGAACTCTACAAAGAATTCATTCTTTAAAAAAGAATTTTCTACTCGATCATTAACCGCACCTGTGGCGGTAGCTGTTCCTAAAAATGAAGTCGAAGAGTTTTGTTTGAATTCATAGGATTTTCCTTCAGACAAGAACGTGTGTCCAATTTTTAAATTGGTAAAATTCTTTTGTTGTAGAGAGTCTTTTTTGCCCAGTAATTTAAAGTCGTGCTGAACATATAACCTGCTTCCTTTAAATAGGTTTTCTGTATCGTCAAGGTTTACATCCAAACGAGCTCTGTCTGTAAAGTTAGGATCGTTGTTAATAAAAGATTGTAAAGCTCCTGTAGTCAATCCACCACTTTCTTCATTCAAAAGATCTTGTGTAGCCAGATGTCCGCGAATTGTATACTGACCTTCTTTGGTCTCATAACGAAACGTTGTTCTGAAATTCCCTTGGCTTACCAATGAATTCCTATATTTTCCTAAAGAACGCAATCCTTTGTAGGCAATAGAAGCGTTGAATCTTCTAGAAAAATTCAATGTAAAGAATGATTCTAAGAATTGTCCTTGCTCCATTGTTGTTAAGAACATGATCTCCGAAGTAGGAGTAGGAACATCGTAATGATTGATATCTTCTACATTGAGATAAAAGAATTGTTTGGCTCTGAATCCAATATCAGGGTGCAAGCTCAAACGATCAAACTGGTATCCTAGACTATTAAAAGTTTGTCCGATGTTATGAAAAGGAAGCAACTCAAAGTTGTCTTTTCTCATAAAATTGAACTTATAATGCTTTTTAATAGTCAGAGTGGTATCTATATAGGTAGTGTCCTTAAAAAAAGAAAGGATCTTATAATCAGTATACTTGGTTTTCCCGCTTAACTTCACCTTTACATTGGTGTTTGTGGTGTCGCGAGGTACAAATGTGTTATTGTTAAACCGTTCTTTGTCTCCTAGTGTTTTTTGTTGCGAAAACATCAAATGGCTACAGCAAAAAACAAAAACAAAAAATAAGACAAGGTTTCTTTTCATAAGGTATTTGTTATGATAGGCAAAAGTAAACTTTTAAACGGAAAACTACTTACTTCATTACAATGACGGACTTTTTTAACACTATATTAGTTCAAATCATTCGAAAATAATCTATCTTTAGAACGATCAAAAAAAAATAGCTATGATATCTTGATCCCTTATTTCCATTATTGGGTTTATCTCTTTTATCCGGTTATTTCCTGATCACCTCATTTTTTATTAACTAATTAATCTATTTAACTATGAAAAAAATTGTTTTTGTATTGTTATTCTGTATCCCACTTATCGGAATAAATGCTCAAATAGGCGGAACGTCTAGCAGCAGCTGCAATGAAGTAGTTGGGCCCTTGTTTGGAATGAATTATAGCGGAAATGTTATTGAATATTCTTGGCAAAATGATGTTTCATGTCCAAACCCTCCTTGTGGACCTCCGGGATTTATATTTTATGATATAGAAATTGAATACGGGATTGAATGGCCTGACGGTTCTATTGTTTGGAGCTTTCAAGAGTCTGTTAATGATTATGGATTGATAAGTACAGAGCCGGTACATTCTTATTCATTCACTATTGCTCATAAATCTAAATACGTAAGATTTAGAGTAAGAGTTGAAAATTTTTCAACGACTTGCAATAATCCTTGGTCAAATTGGATCATTTATCAATTCTATTAATCTTTTAAACTCTTATAATCATGAAAAAAATTGTTTTAGTATTATTTGCCATGATGGCAATTTCAACAGTGAACGCACAATTAACTGAAGTTATCAATGACGATTGCGATGAAGTTGTTACGGATTTAAAAGGAGAAATCTTTATTGGTAATCAACTAGGAATGGCTTGGACTTTTGATACTGGAGGAGTTTGTACACAATGCGGACCTCCGGCTTTTGTAGAATACAGAGTCGAAATTGAGACAGGTTATATGGATGCTACTGGAAATATGGTTTGGGGAGCAACTCAAAGTCATACTGTTTATGAATCTGATACAGTGGCTCGACCTAATTTTGCAGCTTATGTTGGACAAAGAACAAGTTATGCAAGGTTTCGAGTGAAGATAGTTAATGATGAAGACTGTAACCCTTGGACCGACTGGAAAGTAGTATCGGTGGCCTAAATAAATTACCAAAACACCATCATCAACTATGATGGTGTTTTTTTATATTTGACCATGCTTAAAAACAATTACAGTGGGTTTGCATTAGAAGCAGGAACCGATGAAGCCGGAAGAGGATGTTTATCCGGACCTGTGGTAGCGGCGGCTGTAATTTTACCCTTAGATTTTGAGCATGAGTTTCTAAACGATTCCAAGCAAATTTCGGAAGCAAAAAGAAAGATACTACGCCCTATCATTGAAAAAGAAGCCATCGCCTTCGGAGTTTCTTTTGTACACAATGAAGAAGTAGATGAATTGAATGTATTGCATGCTTCCATTACAGGAATGCATCGTTCTGTAGATCAACTTTCAGTAGCACCGGAATTTATTATTGTAGATGGAAATAAGTTCAAACCATACAAAGAAATTCCTCATGAAACCATTGTAAAGGGCGATGCCAAGTATAAGAGTATTGCAGCAGCTTCAGTTTTGGCTAAAACCTATCGAGATGATTTTATGGAAAAGATCCATCAAGAATTTCCAGACTATAAATGGAATAAGAATAAAGGCTATCCAACACAAGAACACCGAGCTGCAATTCTTGCCTCAGGAGCTACAAAATATCACAGGAAATCTTTTAAATTATTACCTACTCAATTAAAGTTGGACTTCTGATAAGAATTCCTCCACTTCAAACTCTTGTTGAAAGTGATTTAGTATTTTGCTTTTTACCTCTTCTAGGTCAACTTTTCTATTTAACTCAGCCTCTAAAGATGTTACTGCTTTTCCGCGAATTCCACATGGAATGATATTGTCAAAATATCCCAAATCTGTATTAACATTCAAAGCAAACCCGTGCATGGTTACCCATCTGCTGCTTCTAATTCCCATCGCACAGATCTTTCTGGCAAAAGGAGTACCTACATCAAGCCAAACACCTGTTTCACCTTCACTTCTTTCACTTTTCACTCCGTATTCGGCCAATGTTTTGATGATTACTTCCTCTAAAAGCCTTAAGTATTTATGAATATCAGTAAAGAAGTTTTCAAGATCTAAAATGGGATACCCAACAATTTGCCCCGGACCATGATAAGTAATATCACCACCTCGGTTAATTTTATAGTAGGTTGCATTCTTGTCTTTGAGCTGTTGTTCGTTGATTAACAGGTTGCTTTGATCTCCACTTTTACCCAAAGTATATACATGAGGATGCTCTACAAAAAGAAAATAATTGGGTGTTATTTTAGACAGATTATCACGCCTATTTTCTCTTTTAATGTCAATGATGTCGGTTAATAGATCGGTTTGGAAATCCCAGGTTTCTTTATAATCTTTTGGACCTAAGTCTTTTAATGTTATTTTTTTGTTCATAATATATTATGCAAAGGTAAATAATTACCTATATTTGAAACTAATAATCAACAATCAACCTTAATTTCGATTAAACAATGAATATTAAACTACCCTTAAAAATGTTCCTTGTTTTCTTCTTACTTAGCTCAATAGCTATAGCACAGAAAACATATTGGACAAAAAGTAAATTAGACCCTACGAGTAGAATAACTACCTCGAAAAACCTAAAAAAAGGCCAGTATCATATCTTCTCTTTAGATATGAATGGGTTAAAAGCAAAACTTTCTAGCGCACCTTTAAGATCAGATACAAATTCACGTTCAAACGTGATTGTGAGCTTTCCGGATCAAGACGGAAAATTAGAGCGATTTAGAGTTGTAGAAACTCCTTTATTAGCTCCAGAGATTGCAGAAAAACACCCTAACATTAAAACATACCTGGGTTTTGGTATAGATAGCCCGGGTGCTAGAGTTCGTTTTAGTGTAACTCCACAAGGAGTACAAACCATGACAACTTATTTAGATAAGCCAAATGTGTTTACTGCACCGACAGCTAAGAATTCTTCAAACTACATTACTTATAATAGAGGAACAAGAATAAAATCTGTAAAAGATTTTGAATGTGATACTGAAAGTGAGTTTGTTCCTATAAAAGACAGATCGTCTCTTACCAACAGAGACGCAAACGATCAAATTTTGAGAACTTTTAGAATTGCAATTTCAACAAACGGAGAGTATACAAACTTCTGGGATGATGGAAACAATGCAAATGGAGACGCTCAAGATGATGCATTTGCTCAATTGGTAGCAACATTAAACAGAAACAACGAAGTGTTTGAGGTAGACATGGCTGTTACTTTTACCTTAGTAAGTGGAACAGAATTGGTATTCCCAAATGCTGCTACTGATCCTTATTCAGGATCATTAAACTCTCAATTACAATCTACTTTAACAAGTACTGTAGGTGAGGCTAACTACGACATTGGACATTTATTTGCCTTTGGAGGAAAAAATGGTAACGCAGGATGTATTGGTTGTGTTTGTGTAGACAATCAAAAAGGAAGCGGATTCTCTCAACACGATTTTACAGACAATGACGGAGGTCCTTATATGACAGACTTCTTCGATATTGATTATGTACCGCATGAAATTGGTCACCAAATGGGAGCTAATCATACTTGGTCTTTCAACTCAGAAGGAACCGGAGTAAACTCAGAGCCTGGAAGTGGAACAACAATCATGGGATATGCAGGAATTACAGGATCTAATGATGTACAAGACCATAGTGACCCTTATTTCCATTACCATAGTATCGATCAAATCTTAGATAACTTAGAAACGCGTACATGTTGGACATCAACAGCCATTGTAAACAATCCTCCTGTAGCAGATGCAGGAAACGATTATACCATTCCACAAGGAACAGCTTTCGTTTTAAGAGGAGCTGCAGCAGATGCAGATGGTAGTGATGTACTTACCTATACTTGGGAGCAAATTGATGATGGGGTAACTACCTCAGGAAACTTTGGGCCTACAAAAACAACAGGAGCTGTATGGAGATCTAGACCTCCTAGCACCAACCCAAACAGATACATGCCTATTATGTCTAGAGTGGCATCAGGACAATTAACAGAAAGTAGTCCTTCTGAAACAGTAGACAATACTTCTTGGGAAACAGTTTCAACTGTATCAAGAACATTAAACTTTGCTTTGATCGTTAGAGACCGTTCTGAAGCAAACGGAACAGGGCAATTCCCACAGTCAGATTTTGATTTAATGACTGTAACTGTAGATGGAAATACAGGTCCGTTTACAGTAACTACACCAAACTCTCCGGTAGAGTGGGATGCAGGAACTACACAAACCATTACTTGGTTAGTAGCCGGTACAGATGGAGGAGCGGTAAATACACCAACAGTAAACATTCGTTTGTCTACAGATGGAGGTTTAACATTCCCATTCTTATTGGCAAGTAACGTTCCTAATGATGGTAGTCACAATATCTCAGTTCCGGTAACAGGAGGTGGAGATACTTCAACTGCCAGAATTATGGTAGAAGGAAACAACAATATTTTCTTTGCAGTAAACAGTTCTAACTTCTCTATTAAAGAAACAGAATTTGTGATTTCAGCTGCAAACAATACAGTAACAGTTTGTGCTCCTGATAATGCAGTCTATAACTTAACATACAACACATTCTTAGGATTTACAGACGTAACTAACTTTACTGTAGAAGGATTACCGGCAGGAGCTTCAGGAAGTTTCAGTCCAACTTCGGCAACAGCAGACGGAACAGCGGTAACTTTTACAGTTTCTGGAACCAATGCCGTTGCACCGGGAAGTCATCCATTTACAGTAAAAGGAACTTCGGGAGCTATCGAAAGAACTGTTGGATTAACATTAAACGTATTTAACCCAACCATTGCTGCACCAAACTTAACAACACCGGCAGACGGAGCAATAGACTTCCCTGCGGCAGGAACTTTAATGTGGGATGCTGATGCAAACGTAGAGAACTACTTAGTAGAGGTGGCAACCGATCAAGGATTTACAAATATTGTAGATTCAGGTACAGTACAAACAAACTCGTATGTGTTGTCTAATTTGAACAATACGACTCAGTACTACTGGAGAGTAACACCTTCAAACCAATGTGCTACAGGTACAGTATCTAGTGTGTATTCATTTACAACAGCTGCAATTGATTGTGCTACGTTCTCTGCAACAGATCTACCACAAACGATCTCAACAGTAGGAAACGTAACATATACCTCTACTATTACTGTAGGGCCTAACTACCCAATAACAGATGTAAATGTAACCTTTAGCGCTACGCATACATTTGATGCAGATTTAGATATCTTCTTAACCAGCCCTAACGGAACTACAGTTGAGTTAAGTACAGATAACGGAAGTTTAAATGATAACTATATCAATACTGTTTTTGACCAAGAAGCGACAACTCCAATTACATCAGGATCTGCGCCATTTACCGGTTCATTTATTCCTGAAGGAGATCTTTCTACAATTTACGGAGAGATGTCAGGAGGAGACTGGGTATTATCTGTAACAGATGATGCAGGTCAAGACGGAGGTAGTTTTGATGCCTTTAGTATTGAATTATGTGTGCAAGGAACACTTTCTACAAAAGAAGTAGAAGGAAACCTTTCTAACTTGTCTTTATATCCAAACCCATCAAATGGTGAGTTTAACTTAAGCTTTGACGCTGAAGACAGCGATGAAGTGAAGTTGCAATTATTTGATGTAGCAGGAAGAATGGTAAAGCAGTTAGATTACAATAACGTAGGTGCAAGATTTGCCAGAAGAGTTCCTTTCAAAGGAGTTTCTAAAGGATTGTATCTGCTAAGAATTACAAACGGAACTAAGTTCTCCACCAGAAAACTCGTTATCGAGTAATAAATTTAATAAAAGTTGAAAAGGCCGATTGCATTTGCAATCGGCTTTTTTTTTATAAACTAAAACGGAATTCAATTCGTTTTAGAAACAATTCACTTACTTTTGTCTTATGTCTATCAAAGTACAATCCGTTTCCAAAACATACGGTCAACAACTGGCGCTAAATCAAGTTTCCTTTACAGCAAATAAAGGAGAGATTATTGGTTTTTTAGGTCCTAACGGTGCTGGAAAATCTACCATGATGAAGATTCTTACGGGATACATTCTTCCCAATGAAGGAGAAGTTTCTGTAGCTGAGATTGATGTGCTTTCTGATGCTATTCAAGCCCAAGGAAAGATTGGATACTTGCCGGAGCAAAATCCTTTGTATGCAGACATGTATGTACGTGAATATCTAGGATTTCAAGCTTCAGTATTCAAAGTTTCTAAAGAACGAATAGAAGAGGTAATTGGGCAAGTAGGATTGACACCGGAAGTACATAAAAAGATTGGGCAACTGTCTAAAGGTTATCAGCAGCGAGTAGGAATTGCAGCAGCTATATTGCACAATCCAGAAGTATTAATTCTAGATGAACCCACCACAGGATTAGACCCTAATCAATTGCAAGAGATTCGAGCTTTGATCAAAGAATTAGGAAAAGAAAAAACAATTTTGTTCTCTACACATATCATGCAAGAAGTAGAAGCGGTATGTGATCGGGTGATCATCATTAAAAAAGGAGAATTGTTGCTAGACAAACCTCTGCAAGAACTAAAAGGAAGCAATCAGCAAAATGTAGAAGTTACGTTCGATTATAAGATAGAAGAACAGTTTATTCAAAAACTATCCAATCTTACATCTTTTAAGAATAACTTTGATAACACGTGGCATTTAACCTTTAACGCTGAAGAAGATATGCGTCCGGCTATTTTTGATTTTGCTCAAGAACACGGATTAAAGATTCTAGAATTGAGCTCACAAAATCAAAGTTTGGAAAAACTATTCAAAGAAGTGACTGCTTCATAAAAAACAGAGATTCGGCACAAAACCAAATCCCTGCCCTTAAGATTATAAGTTGATTTTAGGCAATAAACCTGTGAATTGCTTCATAAGCATTGTCTTGATATTGTGTGTTGTTTAAATCTTGGAAAATCAAACTTTGATCAACCACAGGGCCGGTAAGAACATTCTCTTTACTAGCATAAAACACACCACTTTTGTACGACTTGTTATTGATTCCATCAACAAAACGTTGTGCTCCTTTTTCTAATTTATGAGAGAGCCCCATTAAAGGCATAAAGATGGGCATTCCAATATACTTGAATAAGATACGCTTTACAAAAGGAAGATCATTCATTCCTTCTGTACCTCTTGTTCCTCCCGGACTCATACTAATGAATTTGATATTTGGATATTTACGTGCCATGGACGACATCCATAAGGTTCCTCCGTATTTGATAACTCCGTAAACCTGCATAGCGTCAAACTTTTGTCCGAAGAAAGATCCGTCAAAAACTTTGGCAAATTCATCAGCAGAAGACGTTTGTAGATCCGGACGTTTCATCCCGGTTTGTTTGATTCCTCTTGCAGCTTCCGAACTAGCAAAAAGAGCTACTTTTTTTAGTTTGTTTGCTTTTAACAACTCATCTACCAAGACAACATGCCCAAGAAGATTTGCTGCTGTTATGGTAGTAACTCCCTCTTTTGTTAACTTTTCAGGAGTTTTACCTCCAATACCTCCGGCATTCATAATCAAAGCATCAATAGGCTCTTGTAAGCCTGCTACAGCTTTTTTTACAGAACTTGGGTTTGAGACATCCATAATAGTGATTTCAAAGATGTTTCTTCCGGTTAGTTCTTCCAAAAATCTCTTAGCAGCTTGCGCTTTGATCATATTTCTACAAGCCAGATAGATCTTTTCTGTCTCTTTTATCAGCGCCAACTGTCTGGCGGTATCCTTACCAATACCTGCATTGGCACCTGTAATCATTATTGTTTTGTTCATAATGGTATGTTTTAATGTGTTTGTGTCTTATTTTTCTCTGAATCGGATAAAAAGGATGATTCCGATAATTCCAAGTACGAATTCCAATCCGGTGGCTTTTACCAAACCATCAACAGGAGTTCCGTCAAGTAGTATACTGATTGCTCTTCCGGTTCCTATAGAAAGGAAAAGTAAAAATGAAGTAAGAGATGATGTATAGGTTAACTTCTTTACAAATGCTCCAAGAATAATTAATAGGGCAAAGGCTAGAAGTAAGGTGCTAGACGCTCGTGTGTCATTTAATACATTGATGTTTCCGGCAATATCAATCCCGGCTCCGGCTTTCATTTCAACCGGCATCAGCAAAGTAGCTCCTCCGATAAAAGTGAGTAATAATCCGGATACGATTAGAAAGATTTTTAAGGCTTTTGAATTTTTCATGATTCTGTTCTTTTAAATTGACAGGACAAAAATCATGAAAAGGCAAAGTCTTATTTTATCGTTTTAGTTCAAAGACTTCTCATTTTAGCTCACACGATACTCAGAAGGGGATTTTCCGTAGACGGAAGTGAAATTTCGGTTAAAAGTAGCAAGAGAATCAAAACCCACATCATAGGCAATATCTGAGACACGCAGGTCATTTGCTTTCAAGAGTTCAGCAGCTTTCTCTACTTTCTTTTTAGAAATGTATTTTTTTGGGCTTTCTCCAAAAACAGTTTTAAACTTTCGCTTAAAAGAAGAAATGCTTAAGTGGCATAGCGTGGCTAACTCTTCCAAAGAAAGATTGGCATAGAGGTTTTGGTGTATGGTAGATCTAAAATCTACTTCATTGGGTTTGAATAAGGCTGCTAGAAAGTCTAATTGAGAAGGAGCTTCTTGTGATTTTGATATGAGCAGTACAAACTCTTTTAACTTGTTCTTTATAATGCTGTCATCTACCAATTCAGGATTATCGAGAAGAATATCAATACTCTGTTTGTAGTTTTCTAAAAGACGATCTATTTGTACCTGCTTTACATTAAAATCAACAGTGTGATTAGAAGTAGATACATCAAATTCAAACAAGTCTTTTACCAAAGAAGGGTAGAGAAAAATTCCAATCGACTCTATTCCGTCTTTGCATTTCTCAGTGTCTTCACTAGGCTCAAAAAAATAGTTCAAGCACTTGGCAAGCATTCCTGTGCTTCTGTTGAGCAGTAAATAATCTTCTGAAGACCGAACACCCACTTCTCCTTTGTTTACAAACATAAAACAAGCTTCTTCTTCTACATAACTCTTTAAAGTTCTATTGAAGAAAGGCATAGAAAGTTTGATGAAAACAATACGATCCTTATATGTGATAACTTGTTCTTGAAATTCCATGTGTACTACTTTACAAAACTAGTTCAATTCAAACCTAGTATATTCTATATTGAAAAACAATTTGTTTTGATAAAAACGTATTAATCTGTTGCTGAAGCTGCAATACCAATGTAATAATCTTTGGTTGGGTTATAGACTGTCCAAAATTGAGAACCCCACCATTCTTTGCCAGCATCAAAATAATTGGAACAATCAACGCTCCATTTGTAGATGGTCAATTCATTTAGATTGGAAAATAGAAAATCACAGGTAGAAAGAAAATAATTACCTATTTCTAACTTATTTTTTCCTACCTCTGTGCCATGAGGAGGTTCTAAAAAAGTTTCCATAAAACCCTGTGTCCAATACTCAGATTTATCATTTTTAAATTGAGTTAGAGGAATTATATTGCTCTTTTTCTCTTTTATATCATAGTAGAAATACTCGTAAGAATAAGGAAAAGATCCGTGCAGAATAGGTTTTCTTAATTCTAAGTCAAAAAAAGGACCCATAAAATCTCTTAGCGAAATTTTCTCTCCACTTTTTTGTAATACCTGTTCATTGAAATCAATCGGAAAATATTGATACTCTTTGTCTTCCTGTAATTCTAAAATAGTATTCTTAGCAGTAAGAAAATGAGCATCATACTCTTTGGAAATGTTTGAGAATTTAAAAAACCTAAAGTCTACAAAAACTCCAAAATCTCTAAACTCTTTGAGTTTAGCTTCTATTTCTTGATTTGTATATAGCAATTAATTCAACTTAAAATTCACATGCTCTCGTTCTAGTATTTGAAGCAACTCTGTGGTAATTTTGATCTTGGTATTTCTACTCGGTACACTCAACTCAATTTGCTCTTCAGCATCCCAAATGGTAAAATTCAAAGACTGTTTTCCTTTGTTGTTCTTAAACAAAGCTTCAAATGCAGAGATCGACCTTTCGTTGACTTGCTGAATTGGAATCTTAATGGTGATCTTTTTGCACAGTTCATCCATTACATCATGTAGCAGCTTAAAATCTGTAAACTTTAAACGAGCTTCTCCTTGAACACCGTCTTTGTTTACCCACCCTTGTAAGATGGTAGTTCTAATAAACAAGAAAGAATTAGGCACCAAAAAGTGTTTGAATTTTAAGTAGTCTTCACCAAAGATTTTGAATTCAAAACTGTCTGAATAATCTTCAATAGTAAAGGCTGCCCATCCTTTTCCTGATTTGGATACACGGTGCTGTACATCTGTTACAATTCCGCCAAAAACAAGGTTGGAGCCTACAAACTTATTGAGGTCACTTTTAAAATCAAAAACTGCAGCATTACAGAATTTCAATTCGTTTTTAAAATCATCCAAAGGATGGGCAGAAATGTAAATTCCTACCACCTCTTTTTCTTTGGCTAACATTTCCATGGTACCCCAAGGCTCGCATTCCGGAATATCGGGTTCCGGGAATTGTACCTCTGAAGCTTCTCCAAATAAAGAAACCTGTGATGAGTTTAAGTTCTCTTGGTATTTATTTCCAAAACGAATGGCTTTTTCAATAAAGGTTTGTCCTCGTTCATCAGTATCATAATATTGAGCTCTATGTGTATCAGAAAGTGAGTCAAATCCACCTGCTAAGATCAATCCGTCAAAAGCTTTTTTGTTGGCTGCTCTCAAGTCGACACGCTTGGTTACATCAAAGATCGATTTATAATGTCCATTCTCCTTTCGCTCTTTAATGATGGCTTTTACAGCAGCACTTCCCACACCTTTTATGGCTCCCATTCCAAAACGAACGGCCCCTTCTTTGTTTACAGAGAATTTCAAGTAAGATTCGTTTACATCCGGACCTAATACTTCTAAGCCCATACGTTTACATTCTTCCATAAAGAACGAAACGGATTTGATATCGTTCATGTTATTGGAAAGCACAGAGGCCATATACTCTGCCGGATAGTGTGCTTTTAAATAGGCTGTTTGATAAGCAATCCAAGCATAACAAGTAGAGTGCGATTTGTTAAAGGCGTAGGATGCAAATGCTTCCCAGTCTTTCCAAATCTTTTCCAGAACTTCTTTGTCATGACCATTGGCATTTGCTTGGTCAATAAACTTAGGTTTCATCTTTGCCAGTACCGCAGCTTGCTTTTTACCCATGGCTTTACGTAAAACGTCTGCCTCACCTTTGGTAAAGTCCGCTAGCTTTTGGGATAGTAGCATTACTTGCTCCTGGTAGACGGTAATACCGTAAGTTTCTGCCAAGTATTCTTCCATCACAGGAAGGTCATAACTAATCTCTTCATCACCGTGCTTTCTTCGTACGAAAGAAGGAATGTATTCCATTGGTCCCGGACGGTACAAGGCGTTCATTGCAATCAAATCTCCAAACACTGTAGGTTTTAAGGAGCGCATGTGTTTTTGCATTCCGGGAGATTCGTATTGGAATATCCCAACCGTTTCTCCGCGTTGGAACAATTCATATGTTTTGACATCATCCAAAGGAAAACTCTCAGGATCCAGATCAACATCATGGCGTGCTTTTACGATCTTAACGGTATCCTTGATCAAGGTCAAGGTTTTCAATCCTAAGAAATCCATTTTTAGCAGTCCGGCACTTTCTACTACAGCATTGTCAAACTGAGTCACATACATGTCGGAATCTTTGGCAACAGAAACCGGAACGTAGTTGGTAATATCACCGGGCGTAATGATTACCCCGCAGGCATGAATTCCGGTGTTTCGAACTGAACCTTCTAAGATGGCTGCTTTGTTAATGGTTTCAGCTTCCAGTCCACTTCCTTCGGAAATGGCTTTCAGCTCGTTTACCATGTCTTTTTCTTCAGAACGTAGTCCGGCTACTTTTCCTTTACTCTTCGGATCCTCACCAAAAATATTCTTCAGCTTGATATTCGGAATCAACTTGGCAATTCGGTCTGCTTCAAAAAGAGGAAGATCCAATACACGAGCCGTATCTCTAATAGAAGATTTGGCAGCCATGGTACCATAGGTAATGATCTGTGCTACCTGATTGGCTCCGTATTTATCAATTACATAATCCATAACACGACCTCTTCCTTCATCATCAAAGTCAATATCGATATCGGGCATGGATACACGTTCAGGATTTAAGAAACGCTCAAAAAGGAGATCGTACTTTATTGGGTCTATATTGGTAATCCATAAACAGTAGGCTACTACTGATCCGGCTGCCGATCCACGACCCGGACCTACAGATACATCCATGTTTCTGGCTTCTCTAATAAAGTCCTCTACAATCAGGAAGTAACCCGGATAACCGGTTTTTTCAATTACTTCCAGCTCAAAGTCCAATCGTTCTCTGATGGACTCTGTGATCTCACCATATCGTTTTTTGGCTCCTTCGTAAGTAAGGTGCCTTAAGTAGTTGTTCTCTCCACGTTTACCACCATCTTCTTTATCGGCTTCATCCTGAAATTCTTCAGGAATATCAAAGGCAGGTAATAATACATCACGAGCCAGCGTAAACGGTTCTATTTTGTCTACAATATCCTGAATGTTAAGAATGGCATCCGGAAGATCGGCAAACAATTCTTTCATCTCAGCTGTAGACTTAAAGTAGTATTCATCGTTAGGAAGTCCGTAACGATACCCACGACCTTTTCCTTTCGGAGTGGCTTGCTTTTCACCATCTTTTACACACAGCAAAATATCGTGTGCATTTGCATCTTCTTTGTTTAGGTAAAAAGTATTGTTGGTTGCCACAACTTTTACATCGTGTTTTCGAGAGAACTTTAAAAGTGTTTCATTCACTACTCTTTCGTCCTCTTGATTGTGGCGCATTAATTCGATGTAGAGATCATCTCCAAATTGTTCTTTCCACCAGAGCAAAGCTTCTTCTGCTTGATTTTCTCCAACGTTTAAGATCTTATTTGGGACTTCTCCGTATAGGTTTCCAGTCAAGACAATGACGTCTTCTTTATATTTTTCTATGACTGTTCTATCTACTCTGGGGACATAGTAGAATCCATCTACGAAAGCGATAGAAGACATTTTAGCCAGATTGTGATATCCTTTTTTGTTCTTGGCCAAGAATACAACCTGGTAGCCATTGTCTTTTCTGGATTTATCTAAATGATTTTCGCACACATAAAATTCGCATCCTACAATTGGTTTGATAGGGTTTTCTGCGTCTTTGTTATAACCCATTACAGCTTGTACAAACTGAAATGCAGCCATCATATTTCCGGTATCGGTCAATGCTACGGCAGACATATTATCATTTGCGGCAGCTTTTACAATGTTGCCAATTTGAATGGTAGATTGTAATACGGAAAATTGTGTGTGATTATGTAAGTGCGCAAACTGAGCTTCTTCTAAGGCAGCCAATCCTTCTGAAGTAACCTCTACAGTTTCTACTTCTTTTAAGGATTCTAAGCGTTTGCGAATTTTTTCACTCTCTTTCTTTAAGTTCAGGTGCTTTAAGCCAATAACCTGTATGGTTTTTGGATTGGCTTCAGAAAAATTCTCAAAGTAGCTGTCATCTACATCTAACTGCTCTTGAGTATATTCTCTCAAACGGATCAACTCCAAGAAACAACGCGTAGTTGCTTCTACATCGGCAGTTGCATTGTGTGCTTCGTTAAACCCAACACCAAATAAATGATGGTGTAATTCTGTTAGTGTAGGAAGTTTAAATTTTCCACCTCTACCTCCGGGAATCTGACATAATTGTGCAGTATGTTCCGTACAGGTGTCTAAAACCGGAAGTTGTGTAAGGTTATTTTCTACACCCAATCGGTGGAATTCACACCCCATGATGTTCACATCGAAACCTACATTCTGACCAACTATGAATTTTGTTTTCTTAAGGGCTTCATTAAATAAATCCAGTCCTTCAGATAAAGTGATTCCTTGTTCATGAGCTAAGTCAGTAGAGATTCCGTGTACTCGTTCTGCATCATACGGAATGTTAAATCCATCGGGTTGTACCAAGAAGTCGTTGTGCTCTACCAAATTACCCATCTCATCGTGCAACTGCCATGCAATTTGTATACATCTTGGCCAGTTGTCTGTATCGGTAATAGGTGCGTTCCAACTCTTCGGTAAACCAGTGGTTTCCGTATCAAAAATCAAGTACATAAATGCGGATTTCTTCTCTAGAAATTAAGTAGTATAAAAGTAGCAAAAAAGGAGAAAAGAGAAAGGGGAAAAGAGGAGGAGTTATTGGGTTTTATTAACAATAAGAAAAGAGTGTTGAAACACTTGTAATGAGCTAATATCTACCGAAAAGATTTTTTGCATTGTCATAAGGACTATTAAACACGTACCAATTGGTTGTAGGGAGTTCTTTTCCATCTGTGTTTAAAGGAGTGAAACGTACTTTGTATTTGGTTTTACTGTTAAAAGAGAAAGCGCCTGCGCACATTCCGTGTCCTACGTTTAGTTTTCCTTTGCGATCAAAAGTGTAAAAAACCTTGATCTTTCCTGTTTTGGTGTCTAAGACTTCTGTTTTGAACCAGATTTCAGACTGAGATTTGTTTTGAACGCTAAAAATAGCATTCGCTTCTGGACCGCAACCATATTCAATTACTTTTGTTTTAAGAAAACTAATCTCTAAATTAGAGTCAAGAGGTGAAAGTCTTTTTGTATTAGATGTTTTCCAGTAAATCATCTCATGTTTCTTTTTCTTAGGTCTCCATATCCTCATTTCTCTAGTCTCGCTCTTAGTTTGATTTTGATACCTCAAAAAATAAGTAGAATTAGGTTTTAATTCCCTTTCAGGTTTAAATAATGCTTGCGTAAGACTCATCTCACTATTTAAAATTTGAAGAAGTGATAACCTAACGGAATCTCCTTGAGAAGATATCAGATATACATTTCTGTTCTTAAAGCCATTAACCGTTTTCTGACTAAGGTTGTATCCTTGAATGATAAATGACGAATTTAAACTAATCTCTTTATGAAGTGGATAGAAATTCATACCGCTTATACCACAATCAGAGGCAAAGGACGGGATACTTAATCCTAAGAATAAAATTAGGGCAATTTTTCTCATACAGACTTTATTATTTTCGTCCAATTATCATGCCAGTATGTTTCTTTAAATTTTGTCTTTTACTGTATTCAAAAACTCAAAAGTCTTCTCTAACACCTTTTGAAAATCAGCTGGAAATTCACTTTCAGTCCAAGGTTGTTTGGCGCCAAAAACATGATTGGCATCAGAAACGATACAAAGCTCACTATTAGGATTCCATGTATGTAGGTTTTGTGCGTGTGTTACCGGTACAGCAAGATCTCCATCGCCATGAATGATCAAATGTGGAATGCGAATTTTCTCACAGGCGTTTTTTATGTTCAAACGCTCCTTGTTTTCCAAATAGTCTTCATAGAACTGAATAAAATGAGGCATTTCTTGTTTGGTACGACCGTTGATCACATAAAAAACGCCTTTTTGTTTCCATTGCTCTAACTCATCACCTTGGTTAAACATAGAGCGATGCAAATCGCAAACAGCAGCCCAGCTGATAACCTGCTTGATTCTTGTGTCTTTTCCTGCAGTAAGAGTTACCATTCCACCTCCACGAGAATGACCAATTAAGGTGATGTTCTTTGTGTCGATCTCATCTTGATATTTCTCTTCTTGAGTGATCCAATCTATTACCGTTTGCAGATCATCAAACTCAATAGAATAATTGTTTTGCCCAAAGGCTTCCAGATCTGGGAAATCGATAGGCTGTTCTACAGTTCCTCCATTGTGTGAAAAATTGAACTTGAGTAGGGCAAATCCATGGTCTAAAAAAGCTTGGTTCATCTTTCCAAAAACACCCCAGTCTTTGTAGCCTTTATAACCGTGAACAAAGATAATTAGTGGTTTTTTGGAGTTGGTTTTTTCAAAAAAAAGATCAGTAACGATAGGTCGGTTGTGCTTGCCTTGAAGAGGGAAGTTGGAAAGAATTTGCATTTGGATCAAAAGTTTTGGTAAAAATAAATGATTTAAGTGCTTGTTATCATATCTGTTGTAAAAGAATTTTGTACATTTGCACCCGCATTCTCGAGAAGGGTGCATTTTAATAATCAAGGTCGCGTACCTTAAAAATTAATTGATATGCCAGTAAAAATTAGATTACAAAGACACGGTAAAAAAGGAAAGCCATTCTATTGGATCGTTGCTGCTGATTCTAGAGCAAAGAGAGATGGTCGTTTCTTAGAAAAATTAGGAACTTACAATCCTAACACAAATCCAGCAACTATCGATTTAGATATCGACGGATCTGTAAAATGGTTACAAAACGGAGCACAGCCTACTGATACTGCAAGAGCTATCTTGTCGTACAAAGGAGCGATGTTAAAGAATCACTTAGCAGGAGGAGTTGCAAAAGGAGCTTTAACTGAAGAGGAAGCTGAGAAGAAATTCCAAGCTTGGTTAGATGAGAAAGCAGGTAAAGTTGCTTCTAAAGAAGAAAGTTTAGCAAAAGCAAAAGCTGATGCAAAAGCAAAGGCGTTAGAGGCTGAAAAAGCTGTAAACGAAGCTAGAGTTGCAGAAGCTGTAGAAGAAGTAGTTGAAGAAGAGGCTGCTGAAGTTGAAGCTGCTGCTGAAGAAGCTCCAGAAGCTGAAGCTACTGAAGAGACTAAAGAAGAAGCTGCGGAGTAATCCTCTTGTACGATTATGCGTAAAGAAGATTGTTTTTATTTAGGCAAGATCGTAAAGAAACACAGCTTTAAGGGTGAAGTTGTTATCAAGTTAGATACAGACGAGCCTGAACTGTATAGAAATATGGAATCAGTATTTGTTGATTTAGGCAACAATCTGGTTCCATTTTTTATCGAAAAAAGTTCATTAAGCAAAGGAACCATGCTTCGTGTAAAGTTTGACGATGTAAACACAGAAGACGAAGCAGATATGATCGTTAGATCTGGAATCTATTTACCGTTAGATCTGTTGCCAAAATTGGAAGGAAATAAGTTTTACTTTCATGAGGTGATTGGATTTAAAGTTATAGATGCTGTGTATGGTGAAGTAGGTGTGGTGGTAAATATTAATGATACTGCGGCACAGCCTTTGTTTGAAATAGAGCAAGGTGAAAAAGAGATCTTTATTCCACTAATTGATGATTTTATCAAGAAAATAGATCGAGAGAATAAAGAGATACAGGTAGAGACTCCGGAAGGATTGATTGATCTGTATATGTCATAACCAGTTATTACGAGGCTTGTCTCAAACTAGATTTGAGAACAAAGACGAAGTAATCTGCTGATTAAAATAAGATTGCTTCTTCCGAATTCTCGGAATCGCAATGATTTATGAAACATAAAGTGAGGTGGCCGAGTGGTCGAAGGCGCACGCCTGGAAAGTGTGTATACCTCAAAAGGGTATCGAGGGTTCGAATCCCTTCCTCACTGCAAAAAAAAAACCGCAACAGATGTTGCGGTTTTTTTATTCGAGAAACCGTCAAAAGCTTGCTTTTGAAAGGTTTGGATATAAAAAAACAAGCCGCCCAGAAAAGGGCGACTCTTTTTGCAGTAAAAACTGCGCTGCTATGAAAAAAGGAAAAACTAATTGCCGTGAAAAGTTAAAGTATGCTAAGGCAAGCGTATATTACCTGCCCTAGCGATACTTGGGGACACGTATCAATCTCAATCTCAATCTCTCTCCCTCCGTTGCATTCTGTGATTATTTGTTTAAAGGCAGACTAGATTGTCTTTTTAAGTATTTGTTGCTTTTCTAATTCTCGTTTTTCTATTTCGTCTGTTCTGTTTTTTGCCAATTGCCATATAGCAACTTCTATATCAGAATTGTTGCGAACACCTTGAAAAACCAATCGTATGTATTGTAGATTGTGTGGCTTACCATTTCTATTGGTTATCTTTTTCTCTTCTAAAATGTCTAAAACATCTTCAGCATAATAACCTTGGAATAATAGGCGCAATTTTTTTCGTTCTGTTTCTGTAATCATAGGAATTATTTCTAGGTTTTAACATAATTGTTATTATATTGTTATAATTTTACAGAAAACAAGATATGTAAATAAATTTACAAGTCAAAAGAAAAATGGTAAATAAATTTACTAGTATTAAAGAAAGAGTTATAGAGGTTGCAGAAAGTCAAAGTGGTTCTAAAGAGCAGTTCTTTAGGAATATTGGGATGACTTCTGCGAGTTTTAGAGGAAAAGCAAAAGATTCTCCGTTAAATTCAAACGCAATCGCAAATATAATTACAAAGTACCCTAAGGTAGATTTGTATTGGTTGCTTACCGGAGAAAAGGAAGAAACCTCTACATCTATTGTGAATGAACCGGGCGTCGAATACAAAACGGCTCAAGATATCTGCAAAGAAAAAGACGAGATCATTAAAATGCTAAAAAGTCAGATCAAAGACTTGAAAGCAGACAAAGAAGATCTTAAAAAATTGCTTGGTTTGACTAGAGGAAAGAAGTAATTTTCGGCCGTAAAAACTACAATTATCAGCCAGAAACCATTTCGTTTTAAAGAATTCATAATTCACCAAGACAAAACTGCCATGAAGGTAGGTACAGATGGTGTTCTGTTAGGAGCTTGGTGTTCTTTAGATCATTATCCCGATACTATTTTAGATGTAGGTTCCGGTACAGGATTAATTGCATTGATGCTGGCACAGCGTTGTGATGCCATGACTATTGATGCGGTTGAGATTGATGAATCTGCTTATGAGCAAACCGTTGAGAATTTTGAACAATCAGATTGGGCAGATCGTTTGTTCTGTTATCACAGTCCGTTTAAAGAATTTGCTGAAGAGATGGCAGAGGAAGAGGAGCAGTACGATCTCATCATTTCCAATCCGCCGTTTTACACAGATGAGTATGAAACGGAAGACGATGCGCGAAACAAAGCAAGGTTTACCTCATCTCTGTCTTTTGAAGAGCTTATAAAAGGAGCCAACCATTTGCTTTCTCCGTCAGGAAAATTTGTGGTGGTTGTTCCATTTAAAGAAGAGCAGTTATTTGTTTCCTTAGCCTCCAAAAGCAAATGGTTTTTAAACCGTGTATGTAGAGTAAAAGGCACTGCTGATACTGAGATAAAAAGAAGCTTGTTGGAATTCTCATTTCAGGAAACAGAACTAGTAGAAGAGGAGTTGGTTATAGAAATCTCCCGCCACAACTATACAGAAAGGTATAAGGAGCTAACGAGAGATTTTTATTTGAAAATGTAAGGACTTGTTATATTGAACGAATTGGTTCGTAATTCTGATCTATGTAATTAATAATCTTATCTCTCTCTTTTTGGGAAACAGACGAATTCCATTCGACTCCTTTGTTGGTTAGGGTGAAAATGGCATTTATGATTTTGTAATGATCAAAAAAGATTTTGAATTGAGGGTGTAAAATAGCTTCAGCTTTATTTTCTGTTTTGTATGGGTTGAAATTGTAAGATTTTTCACCCATCCCTCGAGCTAGCAGAAATAACCAATGTAAAATTCTTCTTGAAACTAAATGTGAAATGTCTCTCTCTACGGATTGAGTATCTTTAAAGCATTCATGATGTTTTTTATCAATACTTATAAGGCAGATCATGCTGTCTAACAATTCTTTAACTTCTTTATCCATTAGTTAAACATACTAAAAAAACTCTCAACAGCATGTGTAGTGTCTGTTAAGAGTAACTTAAAGGTTAGTTTTTAAAGTGATTTAATCCGTCATGTTTTCCAATTCATAGATTCCTTTGGAGGTAATTCGTAAAGGTTCTTCTTTGATCAGTTGTTCGTGTACCAATTCTTTTACAGTGGTTAACCAACTGATTAGTCTGGAGTTGTTTTGATAGAACAAACGATCGAATTTATGAATGGTCATCGGTTGATGATCTCTTAGAATTTCTAAGATGTATTTTCTGTAATTCATAGCGCTTTTATTTAAAGATCCTGAATCCCACACCTAGATTGTGTGAGATAGGGTTAATTTCGTTTAAGTTGATTCGGTAACTGATAAACCAATTACCTTTTCTGTTGTATTGCAACCCAAAACTCAGGTTGCTAAATTGTTGTGTGTTTCCTCCAATCTCAGAGAAAAAATACAAACCGCTACGGAACGTTTTAGGATGTTCAATGGTTTTGGTAACGGTTATTTCTCTGGGAACTTTTAATTTGTATGTAAGCTTACTGTCTAGTAAATTTCCATCAACCAAATTGTAGCTGTAAAGATCTATATCGTCGTTGCGTAAGGTGTCTCTGTATACTTTGGCTTTGATAAACTCTGTAGTGTCTTTTACAATAATAGTATCTCGAATGACTTTTGTAGGGCTTTTCTTTGCTACATATACTGTTTCGTATTGTGTGGTTTGAATTTTAAATGTATCTACTTTGGTTTGCCAAACCGTGTCTCTTACAATAGTAATTTTAGGTTCTTTTGGTGGTTGAGTACTGCATCTTCTAGGGAATAAGATCAATAAAATGATCACTCCTATAAGAACGAGCAATTCCTTTTTGTGTTTGTAAATAAATTCCATAGCTATTTGTTTTAAAAACCGTTCCTAGTGATAAGGAACGGTGGTTGTGTTATGAGATGTTTACGGCATCTGTAATCAATCCATCTTTTACGGTAATGCTATAAGCGCCGGCTATAAATGTGCCGTTAAACCCGGCAGTTCCGTCTGAAGATCTATATCCGCCGGCAGGTTTGATGTGTCCCCCGGTTTCGATATTTCCGGAATTCACATAAATCTGTGTTTCTCCATCTGCTAAATACAGTACTTCTGATGTTGGGTTAAACTCTAAAGGTCTGCTAGAGCCAACTTTGATCTGTGCTAAGCTTGATGAAGGGTCGATTATTAACTCTTCTACTGTGGTAGCACCGTTTACGTCTAATGTTCCTTGAAGAACAGCGGTTTTATTTTGATGGTTTAAGATCAGGTGATTTGCGTCATCTAAAGAGCTTCTAAAGAAGGAAGCTGTAGAAGAAAGGTAGAAATCTTTGTGCTGAGTAGATCTTAATTCTAAAGAAGTGGCTGAGCCTGTTCCTTTTTGTTTGAATGTCCAATCTCTACCGCCATCTAAACTTAAACGTAATACTTCATCACCATCTGTACCGTCTGATGAAACATCAATCCCTGCATTTGCGTACACGAGTCCATTAAAATGACTTTCTCCATTTCCAAGCATATAAAGCGGAACGTTCTCATTGGCAGATCCATGTCGCATTACAAATTCTACACGAGCCCCGGGATTGTCGTAATCGTCTCTAAAGCTTGTGTGTAAAAGACCTACAGTGGTTCTAGAAATACTAAACTTGTACGGGTCTTCTCCTAGAGTAAGGTTGTTGTTCCAACCTAAACTTACTTCTCCGTTTGCATCTAGTTTATTATCTACTTCTAAAGTACCGTTTACAAAAGTGTTTCTAAGATTAACAGAAGTTCCATCTGCTCTTACTGAAAAAACTCCTTTAGATTGAATTATGGTTTCATCTCCATCAAAATAAACTCCGTGATTGCCTACTGTGTTTTTAACCAGCCATCCGCTCATAGAGTTTATTAGGAATGTAGAGGCGGTTACAGAACTGTTAAAGTTGGCATCTCCATCTTTAAAATCATGATTTCCGGATGAATCAATTTCGTATCTAGGTGAATCGGCAGTGCTAAGTCTTAGAAGGGTGGCATTGTCTCCAATATAAATAGGTTTAGCTATATTTTGAGTGAAACCAGTGAATAGATAGTAGCCTCCAGAATCTTCTCCTACCAAAAGCTCTCCATCGCTTCCTTCAATATAGCTAGCGCTTGGGGATGTAAATCTAATTTTCTGCCCAGATACATCAATACCTCCACTTACATTGATTGGTTTTAATAAATCGATCTCTCCATTTTTGCTCCAGATTTTTATGTTATCCGAATCCATTCCTAAGTAACCGGAAGAAGTGTCGGTAGAGTCTAAAAAATAAATATACCCACCAACTTCATTTGAAGCTGAAGCTACTGTGTCTTTTAATCTTAAGACTGGTGCGCTGTTGCCAATGGTTTGAGCGGAGATAAAATTATTATCTGCAGTATTCACGGCTAAGTTTCCGCTAACTGTCGGTAGAGATAGGTTTATATTGCCTGTTCCTAAAGGGGTTTCAATAGTAGCTGAATCCCCAGCTCCTGAAGTTAAGGCAAGCTCTCCTTGGATGTTTACCCCATTTGAAACGGTAGATAATCTCAGATCATTTTTGTAATGCATATGAATTTCCCCAGTAGATCCATCGGCAATAATTGAATTTTGATCTATGCCATTAGATGCTTTTGTTTTTAGGTAGATCTTGCTTCCGTTGTGTAAGTTTCGGAGAAGAAAGTCGCCATTCAAAGCGTCAAAATAGGTGTCGTTTGCATTTGCAAAGAACCTTCCGTTGTTAGAGCTTCCAAAGAAGAAGTACTTATCTGTTGGAAGAGAAATGTTTCCGTAGAAATTGATATCAAAACTATCTGCAAACCTAGCAATGGTTTGTCCTGAGTTATTTCTTATTGTGTAAGGTCCGCCAGGTGTTGCTACAGTGGCTTTATCTCCAATGGAGTTTCCTAAGAAATTAGGAGCCGTTACATTTTCTTGAAATGTTTGTTCTGAACTAAAATTGTTGTTCTCATTTTTTAAGGCAATATTTTCGGGCAGATTTGTGTCTGAGATTGCATCGTCTACATGTTGAAGGGAGTCGATTAGATCTTCGTAGTGTTTTTGAGTCGGCTTGTCTCCCGTCTCAAAATATGTTTTTAAAATGTGTTTACTTTTCTTCATAATTTTAAGTCTTAATAGAGATCTTTACCGACAACGATTTTCGGCTCAGTAATTTTTTACATTTTGTAAAGCCGCTCCCGCCAAGCGGGAGCGATACTTTTTAGTTTTCTATTTTTCTCCAGGCTAATTGCTGTTTTTGAATAGCTTCTGGAAGTAACTGAACTATTTGCAACAAATCTGAATTTGCTAATAGAGGAGCTACATTGTGTTTTTTGCACAAAGCTTCTAGTTCCTTATAGAATTCTTGAAGAGCTAAGTCGCTTTCTTGTTTCTTTTTAGAACGCTCTCTTGCGTCTAAAACAGCTTGTTTTTCCTCTTCTGTTAATTGCACTTCTAGGTCTTTTGTTTTTGTGTTCATGTTTAAAAAATTATAGTGTTATAAATGATTTTTTGATTATGTTAATTGACTTGCTACGTACTGAACAACCCACTCTTTTGAGACAAGAACTTTATCGTTTGCACTATCTATTTGTGAAGTGGATAGATCTGTTCTTGTTTCGTCTTGTAATGTGATTACACCATGTGCTGCTGAGATCTCTACTTCTTCTGAAGTTGTATTGTGAGAGATTTGAAACGCAGGAGCTAATGCCGGAGGAGCAGGGAAAACAGAATTGTCTACCAATCCGCCAACGATGATGCTTCCGTCTACATCTAAATTGGATGTAACATTTGCAGAACCGTTAACTCTGAAGTTGTACCCTCCATTGGTTGTTCCGTTTACAACAACGGAATTACCGTATAAATAAAGAGATTCATCTCCGTGATCGTTGTCGTAAAAACTTAATCCGGCTCCAGCTGATTGCTGTATAGTGTATTGGTGATAGCCTGTTCTGTTTAATCTGATTTTTGCTCCGTTGTCTTGACTGAATTCTAGCATACCATGCATGTCAACATTGCTGCCTTCAACAGTTAAGTTGTTTTTCATTACAACACCTCTTTGAAGGATGAAATCTCCGGAAGCTCCTCTGTCTACACTAAAGATGGTATCTGTGGTTGTGTCACTGGCAGCTTCTAAAGAGAAATCGTTGCTGTCTCCATTTAAATGAAGTCTGAATCCGTAAGCATCTGTTCCCCAAGTAGTATCTACATGTTCTAAAAGATAATAACTTCCTGAGTCGACAGGGTTAGAGCCAAATCTACCTGCATAAATATCTCCGCCTCTACTTTTAATATCTCCTGCTACCCACCAATCAGATTCTGATTGGTAATAATCTCCTGAACCCCAATAGAAAATATGAGATGTTCCGTTGTTGTCTTGAAAAGCAATACCTGTTGCAGAATCACCGCTTTGTACTTTAAGAGGAGCGTCTTCTGTGTCAGAATACATCAAATGACGAGCTCCTGAGTTGGCATAAGCTGAGAATGCTCCTTGGTTAATGGTTAAATTTCCGTGGGTTTGAATTGCTTGATTTTCGTCAATTTCTAAGCCTAATGTGTTGTTGGTGAAAATTTTAAACTGACCATCAGTTTCATAGCCATAGATTCCAAATTCATTTCCTGCGGGCCCTGTGTACCCAACATACCATCCATTGTATGTGTTGTCATCTTTTTGGTAAAAAGTAACCGGTTGTCCTGTATTGTCAAGTCCTCCAACAGTCAAGTTAGCATCAACCCGAGTGTTATCATTAAATCGAGTTGTCCCTTCTACAGTTAAATCTCCTCCAAAAGTAGCTGTGCCTGCTGTGACTATGTTACCTGTTGAACTAATTGAGAAAACATTTGTTCCGTCATAGGCTTCCCAAATAAAACTAGCTCCAACATTTGTCATTAATTTTGTATAAAGATTTGAGCCGTTATTATACATGCTAAAACCCCTGGCATTACCTACTGAGGTATTAAAGTTCAAGACAGCATTTGCTGATGTATTAACAATAGAAAGATCCCCTCCAAATTGACTATCTGTACCTACTCCTAATTGCAATATATTAGAAGAATCTAAATACATCAAAGTTCTGTTGCCACTGTTGGCATTATTTCTCGAAGTAATAGTATCTCCGTTCTCTAATCGGATAGAGCCGTTGTTGGCGGCATTGGCACCGGTAGAAAAACCGGAATTTGATACGATCGCTCTACTGGCAGTTATTTCAGTATTGCCCAATGTTAATATTTCAGCATCAGCAGCCCTTATTTTTAAAGTGTCCGTTTCATGATTATAATTAAATCCACCTATACTATAGGAATCTGTATCGGAAAAATATAAGTTACTGATTCCTTGGTTTCCTCCTAATATTTGCAATTGTGCAGTTGAAATTGCTGCTGTACTATCTGCTACTAGTAAATCTGTATCTGCATGAGAATTGGCGCTACCAGTCTTTCGGATATTTATAATGCCATTAACATCTAATCCGGTAAGTGTTTGAGTTACTGAAAAATTATTGTCTTCATTCTTTTTTGCAACTTCGTCTAAATCTGCTTGTGTTACAATGTCACCGCTTATATCACCAATAGGAATATCATCATATACGTGTCGTAAAGAATCGATGAGATTCTCGTACTGGCTTTGAGTGGGCTTGTCGCCCGTCTCAAAGTAAGATTTTAATATATTTTTTTCTTGTATCATTTCTTTTTGTTTAAATGTGATTATAGAATCTTCAGTTCTAATTCAGAAACTTTGTTTGATGTGTAGGTATAGAAGAATGGATGCCAATTTCCGGTGATATTTACAGTAGTATACGATCCTAAAACTCCATCTACGTAAAACTCTAAAGTGGCAGAGTTGGTGTTAGGAATTTCAATTCTCTTTATTTCAAAAAAACTTCCCGGAGTCCAGCTAAGTACGCCTGGATTTGTGAACGAATCAGTGTTGGGGTACAATCGAAAGGTGTAATCGGAGTTACTGTTCGGATGAGCGCTGGTAGGATCGGTTTTAAATCCAAAGTACATCTGAGATGCAGGATCAGCAGTTTGATGTATTCTCATGCTTAAAGTAAAATCACGATCAGTAGGAATCTCAGAAAAATATCCTACATATTTTCCTCCGCTAACTTGAGATTCCCAGCTCCCTACATCATAAATAAGTTCGTTGTGAGGAAGCATCCAGTCTGTATCTAAAGTATTAGGCACATAAATATCTCCGTCTGAAATACTAAACTGTTCTGAGAGAGTAACTTCTTTTCCGTTGTTTATTTTAGGAAATACATCTCCATAGTTACCGTTAGATTGGATTTCTACCAGCATCTTTTTGTCACTTAAATATTGATAACTAAGTACATTAATATCTGGGCCAAAATCTAGGGTTGTGCCAATTTTAATATTTGCTGCATCAACTTGAATAAAGCGGGTAGTATTTGGTGCAATAGCTCTTGGACTTAATACAGAGAATTCAACTGGAGGAAAAGTAGATAAGACATCCATCCATCTTGCCGGATCTTCTGCTAGTTCTGCATTTAAATCACTTGTTGTATATGTGTTTGTGTTAGGAAAATCTCCAATATACTTATATAAAGAACCGTTGAAAATCCTGTATGTATCACCCATATCAGCAGACAGTACTTCATTTGCTTCGTATTGTTTTAAAGGATTGTTCCATTTGGTTTTTTCTGCTGAAGAAACATGAGAGTTGTTGTCTGCTCTGTGGAGAGCTCCATCTGCAACTTGTTGTTTTTCTGCATCGGTAAAAGCATTCGTGTCGGCTTCAGATTCATAAGCTGTTTTTATGTCTGCGCCTGACATGTTGCTTTGATGCAATGATGTGTCATTAATATGGTCTAACAAAGAGGTTGAAGATGCTTTTGAGTCTAAAGAAGCTTGTAAACTATCTACATCAGCTATTGGTAATTTGTCGTCTGTATGTCTGAAAGCATCAATCAATTCTGCGTATTGTGATTCGCTAGGTTTGTCTCCTGTTTCGAAATATTTTTTTAATTCTGCTTTTGTTTTCTTTGCCATTTTTTTGTTTTTTAAATAGGGTTAATGCCTTTTACAGCAATAATGTAGTTTACTGCTAAAAAGGGTTGCACATTGGTGATGCTTGTGCCGTTTCCAGTTGAGTTTGTGGTAACAGACCCAGAAACCGGAGCGGTAAAAGCTTGCATAGTTGTGTCTGATGTAGTGCTGTAGGGAGGAGCAGCCGCATCAACCCCCGGGAAAGCGCCGCTAGGGCTTGAGGAATTAGCACTTGAACCAGATGCAGGAATAGCAACATTTGCAGTAGCTCCGGAATCAATAGTTCCTGTATGAGAGTGAGCAGGTAATTGCTCTTCTGTTAATTGAATGGTTTCATCTCCTCCCGATTGCCCAATCGTGTAAGAGGAAAGCCCGTTTCCGGAGCCTATTCCTAGAGGAACTCTTCCTTGTAGGTCAGGGACGGCAAAAGAAGTTATTCCGTCTCCACCAAAAGTAGTTCCGATCATTGCAAACAACTCGGGATGTTGTGCAGGATCTAATAACTGACCGTTGCATTTAATCCATCCGTCAGGTGCAAAACCAAAACTCACCGCTTTGATTTCACCAATCATAGGCATTCCTAAGCTGTCAATTAGGTCGGCATAGTTTTGTTGTGTTGGCTTATCGCCAGTTTCAAAGTACTCTTTTAGTACGTTTATGCTTTGTTTCATAAGTTCAATTTTTTTTATTTGTTTCTTCTGAGATTTGCTCTAAGGTGTCTTTTAATCCGGTTGACTTGAATAGGTTGATCAAGGCTTTGAAAGGATTGATACCGTAGATCTTGTTGTAGTTTTCTAGGATCGATTTTATTTCAGCAATGGCAATAAAGCCGGCAATTACTTTTAAAAACGGAACCTCGCTTACAATGTGTTTTTCTAGAAAATAAGCGGAAATAATAACCAGGTTGTAAATGAAAAATTTAGAAACTGTATGTCCGATTCGCTTACTTTCGATCGGCTTTTTTTTTACATAGGATGCATAAGATCCGGTAATGAAGTCGACAACAATCAGTAATGCAACTGTGATGATGACTCCGGTTAAAGGGGCTAGTAACGTAAAAAGCCAAAACGTAAATGTTGAAGGTTTATCCATAGCGTTTCAATTTTTTAAAATCTAAGATTCTGTTCTTAGGGTAGGCTTTAATACAAACGCTGTTACGTTGGTTTCCTCCCAGAACATATACGTATCGTTTGGTTTCTTTTACGTAGAAACCAACGTGTCCTTTCCAGCTTTCAGGTGATTCGCGCCATAGGATCACTACATCACCCCAATCGGGAGTTTCTGTAGATTCTCCTACGCTAAGCCAGCTTCTTGCGTTGAGTTTGCCGGTGTATTCGAATCCGGCAGATTTGGCAACCCAGTTGGCAAAAGCACTGCACCATGCTGTTTCGTCTTTTAGTTTTTCGCCATCAAAACCAATAGAGGTAAAATATTTTACAATCTGTGGGTGATCCTGATGACCTTCAATTTCTTTTACGCCATACTGAGATAGCGCGGTTTTGATAATGTCCATAATATGTTTTAATGTTTTGAGTGTAAGCAGAACAAACTAGGGTCAGAGGGCACGCAATTTTTTTCTTAACCAGATGGGTTTTGCCCTGACGGCCGTTTCTACTTACTATAAGTTGTAATTAAACAGATTGACTGTTATTAGAAAAGCGAATACAAATATAAACATATTACAAAATATATACAAACATATTACATGTAAATAATGTTAAATTTTGTAAAATGTTTAAATGTTTTTTTTTAGATAGTAAAAACCCCGCAATCACGCGGGGTTTTATCATTTGTTTGAATTTTTAAGAGAGCTCTTTTTTCTTTTGCTTTCTATAGGGGAGTTGTACGGTTTTTCGAGAAGAATGATCTTTTCTAAATACAATGCCCCCTTTTTTAATGCCAGTTTGATCAATAGATAGGCTATTTTTTAGATCGAAGGCGATTTTAAAGTCACGTTCAAATCGTTCTACTTTAAATAAGGAGCCATCTCCGGAAATCTCTATACCTAGCTTTTGTTTTAATTGATCGATTTCTTCTTTTGGAATGCACTCGGAAGGAGACATAAATAAACTATATTGTTTTTTACGTTGTCCTCTGCCTATTGAAAATGTGACTTGGTATACTTCGGTTTCAAATAAGGCTTCGGAAACCTCTCCGTTTACAATGGCTACAGACCCTGTAAGGTCTATTTCATTCTTTCTTTTTGTGATTCTGAAAATACGTTCAAGCAATTTTTGAGGGTGGATGTTTTTTCTTTCTTTTTCCATAGGTGATTATTCATTACAGATTAATTATAAAATTCTACGTTCGCAATTTTTCATTCAAGTCAAAAAGAAAGACCGGCTGTAAAGACGGTCTTTGCTTTAGATGTCTTGATTGTAGATCCAAATATATTCCCTATTCTAAATCTAACCTATTTACTTTTGGTTTATTGTTTTGAGTTTTCAATCTTATTGAATGCTTAAATACATTGACTTATTTTTTGCTAAGCACTCTTTACATATCGATATAATATCGTAATAATCTGAAGCTATTCTATTGTTGGGATTGGTTAGAGATAAGTTTAAAAGATACTCTACACCTTTCCATTCAATTACTTTGTTAACTGGTTCATCGTTCTCCAATGAGAGGTTTATTTTTTCTAATATTATTTCTAGCTCTCTTTCAAATATGTTTTTTATAGCGCTCGTATCTATAGGGGGTAATTCGTAATCTTTAAATGTTTCGTTGGCTTTGTTGCCGATAGCTTCTTTTATTAGTTCTTTATATTTGGGTACAAGCGTACTAATGCTGGATCCAACATTGAAAAATCTGTACTCATTTTGCTTAGCAAATGTTGAGTAATATTCTTTATCAAAAAAGCTTTCATTTGATATTCTTATATAGCTCATATTCTACTCTTTTAAAAATTTTACAATAACTTCTTTTTCTGTTAAAGGATAATTTATAGGATCATACCAAACTTTAGTGAAACCATTATCTTTTGCCCATTTACCTGTAAAGGTTTCGAACGCTGATTTTGTAACATCATTGTTGTTTTTGGCCATGGCTTCCCAAAATTTTGTTAGATTGATTGATTGCCCCCCGTATTCACTGTAATAATCACTGTTTTTTACCCAAACACCGTAGATGCTGTCTACCTTTTCAAATTTAGGGTGATTTCTAAAAAATGCTAGTGAATCATCTAGAATAATTTTTCCAATTCCTGAAAATTCATTAGTTACTTTTGGAAATAAAAGTAAATCTGCATATATAATACTTTCGTTATCATTTATTGGGAGGTTGTATGTGTTTTTGCTATCAAACAAGGTGACTTGTAGTTTAGCAGGTCTTTTAGAGCCTTTTAGCTTTAATGAATAAAACGCTGTGATATTTTTAAGATTTCGTGTAATTTCACCTAATATTTTACCAGATCTGTCTACAAGTCTTAGTTTTACAGGTGCTCCATTTTTACCTAAGCTGCCAATGCTTTCAGTGTTTTTTACTGTTAACCTTGTCCGGTCGCTGGTTTTTAATTTGCTTACTTCTTGATCTAATTCGTCTAACTTTTCATTTAATTTTTCGGAAGTTTCTTTTTTGAAGTCTTCAATATCAATTTTTTCAAGGGCTTCTTTAGCATTTTTTGAAATTATATCTTCTGTTTGTTCTATTGCTGCTTTCCCTTGTTTTGCTATTTTCCCAGAAGAAGTGGCAAGCTTTTTTCCTCTAAGTACAGGTATGATATATTCTAATATTTCAGGAATTATTTCACCTATATCCTTAGCGAGACGGTATTTGGTTTCTTCATTGTCAAAATCAAAATAATTTTCTAAATCATCTATATATTGAAGCACTTTTTCGTATGCTATAATGTATAGCCCCTCAGACTCATAGAATATGAGATTGAATAAGTTTTCTAGTTTTTCTTTTAAAGGCTGTGATATTCTATATCCAAATTCATTTTTAAGTATAAGTATTATAATGCCTATGATTTCAAAAATACCAGCTATTAAACTCATTATGCCGTTCCAAAGACCAACTAAAAATGCATTGAGAATCTTTAGTATTTCGGCACTACTGCCTTCAAAATATATATTACTTAAAACTTCTGCGTAATAATCAATTGGTTTTTCAAAGGAGTCGATTAAAGAATGAGATTGATATTTTATTAATAAGGAAATTGGATTGTTTCCTTTGGTTCTGTCATTTATAAATTTTCTCGCTTCATTAAAAGGAGTGCTTAAGAGATTTACAAAGTATTTTTTTCTTTTCTTTTTGTTTGGTTCAAATATAATATCCGGTAAGAATAAGGGGGAGTATTTGTTGCTTTCTAATGCGCCATTCCAATATTTTTCGTCTTCTACTTTTTTACTTCTGAGCCATGTTGCGGCTTCAGTTGACCAGGTGTATAGTTTGTTGGCGACATATCCTCCATTTGCTCTCATTAAGAGAGCTAACCAAGATAAATCATCAAACTTTTTATTGTCATATTCATGGTTTATTGCTTTGATTAATAAATTTCTAAAATCATAAGTTTTTATTTCAGATTCTATTTGATTTTCTAGGGATATGCCTTGTGATGTTTCCCAAGCATTTTTTATAAAATCATTAGCAATATCTTCAGAGTCTTTATCGTTCCAAGGATACTCGCTAAAAAAGTTATATCTTAAATCAGAAACAACTTCTTGGCCAAATTTTACTCTGACAATTTTTCCAAAATCAAATTTTCCATCATCAGTTTCAATAAATACAAGAACTTCAAATTTTTTTGATGGTTTGTTTTTGGGATCATTATACATTTTCAGAACTTTTTCTCCATCAGGATCTGCATAAACTCTAAAAGAATAGGCTGGTTTTTTTTGTGAAGAAAGTATTCTTTTGATTGATAGTATTTGATCGTTTGAAATTTTAAAAGAATTGTCTGCCACATAAATAGAATTCTTGTGTCCGATGATTTTTGAGGAGCCAAACTCTTCAATAGCCCAAGGATGAAGGTCTTTTTCCCAATACTGTCCGAAAGGACTACTCTTAAACTTACTTTGAAAATTGTACGATAAATCTTTCTTGTCAAACTTATCTGTTAATTCAAATATGTTACTCATAGTAATTTTTTTAAATGTGAAACATGGTGTTTTGATACAAAACAAACCTTACCCGCTTCCCGTGTTGTGGTAGAAGAAAAGAGGAAGTAAGTCCTTCGATTGCGTTCGAGGAAACGCTTGGGTAAGGTTTGTAAAACGTGTATTAAAACACTTATACGATGTCGTTATCTTCACCTACGATGTCGGCGCCAATTCCATCTGAAGCATTGGAGCCTTCACCTCCTGAGATTACAAGGTCACTGCCTGTAATTGTAGTGTTATCTCCACAATCTGGGTCACAAGGAAGTCCTTCTTCTTCTAGGAGTGCAGATTTGGCTTGTACAATAGTTAGTGAAGTAGGAACTTGAGTTTTCCATGGTTGCCCTACAGGTTCTCCTACAGGTTCTAACATTTCTTCAACAACAGATAAATACAATTCATCATTAATGTCCGTTACCAATCCTTGTCCATTCCAGATTTCACCAGTAGCCATGTACCAGTTTACAGCAGTTTCAAAACCGGGGCGAACGGGTACGACCATTCTAGACATTCCACTTTGTAAGAATGCTTGGAAAATAGGATCTGCATCTTCTTTTTCTACAATTAATTTGTTCCAGTCTCTCTTGTCTGCATAGTAGTAAGGATACAATTGATACGCCATGATCTCCCAATCGAAAGCTTGCTCAAAGAATTTTACAACAGCTGCGTGTTTTTCAAAATCATCAGAGGCATTGATCTGAGGTTTATCATCAACAATTGAAAAATTGTCTTTAGAGATTTCGATATTGGTTGATTTAGTTAGTAATTCTATTGCTAAGCGTTTGAATTCTCTTCTTTCCATGCTTCTGTTGAAGGTTGGATTGAATCGAATTCTTTCTCCTTCAGTATTCTCCTCAAGATCTTGCTGAGCTCTCTTGAAATCGTTGTATTCGTTTACTCTATCATAATAAGCATTCATGATAGCATTGTAGGTTTCATTCTGCCATTGTTCTAACCCTTCTGAAGTTAACTGACAAGAAATTTCTACGTTTATGCTTCCGGAATGATGTCCCATTACAGAGTAAGAAACAGGAATTGTTCCAGTGTACTTTGAGATAGCTTCTGGTGATAATGTAGTGGTGTGAAAAGCTCTGTCACCAACAACTACATGAGTTCCATAACCAGGTTCATTAGCTTGATGGAAAGCAACTTTAGCAGAAGAAGTTTCGTATCCTTCCGGGATTTCATGTTCTATATTCTCTGCAGCAACCTCGTCCCATTCGGCTTTGTTGGTTTCGGGTGTGGTGTAAGAGAAAGAAGTTCCAGATACAATGTATTGCTCAGGTTTTGGTGAAACTTCAGCATTATAAGCAGCAGCAGTTTTTTGGTAGTTTGATGAAAGTAAATCTTTTGCGCTTCTAATAGGAGTGTCTAATTCGCTTGGATGTGGAGGTTCTGTAGGTTGGATAAGCCCTAAATCTGTTTTACTTGATCCGGTACTTGTTAATAAAGCTTCTTTAAGAAAACGAGAAGGCTCCGGAATAGCAAATTCGTACATCAAACGTTTTCCGTAATTAACAATTTGGTTTTCGTATATCTTGTCTACCCAACGATATACGCCTGTAACATGCTTTTCGCCTTTGGTATTGTCAAATCCATGCTTGTTGTTTTCTTCAAACTCTCGTAAGATTCTTGAGGTTCTCTTAGTGCTCACTTTTTCTACAACACGTTCTAAAGCACGTTCTGTTACTTCTTGAGCGTAAGTCTGTGCTTCGCTATTGGATAAAGAGGTTGAGTTTGATGAAGAAGATCCATAGCTTGCTGATGCTCCAAATCTAAACCTATTGCCGCCAGCACTTACAGAAGTACTTGCGCCAAAGTTTTGAGAATTTTGTTGATCAATAACAGAAGAAGCTTCGCTTTGAAGCTCATTGCGCTCTGTACTTGTTGTGTCTGTTAATTGCTCTAGCTCTCTTTCTGAAGTTTGTTCTGTAGTAGCTTCTGAACTTACCAAAGATCGTGTCGATTTTTCTTTGTACTCTCTTGCTAAGATGTTCTCAATATGAGAAACTTCTCCGGGAACATAGCAGCATATTTCTTGTTCAACACGTCTGTAATCAGCAATCCCAAGATTGAAAACACCTTTTAAACTTGGTTTTGTTACTGGGGTGTTTACCGGGTCGTCTACAGCTCCTTGGATACTTCCGCAACCATCAAAGAAATACTCGCTAATATGACCGCAGGCTACAGGTTTCTCGAAGTAATTAACCTTACTTGAAAAATCTACTGCATCTCCATTGGCAAAATTTAATGTTCCGCTGAATGTGTATGTTCCGTCCAATAATGTTGCGGTATTGTCGAATAAAAATCGGTACAATACTTTTTTGCCATCATTGTTTACTAATGAACTTCCGGTTGTAGTAATGGCAGTTGAGGTGCCATCATGTACTAGTGAGAAAGTAGCACTGGTAATATAAGAATCTAATCTATCTGTAAAGATTTGCATGTCGACAACAATACGTTGTGCAGAAATTTTTACCCCTCTTTTCAAAACACCAGCATAGCAATAAGGTGTGTTTGTTACTAGGTCTAATGGGGTAAGAGAAATTGTTGATCCTCCAATAGAGAATGTTTTTTTAGGATTTTGATTTCTTTTTGATAAAATGTCTTCCTCAAAAAGGATACAATCATTTAATGTCTTATAAATGTCTGTGAATGATTTGTCAGATTCAAATTCTTTTCCATCTAAAATGTCTACTGTTTCTGAAGAAAGCATTGTGTCCGGATCTTCAGGAGCTTTTTCAAATACTTCACCGCTATTGTCTTGGAAATTTAAAGTAGGAGCATCATATTCAAATTTTGGAAGGTCTGCTTCCGGATACGATATTTCTCCGGTAGTTGAATCCACTACTTTTACACTTTCTAACTCAGTTTTTACAGCAGTTTGATGAGCAGCAAGAGCGGCATCATAAGCTTCTTGACTTTTTTGATTGTAAATAGCTTCTTCTTTCTGAAGTTCATCAATAGCAGCTCTATAAGTACGGATATTTTCCTCGGCTAAAGAGGCTCTTAATTCATTTCGTAAGAATTGTCTGGTAGTGTCGGGTAATTCTTCAACAGCTTCTACTGTTTCTACAGTGCTAGATAGTAATACTTCTTTCTCGATAACAACGCTTGCGTTGGCTCTTTTTACAAATTCTTTTTCATCCTGATCGGTAAATAAAACAATTTCTCCCTCTCCTAAATTAGCTGTCATAGCAGTGTGATAAACTTTGAATGCTTTTACAAATTGATTGGCAACAAGCATTTGGATAAAGGCTTCACGTAAGCTAACTGAGGTTTTGTTAATTGTTTGGTATAAAAGGTTGTCCCAGACTTGTGCTTCTTCAGCGGCGGTTAATTCTACGCCGCTTAACGTTCCTTCTAAATACCCTGTCGGTAAATTGCTAGCAACAGAAGCGTATGAAAGGCTGTTTTTGTTTCTCATTAGCCAAGAAGAAAAACTATAAAGGTTAGAAGCGATACTTTTTAAGCTTGATTTTCCTTCTATTAGAGTGAAAGAAGGATTTGAATCGGCACCTTCTAAAGCTGTTCTTTTTGCAGCGTCATCACCTTCGGCAACTCCAGCAACGGCAAGGTAATATGCGCTAATGCTAGTAACGCTTGTTTCGGGTGAGATGAATCCAATAGCGTTTTCTTTGTCTTCAATGGCTTGAGGACTACGTAATGTTACAAACCTAAAAAGGCTTGATTTGATAGGTTTTTTACTCATTTTATTTCATTTAAATTTTTAAATAATTGAGTTCTGATAAGAACTGTTCTTTAATTCGCTTTTCTAATAACAGTTGCTTATAAACCCTAAATGAGTAAGGTTTTAAAATAGATGTTTATTCAATCTGAATAGATTGAATTTCAATTGTTTATCGATAAGATTCTTGTGGTAGATTCTTTGAGGAAGTTGCTAATAATTAAACAAATGTTTTATTTTTTCAATAAATTTATGTAATTTAGCAACATAATACATGGCAAATATACAACATTTTACATAAAATAAAAAATAATCTGTATTTTTTTTGTAAAAAGTTTTACTTCACTAAAAAGAACAATTATGGAAGGAGTTGCGCACAAGATCAGAGCAATTATTGAAGAATTCAATTTAAACAACTACTCTTTTTCAAAACGAATAGGAGTTACCAGCACTACAGTAGATAGTATTATCAATGGAAGGCCGCAGTCAGATGGGTCTCGTAAAAGAACCAAGCCGGGTTATGATGTTTTGATGTCTATTATTGATGAGTTTAACATCAATCCTGATTATCTGTTTGGAAAAGATGATCAGATGATACGTTCAGAAGTGCAAAAGCCTCAAACATATTCAGGAATGCCTCAGGTGGTCGCCGTAAACCCATCAGGGCATGAGAATGTAGTGTATGTTCCTATTAAAGCAAGAGCAGGGTACTTGAACGGATATGGAGATACGGGATATATAGAAACACTCCCAACCTTTAGTATGCCGCATTTAACCAATGGTACGTATCGCTGTTTTGAAGTCTACGGAAACTCTATGGTTCGAACATTTTTTGATGGAGATCTGGTATTTGGAAAATATGTTGAGAGTTTAGAAGATATTAAAGACGGTCGTATTTATGTAATCGTTAGCAAAGACGATGGTATAGTCCTAAAACGTGTAATCAACAGAATAGAAGAACGAGGGAAACTCATTCTTAAAAGTGATAACAAAAACGGAAACTATCCAACATATACTATAGATGCAGAAGATATTATGGAAGTTTGGTATGTAACCATGTTTGCTTCCAAGCAAATGCCCGAGCCTGTAGATGTGTATGATAGATTACACGAATTAGAAAGTCAATTGGTAGAGTTAAAAGAATCCTTAGGGTCATAAAACCACTAAGGACTCTTCTCTTCAACCGATCACATTCTCCGGATTGTATCCTAAATAAGGAACTTTCTTTTCAGAGAATTTAACACCGTATTCTTCTAATTCTTCTAAAATAGGAGTGTATACTTCTTTTGTAATTGGTAATTGTACTCCTGGAGTTGTAATCTCTCCATTCAATATTTTTAGCGTAGCAATAGCCACAGGTAACCCTACTGTTTTGGCCATGGCTGTGTAAATTTGATTTTCACCTTTTACTACCATGCTGCTTTCTATCTGACGCTTTTCACCATTGATCTCATATCCGAATTTGTGGTGCATCACAATCATGTCTTTATCATCTTCCTTCAAGGTCCAAGAATCTGATAAGATCTTTTGCAGGATTTGTGCAGGCGTAGCATTTTTTAAACCTACCTTTTTATTGGCATTAAAAATATCTAACTCAACTAGTTTGTCCCACATCACATCATCTTGATCGATCTTTAAATACGAACGAAGCTTCAACTCAACAGAATCGTTTGGTGAATACGCTAAGAAGAGGTTGGTGAAATCACGATAACTCATGTTCTCAGAATCCTCAATAGTATAAGTGTCATCTGTCATTCCTAATTGTACAAAAGTATTCCACGCTCTAGAGAACCCTACTTTTCTAATAGTGCCACGATACATGGTTGGAATATCATCCAATCCATATACACTTCTGTATTTTAAAGAGTCTCTATTGGCGTAGGCTTCAAACTTTCCATCACCGTTCAATGTTAAAAACTCAGTTCTTCTGAATAACTTGTGATATGGGATGTATTTGTAAGTTCCTTCCTGGATAAATTTTGCAGCTCCTCCTTGTCCTGCTACTACCACATTTCTAGGGTTCCATGTGAATTTGTAGTTCCAAAGATTGTCATCACTTTCCGGAGCGACTAATCCACCGGTAAATGATTCAAATAATAATATTTTGGCGCCGTTGTCTCTGATGCGATCGATAACTTGCATGGCACTCATGTGGTCTATCCCGGGATCTACACCAATTTCATTCATAAATACCAAGCCTTTTTCTTTTACAGCTTCATCTAGAGCCTTCATTTCTTTTGAAATATAAGAAGCGGTAACCATGTGCTTACCAAATTCTACACAGTCTTTGGCAACTTCGATATGAAATCTGGCAGGGAGCATTGAAATGACGATGTCTGCCTTTTCAATTTCTCCTTTTCGCTGTGCTTCATTAAAGACATCAAATTTCAATGCTTGTGCATTGGCATGTCCGTTAATTCGCTCTTCGGCATTTTCTAAAGAAATATCGGCTACAGTAATAAAAAGATTCTCTGGATTGGATTTATCCAATAGGTATTTGATCAGGGAAGAGCTGGATCGCCCAGCTCCAATTACTAAAATGTTTCTCATCTTAGAATTATGATTAATTTTGATTGATTGTAGAACGAAATTAAAAAAAAACAAACCCTTGTAACTTATTTTCTGAATTAGATATGAACAAAAATTTAAGCATTACGGCATTTTTAGGGATAACTGCCATCATATTAGGAGCTTTCGCAAGTCATAGTTTGAAAGAAAAATTAACTCCTGATGCGATGAGTAGTCTAGAAACAGCAATTCGATATCAAATGTATCATGTGTTGGTTTTGTTGTTTGTAAATACATACCAAGACTTTTCGGCAAAGCTAAAACGAACTGCGAGCCTATTCTTTTTTCTGGGAATTCTGTTCTTTTCAGGATCTATATATGCCATTTATCTATTAGGTGTTTCTGCTAAGAGTATTTGGTTTATTACGCCTTTAGGAGGTTTGCTATTTATTATAGGTTGGCTGTTGCTATTCCTGTTCTTTATCAGGAAAGTAATCAACAAAAAATAGTGAATAAAAAAAGGATAGAAGACCAATGGTGTAGAAAATATCCTTAATTTTGCCTCAATTAAGACAAACTAAAAAATAGGAAATGATAGATGTAAATACGAAATCGATTTCGTTAGACGGTCTGGGAATTGAAAATGCGACTGTCCGTTATCAACTGTCTTCTAGTGATTTACACAAAATTACTTTAGAGAAAGGACAAGGTAAAGAATCTTCTTTAGGAGCAATCGCTGTAAACACTGGAGAGTTTACAGGGCGTTCGCCAATGGATCGTTTTATTGTAAAAGACGATGTAACCAAAGACGAAGTTTGGTGGGGGAATATCAATATCCCTTTTGACCCTGAGAAGTTTGACAAATTATACGATAAAGTAGTTTCGTATTTATCCGGAAAAGAAATCTTTGTTAGAGATAGTTATGCTTGTGCAGATCCAAACTATCGATTAAATATTAGAGTAGTAAACGAATATCCTTGGAGCAATATGTTTGCTTACAATATGTTCTTACGACCTACTGACGAAGAGTTGAGAGGGTTTACTCCTGAGTGGACTGTGATCAACGCGCCAGGTTTTATGGCTGATGCTGAGATTGATGGAACACGTCAACATAACTTTGCAATCTTAAACTTTGAAAAGAAGATTGCTTTGATTGGGGGAACAGGATATACCGGTGAGATCAAAAAAGGAATTTTCTCTGCATTGAACTTTATTTTACCTGTATTCAAAAATACATTACCAATGCACTGTTCTGCAAATGTTGGCAAAGATGGAGATACTTCCATCTTTTTTGGTTTATCAGGAACAGGTAAAACCACTTTATCAGCAGATCCAGAGCGTAAATTAATTGGAGATGATGAGCACGGTTGGACTAACGAGAACACCGTATTTAACTTTGAAGGTGGATGTTACGCAAAGGCGATCGATTTAACTGAAGAAAAAGAACCGGAAATTTACCAAGCGATCAAAAAAGGAGCGATCCTTGAGAACATCATCATGGATGAAAACGGAGTGGTAGATTTTACAGATACTAGTATTACACAGAATACACGTGTAAGCTACCCGATTTACCATATTGATAATATTCAACCGGGATCTATTGGAAGAAATCCAAAGAATATTTTCTTTTTAACTGCTGATGCATTTGGAGTATTGCCTCCAATCTCTAAGTTAACACCGGGACAAGCTGCTTATCACTTTATCTCAGGATATACTGCAAAAGTAGCCGGAACAGAAGCAGGAGTTACAGAACCACAACCAAGCTTCTCAGCTTGTTTTGGAGCTCCATTTATGCCTTTGCACCCAACACGTTATGCAGAAATGCTAAGTAAGAAAATGCAAGAAGCAGGAGTTACAGTATGGCTAGTAAACACTGGTTGGACAGGAGGTCCTTACGGAGTAGGTCATAGAATGGCATTAAAATATACCAGAGCAATGATTACTGCTGCAATGGACGGTAGCTTAGAAGAAGCAAACAAAGACAACTATCATATTCATTCTATCTTTGGAGTGCAACAACCAAGAGTATGTCCTAACGTACCAACTGAGGTGTTGAGCCCAAGAAAATCATGGAATAATGATGAAGGATATTATGAGACTGCACACAAATTAGCTGCTTCATTTAAAGACAACTTCAAGAAATTTGAAGAGTTTGCTAATGAAGAAATTATGGCTGGTGGTCCGTTAGTTTAAATTTAGAATCAAACAACCATATAAAGCATCTCTCCCGAAGTTTCGGGATGAGATGCTTTTTTTGTGGATTATTTTCTACATTTAGAAGATATTAAACAAACCATGAGATATATCTATATTATGATTTTAATAGCCATCATTGGCTGTAATTCACCTAAGCAAGAAGAGAAGAAAGAAACAACAAACAAAGCATCGGTAGAAGCTCCTAAGTTAAACCTAGCACAAGCTAATCGATTAGCTCAACTTCCTATTCATTGTGTAGAGGTAGAATATCCAAACAAATTAAATCAGACTATCGGAGGAGATAAAGATTTAAAGTCTCCCAAAGAATTACATCCTGCATTTTATGGTTGTTTTGATTGGCATTCTTCTGTACATGGGCATTGGAGTTTGGTTTCGTTATTAAAACAGTTTCCAGAAATGGAAAGTGCTTCAACAGCCAAACAACAATTACTCCGAAATATAACAAAAGAGAATATCGAGAAAGAGGTAGCTTATTTCTACGGGAAACACAACTCGAGTTATGAGAGAACTTATGGATGGGCCTGGTTGTTAAAACTGGCTGAAGAATTGCACACTTGGGATGATGATACAGCTAGACAATTGGAGGAAAATTTACAACCTCTAACCGACTTAATTGCTCAGAAGTACATAGAATTTTTACCAAAGTTGAAATATCCAATTCGTGTAGGAGAGCATACCAATACAGCATTCGGACTTACTTTTGCATGGGATTATGCCAATACAGTTGGAGATCAAAAACTAAAAGATATGATCGAAACTAGAGCTAAAGAGTTCTATTTAGAAGATGCCAATTGCCCTATTACTTGGGAACCTAGCGGATACGATTTCTTATCGCCTTGTTTGCAAGAAGCAGCCATCATGAAACGCGTATTGTCTAAAGAAGAATTTAAGACTTGGTTCGATAAATTTTTACCTGAGTTAAAGAATACAGATTATCAATTGGCAGTAGGAGAGGTTTCCGATAGAAAAGATGGTAAGCTGGTACATTTAGATGGTGTAAACTTTTCTAGAGCTTGGTGCTTGTATACGATTGTTGAAGGGATGCCGGAATACGATCATTTGAAAAATATAGCAGCAGAACATATCAATTATTCATTACCTAATTTGGTGGGAGATAGTTATGAAGGAGGTCATTGGTTAGGAAGCTTTGCTATCTATGCCTTAAATACATCTAACAATGATTAAGAATCTCTTTAAAAATATTGGTCCCGGAACACTAGTTGCTGCGGCTTTTATAGGTCCGGGAACCGTAACCTTGTGTACGTTGGCAGGAGTAAACTTTGGATTCAACTTGCTGTGGGCAATGGTCTTGTCTATTGTAGCAACCATTGTTTTACAAGAGATGGCTGCACGATTGGGAATTATTTCACAGAAAGGATTATCGGAAGTCATCAAATCTGAGATTAAAAACCCTGTGATCAATAAGATCATGTTGCTGCTAATCTTATCTGCTATTGTGGTAGGAAATGCTTCCTACGAAGCGGGAAATATTAGTGGAGGTATCTTAGGTTTGGAAACATTAATTGGTACTTCTCATATCGAGGTGGGAAGTTTTTCCATCAACGTGATGAGTTGGGTCATCGGAATCATTGCTTTTGTATTGCTTTATATCGGAAATTATAAGTTTTTAGAAAGAGCTTTGATTACTCTGGTATTACTGATGAGTGTTTCATTTATCATTACAGCCATTGTTACAAAACCCAATATTTTAGAGATCATAAAAGGAGCTTTTGTTCCCAAATCACCTGAAGGAAGTTTGCTAACAATTATTGGATTAATTGGTACTACAGTGGTTCCTTATAATTTGTTTTTGCATGCTTCTTTGGTAAAAGAAAAGTGGAGTAAGAAAGAAGATTTAAAAGCTGTTCGAAAAGATACCATTGTATCCATCATTTTAGGAGGTTTGGTATCTATGGCTATTATCATATCAGCAGCCTCTATTACTTCAGGAGAGGTAAATAATGCTGCAGATCTAGCGAAGAGTTTAGCGCCTCTGTATGGAGATTTTGCTAAGTATTTCTTGGGAATTGGATTGTTTGCAGCAGGAATCACGTCAGCTATTACAGCGCCATTGGCAGCAGCTTATGTAGCCAAAGGATGTTTTGGTTGGAAAGACGGATTGAAATCAGGAAAATTCCGTTTTGTGTGGGCTATTATTTTATTATTGGGTGTGGCATTTTCATCTTTCGGGTTCAAGCCTATTGAGATTATCAAATTTGCACAAGTAGCCAATGGAATTTTATTGCCTGTAATCGCCGGAGTCTTGTTGTGGGTGGTGAATAAGAGAGGAGTTCTGGGAGATTTTGTGAATTCAAAAATTCAAAATGCTTTTGGAGTGGTGATATTAATTACCACAATCTTTTTAGGAATAAGAGGATTGGATAAAGTGTTTGGATTCGGATTTTTCTAATAACTAGAGTTCCTGATACAGTTTTCTGTCACCTCGATCGGAGTCGAGAGAAAGAAAACTATTCGAACGAACAAAAAACAAGATTGTGCATATAGATTTTAACTGCGATGTAGGAGAAGGATTGGATAACGAGCATTTATTGATGCCCTTAATCTCGTCATGTAATATTGCCTGTGGAGGTCATGCGGGATCAGTAGAGATCATAGACAAGGTTATCGCTTTGGCAATAGAGAATGATGTGAAGATCGGAGCACATCCTGGATATCCTGATACCGCGAATTTTGGTCGTGTGATCATGGATATTTCAGATGAAGAACTCCAGCAAAGCATAGAAGATCAGTTAACATTGTTTAAAGAGCGAACAGCACTGCAAAATGCGACTGTTCATCATGTAAAACCTCACGGAGCTTTGTACAATTTGATAGCTGTAAACCGAGAGAAAGCAATGCTGGTTCTTAGAGCCGTTCAAGCTGTTTTTGATAAAGTAAAGCTGTATGTTCCATATAATTCAGAAATTGAAAAAGTAGCTTTGGAAAATGGAGTTGAGGTATGCTATGAAGCGTTTGCTGATCGAAATTATAATGAAGACCTTACCTTGGTTTCCCGAAGTCAACCCAATGCAATTTTGACAAACCCCGAAGAAATTGTAGCACATGTTTCTAGGATGGCAAAAGAGAGTAAGGTATTGACTGTTTCGGGAGCAGAAAAAAGTATCAAAGCACAAACCTTTTGTATTCATGGTGATAATGAGAATGTGTTGAATATATTAAAAGAGTTACAACAGAAGTTAACTTGATGTCATACGAACGGAGTGGAGATGTCTCTCTTAGAATTTTCAAAAGTTCTCGACTGCGCTCGAACTGACACTTTAGAAGTGAATAATTGAAGAAATTTAAACTTACATACAAACCTTATGGAGAGTCTGCCATCTTGATAGAGTGGCCTACAGAAATTTCTGAGAAAATTATTCAGGATATCGTAGCTTTTGAGAAAAAGTTAGCCAAGCAACAAGAAATTGTAGATACGATCATTGCATACAACTCTTTGACGGTTAAGTATCGCAATCTCAATAATTATTCTGAGCACTATAAATATCGAGATGCTTTTGAAAGGACGGTAGCAAAACTCAAAGAGTTGTATGCAATGAAGAGTGAGAAGGTTGATCAAAAACAAAAGATTTGGCAAGTTCCTGTTTGTTATGATCTAACATTTGGTTTGGATTTGGAGGAGATTGCAAGAGAAAAGAAATTATCAGTTGAAGAGGTGATCCGTTTGCACTCTGAGCATAGTTATTTGATCTACTTTTTGGGCTTTCAACCCGGCTTTTTGTATTTGGGAGGATTGAATTCTAAGATTCATATGCCTCGAAGAGCGAACCCAAGATTGCGAGTTGCTAAAGGAAGTGTAGGAATAGGAGGAGAGCAAACCGGAGTTTATCCGCAAGAATCTGCTGGAGGTTGGAACTTAATCGGACGTTCGCCTATCAATTTTTTTGATATTGAAAAACCACAGCCTTGCTTTGCAAAAGCTGGAGATAGAGTTCAGTTTGTACCTGTAGATCTTGATGTGTTTCACGAAATAGAAGATTCAGTAAATAATGGAGTATATAAAATAAAGAGTTTATGAAAAAGCTGATTTTGAGATTAGTATTTCCTTTGACAATGCTCTCTTTTTTGTTTGTCACAAAATCATGGTTTGTACATGTTGTAGACGGGCCGGATAAATATATGAGAGGGTTTCCGCTAATATGTGAAGGGCAAGGTTTTCATACTTCAATGTCTACTCAAATATTCGTTGGAGAGTTCTTTCTTAACCTGTTAAGTTATTTTTTGTTCTGGTTTATTATAGTATATCTCTTCAATAGGTTTTTATTGAAAATAAAGCTTCATAAAGCTGCTTATAGGTTTTTAATCTTCCTGTCTGTTTTAGCGTTAGCATTATATGCATCAATGTTAACTCTTGGAGATGTAGAATTTAAATTGAGTAGAGATTTTGATGTCGAGGTAAAATCAACAAGTATAACATTCTTAGGATTATGATAAAAGTGCTACATCCGGGGATTTATACTTCTGTTCAAGATCAAGGACGAATAGGAATGGCGAAAAAAGGCATTCCACAATCTGGATTCATGGATGCATTTTCTGCTGAGTTGGGGAATATCTTATTAAAGAATCGTAAAAAAGAAGCTGTTTTGGAGATAACCTATGGCTTGGGAAAATTCGAGTTTACTTCCGATACTTTTATTTGCCTGACAGGAGGAAACTTTTCTCCTAAGATAAATACATTTCCTGTTGAAATGAATACGGTACATGAAGTCAAGAAAGGAGATTTTCTCTCATTTGGAAGACGTGTGTATGGAGCCAGAGTTTATCTAGCTGTTCAAGGTGGAATTCAGACAGATGTTGTATTGAAAAGTAGAAGTTTCTTTCCGGGAATCACACAACAGCGATTGATAAAAGGAGAGGAATTGAAAATTTTGAAACAAAATTTTTATGAAGCAGGATATTCAAGAGTCAAGGTGTACTATGAGCATTTTGAATCCCCTGAATTGGAATGTTACCCCGGACCGGAATATGATCAATTAAACGATAAGCAAAAGCAACAACTACAACAAGCTTTTACCATTTCTGAAGATAACAACAGAGTAGGGTATCGATTGAATGAACTCATTAAGAACGATCTAAAGCCTATTTTAACTTCTGCTGTTTTACCCGGAACCGTACAATTAACACCATCTGGAAAACTGATTGTTTTAATGCGAGACGCTCAGGTAACCGGAGGTTACCCAAGAGTCTTGCAATTATCTGATTATGCTGTTTCTAAACTGAGCCAAAAAGTGGCGGGGGATATTGTACATTTTATTCTGAGCTTTCAGGATCAAAATTAAAAGTGGAGATTACTATTCCATGATCTGAACCGAACCCTCTCCCTTTTTTATCATCTATATGATCATTAATTATTCTGGTTTCTTGGAAACTCCATATTCTATTTTTTGAATAATCGTAAAATTGTTCACTGACTAAGATATGATCTAAAGATTCTCTAAAGCCGTCATGAATGTAAGTGTAGTAAACATCTCTAAGACTCCTTAACTCTTGCAACTCGGCTACGGAATATAATCCTTTGTCAGATCTACTTCCCTTTCTACTTTTGTGGAATAATTTATATGTTGGATCTCCACTTATTATAGAGGTCGTAACACTTTGTTGGGAGTCATTTAAGTCACCCATAAGAATTACAGGTTTATTATTATTGCTCATCTCTTTATTTAAAACAATTCTAAGAGCTGCGGATTCAGAAGCTCTTCTTATAGTTGATAGAGCATGTCCAATAGCGTTAGAATGTTGTTTGACCTCATCATAATAATTCTCATTAGTAATTCTCATTGGTAGTTTCGATTTCAAGTGAGTTACAAAGCATGTGATATTTATGTTCTCATTAAGTTTAATATTAGCTCTTAATAACGGACGAGAATATTTTTTTATTCTAATATCGATCTTGTACGGAGGTTCATTTCCATAACTCTTTCTAGACTTTTTAAGTTTTAACTCTTCAGGTAATTCTGCTTCCCATTTTTTATGGACAATACTTAGGGGTTTTTTGACGGCTAAAGCTACATTAACTGCATTATTGGTTAATAATGTAACTAATTCGTAATCTTCGTTTAACCCGGCTACTTCAAATGCTTTTTGCAATGCTTCTGGGTGCCACAATTCTTGAAACCCAATAATGTCAGCATCAATTTTTTTTAGCATGTCTGCAGTCCATTTGATTTTTCCTTCATATTCTTTGACACTCCATTTTTTCCCATTATACATAGAGCGATTTGGAAGTTGCAAGTTGTAGAGGTTGAAAGTGCTGATTTTTAATCTTTTGTTCATGGAGTAAATTTTAGTTGTTTAAATAAACTTCTGCTATATGTTTTAACCTGCTGATTTCTTCTTGTCTATTACTTGTTTCTTTAGAAGATGAAGGAGTTTCGGGATCCTGCAAGTTCATGAGACCAATTGCAAGCTCATTCTTTTGTTGCTTTTGTTTTTGTTCATTTTTCTCAGCGGTAGAAGCTCTAGATTTATTAACTTCTTTCCCGAATATGAAACCTACAGCTGTGTAAACAATAGCCTCTATGCTTGAGAAAATATATGTGGCTCTTTCCCATACATTGTTTTCTACACCTGCCATTTCTAATAAGTGCTTGATAAATTTCCCGTACCCGACTAGAATGATTCCTGCGAAAATCCAAGGAGCAATTGCTATTAGCTTTTCAAAAAATATTGTTAGCTTGTCTTTTTCCTCAGTTGACATTTTTTTGATTTTGATATTAATATGAAGTAAATAGACTCCAAAAACCATAGCTACAAAATCCCCACAACTAGGTATTTTGAATCTATGTGTATTCCCTAAGAAAATGTTAGCTTTGCTTTCGCTGTATGAATGAAACCATAAAAACAGATGTTTGTATTGTTGGAGCCGGACCTGCCGGAGCTAGCACTTCTTTAATGCTTGCCAAACTGAAGATTCCGCATGTCATTATTGATAAAGCTGTTTTTCCCAGAGATAAAACCTGTGGAGACGGACTGATACTTTACGCATACAAAGCCTTGTCTATTTTAGATGATCAATTGTTAAAAGATTTTTTAAAGCATCCGAAGTTCTTGCATAGTAAACAAGGACGATTGCATATCAATAACGATTTAAATGTTCTTTTTAAAGAAAGTGAAGATCGTGGTTCTTTGATTACTTATGCAAAACGAATCGATTTTGATTATTTCTTAGTGAATCGCCTTTCCAAAGAATATGCTACGACCGAGTTTGGTAACGAGGTGAAAAAACTAGAGGAGCAAGAAGATGGTGTATTGGTCAAACTCAAAGACGGAAAACAGATCTTGACAAAAGTAGTTGTAGGAGCAGACGGAATTCAATCTGTGGTGTCTCGTAAACTGGCTAAGAATACTATTGACCGAAGTAAGACATCTACATTTATTAACTCCTATTTTGAAGGAGTGGAAGGTTTGCCTGCCAATCTTGAGGCAGAGGTACGCATGCATTACAAAAAGATTCCGTTGTTCTTTTATATTTTTCCTTTGACTGACAATCAGGTGAATGTGAGTTTGGGAGGAAATGCCGAAAGTATTCAGAAGCACGGGATCAACTTACGCGAAGAGGTAGAGCAGATTATCAAAACACACCCAAAAGTAGCACACAGATTTACCAAGGCAACACAAGTTGGCAATTGGCGTGGTTGGGGAATCCCTTGTCATTTTGAGAAGGTAAATGTAAGCGGTAACCGCTTTTTATTGGTAGGGGATGCTGCCGGGTTGGCCAATGCTTTTTACAAAGAAGGTGTAGGAACCGGAATGATGTCAGGGATCTTATGTGCCAGAAAGATTGCTGAATGTATTGAGCAAGACGATTTTTCCGCTGAGTTTTTAGCATCGTATCAAACCGATCTGCAAAACGAGTTTGGTCGTTTTTTAAAGTTTAGCGAACTAGCCATGCGATTTGCTAAGTACAGAAGATCTTTTGCAGGAATGGCTTCTATATTCCGAAAACGTGTAGAGCGTGGTGCGCCTGCAGTGATCAAACGTAAGAGTTGTTGAAACTCTTAATTAATAGAGAGAAAAAAGTATATGGACACCTCCCTAATCCCCTTCAAGCCAGCCTGCGTCGGGCAGGGAGGGACTACAGAGGAGTCAACCAAACAAAAGCCACCTCCATACCAAACAGATCCTGTGGTATAGAAAAGTAGCTTTTTAAGATTGATTACTTTTGGAAGACGCTTTCTTTTTTTGTGAGTACCGTAAGTAAATAGTAGAACTCGACACGTAACTTACGACGGTTTGATTTTCCTAATAACTCACATACCAAATGGATATAATGATCCAGCTCAGGACCGTTTTTGATTCTTAATTTTTTGATTAAGAAGTTATTCTTGATAGTTTTTAACTCAGTAAGGTCAGAACAGGCTACCAACTTGGCATCTTTTCTTCGAACTGCAGATCCTAGGTATTTGGTGATGGCTTTATATAATGATGCATCATAAGCAAGGCCATAGGTGCTTAATGCATTTTGAAAAGCATCTGTAGACTCATCATCTTCTCCCACAATTGGGAACAATTGAGAAGAATACACAGGGCCCAATTTACTAAAGTCATAAAAACCTTCTTCTATATTATATACTTTCCCGTGTGCTTTCTTGAATTCGATCATAGCAAATCCGTTTTGCAATAGATTGCTGTCTGGTTTCTGGTTTTTTTCACGCCATTTAACCTGTGAAATATCCAAAGCATCGGTGTTTCCAAACGGAATAGATCCATGACCTGCACAACGAGCCAGAGTACTAGTCTTAAATGTAGGTTGCCCTTTCTCTTTAATGGTTAAAGGAGAATTGTAAACAATAGCATTATGTACATGTCCCCAATACCAAGCATAAGGATCTGAGTTTCCTAAAGCTTGATGGATTTGCCCCCAAAGAGGATTCACTTTAGTACAAGCATCTTCAAATCCGTTGTGATGCGTAAATACAATCGTCTTTTTAGGATCTAACCCTAAACTTTTGATCCATGTAGCTTGCGATCCATCAGTTTCGCCAATACTTCCTTGCATATAAGCATCAAAGGCACTTCCCATATAAGCAGAGTCTAAACCTAGTAAGTTCCAATCTCCAAACTTTAATAAAAAGCAACCTTGCCCTTGCTGAGCGCTAAAAGGAGTAGACGGATGCCCTAAAGCTTCATCAAAATAACCATTCCCACCAGCATACATTTCATGATTAGAATTCAAGGTAAAAGATTTGCCTGCATATTGATGTGGCCATAATTGTAAGAGGTTTTTCATTTCTTCTCCCGGGCTGAAATAATGCTTTCCGTGAGGAGAATCTTTCATAGGGGTTCCGGAATAGTACACGTCTCCTAAGTGAATAATATAATCTGGATCATGTCTTATGATATGGTTCATAACAAGCTCAGAAGTTTGATCACCCGCTCCCCAATCTCCAACAATTGCAACACGAACAGAATCAGGATCTTTTCCTTCTAATTTAACAGGAAGTACTGTAACCGGAGGATACGTATCGCCAAACTTATTCAAACCTCTGATAGCAGTTTCTAAAAGATTTAAAAAGGCAAGAAACCAATTGGCATCATAGGTAGCAAACAACTCTCCACTTAATACCGATCCATCAGTATAAATAAGCTCATGAGTGCCGGAATGAATATAATCGTAGTTTTCAGTAGTCATTTTACTAACCGGAAAAGTATCGTTGCTAGTAATCCTCCACAGCCCAACAACTCCAATAATCTCCAAGATCAAAGTATCATCAAAAGGAAGAACATAGGGATTGTTTAGCCAATAGGCAGCCATTCCCAGTTCTATACTGCCACTTCCGGGTTTATATCCTTCTGGTGGTTGAGGTGGTTCTCCTTGCCATTTCCCTTTTGAGATCATGAAGCTGATGAGGTCCCATTCTGAGTTTTCGATGTAGGCTTGAAGTTTCTTCAACCCTTCTGTAATAATGCCGTTGGATACGTTTTCCATGATTATCTATTTAAAGTTTAGTGTCTAATAGCAAATACCCTTTAAGCAAATTATGTTTGCTTAAAAGGCGTAAGATCAACTTGAAAAGGCACAGCAAAAAATCAGTTGCCAAAGGGACGGAAAGGGTTCGCTGATCGTTGTTTCTAAGTTAGTTGAAAATCAAAAGCAGGTAAACAGCCAAGACTACCTGTATTGAAAAACGGGTATTTTTACCCGCTACAAGAAATAGCCTACTTGTAAATATATTTACGTAGTAAAGACCACAGAACTTTGTATATAAGAAAAAACCGCTCTCCAGAAGCTTCTGGAGAGCGGTTTTTATATGATTGAAAGAAAATCTATTCTACTTTCTTTACTTCTTTTTTGATTTTGATCTTTACATTTTCAGCATCACCTTTAAACGCTTCGATCTTCTTTTCTACTTCTTCTTGAGTTCCTTCAAAGATCTCTTCTTTGGTAACAGTTTCACCGTTTTCATTTGTAGTTGAAGTAGTAACAACAGCTTTTACAGTATTATCTTTATTTTTAGATACATCCATTTTTACAACTTGTGTAAAATTGTTATCGTTCTTAGCTAATTGATCAACTTTGATTTCTACTGTTTCAAGGTTCTTACCGTGGCTATCATCTGAACCGTGCCCTCCTAAGATAGGAGCAATTACCAACCCAACCAAACAAGTTAACTTGATCAAGATATTCATAGATGGTCCTGAAGTATCTTTAAAAGGATCTCCAACAGTATCTCCGGTTACAGCCGCTTTGTGAGCGTCAGAACCTTTATATGTCATTTCTCCGTTGATCTCAACTCCAGCTTCAAATGATTTCTTAGCGTTATCCCAAGCTCCTCCAGCATTGTTTTGGAAGATTGCCCACATAACACCAGATACACAAACTCCAGCCATATAACCTCCTAAAGGCTCAGCTCCAAACAACAATCCAATTAAAATAGGAGTAATGATAGTAATTAAACCTGGTAAGATCATTTCTTTTAAAGCAGCTTTGGTAGAGATATCTACACACTTTGCATACTCAGGAGTTCCTTTTCCTTCCATGATTCCAGGAATCTCTCTAAATTGACGACGTACTTCTTGTACCATTTCCATCGCAGCTTTTCCTACAGACTGCATTGCTAATGCAGAGAAGATCACAGGGATCATACCTCCAACGAATAGCATAGCTAGTACATCTGCTTTAAAGATGTTAATTCCGTCAATTCCTGTAAAGGTTACATAAGCAGCAAATAATGCCAAAGCAGTTAAAGCTGCAGAAGCAATTGCAAATCCTTTTCCAACTGCTGCAGTAGTATTTCCTACAGAATCTAAAATATCAGTTCTTTCGCGTACGTGCTCTTCCAATTCACTCATCTCAGCAACACCACCGGCGTTATCGGCAATTGGTCCGAATGCATCAATAGCTAATTGCATTGCAGTTGTTGCCATCATTGCAGAAGCAGCCAACGCTACTCCGTAGAATCCTGCTAAAGCATACGATCCAAAGATTGCAGCAGCAAATAAGATTACAGATAAGAATGTAGATTTCATTCCTACTGCCAATCCGGCAATAATATTTGTAGCAGCTCCGGTAGAACTGTTTTTTACAATATCTAATACAGGTTTTTTTCCTAAACTAGTGTAGTAAGCTGTTACTACAGAGATCAAAGCTCCTACTGCCAATCCAATACAAGCTGCATAGAATACATTCATAGAAGCAACGTCTTTTGTTCCTTCTCCAAAGAAGTTCATTTGCATAGTTTCTGGCAACATCCAATCGATTAAGAAATAACTTGCGATTAATGTGATAATGATAGAAACCCAGTTTCCTAAGTCTAATGCTTTTTGTACTTGAGCTTCTTTTGCAGTATTGTCTTTAATTCTTACTAAGAATGTTCCTAAGATAGAAGCTAATACTCCAACACCAGCAATAACCAATGGTAATAAGATTGGTCCCATGTTGTTGAATGCATCAGTATATTGACTTGTTACAGACATATCTCTGATCACGTAGTTACCTAATACCATAGCAGCTAATACTGTTGCTACATACGAACCAAATAAATCAGCTCCCATTCCGGCAACGTCTCCTACGTTATCTCCTACGTTATCTGCAATTGTAGCTGGGTTACGAGGATCATCCTCAGGAATTCCAGCTTCTACTTTTCCTACTAGATCTGCTCCTACATCGGCAGCTTTGGTGTAGATTCCTCCACCTACACGAGCAAATAATGCGATAGACTCAGCTCCTAAAGAGAACCCTGCTAAGGTTTCTAGTACGATGGTCATTTCATTATAGAAATCTCCTCCTTCGGTCATAAATTGACCTAAGAAAATGAAGAATAATAAACTCAAACCTAATACGGCCAATCCTGCAACTCCTAAACCCATTACAGTACCACCCCCAAAAGAAACTTTTAAGGCTTGAGGTAAACTTGTTTTGGCAGCTTCAGCAGTTCTGGCATTCGCTTCAGTAGCAATTCTCATTCCAACATTTCCTGCCAATGCAGAAAATACAGCTCCAATAATAAAAGCTGGAATAATCATGATACTGGTAGTCTCTACTACTTGAGAGATTCCGAAAAGAGCACCTGATGCAATGATTACGAAGATGAACAATAAACGATACTCTGCTCCTAAGAATGCTAAAGCTCCTTCTTTGATGGCTTTAGAAATAGATTGCATTTTATCGTTTCCGGCAGCTTGCTTTTTTACCCACGACATTTTCACGAACATAAAAAGCAAACCTACAATTGCCAAGACCATTGGCACATAAATCATATTAGATTCCATATATGTTTGGTTTTTTGTTTATAAGCTGGGCAAAAGTAGTGAAATCGACCCAAATACGAAAGCCCTTTCATATTCAATATGAAAGGGTTGAATTAACTTAGTGTTAAGTAAGTTTAGATGCTAAAGCTATTTTTAGCCTTGTGCTCGCTGTTTTGGTAACGCTCTACACATTTATCGTAGATCTTGTATGCTTCTTTAGCATTACCCCATCCACCTACATCTACTTTCTTCTTTTCTAGATCTTTATACACTTGAAAGAAATGTGTAATTTCTTTTTTTCTGTGTGGGTTTAGATCAGAAATATCTTCATAACTGTTCCAAATAGGATCAGTAACAGGAACACAAATCAATTTTTCATCCGGACCTTTTTCGTCAGTCATATGGAAAACCCCAATAGGTTTTACTTCCATAACACACATAGGAAAAGTAGGTTCAGTTCCCATTACCAAAACATCTAACGGATCACCATCCAATGCTAAGGTTTCAGGAATAAAGCCATAATCACCCGGATACATCATTGAAGAAAAAAGCATTCGATCGAAACGGATCTTCTTCAACTCAAAATCATACTCGTATTTGTTTCTACTTCCTTTCGGAATTTCTATTAAAACGTCGAATGTTTTCATGCCTTTTATTTTTAAGGGGTGCAAAGGTACCGAATTATAAGTTTATGACCAATGAAACTTAGTAAAGAGTTTGTTATAATATGGCTTTTTTCAGCGGTATAATTTTTGATGAATTTTAGGGGGTGAGACCTATCAGATTCTTTGTTTTTGTAAAGAACTGAATTAAAGTTTATTTGCTAATTTTATAACTAAATTTAACCAACCCTATATGCGATCTATAAAAATACTATCCCTAGTTTCATTACTCTTTTTTATAGGATGTGATGAGCGACAAGCAGACCTTCCTGTGTGTGGAAAATTTGCTTTTGTTTCTTCAGACCAATTTGACAATGCGATCAACCGAGGAGATTTCTTTATTCAAAGTGCGCGAATAGAAGACGATTGTTTGCTGATGAGTGTTAGAATAGGAACCTGCGATATTAACGATACAGAAGTTGAACTTGTAGATTCCGGTTCCGTTACCAATTCAGGAGAACATCACAGAACACTCCGTTTGCTATTAGACACAGATGATTCTTGCAACGTTGATGAAATTGTTACCCTAAGCTTTGATCTTAGACCCTTAAGAATTACAGAAGCTCAAGAAGTAATCCTGAACATCCAAACATTTGGTGAGGCTATTACGTATACTTACTAAGCACTAGAAATAAAACCCGGTACCAAACGTAATTCCGAATTTTCTAGCACCCGGATTGTTGAGGTAATTTCCTCTGAAATTGAAATCAACTCGTAAAACCTTTAAGATGTTTGCAATTCCAATGCTATACTCAAAATACGGAGCTTTGTTTGGAGCCTGCAATAGAATCTGAGATGGATTGTTTGTTGTGTTCAGAGCAATGTTCTTATCCGATAATTGTCCCCAAGCTGTTCTAAAACCAACCACTGTTCTTAAATTCAGTTTTCTTAATAGAGGAATTCTGGCAAATATTCTACCATTGAAATTATGCTCTAAATGGAACGAAGAATAAGTGTCTGTTACAAACTCATAGAAATCTAATTGATTAAAGGTATTAAAGAAAGCAAAATAGGTTTGATTTCCCGGAACAACACTTAACAAGCCTAAAGGAACTTCTCCAAATGTTTTTCCTGCCTCTAAAGAGGTTCTCATTCTTCCAAAACCACCAATAAACCAAGGTTGTGTATAGGCAAGCTGTACTTTTGTATAGTCAAAATCACTGCCAAACGGACCTTTACTTCCTTTGGTTACCTGTAAGAAAATATTTCTCAAACGATCTGTATTTGTAGAGATCTCTACACCGGTTCCAGAGACTTTTCTTCCCGGATAGTAGTTGGCTGTAAATATTGTTTCGTACTGTTTCAGTTCCGATGAAACTCCTGTTGGAGATGTAGGATCGTTGTAATCCAAACTAAATGTTGGAGAAGCAGAACGCAATATCTTATAACTGTTAGATAAACTCAAGACAAGGTTTCGAAGCGGTTCAATTTCCAGCGAGACCATTGACAGGTTTAAGTTGGTCAATCGGTCATTGGAGCCTGTTCCTACCAACGATGACGAACCGTTACTTCTTCCCAGTACATCTGTTGTAGCTGTTAAAGAAGCTCCAATTTGCTCTACATCTCTTCGGTTTCCACCGGAAAGAATCAATCTACTTTTCTTATCCAGTAGCACCTTTCCTTGAATTCCGTATTTGAACTTTCTGTCTTTAAATCCATAGGCAGTGTAAGCTTCTATACGCCAAGGATCATTATATCCGAAATAAGTTCTACCCCCGGTTCTAATACGTAATCCTTCCACATCATTAAACCCGAATGTAGAGAAGATAGGTCCGTAATCAAAGTTAATGCTATCAAACTCATAATACCCGGAAGATAGCGTAGCAATTGTATTGTAAATTCGTTTGAACTTCTTAACTGTTTTTAATGTGTCTAGAAGCTCATATACCCCTTGTTCGTCTTTATTTAACTTCTCAAGACGATTGTCTTCCCAAAACTCATCCGGTTGATTGTAAACCGTATCGTCAAAGTTGTACTGTTTCTTTTCGTAAAACTTTTCGTCTAACTTTTTATCAAACTCATAATTGGTATACAAAGTGGTTCTCTTACCGTAAAGACCTCTTGACTTTTCACGCTTGTTCAGTGCAAAATCAGATAAGAAATAATCACGTTTCAGCAAGAAAATAGAATCGTTCAAAATATCAAACTCTTGCTCTATATAGATGTCTTTTACCCAGTTGATGTTGGCATTTTTTGATGCCTGCATGTTAATCTCTTTGATGGCAAACGTAGAATCGTTTACCCAAAAATCACCCTTAAAAGTCAACTCATTTTTCCTTCTAGGATAGTAGATAATATTATAACACCATTTATTATCTATAAAGGCACTGTCTGCCAGATAATAGTTATAGTTCTGAATTCCGGTTCTAGAAAGCGGACTTACAAAGCTCTTGTAAAAGAACTTGATGTAATTATCGTAAATATTATAATCTGTATATAAGTCGTCAATAAAGTCGATAATAGCTTGGTTGTTGCTAAACCCTGTGTTCTTATTTCCTTTCAAGACTTCTTTCTCTTTGTTTATCGTATTATCTCCATAAACTTCAGAAACAGATTCGTTTAAGAAAACCGGCAAGTAAGTCTTTCCTGTAATGGCAGAGGTATCTACATTTTTAAAGACAAACTCCATTCCTCTAAACAAACGTCTTTTCTTAAAAGTACTATCTATTGTATTAAGGTCAAACTCTACCTTTTGATATTTCTTATATTGATATTGATCGAATTTTCGAACTCCATTCTTACGTCTCTTTTCCCAGATCTTACGAAGAATATCAATAGCCGGATTGTTCTTCTTAGGTTGTTTTCCGGTAACAATTACTACTTCATTCAACGTGTTTGCTTCTTCTTTTAAAACAAACTTCATGTTGTAGTTTACCTTCTTGGTTAATGTGTATTCTAAGGTTTCGTACCCTAAAAAAGAAATCACAAGAGTTTTCCAAGTCTTTTTAGACTCTAAGTAAAATCGACCATTCTCATCGGAAATGGCACCTTCTATAGATCCTTTAAAAATGATATTGGCATAGGCTACAGGCTCGTTGTTTTCATCAAAAACACGACCACTAACTTTCGTCTGTGCGTAGGTAAAACCAAATGATAAAAGGAAAATGATAATTGGGAAATATCGCTTCATAAGAAAAAAAACTTCATCAACTTTTATGCCGATGAAGTTATTATAACGCAAAAAAATGCGATTTATTTGTATAAAACTTCTTTTACAGCTTTTACAACATCACCGCTATTTGGTAACCAAGCTTCTAAAAGCACTGGAGAGTAAGGTGCAGGTGTATCTGCTGTTGTTATTCTTTTGATTGGAGCATCTAAATAATCGAAAGCTTCATCTTGAATTCTAAAAGTAATTTCTGAAGCAACACTTCCAAATGGCCAAGCCTCTTCTAAAATTACCAAACGATTGGTTTTCTTTACAGATTCAACAATGGCAGCGTGATCCATTGGACGAACAGTTCTTAAATCGATGATCTCAATAGAAATTCCCTCTTTAGCTAATTCGTCAGCAGCTTTGTATGCCTCCTTAATAATCTTTCCAAAAGAAACTACAGTAACGTCAGTTCCTTCTCTTTTGATATCAGCAACTCCAATAGGAATGATATATTCTCCTTCAGGAATTTCCATCTTGTCACCATACATTTGCTCAGACTCCATAAAAATAACCGGATCATCATCTCTGATGGCCGCTTTTAATAATCCTTTAGCATCATATGGGTTAGAAGGTACGATCACTTTTAATCCCGGACAATTTGCATACCAACTTTCAAAAGCTTGTGAATGCGTTGCTGCTAACTGACCTGCAGAAGCTGTTGGTCCTCTAAAAACGATTGGGCAGTTGAACTGACCTCCCGACATTTGTCTGATTTTTGCAGCGTTGTTGATGATCTGATCGATTCCCACTAAGGAGAAGTTGAATGTCATATATTCAACAATAGGTCTGTTTCCATTCATGGCAGAACCTACTGCTATTCCTCCAAAACCTAACTCGGCAATTGGAGCATCAATTACTCTTTTAGCTCCAAACTCATCCAGCATTCCTTTACTGGCTTTATAGGCACCGTTGTATTCTGCAACTTCTTCTCCAATTAGGTAGATGCTTTCGTCTCTACGCATTTCTTCACTCATTGCCTCACATACGGCCTCACGAAACTGAACTGTCTTCATGTACTATTTAGTTGTTTAATGAAAAAGCAAAAATAGGGAAATTCTTAAGAAAAAAATGTACATTCACTTTCAAAATACGATAACGATTTCTATGCCTAAGTTTTTAGGGCTTCAGCCGAATATAACATTGGTGATTCTTTACTTTTTTGCAAACATTTTTTACTTGATAAAATATGGTGCCCGACAGGAATATATTCCCGTTTATATATTGATTGCTCTTTATCTCGTTATCGGATTAGTTGCTCTAAGAGTAGTAAAGTATTTCGAAAGCAAAATAAACAAGAGTAGATATTTCAATACTCTTTTTTTAAGCTTTGGGCTATTGATCTTCTTTGCTTTGGTAATCTTGGTATTGAATGTTGATGAATCTTCGCTGAAAGTTCTCAGGTGGAAAGGAATGTATACCACAATTTCTCACGTGCTAGAAGGAAACTATCCCTACACTACTTTTTTAGATGCTAAAGGTGATACAACCTCAAACTTACCCGCTCTTTTTTATATAGGATTGCCCTTTTATTTATTGGGAGATGTAGGGCTTTTGCAGCCTTTTGTTTTTTTATTATTGTTTGTAGTTGTGTACAAGAGTAACCTAACCAACTATATAAAAGTGTTGATGATCTCTTTGTTGGTTTTTTCTCCGGCTTTTCTTTGGGAGGTAGCTGCCAAAAGTGATTTGATGAGTAATATGGTTTTGGTTTCACTATTCATTCTGTGGTGGAAATCAAAATGGAAAAATGATATGTTTAAAAAGCCAGTACTTTTATCTTTTTTCATAGCCTTCTTTCTTTTAACTCGACTTTTTGTTGTCATTCCTTTCGTCATATTGTTTTTTTCATCTTTTTTCAAAATAGAAATGAAAAAGAAATTATGGTTTATTGTTGGGCTTCTTTTCTTTTTAGGACTGATTTCCCTACCTGTTTTAATAACAATTCCAGACTTAGATACTGCAATTAAATTTAATCCATTGAACAATCAAACCGGTGAAGCTCCATGGTATTTAAGTATTTTATTTTTGAGCTTGTCTGTAATCTTTTCATATGTGCATTCCTCTTTAAATCAGTTTTTTAAATTGTTTTTATTGTTGACCTTTTTCTTAGTTTTATCAAGGTTTTTTATCAACGTTATAGAAGAAGGTTGGCAACAGAATATGTTCGGGAGTCTGTTTGACATTTCTTATTTTGGATTGATCATTCCTTTGGTCTTGTTTTCAATTTTTACAGAAGAAAAAAATACTATGCATGCATAGTATTTTTTAATAAATTATAGTATCTTCGTAGCCACTAAATTAAAATACGTTTTACATGAAAATATTGGTATGTATCAGTCACGTACCTGATACCACTTCAAAAATCAATTTCACAGATAACGATACCAAGTTTGATACCAACGGCGTTCAGTTTGTGATCAATCCTTACGACGAATTTGTTCTTACAAGAGCAATGTGGTTTAAGGAAAAACAAGGAGCTTCTGTTACTGTTGTAAATGTTGGAAATGCGAGCACAGAACCAACATTAAGAAAAGCATTGGCAATTGGAGCAGATGATGCAATTAGAGTAAATGCTGAGCCTACCGATGGTTTATCTGTAGCAAAAGAATTAGCAGAAGTTGTAAAGAATGGAGGATACGATCTTGTTTTGGCAGGAAAAGAATCAAGTGATTACAATGGACAAATGGTTCCGGGAATGTTGGCTGCATTAACAGATTTCAACTTTGTGAATGGTTGTGTGGGAATGGAAGTTGAAGGTACAGGTGTTACAGCAACAAGAGAAATTGATGGAGGAAGCGAATCTGTAGCAACATCATTGCCATTGGTTGTTGGAGGACAAAAAGGAATTGTAGAAGAATCAGATCTTCGTATTCCTAACATGAGAGGAATTATGATGGCGCGTAAAAAGCCATTGAATGTAGTTGAACCAACAGGAACAGAGAGCGCGACAAATTCTCAATCATTTGAAAAGCCGGCACCTAAAGGAGCTGTGAAATTAGTAGATGCAGATAATGTTGATGAATTGATCAACTTATTACATAACGAAGCAAAAGTAATTTAATCATAAGAAAATAGAGAGAATATGTCAGTTTTAGTATACGCAAGTTCAACAGACGGAAAATTTAAGAAATCGGCTTTCGAAGTAGTTTCTTATGGTAAAAAAGTAGCAGAGCAATTAGGAACAGACCTAGTAGCTTTAGCAATCAATGCAGCAGATGCTTCAGAATTACAGAACTACGGAGCAGAAACTATTGTTGCTGCAAACAACGATCAGTTAGCAACATTCAATGCAAAAGCTTACGCTTCTGTAATCAAGCAAGCGGCTGAAGCTAAAGGAGCAAATGTGGTAATTGTAGATTCTAGTGTAGACGGATTCTACGTAGCACCATTAGTAGCTGTAGCAATGGGAGCCGGATATGCATCCAATGTAGTAGCTGTACCTAGCTCAACAAGTCCTTTTACAGTAAAGAGAAAAGCATTTTCTAACAAAGGATTCAACAATACAGAGATCTCAACAGAGAATAAAGTAATCGGTTTGGCTAAGAACTCTTACGGAGTACATGAAAATGCAGTTGCAGGAAATGTAGAAAGTTTTGATGCTGCCGTTTCTGATGCAGATTTTGGAGTAAAATCTACCAATATTGAAAAAGCAACAGGAAAAGTAACCATCGCAGATGCTGATGTAGTAGTATCGGGAGGTAGAGGTTTAAAAGGACCTGAGAATTGGGGAATGGTAGAAGAGTTGGCAGAAGTATTAGGCGCTGCAACAGCTTGTTCTAAACCAGTTTCTGACTTAGGATGGAGACCTCATAGCGAGCACGTTGGGCAAACAGGAAAGCCTGTAGCTTCTAACTTATACATCGCAATTGGAATCTCAGGAGCTATTCAACATTTAGCAGGAGTGAACGCTTCTAAAGTGAAAGTAGTGATCAATACCGATCCGGAAGCACCATTCTTTAAAGCTGCTGATTATGGAATTGTCGGGGATGCTTTTGAAGTAGTTCCACAATTAATTAGCAAACTGAAAGAATTTAAAGCACAAAACTCATAATTTTTATTAAATTGTGCCCTAGTTATAAGGGCTGTCTGATTTTTGGTGATCGCCATGATTAGACAGCCTTTTTTAACTTATGACATTAGCATATGAGTTTAATAAAACTAACCATAAAAGGGATCTCTTACAGTCAAACGCAAAGTGGTGCTTACGCGCTGGTTTTGAGTGAGATGGAAGGGACAAGGACATTGCCAATTATCATAGGAGCTTTTGAAGCTCAATCAATTGCCATTGCTTTGGAAAAAGAGATCAGACCTCCTAGACCTTTGACTCACGATCTGTTCAAAACGTTCTCTGAACGATTTGAAATTCAAGTAAAACAAGTCATTATTCACAAATTGGTAGATGGAATTTTCTTCTCAAGCTTAATCTGTGAAAAGGATGGAGTAGAAGAGATCATAGATACCCGTACCTCAGATGCTATTGCGATCGCTGTTCGTTTTCAAGCACCTATTTTTACCTACGAGAATATTCTGGACAAAGCCGGAATTTACTTGAAAATAGAAGAAGAAATTGCGATCAAAGAAAATTTAGACCCGGAAACTGTAGAGGTAACTCTTGAAGATACTCCCGGTTCAACCAACTTTTCAAACTACTCCTTAAAAGAACTTCACAATAAATTAAATGAAGCTGTTGCGAATGAAGATTATGAATTAGCAGCTAAGATTCGCGACGAAATAAGCAAACGTTCTTAAACATACTGTATGAAAAAATACATCATTCTTATTTTTTGTTTGATATCATCTTTGGGCTTTGCCCAGACTATTGAGCAAAATTGGAATTTCCATTCCGTAGAAAAAGAAGGAAAAGAGATCATAGAAATTAATGAAAGCGATTCCTTTACTCTAAAAGATGGAAAGTTTAGCTACACTTTAGTAGCCAAAGACAGTTTACAAGCAGAAGGAAGCTATATCCATCAAAACAATTTACTGATCTTTAACTATATACTTCCCAAAGACACTGTACGATACTATAACATATCAAATCTTACAGATTCATTGTTAACGATAACAGAAAACAATGTTTCGTACAATTTTGCCCTAAACAGCAAGGCTAAGCCTATTGTAAAAACAGAAGCAAAAGAATCAGTTTCTAAAATAATTCCTAGTAAAGGTTTTTCTTTTACAAGTCTATGGAGAGGAGCTTTAGGTATGATCGTTTTATTGATCATTGCCTATTTATTTAGTTCCAATAGAAAAGGAGTTAATTGGAAAACAGTAGGGTTAGGGATAGTTTTTCAATTATTGATTGCTATTGGAGTGTTAAAAGTACCTTTTATCCAGTCAGGTTTTGAGATCGTAGGAAAACTTTTTATTAAAGTTTTAGACTTTACCAGGGCGGGAAGTAAATTCTTGTTTGAAGGATTAGTAGTAGATATGGATACATTCGGATTCATTTTTGCTTTCCAAGTATTACCAACAATTATTTTCTTTTCTGCATTAACCTCATTGTTATTTTATCTAGGAATTATTCAATGGGTAGTAAAAGCTTTAGCTTGGTTACTATCTAAAGTGCTTAAAATTTCAGGAGCAGAGAGTTTGTCTGTAGCCGGAAATATTTTCTTAGGACAAACAGAAGCCCCATTATTGATCAAAGCTTACTTAGAAAAAATGAATCGTTCCGAGATTCTCTTGGTGATGATTGGAGGAATGGCTACAGTAGCCGGAGCTGTATTGGCAGCTTATATTGGTTTCTTAGGAGGTGATGACCCTGTATTGCGCTTACAATTTGCAAAACACTTATTAGCAGCCTCAGTAATGGCAGCGCCGGGAGCTATTGTAATTTCTAAAATACTATATCCACAAACAGAGAAGATCAATACAGATGTTAAAGTTGAGCAAGATAAAATAGGTTCAAATATTCTTGATGCTATTGCCAATGGTACCACTGAAGGATTGAAGTTAGCTGTAAATGTAGGAGCCATGTTGTTGGTATTCGTTGCGTTTATTGCTATGTTAAATTGGGTATTATCTTCTATTGGAGGTTTTACTGGATTAAACGATGTAATAGCTGCAAATACTCCTTATACAGAACTTACTTTAGAGATGATTCTTGGATATGCTTTTGCGCCGTTGATGTGGCTGATAGGGGTGGCAAGTGAAGATATGGCATTAATGGGGCAATTATTAGGTATCAAATTAGCCGCTAGTGAGTTTATAGGTTATATTCAATTAGCGGAATTAAAAAATGTAGCCAATGCAACTCATTTGACTTATAATAAGTCTATTATTATGGCAACCTATATGCTATGTGGTTTTGCCAATTTTGCTTCTATTGGAATTCAAATTGGAGGAATCGGATCATTAGCTCCGGGACAACGTAAGACCTTGTCTGAGTTTGGAATGAAAGCTCTGATTGGAGGAACTATAGCGTCCCTAATGTCAGCAACCATAGCCGGAATGATCATTGGATAGCATATAAACAAATCGTTAATAACTTTATCACAATATTGAGAGCTTCAATTCACACGAATTGAAGCTTTTTTTATTTTAGTATCGAAGAAAAAATGATGGATGTATGAAGCAATATCACGACTTAGTTAAGCACGTTCTAGAGAACGGAAATCAAAAAGGAGACAGAACTGGTACAGGAACCAAAAGTGTTTTTGGGTATCAAATGCGTTTTGACCTGAGTGAAGGGTTTCCTATGGTAACAACCAAAAAGCTCCATTTAAAATCTATCATTTACGAATTGCTTTGGTTCATCAAAGGAGATACCAACGTAAAATACCTTCAGGAAAACGGAGTGCGTATCTGGAATGAGTGGGCAGATGAAAATGGAGATTTAGGACCTGTATACGGGCATCAATGGAGAAATTGGAACAGCGATGATATAGATCAACTAAAAGAAGTGATCGAAACATTAAAGAACAACCCTAACAGTCGTAGAATGTTGGTCTCTGCATGGAACCCTAGCGTGTTACCGGATACTTCAGTTTCTTTTTCAGAAAACGTAGCGAATGGTAAAGCAGCGTTGCCTCCTTGTCATGCATTCTTTCAGTTTTATGTAGCCGATGGAAAGCTGTCTTGCCAACTGTATCAAAGAAGTGCAGATATCTTCTTAGGAGTACCATTTAACATCGCATCTTATGCCTTATTTACCATGATGATGGCACAAGTATGTGGTTACGAGCCGGGCGACTTTATTCATACTTTTGGCGATGCTCATATCTACAGCAATCACATGGAGCAGCTAGAACTACAATTATCTAGAGATGCCAGACCTTTGCCAACCATGAAGATCAATCCGGAAGTTAAGAGTATTTTCGACTTTACTTTTGACGACTTTGAACTGTTGAATTACAACCCACACCCACATATCAAAGGCGTTGTGGCTGTGTAAATTAACGTATTTTTATAATTTAGGTATTGTTTCTTGACGCGAGTCTCCGTAACTTAGTTTTCCAAACTATTAATTACTATGACCGTTATTACCACAGATCTACTGAAAGATTACATATACGAAAGGATTTCGGATATTGATGATGAGAATATTCTGATGGCAATTAAGACCCTAATTGACAATATTAATTCAACTCCTGAAGATCATATCACAGAAAAAGAAGATTTCAACAGCTATATCAAAGAATGGCTAAAAGATATGAACTAGCAAGGATCATCCACTCAACATTACGAAGCATTTTTTAGATAAAAAACAACCGAAAAATACCTGATAGAGAAAAAATTACGGTAATTTAGCTCGGATTTTTTTGCATACACTCTATTCTATGATTACAATTATTGCTGCTATTGGAAACAATAATGAGTTAGGAAAAGACAACGACTTGATTTGGCATCTATCTGCCGACCTAAAAAGATTTAAAAAAGTAACTACCGGGCACACCATTATTATGGGAAGAAATACTTTTGAATCTATAGGAAAACCATTACCAAACAGAAGGTCTGTTATCATTACCAGAAATACAGATTACAAGCAAGAAGGATGTGATATTGTTCATAGCCTGGAGCAAGCCTTAGAATTGGTAAAAGACGAAGAACATGCGTTTATTATTGGAGGCGCGCAGATCTACAAAGAAACCATGCAAAAAGGATTGGCAGACCAATTAGATATTACACGTGTGCTTAGTGATTTTGATGCAGATGTTTTCTTTCCTGAGATCAATTCAAACAAGTGGAAATTGATTGCTCAAGAAGACTTTACAGCTGATGAGAAAAATCCGTACAATTTCAGTTTTGTGAGTTATGCTAAAACGACCGAATCCTAACAGGTCGTCCCGTTCCGCCATCTAAGCGCATATTATATTTTTGTTGAGCAAACTGGAAATAGTTAAAAAGTTTGTAGTTGACCTCAAAACCATAATCGATCTTAGAATCGTAGTTGATAATATTCCCATAAATACTTTGATTGAATCGTAAAGGATTCTGAGCTCTCATATTCCAGTTCATCACATAAATCTGATTCCAAGTTTCCATATACGTTTTTGTGTAAAAGCCTCTTGGTTTGGCACGACTGGCTAAAAAATTACTGAAACCTACATCAAAAATAATCACCTCATATTCCAAACTATCATTAGCAATTACAACAGGTTTTTCCTTTTCTTTTTTCTTTTGTAAACTATCAGCAGGAGATGAGCATGCGTACACAATGATTGCCACAATGAAAATTCCGATAAATTTATGTAGATGTCTCATAATCAAAGTTTTCAGTAAATATAAAGTTCCGAAAAATATTCCAAAAACGAGCGCTTTTCCTAAACTTTAACGTTTCCAAAAGAAGAGCTATCTTTAGAGGAAATTAACCAACAATATGAGAATCAATCTGTTTGTGATCTGTCTTTTTTTAAGCAGTATCACTTTTGCACAAGTTTTACCCGAACGAGAAAGAGCCAAATTAAAAGATGAACTTTTAGAAGACAGGTTTCAAAACCTGTTGCCACAACTAATGGACGATGCAGGAATTGATATGTGGTTGATCATTTCCAGAGAATACAATGAAGACCCTGTAATGAGAACTATGTTGCCAGCCAATTGGCTGAATGCAAGAAGAAGAACCATGATGGTTTTTTACAGAGATCAAAAGAATGATACCATAGAAAGACTAGCCGTAGCCAGATACAACATAGGAAAAAGTATCAAGTCTGCTTGGCAAAAAGAAAAACAACCTGATCAATGGAAAGCATTGGTAGATATCATTGCCAAAAGAAACCCAAAAAATATAGGGATCAATTATTCAGCACACTTTCCTTTAGCTGATGGCTTGGTTAAAACAGATTACGAAGAATTGAAACAACATTTACCGGATTCGCTAGAGTCGAGATTGGTCTCTGCAGAGAAGTTAGCTGTTAACTGGATAGAGACACGAACAGAAAAAGAAATGAAACTGTTTAAGCATTTGGTTAAGATCACTCACGATATCATAGATGAAGCTTTCTCAAACAAGGTGATTGTTCCCGGAAAGACAACAACTGATGATGTAGTTTGGTGGATGCGTCAAAAAGTAACCGATATGGGACTGGAAACGTGGTTTCATCCCTCTGTAGATATTCAACGTACCAAAGAAGAACTAAAATCTCACATCTATTCATTCACCAAAAGAGAAAAAGGTAAAACCATTCAGAAAGGAGATTTATTGCATTGCGATTTTGGGATTACTTACATTGGATTGAATACCGACTGTCAGCAACACGCATACGTACTACATGATAATGAAAAAGAAGTGCCAGTATTCTTGCAAGAAGCCTACAAAAAAGGAAACAGATTGCAAGACATTCTCACTTCGGAAATGAAGAAAGGCAGAACCGGAAATGAGATTTTATTAAGCTCGCTTTCCAAAGCCAAGTCAGAAGGATTGAAGCCGGCAATTTATTCACACCCTTTAGGAAAATATGGGCACAGTGCAGGAACTACAATTGGTATGTGGGATTCACAAGGTGGAGTTCCTTTTCGAGGAGATTATCCGCTTCACAAGAATACGGTTTATGCTATTGAATTGAATGTGACCGTAAACATTCCTACTTGGCAAAAAGACATTCGGATCATGTTGGAAGAAGCCGGGTACTTTGGTAACAATGTATTTGAATATGTAAACAAACGACAAACTGCAATCAAACCGATAAAGATCAAATAGAAGAGAACTATGGCGAAAAAAGTAAAAGACCCGGGATTTGGTTATGGGTCCTTTAAGAATGCAAAAAAGATCATTAATGAAGATGGAAGTTCAAATGTAATTCACATCAATAAAAGAAGAGGACTAGAAGACCTTTATTCTTACCTGATCGAGATTCCTTGGTGGAGGTTTTTCTTGTTTGTATTTCTGGTGTACACTCTCATCAATATTGTGTTTTCAGTTGTGTACAACTTAATCGGTATTGAGCAAATCACACCTTCTACAGGAAATATATGGAGAGATTTGCTGAACGGATTTTTCTTTAGTGCACAAACCATTACAACGGTTGGGTACGGAGGGATCGCTCCCCAAGGACTAATGGCCAATATTATTGCCTCTTTTCAGGCCATGATCGGTTTGATGGGATTCTCATTCATCACAGGACTTTTGTACGGACGTTTCTCGAAGCCGCGAGCATCTATCAAATTCAGCAAGAATTTGATCGTTCGTGATTTTAAAGAACACAGGGCAATCATGTTTCGTTTGATGAATAGTAGAAAGAATATGATGATCGAACCGGAAGTAACCGTAACACTATCCATTACAGAACCTGATGAAAAGGCGGAGACTCATAAACGTAATTTTTATCAACTAAAACTGGAAAGAGATAAGATCATGTATTTACCTACCATGTGGACCATAGTACATGAGTTGAATGATGATAGCGTGTTGTCTAAATATTCGAATGAAGAATTAATGCAATTAGATGCCGAAATGTATATTCTATTACAGTATCATGATGAAGCTTTTTCTCAAAAACTATTTAAGATCTATTCCTATAAATTTTCACAATTGAAAACAGATGTGAAGTTTGTTCCTTCCTTTCTTTTTGATGAAGAAGGAAATACCATTTTAGATCATGACAAATTAGATCAGCTTAGCGATCAAAAATCGTAAGGCTACAAATACAATAATAGCAATGGTTCCGTAGATGGCTACTTTTTTTGCTGCTCCTTTATAATACGATTGATGATTGCCAGAATCTTTGCGGTAAGAAAGTGTCATAAGAATGATAAAGGCAATGACAAAAAAAGCGATAAAAATGAGTCGTCCTGTAGTGAACATAAAGTTGTATTTTTAGCAAAATTAAGAATTAAATGAAGAACGCAATCGTTTTTGGAGCAACTTCTGGAATTGGAAAAGAAGTTACCGAACTTTTGATCAAAGACGGATACAAAGTTGCCATTACTGGAAGACGATTGGAAAAGTTAAAAGAGCTAAAAGGAAAGTATCCAAATCAGATAGAAATCTACCAAAATGACATTCAAAAAGTAGAGGAGGTAGAAAAGGTTTTTCAGGAAATTGTTCAAGATTTTGAATTGATCGACTTGGTGATTCAATCTTCTGGAGTAGGTCATATTAACCCGAAACTGGAATGGAATAAAGAAAATGAGACCATTCAAACCAATGTAGTAGGCGTGACAAAACTCTACGATTTGGCTTACAATTTATTTCGAGAACAAGACTTCGGACATTTGGTAGGAATTACTTCCATAGCATCTATAAGAGGAAATAGAGCTGCTCCGGCTTATTTTGCTTCCAAAGCATATCAAAAAGCCTATTTAGAAAGTTTATACATCAAAACAAAAACCATCAAGTCTAAGCAAGTTTTTATTACCGATATTCGTCCCGGATTTGTAGATACAGCTATGGCGTTGGGAGATGGGATCTTTTGGATGGTGTCTTTGGAGAAAGCCACAAAACAGATCTATTCAGCAATTAAAAAGAAAAAAAGAGTCGCCTACATTTCAAAGCGTTGGGCCATCATTGCCTTTGTATTGAAAATTGTTCCGGCTTGGATTCTAAAAAAAGCAATTTAAAATAAATGTCATCTCGAGCGCAGTCGAGAGGTCTTAAACTATAAAAATAAGTACTAAATGAAGAAATATACCGACGCTGTACATGAGTTTCACACAGCATTTGGATTGGGAATTAAAAATGAACCTACAGCAAATATTGGAGAAGAAAGGAATTTGCTTCGTTTTAACTTGATGAAAGAAGAGAACGAAGAGTATTTTGAAGCAGCCAATAACAACGATTTGGTAGAAGTTGCCGATGCTTTAGGAGATATGCTATACATTTTAGCGGGAACCATTATCGAGCACGGAATGCAACACAAAATTGTAGAAGTCTTTGATGAGATTCAGCGTAGTAATATGAGTAAGTTAGGAGAAGATGGAAAACCGATCTATAGAGAAGACGGAAAAGTATTAAAAGGACCTAATTATTTCAAACCGAATATCGAAGCAATTCTTTAAAAGTAAGTTGGAATAAACTTCCAACTTACTTTAATTCTACGCTTATTTTAAGCGGTTTCTTCTACAGAAGTTTTTTGACGAGCTGATCCAAACCCAGAAGTTATTGAATCTTGTAATGCTTGAAAAGGAAAATCTTGCCACATAGGAATTCCTTGAATAGGTCCTTCACCTACTAGATCATAATCTACGGGCATAAATTTTGCGTCAATTAGTTTTTCTACCCTACTATCTTTTTGAGTAATTGGACCAAAACCTAATTGTACTAATTTTTTTCCAAGGTATTTCTGATCATGATCATAAATGACTTGAGCCAATTTTAAAAACTCTAAACCTTCAACGCCTTCATCTTCAATACCTTCAATTTGATCTTCTGATCGATGAAATTTAGCTTTAAAATATCTGTTGCCACTTTTTTCAAGATGAAAATGTATGATCTTTAAATCAAAATAATCTATATTAAAAAGAGTTGTATGTTTTCCATGAAGATCATTTTCTTTTAATTTTTTGCCTAATATTAACCATGCCCATTTATCCGTAAATTCATCATATGAATAGCAAGCTAAAACGAGAGAAGGTTTCTCTCCGCCATGAATAACAGGGATAAACCTAGTACTGTCTTTCATCAAAGATTGATAGTCATTTCTGAGTTTTGTCCAAGGAGATAATGTGCATTTTAGATTAGTTAAATAACCTTCGGTATAGATTTTATTTTTAGAATATGAATTAGTTGAATTGGGGTTATATCGCTCTCCATAGACTCTAGTTGTTTTGCCACTACCATAGCTGTCGCAAAATGCAGTGAGTGTAAAACCAAAAGGAGCCTTGGAAAGAGTTTCATAGTGTTCGTTAAAATAATTGTAAACAGGCATGCCTATTTTGGCAAAATGAGTGTTTGCCTGCAACATTTCACCAAATTTAGCTGTACAAATTCTAAAATCGTCATCCGTAATATATTCTTTGTTTTTTATATAGGTATTAATAAAATCTGAATATTCATAAAGTGTTTTTTCATAAGAAGCTGCACGATCTCTAGTAATATATCCTCCTGTAATTTTTAAAGGCATTTGACAGATGTAATTAAAATAAGATCCAATCAATTGCCGGGTCATTAAGTATATGTTTATTTTGGAGATGTTTAACCCTGAGCGTGTTGGGAAAAATGCATCTGTAGCCAAGGCAGGGAAATAGTCGAGATAATTGGTGAATTCAAAATCATAAATGTCATATTCACCCAATGAAATATCTTCTGAAGCATCCAATTGATCTTTTGAAGTAATGTCATTATCTGTTTTTAGAGAGTGAATTTTATTTTGAGTGTAATTCCATTTTTTTTGTGATGCATTGTCTTGTTTTTGTTCTTGTTGCCCTTCTTGCGAGATTTTCGAATCAGTTGCACTTTTAGCATCCTCCTTAAGCTTTTTGCTAAAATTTTTCCACTCATCTTTTGTGCCATTTTCCCCATTATCTTTCATCTCTTTCACCCGCATAAATTCCACCACTTTGTCAGCACTATCTAGTGTTATAGTAGGTGTCGGTAAACCTTCCTTCTTAGGTGCTTCAACAGCGGGTATTTCCGGTGCTTTTGCATCTGCTACAGGAGCAGCTATTGATGTTGGAGGTTTTTCTTGGATAGCATCAATACTTTTTCCAGCATAATCAGTGATAAATGAGTTTGCCCAATCGGCAACAGATGAGATTCCGGGAATACTTTCTACCTGAGCAGAAACAGAACCTTTTGCTTCAGAATTACTATGAGCATCCACCCATTCCTTTCCATGAGATGCACCTGCAGAGAATTTTTTAAATGCGCCACCCAAAGAATAACCTCTTCCGTGTTTTTGTTGGTCTTGGTCTACTTCTGAATCATAAGACACCAATAGTTCTCCACTTGCAGTAGAAATTAGTTTTAGTTTGGTGACAAATCCATGGCCAAATTCTGCTTGAAAATCATGACATGCTTGCAGCCATCTATTTTGAGCTTCTTCTTCTGAAAGTTGATGGTCATCATCTTCCTCTCCTTGACTAATTTTATTGAATAGTTCTAAAGATTCAGCAACTCTGTTATAAGCAGCTTTAAAACGAGGAGTAGCACAAGCATACAACTCTTCTGGAGTAACGTTGTGGTTTAAAACAATATCACAACCTATAAGGGAGTGTTTTACTTTAAGACTTAGTCCGTTAGCAGTGTTTAATTTTGCTTCACTATTGGAAGTATGTTCATTGTAACTGGTTTTAAAGAAAGGAAAACCTGCTTTTACCGTAGTATCTCCACTTGAAGAAGAGGAGTTTTGATGAGAACTGGAAAAGGAATTTGCTTCAATGCTTAATTCACCAATAGGTTGCTTTGTTTGTATCCTGCCTAAGGCATTAAGTTTAGACATGTCAAAAGCATGTTTTAATGGATTGAATTCGCGAGTTAGGCAATTCATCACACTACCGATTCTTGCGAATCCATACTTGTATGGTAATTTAGATTTCTTATTCATAAGATATGGGGTTAAAGGTTTTAAAATATGTTCTGAATCTATTGTAAAAGAGGAAGTTATTGATGAGTAAAAACACCTGATTTTAAAAAGAAGGATTATTTCTTAACCGAAAAAGTGTAGCTTTATACATTATGGAATATAGAACTTCACGAAAACCACAAAAGAACACCGGAGCGCGAAGAGTCATCAGAAAAGGATGGGCTTGGGCACGTTGGTTGATGATTCCTGTTGTTGCCTTTGCTATTCCTCAATCTTTAGGCTCCTATATTTGGATTAACCTACTTATTATAGCTGTAGGAGTAGGACTGTTTTTTGTGTTCAAAAGAGCCAGAAGAATTGAGCACGATGATGAAAATGTATACATCATTCGTGACAAAAAAGAAAAAGCAATTCCTTTTACAGATATTATCAGCATCAAAAGAAGTGCGACAAAAGTAAATGGAGAACGCTTTTGGAAACTAAGATATAAAGATGGGGCAAAAGAAAGAACCATTCGTTATTTTAGGCTATTCTTCAACAAAGAATTTCAAGAAGCGGTAAAAGAGAAAAATCCGGAAGTGGTTATTTGGACACACCCGCATTTCAATCATTAATCTTCTGAAGGAACTATTTTAGTAATGGTGTTGATAGCTCTTACATCATAATAAACAGTCACTTCCTGATTGTTTGCTTTCTGAACAACATCATCTACATACAATTCAAAATTCATTGTTACACCCTCTGCAGAAGTAATAGTTACTTTGCTGGGAAGATCGCCGGAAAGACTTTGAGCGCCTTTTATGGTTCCGGTAATTTTTTTCCAACTCGAATCCAATTCAGGAGCATATTCTCCATACAGAGACTTTCCTTTGAAATGAATATCATAAAGCGATTCTTCAAGTTCGCTGGTGTAGTAGATGGTTGCGTATTTCCCCGGCAGATTGTTTAAGGTTTCCCCATCAATAGAAACAGCTTCAATATTCAAGTTAAAGTCTTGAGTAAAGTTTCGCTCAACAAAATCTACAGTAAGAATATACATTGGATATACCCCGTCTTCAAACTTTTCTACCTTTCCGTATTCACGAAGTACATCATCATCATCAACATCAACATCGTAGTTATCCTCGTCTGTATATTCTTCTATCTCATTATCGATCACTACCCATTTTTTTTCAAAATAGAGCTTTCTCTTTTTTCCTTGGGCATCTTCTATTTCTGTTTCTATAAAACTCTCGTGAGTATCATTTAAATAAGTAATCTTTGTGTCGGTCATGTCATGAGTGCTGTAATAAGCACCGAGCTCTAAATCAAAAGGGTTTCCTTCGACATCATTGGTAAAGATGGAAAAAAGAATCAATCTTTTGGAATTGGTATCGGGTTTCTCATAACCATAAAAACGATGATCTTTTCTCATCTGAGCATCCAAAGCAAATTCACCTGATTTGGAGTCTACATAGGCTTTGGTCACATTGTTGCCTGATTCCAAAACTGATGTTGTATTTGCATTCTCAATACTATCGAGTTCTGGTGTTAAGTGAGACTTTTTCTTTTGAGGCTCTGACTTACAATTGACAAAAAGAGCGGTGCATAAAAGCAACAATAATAGAGAAATGCGAAAATTCATAGCCAAAAGTTAATGGTTTGATTCAAAGTTAATTAAATTATCTTTTGAAATCTTTTCAACTTTTAAAATTCCCGAAAAACAGGTATTTACGCCTAGAGGTCTTTTTGATAACGTTTGATCATTTCTTCACGAGTTTCCGGAGTTTCAGAAGAATTCAATTGATCTTTTAACATTCTTCCCATCGTAGGAAAATCTTTAGGGTCAATTTTATAAGTCTCTTGCCATAAATGAGAACGCATCAAAGCTTTGGCACAGTGTAAAAAGATTTCTTCTGCGTTAATTACCAAACAGGTGATAGGTTGCTTGTCTTCGTCTTTAAACAGAGCTAAAATACTTTCTTCTGTGGTGATGTGTGCAGTTCCGTTGATTCGTAAAGTTTCATCAATCCCCGGAATTAAAAAGATCAATCCCACATGACCGGTTTCTACAATATTGGTCAAACTATCTACTCGATTGTTTCCTTTGGCATCAGGAATGATCAATGTGTTGTTATCTACAACTTTTACAAAACCTGAATTTCCACCTCGAGGAGAAACATCCATTTTCCCTTCTTTACTGATGGAAGAAAGCAATAAGAAAGGAGAGTTAGCAATAAAGTTTTTTGAGTGTTTTTCAAGTGTGCTCAGCACTTTCTTTTCTGCTCTACCTTTTGGAAAACCATAGATTTCTCTTAGCTGTTCGGTAGAGGTAATTTTGGAGTTGATCATGCAATTGATTTTTTAGAGAGCATACAGGTCTCCTTCACTAGCCACTTTAAATCCTGACTTTTCTAGAGCTTTACGCTCTTTAGAATTGGGTTGTAAAGCAGGATTTGTATGGTTAAAATGAATAAAGATGACCTTGTTTTTTATCTCTGTAGGTTCGTTTTGAAACAAAGTTACGGTTTCTTCAATAAACGGATGAGGCACTTCACTCATAGGCCTGTTAATCTCACCATCCTTTAAAAAAGTAGCATCCAAAAAGGCATAATCTACCTTTTTAACTTCTGCAACGATATCCTTCTTCCACAAATTCCATTTATTGATGTCCGGAATAAAGAGCGCTGTTTTGTTCTTACCTTCAATTTTATAGCCTACCGTTTCAGAAAACTCATCTCTATGCGGCACCAAAAAAGGAGTTACTTTTAAAGAAGCAGATACTTGAATAGTACTGTCTTTTTTCAGGTCGTTGAAAACAATGTTTTGAAGATCGATTAGCTGACTCCAAGGCCCGTTGTTGGTTAAGAACTCTATCATTTTAGGCATGGCATAAACAGGAATATCTTTTTTACCTAAAGCCTCCCTTCCAAAATACATGAGTCCGGCGTAATGACCAATATGCGCATGGGTAAGAAAAACACCATCAATAATAGTTTCTTTTTGTAGATGATTGCGTTCTAGATCATCCAGTTGCGTAGAAATATCAGGTGTTGCCTCGAAGATGAATTTTTTTTGATCTTCTTTGTCTATCAACCCTAAAGAAACAACCTTTTGCTTTTGAGATCTTCCTTCGTAAAAATTGGTACAACATTCTCGTTGACATCCAATATGTGGATATCCACCATCTTGAGCAGTTCCTAAAACAGTAATGTACTGTGGAGACTGAATACTTTTTGCAGTTTCCGACTTCTTTTCATCACATGAGAAGAGAAGAATGGAAAGCAGAAAAAGTAAGTAGTGTTTCATTAAGATATTTTAAATCTCCAATTGTGAGGGTCTTCAGCTTTGTTATACTGAATATTCATTAGCTTTTCTTTGAATAAAGTAGCATAAGAATCTTCCATTTTAGGAAGCTCATAGGTGCTACCAGCATGTTCAAATCCGGCAATAGGATTGATCACCGCAGCAGTTCCGGCTCCAAAGATCTCTTTTAAAGAACCATTTCTTGCAGCTTCTTTGATCTCGGCTACAGGAACTCTTCTTACTTCAACATCTACTCCGGCATCCTGCGCCAACTGAATCACAGATTTACGAGTTACACCATCTAAGATTCTATCATTGTTAGGAGCTGTGATCAACTTATCGTTAACTCTAAAGAAGATATTCATAGTTCCGGCTTCCTCTAAGTATTCGTGAGTGCTGGCATCTGTCCAAATAATCTGTTGGTATCCTCTTTCGTGAGCTAAGCTTGTAGGATAGAACTGAGCTGCATAGTTTCCGGCAGCCTTAGCATAACCTACACCACCGTCTGCAGATCTACTAAATTTCTCAGCAAACAATACTCGTACTTCCTGACTGTAATATGCTTGTGCAGGAGATAAGATGATCATGAATTTATACTCTTCAGCAGGAGAAGCAGCAATAGCTCCTTCTGTTGCAATTACAAACGGACGAATATATAATGAATTTCCCCATCCTTTTTTTACCCAATCTTTATCTAGTAAGATCAGTTGCTTTAGTCCTTCAAAGAAAAAATCTTCCGGAAATTCAGGAATGGCAAGTCTAGCTGCAGATTTGTTAATTCTGGCATAGTTCTCATCCGGTCTAAATAAGAAAAGCTCATCATTGTCATCTCTATAAGCCTTCATTCCTTCAAAAACAGCTTGCCCATAATGGAAAACTCTTGCAGAAGGTTCCATGGTAAGAGGAGCATAAGGAACGATCTTAGGATTAGACCATTTTCCGTCCTTAAAATCACACTCAAACATATGATCTGTAAAGACACGCCCGAATTGCAAGTTGTTAAAATCTACGTCGTGAATTTTAGAAGTTTTTGCAGGAGTAATTTGAATGTCTTTTACCATCATTAGATTCTTTGTGAAGAGGGTGCAAATGTACAACATTTTGTTCGCTTTTTTAAGAAAACCTTACAGGCTTTTTTAATCTAAACAACTATCTTTGTTTTGTTATAAAAATCAATTAAAAGAATGAAAAAGCTAGTATTATTAGCTGTTTTATTGGCAACAACTGTTGCTTGTAAAACAAACAAAGAGGAGAAAAAAAACAAAGAAAAAGAAACGGTAGCTGTAGCCTATGACTCTTTTGGAGACAAGATTACAGATGCAGACTACTTATCAGCTGCAGATGCCTATGCAAAGTACCAAACATTAAAAGCAGGAGACACGCTTAACATTAAGTTTGCTTCTAAAATTAATGAAGTATGCTCTAAGAAAGGATGTTGGATGAAACTTCCTGCAGGAGACACAGACGAAACCATCATGGTGCGTTTTAAAGATTATGGATTCTTTATGCCTTTAGATTCAAAAGGAAGAGAAGTAATCGTAGAAGGAAAAGCATTTGTAAAAGAGGTTTCTGTTGATGAGTTGAAGCATTATGCAGAAGATGCCGGAAAAAGCGAAGAAGAGATCGCAAAAATTACAGAGCCAAAATTAGAATTGGCATTTGAAGCTAACGGGGTGTTGATGAAGCAATAATGAAAAAGCTTCTTATTACAGGAGTTCTTTTGGTGTTTTTCTCTTCATGTAAAAAAGAGAAAGTGTCAAAAGAGCCAATGGTATATCAACCATCTGAAATGGCTGCTTTGATGAATCGAATGTATGAAGAGAATGCAAAGATCAAACAGCAAATTTTAAATGGAGAAACTCCTGAAAATTTCCCTGAAGAATATTTGAAAATTCATACAGCTACGCTGACAGATCCTTCGGATAGAACTTCGCAATTTCGACAGTATTCAGACCTGTATCTTAACAACCTTAGAGACATTTTTGAGACGCCGAAAGATTCGTTAAAGTTAGAGTTTAACGAAGTGATCAATAGCTGTATTGCATGTCATCAAACAACTTGTATAGGACCCATTCCTAGAATTAGAAAATTATTGATACGCTAGATTGAAGCGAGAAATTATCATAACATCGGATGGTTCTACAACCATTCATTTACCGGATTGGAACGAGCAATACCATTCTAAGCACGGAGCCATTCAGGAGGCTTATCACGTGTTTATCAGGCATGGATTGGATGCTGTTCCAAAAACGGAAATTTCCATTCTTGAAGTTGGATTCGGAACCGGACTCAACGCATTCATTACTTTTTTAGAGACTCAAAAAAAAGAGTTGAAAATTCAATACACAGGAGTAGAAGCCTATCCTGTAGCGATAGAGGAGGTGAATCAGTTGAACTATGTTTCAGAACTGAAAGCCGAAAAGTTTTCTGATGCTTTTGTGAAAATTCATTCTGTAGAGTGGGAAGCTATGCATGAGATAACTGCGAATTTCCACCTAGAAAAAAGAAAATGTTTCTTTCATGAACTCAAAGAAGCCAATGCGCACGACTTGGTGTATTTTGATGCATTTGGTGCTCGCGTACAACCGGATCTTTGGACAGAAGAGATCTTTGCGATCATGTACAAAGCATTGAAAGTAAATGGAGTTTTAGTTACCTATTCAGCCAAAGGCTCTGTTCGTAGAGCCATGCAAGCTGTAGGCTTTCAAGTAGAAAGATTACCCGGGCCACCAGGTAAAAGAGAAATGTTGCGAGCCACAAAAGTGGCGAGCGATATTCAACGTAGTTAAATGTTGCGAGCCATTAAGATTTAGATAGCCGTTTGGTTGGCTCCCGTAATTTCCAAATCCTCATTTTGTACAAACCCAATAATAGAAATTGCTCCTTTTTCTTTTAAAGTTGAAGAAGGAATGGTAAGCGATCCGCTCTTTTTATTTCCCAATTCAAGAACAAGCTCATTAAGCACAACATTACTATTTGTCAAGGTTCGATTTCTATTTTCACCTCTTTTAATTTGAGTTGTGTGTTTATTCAGAACCAAAGCTAGTTTCAACTTCTTTCCTTTAAGCTCACCTGAAATATTATAATTGACCAAAAGATTTCCTTTCGCATCTTTTTGCGTGGAGAGTGCTATGTTGTTTTGAGCATCTTTTTTTAAGTAGTTTTTAATCTTGCGTCTCAATCGAGAACCATCAGAACCTACAAAATGCTCTTTTCCATTTACTACAATTTGTGGAGTGTACACTTGTCTTTCTCTAAATTGATCGGCATATCTGTACTGAATCTCAGTGAATTCTCTTTTGCTAAATGGGTCTTTCCATCCTAAACGATCCCAGTAATCTACGTGATACGACATCACAAAAACATTTTGATCCTTGTATTCTTCTTTGATCTTTCCAACCAAAGCATCAGCAGGCGGACAACTACTACATCCTTGAGAAGTAAATAATTGAACAATCACAAAAGGTTTGTCTGTAGTCTCTGGTTGTGTTGAAAAGAAAAGCAATGGGAATAATAGGAATGTGATATATTTCATACGGGATTTCGATTTTCTGATGAGTCGGAATGATTTTTGCTACATAACACGACAGATTACTTAATAAACGTTAAATTTTTATCTTAGTACCCTTAAAACTAACCTATGGAGTTTCAAAGAAAGTTCGGAAAGAGAAAGCGATCCAATCCTAGAAGAGGAATCATGTTGGTCATACTCTTGTTTATTGTATTGATCTTGTGGTTTTATGCAGAAAGCCTAATAGAAAGACTGTTCAGCTAGCTATTTTTTAAAATCTCTGCCTTTCCAGTGATAATTGCTTGTAAGTGTTTTTATTACAATATAAACGCTAAAGAAAGGATATAGTAAACTGCCTAAAAAGTAACCCCTTATCTTCTTTTTCTCTGATTGATAAAAGACTGCTGTTCTTTTGATCAATAGGAAATCCACAAGAAATTTCGAAACTAAAATAATGGCGTAAAAAAGAGAGTTTCTATCAGACCACAAAAGCGCAAGCAAAGAAAGTGAAAAGATGAGGTTGGTTAAAAAGACCATAACACCTACAAATTTTCCAAAACTTAACTGATAAGAACTCGACTTGGCTGCCCAACGAATTCTTTGATGAATGACACGTTTCCAAGACAACAAAGGAAAAGTAGTAACGATGGCCGATTTGGATTTCAAAAACTGAACCTGATCAGGATATTTTTTCAAAAACTTTTCGAATAAGAAGATGTCGTCGCCACTTGCAATATTGGAGTTTCCATCAAAACCATTGAGCTCATGAAAAACATCCTTTCGATAAGCCAAGTTGGCCCCATTACACAAAAAGGGCTTTCCAATGCCAAAACCTCCTACAGTAGAACCTTGCAGACTCAAAAAATCCAACAATTGAAAGCTTTCTAAAAAAGAACCTGTTCTGCTTAGATAGCTTACCGGTCCTGCTATCATTTTAGGTTCTTTGCTTTGAATGAATCCGGAAAAAGTCTTTAGCCAATTTTGCGAGACGCTACAATCTGCATCTGTGGTAATGACCCAGTCGTATGATGCTTTGTTGATGGCTGCAAGTATTGCATCTTTCTTTGGAGAAAGAGAGGTTCTTTGATTGTTGATGATTTGATATTGAATAGCATCATTTTGCAATTCCTGATGAATAATCTTTACAGAATCATCCGAAGAATCATCATCCACAAAAAGACATTCAAAATGATCTCTGGAATATGAAAGTTCTTTTAAAGATTGTAAAAGTATAGGGAGGTTTTGTCCTTCATTTCGAAAAGGAATGATCACAGAGAATCTTTCATTACTGGAATTTACATTACTTTCAAAATTTTTGATCTTATTGAATCCGTAGACGAAAGAAAGAATCAATATCAGGTAAATACTTGTTATGAAAAGCAGTAAGATCATTCGTCTTTGATAGGTTTGAATGTAAGTACAAAGTAGCTCCCCAAAAGAGCAGGTATAGCAAAGTTAAGAATCCACATCAAAGAAACGGTCGCTAAAATAGGAGCAAATTGCACATAGCCCAACCAGCTAAAAACAAAAACACTTACCGATCCTTTCAAAGCAACATCAAACAAAGACAACATAGGAACTATAGAAGCAATTAAATACATGCTGGTAATACATGCCATGGCATCTATATATGCAATGTCAACTTCAAAGATCATCAAGAGGAAATAGAACTGATGCGAGAAAACAAGATAACGCAAAAAAGCTAATAGGAGTACTGATCGATTGTTTTGAAGCTTCCAAAACTCTTTAACTCGTTGCAGCCATTTTATCTTCTTGATTAGAAACGTTGCTAAAACAAACGCTACTAGAATTGCCAGAACAACAACAATGATCCATTCTGTATATATGTCAAGTCGATCATAATAGTTGGGAAGATATAGGATACCTATGCAACCTAAGACAAGAGTTACCAATAGCTGATAAAAATTGCCTGCAAAATTTAAGAATAGAATTTTCTTGCGGTGCTCTTTTTTGTAGTACAAAGCTTTGGCACCATATTCTCCAATACGATTGGGAGTGATCAAAGAAAATGTAAGAGAGCTCAATGATTGTTTGGCAGCTTCAAAGAAAGAAACTCCCTGAACGCTTTTAACCAATACCTGCCATTTTTTAATTTCAAAGAACCAATTCAAAAAACTGAACACAAATAAGAGCCCGATATTTTTAAGCGAAAAAAGCTCAGAGTTTTTTATAAAATGGATAAAGCTTTGAAAATCTAAATCTTGATCCAATTGGAAAAATAGAACAATACAATAGATACAGGCAATTACTATCAATACTTTGAAGGCAAGCCACAAGAATTGATTAGATTTGTATGAAGTTGAGCCGAGCATTGTTCGCAAAATAGGAAATAATCGTCATTACGAGGAGTAAAAAAGCGAAGTAATCTTATCTTACATAAAGATTGCTTTATTGCATTCGAAATGACCAAAACAGAATCATCTGAAAACAGAAAAAATCATTTTAGGAATTGACCCGGGAACTACCATTATGGGGTTTGGTTTGATCAAGATCAAAGGGAAGAAGATGGAGTTTTTGCAGTTGAATGAACTGCATTTGAAGAAATATGACGATCACTACCTGAAACTGAAATTGATTTTCGAACGTACTGTTGAGTTGATCGATACCTATCACCCGGATGAGATCGCTATTGAAGCGCCCTTTTTTGGAAAGAACGTACAATCTATGCTAAAGTTAGGAAGAGCGCAAGGAGTAGCTATGGCTGCGGGGTTGTCTCGTGAAGTTCCTATTACAGAATATTCTCCTAAGAAAATAAAAATGGCCATTACCGGAAACGGAAATGCCAGCAAAGAGCAAGTAGCCAAAATGCTACAGAGCTTATTAGGCTTAAAAGAACTCCCTAAAAACTTAGATGCAACAGATGGATTGGCAGCAGCCGTTTGTCATTTTTACAATTCAGGAAAAAAAGTAGGAGGCAAAAATTACACAGGTTGGGCAGCGTTTGTAAAACAAAACCAAGACAAATTGGCTTAACTGATCATTGATAATTGATAACTGAAAATGGCCGGTATTTATATCCATATTCCTTTTTGTAAGCAAGCCTGTTATTATTGCGATTTTCATTTTTCTACTTCACTAAAAAAGAAAGATGAATTGGTCGATTGTTTGGTAAAAGAGATTGAGCTAAGAAAAGAGGAATTGAATGGAGCCATCGTTGAAACCATATATTTTGGAGGAGGTACACCAAGTATCTTATCACAGCAGGAGATCGATAAGATCATCAAATCAGTATACCAGTATCACACAGTAATTCAGGAACCTGAGATTACCTTAGAAGCCAATCCGGATGATTTAAACAAAGAGAAGATCATCGAACTTTCCAAATCACAGGTCAACCGATTGAGTATTGGAATTCAATCTTTTTATGAAGCAGATTTAAAATTGATGAATCGTGCTCACAATGCAAAAGAAGCAAAAGAATGCTTGTCTATAGCCTCTCGCTATTTTGAGAATATTTCTGTGGATTTGATCTACGGAATTCCCGGTTTGTCACATGATGCCTGGAGAGAAAATATTCACACAGCATTGTCTTTTAGCGTTCCGCATATTTCCAGTTATGCCTTAACCGTAGAGCCTAAAACAGCTTTAGAATCCTTTATTAAAAAAGGAGTGATCTCAGAAGTTGATGATGAGCAATCTCAAGAACAATTTCATATACTGATCGATGAATTGGAGAAAGCCGATTTTGTTCATTATGAGCTGTCTAATTTCGGAAAGGAAGAGTTTTTCAGTAAGAACAACTCAGCCTATTGGCTGGGAAAACCCTATGTAGGAATAGGGCCTTCAGCACATTCATTTGACGGGATTCAAAGAAGTTGGAACATTAACAACAATTCGAAATACATCAAAGCAATTCAAGAAGGAAAATTGCCTATTGAAAGAGAAACCTTGTCTACAACAGATCGGTATAATGAGTATATTATGACAGGTTTACGAACCGTTTGGGGCGTTTCTTTAGAGAAAGTAAAAACCGACTTTGGAGAAACGTATTTCGAATACCTGATGCTACAATCTGAGAAGCATCAAAAGGAAGAATTGTTGTATATTGAGGATGGAAAACTCAGAACAACACAAAAAGGCAAATTCTTGTCAGACGGAATTGCCTCTGATTTATTTAAACTCAACTTATCTTGATAGCACAAATACACTACAACTCCAGAAAATACTCTATAGATCTTAGTAAGCCCATTGATATTTCTATTCCGTTGAGAGATGGAACAGAGAATGTGAGCGCTTGGTATTTAGATCCGCCTAAGATCTTTCCGGTACGTTCAGAAGATTGGGTGGGCTGCGTAAAGGAAGGTGGTGATGTGAATTTTAACAACATCCATTTCAATCCACACTCTCATTGTACGCATACAGAAACGGCCGGACATATTACCGAAACTGTACATTCGATTAATAAATATCTAAATCAGTTTTTCTTTTTGGCTGAGGTAGTTACCATTCCGCCGGAAAAGCAAGAAGACGATTTTGTGATCACCAAAAGACAACTGCAATTTGCTTTAGGAAACAAAAAACGAGACGCCATTGTAATCCGTACGTTGCCCAATTTGGACGATAAGAAAAATACAAACTACTCACATACCAATCCGCCTTATTTGTTAGAAGAAGCAGCTATTTATTTGAGAGAAAAAGGAATCAAACATCTACTGATTGATATGCCTTCCGTAGACAAAGAAAAAGACGAAGGAAGATTATCCGCTCACAATGCTTTTTGGGACACAGAAGGTAAACTACGTTTAGATGCTACGATTACCGAATTCATTTTTGTTCCCAATTCTGTAGAAGACGGAACCTATTTTTTAAACTTGATGGTGGCTGCTATAGAAAACGATGCGAGTCCAAGTAAGCCGGTATTGTACAAGCCTGAGTAATTGTGTTAGATGAATGATGAAATAAATACCAGTTTGACTAATTTCTTGAAATTAGGTGTTTTGTCTGCTGTCTCTTGGTTGATTTTTTATTTGATAGATAATTCAGAAAAGCTGAATCGATTATTTTTTACAAATCAAGTTGGAGAGTCTTCTAAAAAAATTGAAGGATTTTTAATGATATCAATTATTAAGTACTCCTTATTTATAGCTGGATTGGTGATCTCAATGTTTTTAGTGTACACGATTGTGAAAAAAATCAAAACCTAAGCCAGTACTTTTTTGATTAAAATAATAAATAATAGGTTTGAAACACAGGTCAAGAACCTTTCTAGATGGAGTGATGCTTTATTCTATTTTAATATAAAATTTCTTTCTAGCATTTAAAACCTCTCTAATGCATAGGAAGCTTAAAATAAAAGCTATTATGCCAATAGGGAGGATGTAAATCAGTTTCATTCGAGCTAAAATTATTGTGAAGAGAATAGAAGTTAAAGGAATAAGTAATTGTATAGTGCCTAATATAAATCCTAACTTTCCAGGATGGAAAAAAACCCATGAAATTCCTTCTGTCATTTTGGTTGAAACCTTGGACATGGCTTTTGCTATACTTAAAAACATTAATAAAGGCCCTATAATAAAATATGATATAAGAATTATTGCTAAATCAGTATTTACTCTCTCGTTAAGGATAGGAAGCTCTATATAGGTTTTAATATCTTCATTTACTTTTGATAGTGGAGCATTAGTTTTTAGTTTGGTAGATTCCCAATGGCTCTTGATTATATTAATTTGGTTAAGTAATTCTAATCTGTCTTCTTGAATGAAAATCTGAGGCCTTGCAGAAACTCCTTTTTTTAGAAGAGTAGAATCTTCGATTTTAGCTAAATAGAAATTATGATCACGTAAGGCTTCTGCAAAATCTTGGCTGGGTTTGATTATTTTATTTGATTCGAAATTAAATAACATTTTAGGTTCATCTCTTTCAATTGCAAGGATTTGTCCTATGGTTGTATTTTCGAATGGTTTTAACCCATTATTTATTTGATTTTTTGCATTTTGAACAAATAGATTGGTGTTTTCTAGAGATTTTAGATTTCTTAAGTCTGAAGTGATCTCATATATTTTCTGAGCATTCTTATAAACATTGGCAGGCTTTTTATAAGCTGACCAACCTAAAATTAAACCGCTTAAAATAAGTATGTTCAAAATTATTCTAGCTCTTTTGATTAACTCTTCCATTTCTTAGTTGGTTTTTAAGTGTAAATTTATGTATTTCAATTATATATGTGGATTTGTGTAGTTTTTTTTAAGATAAAAAGATTTTTATCTTGCTGCTATGAATATCGAACAACTCCGTACTTATTGCATCTCCAAAAAAGCAACCACAGAAGAATTTCCTTTTGATAATGATACTCTGGTATTTAAAGTGTTAGGAAAGATGTTTGCCATGGTTCCTTTAGATCGATGGGAGAGAGGGAAGGAAATTGCCATCTTCAAGCTTGATCCCGAATGGACCATAGAACTCAGAGAGTCTTATGACGGAGTTATAGGTGGGTTTCAACAAGGAAGAAAACCAGATGCCAGATATGTGCGTACCAAGCATTGGAATACGGTTGAGATGAACAAGGATGTATCCGATACTTTTTTAGAAGAAATTATTGACCATTCCTACGATTTGGTTGTCTCTGGTTTTACCAAAAAGATGAAAGCTGAGTTTGATGCTCTTTAAAGTATATTGCGATATCTCGAAGGCGTTTTCCCTTTGATGTCTTTGAACTGCCTGTTGAAGTTCGATAAATTCCCAAACCCACATTGATAAGCTACTTCAGATATAGGAAGTTCTTTTTTGTTCAGCAATAACTTACAAGCATTTTCAATACGCAATTCCGTTAAGAACTGTACATAGGTTTTGTTGGTACGTTTTTTAAAGTATTTACAAAATGCATTTTTGGTCATAGAAGCCACTTCGGCGATCTTATCTAAGGTAATAGCCTCGTCAAAATGATTCATGGTGTAATTCATTACATCACGCATGCGTTTTCCTTCGTTTGCAGAATAGTTCTTTTTGTATACAAATGAAGAGAGTGGTTGCTTTTTCGCTTTTGTGATCAACTTCAGAATACGAAGCAAGGTAACAAAGCGCTCCAATTTGCTACTGCCTTTTAAAGAAGTAAATGCTTCCTCTAAAGATGCTTTGTTAGAAGTAACCTTAAAACCATTAGCAATTCGTGTAAAGAAAGATTGTATTTCCGAAAGCTCTTCCAGATCAAAGAACTCATCACCAAAACTGTCACGAGTAAAGAATAAAGTGAGCATCAATGATTTTTTCTCCGGATTAGGCTCGCTTTTAAATACATGAGGTAGATTCCCATCAAAAGCCAACACATCCCCTTTCTTATAATTAGAAATCGTATCACCAACCACCAAAGTTCCTTCCCCTTCAGCAATATAACTCAGCTGAATTTCTTCGTGCTGATGTAGCTTGTCGTAGAAGACATATTCATGATCTTCTTGATAGATCAAAGCATCATTTGTAGGCTTTGGAATTTGAAATGGTAATACTTTCATGTGGCTAATATATGCAAATACTACTCTTAATTTATGTTAAATTAAATTTTTTGGATAATATTTTATTACAGATGGATAAAAAAGAGCTAAGAATTCACTCTATATCGAAATAACTTTACCATCTCAAAAAAACAATAAAATGAGCATGCAATGGAATGGCGTAATGCCAGCAGTGTTTACATGGTTGAAAGAGTCAAAATCAGGCTCTCTTGAAATTGACTTTGATGCAACACAAAAACAAGCAGCAGGTATTTTAAAAGCTCAAGGAAAGGGCGGAAGCAGAATGTGCGGACTTGTCGGTTCTGGAACCCTGGGTGAGAATAGCTACCTCACTACCAAGCAGCGTCTTTCTTTACTTAAATCCCTTTCTGAGGTGTCTAAAGAATACAATGTCCCGTTGATTAGCGGAGCGGCAGCAGAAACTAAGGAAGAACTTGTTAAAATCGTTGAAGGACTTGCAACAGTTGGAGTAGATACAGTCATGGTCATGCCACCAAAAACTAAGGCAGTTCCTTCTGAAAAAGAAATGTATGAGTACTATGCACTTTCTGAAGCAACTGCAAAAGATGTAGGCGTAGCCATTATGCCTTATAACAATCCTGATGCAGCCGGTTATCATGCGCTCTCAACTGAGCTTCTTCTAAAGCTTGCTACTCTTCCTAATGTAACTGCACTAAAAATATCAACTATCGATGTTTCAATCATTGAAACGATGATGTTAGCTAACAAAGATTTAAAAATTTTGGCAGGAGTAGACACGGTCACTGTACATGCAGGACTCGCAGGAGCAAGTGGTGGGATTACAGGTGTAGGTTGTATCTTCCCAAAAGCAAGTGTTACGATGCAGGAGTATGTTTTAAATGGAGAATGGGCTGAGGCAAACAAAATTTCTCAGGCTTTAAATTCATTATCGTACCTTGATGCACAGCCATTGCTTATGGAGTATCTTAAGCTTGCTATGGGAATTCATCACAATGATATTGCTGGTGGGCTTCGTACTTTTGGTAAGAAATTAACTCAACAGCAAATTGATGATGTCCATGCACGATACATTCTGGCAAAAGAAAGACTTGAAGTTCTGGACTTAATAGGTTAAGCCTTTCAAAGTATTTAAAAAAACACTTTAAAATAAGTAAGAATGATTACTGGGAAAAATTATATAGGAAATCAATTATCAGCAAACGGAAGCAAGACTTTCAAAACGTTCAATCCTGTTTCAAATACAGAAAATGAGCAGGTATATTCTGAAGCTTCAGTAGAAGAAATTCATGAAGCTGTGGCATTAGCATCACAAGCATTCGCAGAATTCAGAAGCATTTCAGGAGAAAGAAAGGCAGCGTTTTTAAACGCCATTGCAGATGAGATCCTAGCTTTAGATACAGAATTAATCCAAACCTACTGCTCAGAAACCGGTTTGCCGGAAGGAAGAGCCATGGGGGAACGCGGAAGAACCGTATTTCAATTAAGAACATTTGCAGACTTAGTTGCCGAAGGCGATTGGGTTGAAGCAACCATTGATACAGCGATTCCGGATAGAACGCCGATGCCAAAACCGGACGTAAGAAAATTACTAATTCCTTTAGGGCCTGTAGTTGTCTTTGGAGCAAGTAATTTCCCGTTGGCATATTCAACAGCAGGAGGAGATACAGCAGCTGCGTTGGCAGCAGGATGTCCTGTGATTGTAAAATCACACCCAATGCATGCCGGAACCGGAGAATTGGTAGCATCTGCAATTGTAAAAGCAGCAGAGAAAACCGGAATGCCAAACGGAGTATTCTCTAATTTGAACAGTAGCGGAATTGAAGTAGGAGTTGAGTTGGTAAAGCATCCGGGAGTAAAAGCTGTAGGATTTACAGGTAGTATCCGTGGAGGTAGAGCTTTATTAGACCTAGCTGCACAAAGAGAAGAACCAATTCCTGTGTTTGCTGAAATGGGAAGTATTAACCCTGTGGTAATTTTACCGGAAGCTATACAAAACAGAGGTGAAGCTTTGGCAAAAACCTATGCAGGATCTATCACCTTGGGAACAGGGCAATTTTGTACAAACCCGGGGTTGATCTTAGGAATAAAAAGCGACGAATTAACTGAATTTACTCAGAATTTAGGAAAAGATATTTTAGAAATTCAGCCTTCAGTAATGTTGCACCCAAATATTGTGGGAGCTTATGAAGCAAATAAAAGCAAAGCACTTTCTCAATCAGATGTAACCATCGTTGCAGATTATGAGAGTGATGTACAAAGCAACTATGCAAGGCAAGTAATTACTACGGTAGAAGGAAAGACTTTCTTAGAAAACCCAACACTACATCAAGAAGTATTTGGTCCATTCTCTTTGGTCGTGCAATGTGAAGATGCTACCCAATTAGAAACCATCATCAAAGGATTAGAAGGTCAATTAACAGGAACATTGATTGCAGAGAACAGCGAAGCAAACGAATATCAAGATGTAATTGCAGCATTGCAAAACCGAGTAGGTCGATTGATCTACAATGGAGTTCCTACCGGAGTAGAAGTATGTCCGTCTATGGTACATGGAGGACCGTATCCTGCTTCAACCGACAGCCGTTTTACAGCAGTAGGTGTGAGTTCTATCAAACGTTGGGCACGACCTTTCAGTTATCAAGATTGGCCAAACGATTTGTTACCGAGTGAATTAAAGAATGAAAACCCTTTAAACATTACAAGAACTCTTAATGGAGCACTGAGCAAGGAAACTATTTAAAAATACATATTATGAACTATTTGCGATCATTATTGGTCATTATTTTATTCTCGTTTATTCTTGGTTGCACCAATAATGATCAAAATAGTTCTACAAGAGAATTGATTAAGTTGGTTGATAAGTACCAAGACCACGAGGGGTATGACCGAAAGGCATACCCTTTGGGTCTTTTTACGAGAGACTATTACAAATCAGAAGCAGAATTTGCACAATCGATCTTAGATGAACTTTCAGGATTGGACACCAAAAGTTTAAAAGAAACAGATCGTATCTCGGCAGAACTTCTCAAGTTTGTATTGCAAGACAAGATCGACTATTATGAATTTGAACGATTCTTAAACCCGCTACTTTCTGACTCCGGTTTTCATAGTAGTTTGAACTACCAGATCAGATCGATAAGCAATTACAAACAAGCTGTCAATTATTTAAACAAGCTGAATGCAATTCCCGAATTTGTAGCTCAGCATTTTGTCAATTTAAGAGAAGGCTTAGATAAAGGAGTTTCTCAACCTAAAGTGATCTTCAAAGGATACGAATCTACGTATGATGATCATATTGTAGCCAATTACCAAGACAGCTATTTCTATTCGCCATTTAAGAACTTACCAAGCAGCCTTAGTCAAACACAAAAAGATTCTGTATTGAAGGCGGCTAAGGAAGCGATTGAAAAGAATGTTGTACCACAATTTAAAAAGATCAAAATATTCTTTGAAACCGAGTATTTCCCAAAAACAAGAACCAATTTAGGAGTTTCTGAGACTCCCAACGGGAAAGAATACTATCAAAACAGAATCAACTTTTACACAACAAGTACAAAATATACGGCAGAAGACATCCATCAAATTGGGTTAAAAGAAGTTGCACGGATCAAAGCAGAAATGCAAAAGATCATCAAAGAAGTGAACTTTAAAGGAAGCTTTGCCGACTTCTTGAAATTCTTGCGTACCGATGAACAATTCTATGCCAAAACACCAAAAGAACTGTTGATGATTGCCAGAGATATGGCAAAACGTGCCGATGCACAATTACCAAGATTCTTTAAAACATTGCCAAGAAAACCTTACGGAGTGGCACCAGTACCGGATGCCATTGCTCCCAAATATACCGGAGGAAGATATATTCCGGCAGGAAAAAACAGTACAAACCCTGGATATTACTGGGTAAATACCTACGATCTACCAAGCAGGACTTTATATACCCTGCCTTCTCTAACAGTACACGAGGCGGTGCCAGGTCACCATTTACAAGGATCTTTGAACAACGAGTTGGGAGATAGTATTCCACAGTTTAGAAAAGACTTGTATCTCTCTGCTTATGGAGAAGGTTGGGGTCTATATTCAGAATTTCTTGCAGAAGAAATGGGAATGTACACGACACCTTACGAGCACTTTGGAAAGTTAACATATGAAATGTGGAGAGCTTGTAGATTGGTGGTAGATACCGGAATTCATGCCAAAGGATGGACACGTGAGCAAGTGGTAGATTTTATGAGTTCCAATACAGCCTTATCATTACATGAGGTGAATACAGAAACAGATCGATATATCTCGTGGCCCGGACAAGCATTGTCTTATAAGATCGGAGAGTTAAAGATCAGAGAACTAAGAAAAAAAGCCGAATCGGAATTGGGTAGCAAATTTGATATCAGAGAGTTTCACGAGATCATTTTAGAACAAGGAACTGTGACGCTAGCCATTCTGGAATCGAGAATCAATAATTATATAGAGAAAACGAAGAATGAGTAGAAAGACCTTTTTTTGTGTCGATGCGCATACCTGTGGAAACCCTGTAAGAGTGGTAACAGGAGGAGGCCCTAACCTTGATGGGGCAAATATGAGTGAGAAACGTCAACATTTCTTAAAAGAATACGATTGGATCCGTAAAGGATTGATGTTTGAACCGAGAGGACATGATATGATGAGTGGATCGATTTTGTTTCCACCTCACAATCCGGAAAATGATTTTGGAATCTTATTCATAGAAACTTCAGGTTGCTTACCTATGTGCGGACATGGAACCATAGGAACCATCACCATCGCCATTGAAGAAGGATTGGTAACGCCTAAAATTCCGGGGAAGATCAGAATGGAAGCCCCGGCAGGATTGGTAGAGATCGAATATCAGCAAACAGGAAAAAAAGTAGACTGGGTACGATTGACCAATGTAAAAAGTTATTTAGCAGCAGAAGGATTGACCGTGCATTGCCCTGATCTGGGAGAATTGACGTTTGATGTGGCTTATGGCGGAAATTACTATGCAATTATAGATCCGCAAGAAAACTTCTCAGGAGTTCAGGATTTTACAGCCAGTAAGATCGTACAATACTCGCAAGTAGTAAGAGAGCGAATCAATAAACGATATCCAAATATGTTCATCCACCCTGAGAATGATACCATCAGAGATGTAAGCCATATGCTGTGGACAGGTGATACCATCGATCCAAATTCATCAGGAAGAAATGCGGTCTTCTACGGAGATAAAGCCATCGATAGATCGCCTTGTGGTACAGGAACATCAGCAAGATTGGCTCAGTTACATGCCAAAGGCTTATTGAAAAAGGGTGAAGAATATATTCACGAGAGTTTTATTGGGAGCACGTTTGTAGGACGTGTAGAAGAAGAAACAGAATTAGATGGCAAACCAGCTATCGTTCCAAGTATAAAAGGATGGGCCAAAGTATACGGGTACAATACCATCATCATAGACGATGAAGATGATCCGTATGCACATGGATTCCAAGTGATATAAATTAGTCATGTCAGTTCAAATGTTTTGAAATTGTCACCTCGAGCGGAGTCGAGAGGTAATTTTAGAATTCAGAATATACGATACGACAAAACAACACATCTTATGAAAAGATTATACATAGCTGCATTGTTTACTTTTTGCAGTATTTTCAGCAGCAATGCGCAACAAGTCACACAAGAGAATTATAAAAGCGCGGTTAGTTTTTTGTATAACAATTACAATAACAAAACAGCCTTTAACCTATTTACCAATGCTTACTGGTTTGAAGACAATTCAGGAATCTGGTTTGTAGATTACAGCAAAGAAGGTATGACTTACAAAACAGTCGACTTCAAGAAAAAGAAAGTTTCGGCACTTTTCGATCATCAGAAATTAGCCACGGCTCTCGAAAAGTTTTTAGGAAACAAAGTAGATGCTTCTCGTTTGTTGCTGTCAGATATCCAAAGAACCAAAGAAGGAAACTTAACTTTCAATATAAGTCGAAAAAATGTTGAGGTCAATCTCAAAACCTATGCTATAAAAGAACAAGAAAAAGAAGGTGTAACATCCGGTAGCCCCTACGAGAGCAAATCTCCTGATGGAAAGTGGATTGCCTATACCAAGGGTTACAACTTGTTTATCAAGTCAACCGAGACCAATGAAGTGTATCAACTTAGTTCCAAAGGGAAAAAAGGATATGAATACGCTTCATGGTACGGTTGGTATGACAAAATGGAAGGAGAAAATGGAGAAAGACCCAGACGTTTTTATGTAGATTGGTCAGAAGACTCTAAATGGATCTCGACCAGTATTGTAGATACTCGTAATGCAGAGAAGATGTACTTATTGGATTGGAGTATTGATAGCTTATACAAACCTAAATTACTATCCTATTTCCGAGGTTCTCCGGGTGATACAAACATGGTACATATAACTCCGGTATTCTTTAATGTAGAAACGAAGAAAGAGTTAAAAAGTAATTTACCAACTGCTACACACATCAACTCTGTAGGAACCGATTGGATGGAAGCATCCGGGAAATTATTGGCAAGCTATGCAGAAAGAGGATACTTAAAGCAATATGTGAAATTAGTAGACCTGAATAACGGAACAGAGCGTACCTTGATAGAAGAAACCAGTGATACAGGAATTGATAATTTCGAATACAGAAGTTTAGAAGAAAAAGGAAAATTGATCTTTTTATCTGAAAGAAGCGGATGGCGTCAGTTGTATATGGTTGATATTGCTTCCGGAGTAACTACAGCTTTAACACAAGGAAACTATTATATCAACTCCATTCAATATATCGATGAAAAGAACGAAACGGTTTATTTCTTAGCTTCCGGAAAAGAAGAAGGAAACAATCCGTATCATCAGCAGCTATACAAAGTAAACTTTAAAGGAAAAGTAAAATTACTGACTCCTGAAAAAGTACACCACATCATCAACTTTTCTAAAGATGGAAAATACTTTGTAGACAACTATTCAACCATACAAATAGCAAACAAAACAGCCTTACGTTCAGCAAAAACAGGAAAGATCATTGCCAATCTTACCGTAGCAGATATCTCAGAAGCAAAGAGCAGAGGATATCAAGTACCTGAAACCTTCAGTACTACTGCAAAAGACGGAAAGACAACGATCTACGGAGCCTTTTGGAAACCTACAAATTTTGATGCCAGCAAATCTTACCCGATCATTGATGCTACGTATACAGGACCACATACACAACGTTTTCCAAAATCGTTTGGAGGTGTGTTTAGCGAGCAATCGTTGGCAGAATTAGGATTCATTGTTGTTCGTGTAGATGGATTGGGAACTTCAGGACGTTCCAAAGAGTTTCACGATCACTCGTACAAGAACATGGGCAACAATTTGCAAGATCACGTTTTAGCGATCAAAGAATTGGCAAAGAAACACTCGTGGATTGATGGAAACAGAGTAGGGATCTTCGGACACTCAGCAGGAGGATTCGACACAGGAAGAGCCTTATTGGCATTCCCGGATTTCTACAAAGTAGGAGTAGCGAGTTCTGCCGATCACGATTTTAGAATGGAGAAAGCATGGTGGCCTGAGATGTACCAAGGGTGGCCTGTAGACGAAACCTACGAGAACGTATCTAACATTACCAATGCTAAGAACCTAAAAGGAAAATTATTGCTTACGCACGGAGGAATTGACGATAACGTAAACCCGTCAGCAACCTTTAAATTAGCAGAAGCATTGATCAAGGCAGATAAAGATTTCGATTTATTAATTTTACCAAGTCAGCGACACGGATACAGAGGAATTCACAGTCAATATTTCACCAAAAAGCGTTGGAATTACTTTGTAGAGCATCTGTTAGGTGCCAAACCGATCTGGAATTTTAAATGGGAATAAAACAATGATCAGTGAACAATAATCAATGATAAATGATCATTGTTCATTAAATAATTGATTGAATGAAACATTGCGTAATTATTGGAGGAGGAATTATAGGGTTGAGTACAGCTTACTACCTTCAAAAGGAAGGGCACAAAGTAACCGTAATTGATAAATCCAATTTTTCAGAAGGAGCCTCTTATGTCAATGCAGGGTATATTACCCCTAGCCATATCATATCGTTAGCCGCACCGGGAATCATTACCAAAGGATTGAAATGGATGTTGAATCCGGCCAGTCCTTTTTACGTAAAGCCTCGTTTGGATGCTGATTTTTTAAAATGGTCTTTGGCCTTTAAACGATCTGCAAACAAAAGAAAAGTAGCAGAGTCTATTCCGGTGATCAAAGACATCAATGTGTTTAGTAGAGAATTGTATCAGGAGATGAAAGACTCCGGTGATTTCGATTTTCACTATGAGCATAAAGGATTGTTGATGGCTTACAAAGATGAAAAAGTAGGAGAAGAAGAATGGGAAGTAGGACAAAAGGCTATTGAGTTAGGACTAAAAGTAGAAAGCCTATCTGCAAAGCAAGTAGCAGAATTAGAACCTAAAGCTAATTTGGATGTAAAAGGAGCTGTGTATTTTCATTCTGATGCCCATATGACACCGGCAGATTTTATGAAGGATATGTTAGCCTATTTAAAATCTAAAGGAGTACAGATCTTAGGAGAAGAAGAGGTAAAAGATATTGAGGTTTCAGGAGATGCTATTAGCAGAGTCATTACAGATAGAAGAAGGTTGGAAGCCGACGAGTTTATATTGGCAGCAGGAAGTTGGACTTCTTTGCTATCAAAAAAACTAGGCATTAAAATACTATTGCAAGCCGGAAAAGGATACCGTATCAATGTTGAGAGAGAAACCAATATTACTTTGCCAACTATTTTGTGTGAGGCGAAAGTAGCGGTAACACCTATGGACGGATATACGCGTTTTGCAGGAACGATGGAGATCGGTGGAATCAATCATAAGATCAATCCCGTTCGTGTAAATGCCATTGCCAAAGCCGGGCAAGAATATTATCAAGGATTGAGTATCAACGAAGAGGAAAAATCCGATGCACAATGTGGATTGCGCCCTTTAACACCGGACGGATTGCCATACATTGGAAGATCATCTAAATGCAAGAATTTGATCTTGGCAACAGGTCATGCTATGATGGGATGGAGTATGGGGCCGGCTACAGGAAAGCTGGTAACGGAGATCATTTCTGAGCAAAAAGCATCGGTAGATTTACAGCCGTACCATCCGGATCGAAAGTTTTAAAATTCAATACAGAGATGTCACCTCGAGCGGAGTCGAGAGGTCTCTAATAATAAGACAGATCTCTCGACTCCGCTCGAGATGACAAGGTAAAAACAGAAAACAAACAACTAATTTTATATATGCGTTATTCTCAAATTCCCAATGCACTGTTCATCAAAAATCGTCAGAACTTCATTGCTCAGATGAAACCCAATACCATTGCGATCTTAACTTCCAATGATGTAAAACATACGAATGCTGATGATGTAATGGGATTTGCCCAGAATAACGACCTTTTTTACTTAAGTGGAATCGATCAGGAAGAAACCATCTTGGTATTGTATCCTGATGCTTACAAAGAAGAGAATCGCGAGATTCTGTTTGTAAAAGAAACCAACGAACATATCAAGATTTGGGATGGAGAAAAACTCACCAAAGAGCAAGCCTCAGAAATCTCGGGAATCGATCGTGTAGAGTGGGACAATGATTTTGAAACTCTACTGCAATACATGGCGTTTGAAGCTGATGGATTCTACTTAGGTCACAACGAACATTTGAAACGTACCACCAAAGATCAGGAAACACGACAAGACCGAATGATCCAATGGTGCAAGCAAAAATATCCTTTGCACGACTATCATCGTGCGGCCAAGATCACTCGTGATCTACGTCCGATCAAATCCAAAACAGAAGTAGACCTGATCCAAAAAGCAGCGGATATCAGTATAGAAAGTTTTCACCGTGTATTAAAAGCTGTAAAACCCGGTATCAAAGAATACGAATTGGAAGCAGAACTCACCTATAACTTGGTCAAATCAGGAGGAACGCGTCATGCGTTCAAACCCATTGTAGCCTCAGGAAAAAACGCTTGTGCATTGCATTACAATACCAATGATGCCATATGCAATGACGGTGATATGATCCTGTTAGATTTTGGAGTATGCTATGCTAATTATAATAGTGATACCACACGTTGTTTTCCGGTAAACGGACATTTCTCAGACCGACAAAAAGAAGTATACAGCGCTGTGTTGCATTGTTTGAAAGAAGGAAGCAAATTACTAAAACCGGGAATTAGACATGCCGATTACGAGCAGCAAATGGCAAAATTGGTAGAAGAACAATTGATCGGTTTGGGATTGTTGGATGCAGATGCTGTAGCCAAACAAGACCCGAAAAAGCCGTTGTATAAAAAATACTTTATGCACGGAACCGCACACCATATCGGGTTGGATGTGCACGATGTAGGATTGTATTCCAGAACCATCGAAGCAGGTATGGTCTTTACTTGCGAACCCGGAATTTACATTCCTGAAGAAGGGATTGGCTGTCGTTTAGAGAACGATTATCTAATTACCGAAGAAGGAAATACCAACTTAACCGCTGCGATGCCTATAGAGATCGAAGACATCGAAGCATTGATTCAAAACGCATAATTATGACATACGGAATAGGAGGTTCTACTGCTCAGGCAGAATTGGACGCTATCAAACCCATAGCTCATTTGGTTGAGCCCATCAAAAAAGAAGAATACCAAGCGAGAATAGAAAAAGCAGCACAGCTTTTACAAGAACAACAACAATCTGCCTTGTATTTGCATGCCGGAACCAACTTGTTCTACTTTACAGGAATGCGTTGGAATGCCAGTGAGCGTATGGTAGGGACTTTGCTATATGCTGATGGAAGCTTGGAATACATCGCTCCACATTTTGAAAAAGGAACAGTCTTGGATTTTATGGTGATTGAAGGTGAAGTACACTGCTGGCACGAGCACGAAAGTCCGTATGCATTGTTTCATCAATTGTTAGCCGACAAAGGCATTACGCAAGGAGTGGTTTTAATGGACGAAGCCACGCCGTTTTTTATTACAAACGGAATTGTAAAAGCCAATGCAAACATTCAACTAGAAGACGGAAAACCTGTAACAGCAGGTTGCCGAATGACCAAATCTAAAGCAGAGATTGCCATCATGCAACATGCCATGAATATTACTTTGGAAGTGCAGAAAGCAGCCGCTCGTATATTGCGCCCGGGAATTCCCGCCAAAGAAGTAGTCAATTTTATCAACGAGGCACATATTCGTTATGGAATTCCTTCCGGTTCTTACTTCTGTATTGTTTTGTTTGGAGTCGATTCTTCGTTCCCGCACGGAGTAAAACAGCCCAAAGACTTGGAAGAAGGCGAAGTGGTATTGATCGATACGGGTTGTGTGTTGCACGACTATATTTCAGACATCACCAGAACTTATGTGTATGGAGAAGCTTCAGACGAGCAACGTCGTATTTGGAATATTGAAAAAGAAACGCAATTAGCAGCCTTTGAAGCGGCACAATTGGGAGCGACTTGTGCTTCGGTTGATAATGCTTCTCGAAAGGTATTAGCGTCTCATGGTTTGAGTGCGGATTACGACTTACCGGGATTGCCACACAGAACGGGACACGGCATTGGATTGGACATTCACGAATGGCCATACATCGTACGAAATGATGATACAGTTTTAGTGCCGGGGATGTGTTTTAGCAACGAACCGATGATCTGTGTACCGGATCAATTTGGGATTCGACACGAAGATCATATTTATATGACGGAAGACGGGCCAAAGTGGTTTACAGAGCCGATGTACAGTTTGGAAGACCCGTTTGGAATCACTAAATAAATGTCACTCCGATCACGCTTTTGCGTGAGAAGGAGTCTGTTTAAAGAGATTACCTGCTCGCGCCAGCCTGCGTCTTGGCAGGGCAGGCGAGCTTCGTCGTCCCGAAACTTCGGGATTCCTCGTAATGATTAATAAGAATTAGGGATACATCACGAAGATCATATTTATATGACAGAAGATGATCCAAAATGGTTTACAGAACCGATGCACAGTTTAGAGGATCCGTTTGGGGTACTTAATCTTTAGAGTTTATTATTTTAGATAGTTTTACTAGAAGTTCATAATAATTATCAGTTATATTTATTCTAGACAGCCCTTCAAATAATTGATCTTTAAAATCGTCAATTATATCTTTTATAGCAGTAATTTTTTTTGAGCTTAATTCTTTTTTCAATGAATCAATAACCCCTTTAGAAGATGAGTGGTTAAGTATAATTTCATCAGGAATATTATGACTAGACTTTATTTTATCCCAGGTTTTATCAAGATAATTGGGTTTAAGAAAATCCTCACCTGTTTTTTCCTTTCTTGATGAGTCTATTTCATTATATCTTAACCAACTCCCATAAAATTTTTCTTTTTTAAATTCTTTTTGTTTTTCGATTGCAGGAGTATCATTATCAGATATTATAAAGCATTTCCTATTAGCAAGCTCAAAAAATGGAGTTAAGTTTTTAATATGTTTTACTCCTTTTGAATGAGAAATGCCAATTTTAGCATATTCTTTTTTAAGATAAATATATGATTGAGGAGTTGAAGCTATTGCTGTTTTAAAAAGAAATTTGTCTTTCCAGCCCTCAAACAAGATTATAGTACTCTTTAAGGTATCATATATTGAGTATCCTAAAGCTCTAAAAAGAACTTCTTCAGTTAAAATGTTATCGTCATTTGGTGAAATAGTTTCAGTTATTTCATTTTTCTTCTCAATAATGTAATGTCTATCTATGTCTTCATTGTCGATCATGAATATTGAGTGAGTAGTCACAATTATTTGATTTGATTTTGATATTTCAATTAGCCTGTTTCTTAATAATCTAATACCTGAAGGATGTAGACCTAAATCTGGTTCGTCAATTAAAATTAATTTATCAGATAAGTATTCACTTTGTGCAGTAGCAGAAATGTATAATAGAAATGTTATAAACCTTTTAAATCCATCACTTCTTTGATCTAAATGAAATTTGTTTTTCTCTTGAATTCTTACTTCAATATTTGTTCCATTAGGAGATAAGCTGAATTTTATTTGTTTATACTCAGGCCAAATATCTTTAAAGTGTTCAGTTGTTTTTTTAGCTACTCTACTTAATAAATTTTCAAGTCTATTTGATCTCCCGTTTTGAGCTTCACTAATTTTTTCAGAAATATTATCAATACCAGCTAAATTGAACATATTCTTTAGCGGAATGTATGACTCAGGGTTAGAAGTAAAGTTTACAATAGGGATAGAAGAGGGTAATAAATTTTCTTCTTTATAAGACCAGAATAAAACTTCAGGTAAATTAGCTTTAATATAATTAATTACTTCTTGTCCAATAATTCTATATAAACCTTCAACTGTAATAGGTTCAAATCTGTCGTATAAATCTGTATTTATATCTTTCTTATTGAAAATTTTAAATGGTTTCTCACCAAATGGTGAATTTTGACCTTTCTTGAGTTTTACCCAATCTCCTACAAATGACCATTTATCACTAAAAAGGAGAGAATAGTATTGAGTTTTTCTGGATTCATTAATTAAATCAACAGTGTGAATTCCAGAACTCATGTGAGAACACAAGTCTCTGATAAAGTATTCTTTAGAAGAATAGTCTTTAATTATTTTTTCTTGAAAACTTTTTGTGTAGATGTATTTTGCTATTTTATTGAAAACTTCTTCTTTACCTTTTTGACTGAATTTAAATCTAAAGCCTATAGTAGATTCTTCAACTTCTTCTTCTTCAGGTAGAGGCTCTCTTATATCATCTTGATCGTATTTTTTCTCTGAGTTTAAATACGATAATGCATTTAAAACATTAGATTTTCCAGCTTCATTTTTACCAATTAATATTTTAAAATCCTTGTCAAAATCTACTGTTGTGTTTTTTATAGACCTAAAGTTTTTTATATAAATCTTATCAATTTTCATATTCAAAAATTTTGCTAATAGGTTAAGTGATTGCTATAATGTTTAGCTTATACTAAAACCAACCAGAAATTTAAGATGCAATTTTTTAGCCTAGATCTCTCGACTGTGCTTACGCTGAGGCTTCAGCGACACGCGTGTGCTCGAGATGACAATAGACAAGCGTTACATTGGGGACGTAACTAAGTTGGTGAGTCCAAGATAGAAAAAAATGTAGAAAAAGAATAATAACACCCACCTAAATCCTCCCTTAAGGGAGGACTTTTTAAAAGTGTATTAAATTCCCTCCTTGAGGAGGGTTAGGGAGGTGTCAACTTAACACACATTAACACTCAATAACTATTTGTTTTAGAGAGCCGTTGTACCTTTCGGTAGATCAATCAAAAATCGTACTAGCCATGAAATTTATAGTAGCATGTTCACTGTTTTTATTTTCCTTTTTGTCCACTCAGGTTTGCGCTCAGCAGATGAAAGCCTTAGAACCCGATGCAGCCATCGTAGAAGCCGTTAAAAAAGATGTATGGGTACCGTTTATGGAGTCCTACAGAGATCTGGACTTTTCTAAGTTAAAATCCATTCACAGTTCCAAGGTCACTCGTGTATCCGTAGATATGAATAAGATCAATTTTGGAGAACCTTATCTAAATGAGATGGGTGGTTTTTTCAAACAGATCAAACAACTGAATTATCAGATGCAGATCACATTTTCAATCGTTTCATCAGCCACCACAAAAGACACCGTGTATCAAACAGGGTATTATACGATTGGGCTAAGAAAAAATGATCAAACACCATTTCAAACCAGAGGATATTCCTCGTTTAGCGTATTGCTTACCAAAGAAAATGGGAAATGGAAGATCTCTTTTGATGCGGATAAAAAGACAAACGTAACCAAAGAAGAATTTGAGAAAGGGGTGGTGTATAGTCTGGGGTAGTAGTACAGCCCTATAGTCCCCTCAAAGGGACATAAATAAGTCCTCCTTTTATCCATTTTCAAGCCAGCTTGCGTCGGACAGGGAGGGAAAAAACAAATGCCTCTTGAAGGGACTAATTGAAAGTCCTCCCTCGAGGGAGGATTTAGGAGGGTGTTAATATAAGTGATGAATGAGTGTCAAAAATAGCTTGTAAATATATTTTCCCTACTTTTAAAATAAAAATTGCCAAACAAGATCATCCCATACAAACCGGAGTTGAGAGAACTTGCGCGTTCTTTGCGTAAAAATTCAACCCTTTCAGAAGTTATTTTATGGCAGAATATTCGAAAGAGAGCATTAGGAGTCCAGTTTCATAGACAGGTTCCAATGTTAGACTATATCGTTGATTTCTACTGTCATGAAATAGGCTTAGCCATTGAGATCGATGGAAGCAGTCACGATCATAAATTTCTCTACGATGCTAGAAGGCAAGGACGTTTAGAAAAAGAAGGAGTACACTTTATACGATTTACAGATGAAGAGGTGAAGAAAGAATTGTTTAGTGTATTATTAGCCTTAGAAGAAAAAGTGAGAGAGTTGTTGGAGGAAAACCAAGAATAGAATACAAATGATAACACCTCCCTTAATCCCTCCTCAAGGAGGGAATTTAACTTGTCCCCTTGAGGGGACTACAGGGGTGTAAATTATTATTCAAATCAGTTTGTCTTCAGTAGGGAGGATTTAGGTGGGTGTGAATATAAGGTGTCTTAAGGGTGTAAATATATTTTCAACAATGATCTTGTTTGATCTTTCTAAAAACAAGAATATGCAAGTAGATGATGGTAGCCGGAGCAAAAGCAGGAATCCAACTAAAAGGAAAAACACCAAACTCAGCGACACCACTACTACCATCCTCAACGGCTTTTGAAGTAATGATAACAGCTGTTGTTAGCACAGAGAGAATGTCCAACAAGCCAATAATATTCCAAATGATCACCCAAGTTTTGGCATAGGAAGCTTTATTCTTTAAAGCCCATAGTACAGGAAATACCAAAGTAGCAGCCAAAATATCTCCCGCACCACCTATATAGGCAAAGTTCTTAGGTAAAACATCGTAGTTATATGCAATAAAAAAGAAGACGCCCACAAAACGGAAAAGGTGAATTCTAACCAGATTCTCTAATGGTACATGAAAAAAGACTTGTTGAAACCATTTGGTTCTTGGAAGATAGATAAGATAAAAAAGAAACAACGGAAGTGCTGTAGTAACAATAATGCGAGGTGGAATCTCATTAACCACAAAGTATCCGGTAAAAGAAACCAAAGAAACGATGAGGAAATATGCCCAATAAAAAACAATAACCCTCTTACGGAGAGAAGAAGCATCCAAGTTGCCGGCACGTTCTGCAGCGCGAATGGCATTGGTGATTAAAAAAATAGGAGCTGTACTAAAAATTAAAGCAAAAGTAACAGATATCCAGGTGGGAACAGATGTGAAGATTAGATCCATACGATTTGTTTTGATTACAAAGTTGGATCAAAGTTTGCGCTTTTGAGTTGCCCTATGGCAACTTCCGAGCCGTTTCTTTTCTAATTCTACTCAGGGAATATTTGGTAACGCCCAAATAGGAAGCAATCATGTGAAGAGGTACTTGTTGAATGATCTCCGGATGTTCTTTCAAGAGCTCTAAATAACGTTCTTGAGCTGTATTCTTATAAAACGATAACATCTTTTTGTTGATGCTCACATAATTCAAGGTTAGGAGCATTCGGCCCCATTCTCTAAACTCAGGTATGTTGTGAAAACAGTACTGCATGTCTTTGAAATCAATTCCCCAAGCCTCACAATCAGTGATGGCCTCGTAGTTTTCTTCGCTTGGTTTTTGTTTGAAATAAGAAAGGTAGTCATTGAGGAAATCAGGAGCAGAAAAGAAACGGGTGGTCACCTCATTTCCATTGAGGTCTATTACATAACATCGTACAATTCCAGACTGCAAAAAATAAGATTTCTTACTTATTTTTCCTTCTTGAAGAAGAAGCGTGCCTTTTGTAATGGTTTCCTTTTTAAAATACCCGGAAATAAGCTGTGCTTTTTCTTCCGAAATAGATTTGATCTCTTTCAAGTAGTCCTTTAATTCCATAGCTTACAGAAATTCTATCAACAAGACATATCCGCCACAATGCGCCATTCGCCATTGATCTTTCTAAAGATGATCAAAAAAACGCCATTGGCATCGCCAACCTTTCGGGTGAGGTGATATTCGCCCATCACATAATAAGCACCTTTTTCGATCTGTGTCATGTCGTTGATCACAAAACGTAAGGTTCCTGTGTGATCTTTGCTAGGATAGCCACGTTTGTAGTTTGCTAAGGTCTTTTCCCAGCCATAAGTAAGCCCGCTACTTCCGTAGAACTTTAGCGAATCGCTTTTCCAATAGCCTTGCATATATTCTTCTATATTGTGACTAGACCAGGCTTTTTCTTGTGCCTTGAGCACAGCAGTAATAGCTGAACGATCTTCCTGCTCAGTATTTGTGTTTTGTGAACAGGAAGATAGTATCAGTAAAAAGGCAAATAAGATGCTTAGTTTTTTCATAATTTCTTTTTGGTGATTGAGGTTCTCGAAGTCACCTGTGATTTGTTCTCGACACTCCTGTAGCCCCTCAAGAGGACGAAGAAGTTGTTTTTTATTGTCACTCCGATCATGTTTGGCGTGAGAAGGAGTCTGTTTAAAGAGATTACTTCGTCATTTCATGACTCGTAATGACAGGTAGCAGTAAGAGTCTGTTTAATGGGATTACCTGCTCGCGCCAGCCTGCGTCTTGGCAGGGCAGGCGAGCTTCGTCATCTCGAAACTTCGAGATTCCTCGTAATGACATGGTGATTGAGGTTCTCGAAGTCACCAATACGATGCTTCGAGAACCTCAGCATCCGTTTTACTCATGACAACTACACGTAGGTCTGGTAAAACTCATGGTGTTGATGTTAAACGGTACGCCTTGATTGTATTTTCCATTTTCCCAGTAGAACTTGCTACGCTTGTTGTCGTAGTTTCCAATTTCGTTCATAGTTGCCGTATCATACAAACGCCCGTTGATCATGGTGTAGATCACAGAGTCGCTATTTTCAATATCTTCCAAAGGATTCTTATCCAATACAATTAAATCTGCTAATTTTCCTTTTTCCAAAGAACCGATCTCATCCTCCATTCCTAAGTATTCAGCACCGTTGATGGTAGCAGAACGCAAAGCATCCATATTAGACATTCCACCTTGCTGTAACATCCACAATTCCCAGTGAGCACCCAATCCTTGTAACTGTCCGTGAGCTCCAACATTGGCTTTTACACCTAAGTTAGATAATTTGGTTACAGAACGAGAAGTCAAAATATGTCCGTTGTCGTATTCTTCTAAAGGCACCATGGTTCTGTGACGTGCTCTGGCATCTACCACATAACGAGGTGTGTATTTTAATAAAGTTTTGTTTTCCCAAACATTGTACTTCTGATACCAGTAGTACTCACCACTCATACCCGCATAATTTACGATCAGTGTAGGAGTATATCCTGTTTGGCTGTTTCTCCATAAAGTTTGAACATCTTTAAAAAGCGGAGCCACAGGAATATTGTGCTCGATTCCCGTATGTCCGTCAAAGATCATACTCATATTAGCAAAGAAGTTAGAACCTCCTTCAGGAACCACGTTTACACCCAATTCTTTGGCTGCTTGCATGATCTGTTGACGTTGTTCACGTCTTGGTTGGTTGTAACTCTTAACCGATCCCGCTCCAAAAGCTTTCGTTCTTTTGATCGCAAAACGAGCATCTTCCAAGTTGTTTACAACAGCCTTAAAATCTCCTTCTGCACCGTATAAGATAAATCCGGTAGAGAACATTCTAGGCCCAACCGTTCTACCACTACGTTGCAATTCTTCTAAGGTAAAAGCAGCTTGAGTATGTACAGAAGGATCATGAGACGTTGTTACACCAAACGCTAAATTTGCGTAGAACTGCCAGTGTTTTTGAGTACTTAATCCATTTCTAAAAGCACCTACGTGCGCGTGCACATCTACGATTCCCGGCATGATGGTTTTTCCTTTTACATCATACACCTTAGCATCGGCAGGAACGGTAACAGAACCTGTTTTTCCAATCTTTTCAATCTTGTTTTTATAAACTACAATGGTTCCGTTTTCGATGATCTTATCACCATCCATGGTAATGATACGCGCATTGGTAAACGCTACACGACCGTCAGGAACATCCGTTGCTACTTGTAAATTTATTTGCACACCTTGAGCCACTGTTGCCTCTAAATTGGTCTTTGCAAAAGGGTCTGTAGTATTGTTGTCTAAGTTTTTCGTGAAATATTCTCCACCCAAAGTCCAGTGTACTTTGTTGCTGTTTCCTCCCCAGTGCAAGTTGATACCTGCCTCTTTAGACAAGCTTTCAACTTTAAAGGATTTGGTGTTCGCATCGATGTTGATCTCTTTTCCATTATGAACAAACGGAGCAACATATACTTTGTGCAAGTGAATAATAGCTATCCATTGATTATCGGGACTGGCTACCAAACGGTTTGCCAGTTTCGATTTGAAATGACTTCTCTCGTCTTTTCCTTGTAAGTTCACACTCTTTAAACGCTTGGTTAAACCACCAAAGAAGCTTCCTCCCGTTTGAAAGAAAATACGAGTTCCATCCGCAGAAAATTGAGGGAACTGTCCGCTTTCAGAAATTCGTTTAGGATAACCTCCTGTAAAACTCATGGTGTAAATTCCTGTTTTCTTTGTATAGTCGAAACCTTGATCTCCGTTTCCGCCTTCTTTTCTGTAAGCAATCTTGCTTCCTGAATTGTCATATACAGGAGTTCTGTAAATTCCACGTTCTTTGGTCAACTTCTCTAAACCACTTCCGTCTAAATTTACTTTGTAGATCGCTCCTAAATTCTCATCATTCCAAGTCACAAACAATACAGATCTTCCATCAGGAGAAAAACTAGGATCAGCTTCAAAATCTGTTAAGCTGGTCAATCTCGTTGGAGTACCGTTTGGCAAAGACTTCTTATACACATGACCCAAAGCTGAAAATACGATGGTTTTTCCATCCGGTGATGTCTTCGCATCTTTGATCATCTTAGAAGTGAACTTCTCTGTGTATACTTTTCTCTTTACACGATGTGTTTCTGCGATCTTTAATTGCTCATTCACTTCAAAAGGAATATCAGTAGCCATCTTAGAATCGATATTGATCTTTTTGATCTTTCCTTCGCTCCAAATAATGATGTCTTTGTTGTTTGTCAACCAAGTAAAATGAGGATACACTCCAAATACAGCCCAAGCTTCTTGTTGGTCTTTACTTAGATCAAAATATACAGGCGTTTCTTCTCCGGTTTCTAAATTATGAATGTATAATACACTTTGCGTACGCACACGCTTTACAAATGCCAATAACTTTCCATCTTTAGAAACTACGGGTCTTGCAGCTCCTCCCGGACCACCTGTAATTTGTCTGGTTTTTCCGGTTTTTAGATCATAACGCTTTATTACATAGATCTGTTTGTTTGGATCTTTGTTGTACTGAAAGAATCCTCCCGGATACATGTCTTCTGCATAGTATAAATATCTTCCATCAGGAGAAATAGAAGGATCGTTTACGTCTTGCTGATCGTTCTTTCTCTTGGTTAATTGCAATCCGGCACTTCCAGAAAAAGGATATTGCCACATTTCTCCGGCACCTACAGAACGCGTAGAGGTATAATGCTTTCTGGCAATCAATGATTTTCCGTCCGGAGTCCAAACAGCATTGTTTAGCAAACGATATTTCTCTTTGGTAATAGAACGGGCATTCTTCCCATCGGCTGTCATTACCCAGATGTTATTTCCGCCTTCGGCATCACTGGTAAAGGAAATGTATTTTCCGTCCGGACTAAATCTTGGTTGTACCTCGTAAGCCAATCCTGTACGAAGCGCTTTTGCTTTTCCTCCGGTAATAGGCATCGTATAGATATCTCCCAACATGTCAAAAACAATCGTTTGACCATCAGGACTTACATCTAAGTTCATCCAAGTACCTTCATCTGTTTTTAGGTTGAAAGACTTGTACTTCCAGTCTTTATGAGGATTGTTTACATCCCAACCTTTCTTTTTATCTGTTTTCTTCTTTTGCGAAAACCCACTAAAAGAGAAGGTTAAAGCAAGCGTGAATATGAGAAGTTTGCGTAACATATAATTTTGAATTTGTTGATTGTTTAAATATAGAAAATAGCTGTTGTTTATATCGAATTCGAGGTCAATTTTAACATGATGCCTCTATTTGTTAATTCTGTTAGTTTGCAATAATTCTAGCTCCTTTGGAAGGAGTTACTTTGTAAAAAGCACATTCTTTTAAAAAAGCTAGTTTGTAGGCTTTTGAAATCTCTTGTTCAAATGCTTCTACATCATCTTGATGAATCAGGTTTAGTGTACAACCACCAAAACCACCACCCATCATACGAGCACCCAAAACAGACGATCTGTCTTTGGTAAAATCGACTAAAAAATCTAACTCTTCACAACTTACCTGATATTGATCTTTCAATCCTTTGTGTGTTTGATATAAAAGCTGTCCCAGTTCGTTGAGATTGTTTTCCTGCAAGAGTTCTACAGCTTTTTGTACTCGTTGATTCTCTTGAACTACATACAAAGCCATAGAGAGTTCTTCTGAAGTGATAGAGTCAATCAACCCTAACACCTGTTCTTCATTTGCATCTCTCAAGTTTCTGATGCTCAGTAGCTTTGATACGCGTTCACAAATGGCTCTTCTTCTATTGTAAGCACTGTCTGCCAAGGAATGACTGACATTGGAATTGACTAAGAGCAATGTATGATCTTTGAGATCGATTGGAATGGAAGAGGCTTCTAAAGTTCGGCAATCCAACAACAAAGCAGCATCTTTTTGCCCAAACATACTGGCATACTGATCCATGATTCCGCATTGTACACCCGCATAATTATGTTCTGCTTTTTGAGAGATCAAGATCATCTCTTCTTTAGTTAGTTTAAGGTCGAATAGTGAGTTCAATCCAAAAACAATACTGTTTTCCAAAGCTGCTGATGATGACATTCCTGAACCTTGCGGAATATCTCCGTGAATCATTAAGTTGAAATGAGATAATTCTTTTCCGAATTTCTGAATCTCGGCTACCACACCAATTACATAGTTTTTCCATCCTCCATTAGGAATAGGAGAGAGCTGATGTAGCTTGAACTGATGACTTTCATCCAGATTTAACGCTGTAACGGTACACAGGTCGTTATCGGTTCTATTCATAGCCGCTATAACACCTTTGTCTATAGCTGCCGGAAACACAAACCCGTCATTGTAATCTGTATGTTCGCCAATAATATTGATTCTTCCGGGAGCAAAACTCAATAGGGGAGTTGCGTGATATTGATCTTGAAATTCTGTAGCGATATGTAGAGCCAATTCTTTATTCATGACCTGAAGGTTGAATGGTAAAGGAGTATTGATAGGTTTTGTTTGCAGGAATGGTATATTCCGGGTGTACCAAACGTCCCCAAGAAGTATCGCCTCCCACACCCATTTGTAAGAAATCTATATTCCATTGTACGGTGTTTCCAAGCTGAATGTCTGCTCCGTGTTTCTTGGTTACAGGAACCAATCCTGATGCCGATTTTCCGGCTTCTTCACTGCTAAAATCGATCTCTTTCATAGAGAACGGCCACACACTGGTATTCAATTGACTTCCTATTCCGGTAGCTGTTAGTGTCAAACCTTTAGATGTTACTTTTGCCCAACGAATATCGGATTTATTTCCGGTTTCTTGCGGACGTGAGTATCGGTGGAACTGCTCTTTGATCTTTCCTGAATAGATGCCTGTTTTTTGTCCTGTCTTTCTGTCCCAATAACTTTCATCAGGTCCTTTTCCGTACCAAGAGATGTCGGTAAAATCATTCGGTAAGGTCAGATACATTCCCAATCTAGGAATGTTTGGTAGTTTCTTGTCATTAGAATTATACTGATAAGAAACAGATAGTTTTCCGTCTTCCGAAAGAAAATAATCTACCGTTGCTTTGGCATCTATTTCCGGAAAGGTGTATTGTACTTTAAAGCGAACATTTCCATTATGCCCTACAGGTTTATCAACCAATTGAGCAGTGTAGTTGTAGCTGGCTTTTTGCCAAACCTTTGCCCATTTGTCCATTCCGTTTCCTAGATCATTATCCGTAGGAGGTCTCCAAAAGTTAGGTCTGATGGGTTGATTGGTAATTTCTTTTCCGCCAAACTTCCATGAAAGAACTTCTCCGGTAGTTGCATTTATTTGAAAAGTAGTCTGCTTATTTTCAAAAGTATATTGTTGTCCCTTTTTAATACTAAAGTTCCCCGGTTTAGGTCTTGAATCTCTTTTTGCAGCTTTTCGAATGACAAATTCATCCCAAGCGACTTCGTGTCCGGCAGGAACTAAGGCAGTAGCTTCCTTTTGAATTAAACTTATCTGTAAGATATATTCTCCATCCTTTTCAAATGAAGGATCGTCTTTTCCTCTGTCCCATATCGATAGGATATGACTTTCTTGTGGTCCTAAATTGATAGGTGTATTGTACGCTTTCGTCACAAGTTCGCCATCTTTTGTTAGCTTCCAAGAGATACTGTAATCATCAAAATCAGCAAAAAAGTTTTTGTTGGTCACCTTTATTTTTCCGTATCCTACATAGGTAAACTGAACGGGTTCGTATACTTTCTTTACTTCGCTTAAATGCGGATGCGGATTTCTATAAGGATCTACCAAACCATTGTTTAAGAAGTTACCATCGGTAGGAAGATCGGGATGATAATCGTGTCCGTAAGCCAAATAAGGTTTTCCGTTCTCATCTTTGTATTCCAAAGATTGGTCTACCCAATCCCAGATATATCCTCCTTGTAGGTTAGGATAGGTTTCAATAATGTCCCAGTAATCTTGCAAGTTCCCCACAGAATTCCCCATGGCGTGTGCATATTCGATCATGATGGAAGGTTTGTCTGAATCAGACTTTCCGTGATTGATCAAGTATTTAGGTTTAGGATACATTGGGCAGTAGAGATCGGTATAATCTTCTTTTCCGGCAGGTTCGTATTGAACGATGCGGTTATCGTCTCTCTCTTTCAGCCATTTGTAAGTAGCTCTAAAAATATCGCCTTCTCCGGCTTCATTTCCTAAAGACCAAGAATAGATTGAAACATGGTTTCGATCACGATAATACATACGTTCAGTTCGTTTCATATGTGCCGGCAACCAACTCATTTCATTTCCGATCTGAGTTTTTTCATCAATTGCCAAAGGATGACTTTCTATATTGGCTTCATCAACTACATACAAACCATATTTGTCGCACAACTCTAACCAATACGGATGGTTAGGGTAATGAGCAGAACGCACAGCATTGATGTTGTTTTGTTTCATCAAACGGATGTCTTTTTCCATAGATTCTTTGGAAACCACATGTCCGGTATACGGATCAGTTTCATGTCTGTCGACTCCTTTGATGTAAATAGGTTTTCCGTTGATGAGTACCTGACTGTTTTTAATCTCTACACTTTTGAATCCTAAAGGACGAGAGATAAATTGATTGTTATTGGCATCGTCAGTATCGATCAACTGGATTTGCAATTCATATAAATTTGGAGTTTCTGCCGACCAAGATTTGATCTTTTTAAAAACTTCTTTATCGGAAACTTGAATGGTTTTGTTTGCGGGAATTAAAACTTGTTCTTCTTTTTCCCAAATAACTTTTCCTTTATCTAGAACATTGATCTTTAATTCTCTTGTAGCCGATTGATCGGAAGTATTGCTAAGAGATACAATATTCTTAAACAAACCATTCTTGTAAGAATCATCCAAATTGGTGTAGGCATAATAATCTGACACGAATGTTTTTGGCTGTGTGTACAGATATACTTCTCGCTCTATTCCACTCATTCGCAACATATCTTGACTTTCTACATAACTGGCATCCGACCAACGAAACATCTGCAAAGCGATGAGGTTCTTTCCTTCTTTTACAAAAGAAGTGATATTAAACTCAGCAGGAGTTTTACTTCCTTGTGAGTATCCTACATATTGCCCGTTGATGTAGACATACATTGCAGACTTGGCTCCTGCGAAATGGAGGATAATGTCTTGAGATAGGTATTCTTTGTTTAATGTAATCTCCTTGCGGTAAGTTCCTACAGGATTGTAATCTTTAGGAGCCTCAGGCCATTTTGTGGTAAACGGATAACGTTCGTCTAAATAAATAGGTTTTCCGTAGCCTACAACTTCCCAATTGGCCGGAACGGGAATGCTTTTCCAATCAGAATCGTCATAGCTTTCGTTTTGGAAAGAGGTTGGTCTTTCTTGCGGATTTTTTGTCCAGTGAAACTTCCATTCTCCATTTAGGTCTAGAAAACGTTTTGACTGTTCTTTTTCAGAAATGCTTGGTGCTTCATAGGCAAAGAAACTGGCTCTGGGAGGCAATTTGTTCTCTTCAAAGATCTGATGATTGTAATGATAGGTTTGTTCAGCCACCTTGGGAAGATTGTCGTTGTTATGACAGCTGACTGAAAATATAATTATGGATAGAAGTATAAGTACTTTTTTCATAGACTAGTGAGTTTTCATAAAGTCCTCCTTGAGGATTTTTTGTAAGTATGTAATCAGGTCCTGAGCATTCTCTTTGGAGAATACAATTGGAGGTTTGATCTTTAAAACATTGTGATCCGGTCCGTCTGTACTCATCAAAATACCATGTTCTTTCATTCTGTTGGCTAGGTAAGAGGTTTGATCTGCCAGAGGATTCATTTCACTATCAACAAGTTCAAACCCTAAAAACAATCCTTGTCCGCGAACATCGCCAATGATTGGAAACTCTTGAGCAAGTTGCTGCAATTCGGTTTTTAAATACTCTCCAACTTCCAAAGCGTTTTCCTGAAGCTTCTCTCGTTTTACAGTTCTTAAAACTGCTGTAGCAATTGCACAAGAAACAGGGTTTCCTCCAAACGTATTGAAGTATTCCATACCGTTTGCAAAAGCATCGGCTACTTCTTGAGTACAAGCAACAGCAGCAATAGGATGCCCGTTTCCTAAAGGTTTTCCAATGGTAACAATATCAGGAGTCACGTTGTGCAATTGGAATCCCCAAAAGGTTTTTCCTACACGCCCACAACCTACTTGAACTTCATCTGAAATGCACAATCCGCCAGCGTTTCTAACTCGCTCGTATGCTTTTTCTAAGAATCCTTGAGGTAGTTCTACCTGTCCACCACAACTAATGATAGGTTCTACGATCAAAGCACCAACACCTCGTTCTTTTTGGTGAATTGTATCAATACATTTTTGTACTTCTGCTGCATACTGTTCTCCGGCATCATCTCCACGATACTTACCACGAAATGCGTCAGGTAGTGGAAAGATATGTGTGTGTTCTGGTGCTCCGCTACCACCTTTTCCATCAAACTTATAAGAAGAGATGTCAATACACATATTGCTATTTCCGTGATATCCAATTTCGGAAGCAATAATGTCTCTTTGACCTGTGGTAGCTTTTACCATTCGTATAGCCAGTTCATTGGCTTCACTTCCGGAATTTACAAAGTGTAATACATTGAGTTCCGGTGGTAAAGTTTCAATCAATTCCTGAGCAAGCTCATTGATGTTTTCATGTAGGTAACGCGAATTGGTATTGAGCAAAGCCATTTGCTCTTGCCCTGCTTTTACTACTGCAGAGTGCTCATGTCCTACATGGGCAACATTATTTACTGTGTCTAAATATTTTTTTCCTTGCTGATCGATCAACCAAACTCCGTCTCCGCGAACCATTTTAATAGGAACTTTGTATTGTAAACTCAAGCTTTTCCCTAAGTGTTGTTTTCTATAGGAGATCAATTCGTTGTTGGGAACAAATTGTGGTGATGTTAGATCGTTTAGTTTGAATAATAAATTGGGATCTAAACAGAAACTTCTCCAGATATTCACTTGATCCGGATAGGCTACACCGGGAAAATCATCTGTATAATCCAATAAAGAAAGCATTATTTGAAAGTGTAGGTGAGGAGCCCAATTTCCATTTTCGGGATAGTTGCCCAACTCAGAGATCTTCTCTCCTTTTTTAATACTATCTCCGGGCTTGTGCTTCAGCACACTTTCTACGGTATTATGTCCGTAAAGTGTATAGAATTCCAGATCGTTTATGGTGTGTTTTAAGATCACCAATCCACCGTATTCTTTATTTCCGGCATCATCTACAGCAGTCACTACTTCGCCATCAAATAAAGCATGCACCGGAGTGTTGGCCGGTAGCCAAAAATCGACTCCCAAATGAACGGTTCTACTTTCTCTACCGTAATTTCCGATCTTGTCATAGGCTGTAGAGGTATAAATAGGACGAGGTTCTAAATACCCTCCGGCAATGATCTTATTAGGATGTTCTTTTTGTAATTGATCTATTTTGAATTGAAAGAGGTCAAGATTGTTAAAATCGCTTCGATGCCCAATCCACTTACTGGAAACACTCAAATCCAAAAGTTGAACATCTTCTCTTTCTATTGTTGGGAACAATTCTGTTAGTGAAAATTGTTGTTGTTGACTCCACTTGATGAATTCTTCTTCATTAGGATGTGCAGAAAATCCGCAAACTTCTCGGAATGAATAGTAAGCAAAATCGGCATTGATCTCTGCCCATTTATTGAGTACTTCCCAAGCGGGTTTCTCACTGATCAACAGGTATTCGTTATCTGGTTCAACAATTTTATTAATAGCAGATTTGGTTACAGAAATAACCAATCGCATGGCAATACAAGTATACAAATGTTCCAGTTCTACTTCCTGTAAAGGGAAACTGTCATGATATCCTTTTACAATGGCTAATGAAGCTTCTAAAGGATCGTTATGATGCATAATAGCATATGCACAAGCAATGGCCAGATCGTTGATGATCTGTGTGTGAATAGCATCGCCATAATCTATGGCGGCAACTACGGTGGGAGAGATTAAATCTGAAGAAACCAATACATTATTGTCATTGGCATCATTATGAACTACAGATTTTCTAAGTTGTTGATAGCTCTCTAATTGTTCTTCAAATGAAGATTGAAAATGAGTAATGATCTCTCTTTGTTGTTCGTTGAAAAGATCTAAATGTTTTTTGATCCAAAGAGATTGTGCAATGTCCCATTCAAAAGAACGATGTGCTTCATCATGATCAAATCCTTGTAAAGCCTTGGCAAGCTTTCCGCATTCATTCCCTAAACTATATCGTAACTCATTGGAATGTGGGTTTACAGAACTCCATAACCTCCCGGGAATCCATGTGAGCAAACGTACTTTACGCACATTGTTATTAGCATCGGTATATTCAGCCATAGAGTGACTTTGATGGCTTTTGATGGTTTTGGGAGCTATGATGTTGGGATACGATTCTAGATGCTGTAAAATGGCTTGTTGAAAATCCAAATAATCTACATCCTGATCGGGGCGTGAAATTTTTAAGATGTATCCATCTTCACCTTCAACTTTTACACGAAAGTTAAAATCGACATCCCCGGGTAATTCTGAAATATTTCCTTGGATACCAAACAGAGAAAAAAGGATCTCTGCGGCTTCTTGGGTTGATATTTTAAGTTCTTTGTACGTTGTCATAAATTTTATTCTTGATAACGGTAGTTTTTGCTGAGTTCAATAAATTGAGCAGTCTTTTTATTGTTAAAAGGAATGATGTAAAAGCTATATGAGTACTTTTTATTTCCTTTGAATTGATATTTTTCTTGAGGTTTTGAGTACCAACTATCGTCACCAGCAACTCCTCTTTGACCAAGATCAATATTCAATTGTACAAGATCTTTTTCTTTAATATCAATAGTGTGCTTGCTCTTGTTTGAATTTTTGTAATTCAAACCATCAGTTGTGTCAAAATCTTCATTCTCCATATGATGAGCACTAAAACTCAATAGATTTGAATTTGAAGTCACAAAGAGAAGACCATTATTGTTTTTGTCTGACAAAGCAAGCCATCTAGTATCTGTCTTATATCCATTGTCTTGCGGGCGGATATATGGAACATATTGATCTATAACCTTCGAGGTGTATAAATCTATAAAGGCACTGGCTTTCCTATCTTGGTAATTTTCCCATGGCCCTCGACCGAAATAATTTAGATGGTTGTACTTTTTTTGAATTTGCATTCGCATTCCAATTCTGGGAATGTCTCCTTTATATTCTGTAGGATATAAAATGTTTTCAATAAAAACAGCTCCACTTCCTTCTATTGTATAGCTCGATTCATAAGTTGTTTTTACCCCTGGTAACGTGTATTGAACACTTATTTTAATTGCACCGGAAGAGTGTGTTGTATAATCAAATTTTTTCACAGAAAACTTTAGAGAAGCCTCTTTCCATCCAATATTTCTTCTATCCATTGCATTTCCAAAATCATTGTCGGTTACCGCTCTCCAAAAATTTAGTTTCGGGCCTTTCCCATTTTTAAGAATTTCTTCTCCTTTATATTGGTAGGATACTATTTGCCCTTTTTCTTTAGAGAATGTTATTTGAACACTATTGTTGGAGATTGTTAAGGACTTATCTTTCTCTTTTATTAAAAGAGATTGTTTAGAGCTTGAGATTTCCTTTTTTTCTTTTTTGAATTTAGAGTGTAGAGATATTTGTTCACGTGCAACTTCAAACCCTTTGGGCAGCATTCCCCATTGTTTTTTTGTAGTAGCAGATACTTCTATAAAATATTCGGTATTCTCTTTAAAATCAATATCGTTTAAAGGAACACGAATTAACTTTCCTGTATGACTTTCTATATCAATAGTTTTTAAAGTGATTGTTTTTAAAATTGCACCATCTGCTTTGATAAAGGCTTTAAAGTTAAATTGATTCAAGTTGGTAAAATCATACAAGTTTTCAATGAGAATTCGCTGTTCGTCATATCTATTAATTCCTTTGTTTTTAAAGTTGATGTACTCATATACTTTTTTCACTTCAAATAGAGCAGGTTGAGGTGTTCTATCCGGAAAAACAATTCCGTTGTTTAAGAAGGTGTTGTCTGTTGGCATATTTTTACCATAATCGCCACCATAAGCATAATACCGCTCTCCTTTTTCATTGGTTTTCCAAATTGATTGATCTACCCAATCCCAGATAAACCCTCCTTGTAAATTGTCATATTGTTCGATGATATCCCAATAGTCTTGAAAATTACCTGTACTATTTCCCATAGCATGTGCATATTCACTGGGAATAAAAGGTCTGTCTGTTTTGGATTTTCCTATTTCTTCAAAGCGTGCTGGTGATGGATATTGAGGAACGATAATGTCTGTATTAGAATCCATATCATATAGGTTTCCATCACGGCTTTTATAGGGTCTTTCATACTGAACAGGACGCTTTGTATTATCATTTGCCTTGATACTGTCATAGCCTTTAAAGAAATTAATACCATTTCCGCCTTCATTTCCCATACTCCAAATAATTACAGAAGGATGGTTCCTATCTCTTTTTACCATTCGAACCATTCTGTCAACGTGAGCTTTCTCCCAGCTTGAATTTTTGGCCAATGAATATTTTCCATAATACATTCCATGTGACTCAATATTGGCTTCGTCAACTACATATAAACCATATGTATCACATAGTTCATAAAATCTTCTTCCACGAGGATAATGACTCAACCGAACTGCATTAATATTGTTTTCTTTCCATAAACGAATATCTTTTAAGATGAGCTCTTCTGACATAATATGCCCGGTTTCCGGATCGGCTTCTTGAGTGTTAACACCTTTTAAGGTTATATGTTGGCCGTTTACTAATAAGATTCCATTTTTAATTTCTACAGAACGAAAACCAATTTTTGTTTTAGTATATTCCAATATGTTGTCATTTGCATCTTTTAGCTCTAAAAACAAAGTATAAAGATTAGGATGTTCTGCATTCCATTGTTTTGCATTAGGAATCGTTGCAATGAAATCAAATGTTTTTTCTTGTAGAGAGGATATTTTCACCTTTTTTGTTTCCGTAGAAACAACTTTGTTTGAATCGTCTAACAATCGATAAGAGATGTTTCCATTTTTATTAGACCTGTGATGGTTCTTAAGGGCAATATTTAAGACAAGTTTTCCATGTTGGTAAGCCGCATCTAATGTAGAAGTAACCTCAAAATCTCGAATCCTCATTTTGGGTTGTGCATAAATAAACACATCCCGTTCGATACCACTAATTCTCCAGAAATCTTGACATTCTAAGTAAGAGCCATCAGTCCATCTAAAAATTTGTATCGCAATTGTATTCTTTCCTTGCTTCAATGCTTTGGTAATGTCAAACTCGGCAGGTAGTTTACTTCCTTGAGAATATCCAATGTATTTTCCGTTAATCCATATAAAACCACCCGATTTCATAGCTCCTATGTGTAAGAATACTTGTTTTTTCTTCCAGTCTTTGTCCAGAATGAAATCTCTTCTGTAGGATCCTACAGGATTGTAATGATTGGGAACATCACCAGGTTTTTTTGGGTAGATACGATCTATTAGCTCCATATCATCAGCTACCATAGCTTTATAATCTGCAAATTCATATTGATGGTTCACATAGATAGGAACTCCATAACCCTCTACCTCCCAGTTAGAAGGAACTTTGATATTGTCCCAATGAGACACATCAATTTTTGGGTTCATAAAGTTTGTAGGTCTGCTGTTAGGGTCTCTCACCCAATTGAATTTCCAGTTTCCGTTTAGAAGTTTAAAAAACGTAGGTTTTGTTTGGCCTTCTATAGCGAAAGAACTGAAAGACGCATGTGCAGGGAGTTTATTTTCACTAATAATTAATTCGTCTTCTATATATTTTTGATAATCTTGAACTGGATCATTCTTTTGAGCGAATAAGCTAATATTTAGGAAGACCAATAGAGGTATTAGAGAGTTTTTCATTTATTTAGATAATAGCATGATAATATGTGCTGCACTCCAGCTAAAATTCTTTGCATGCAAGCCTTGCCCTGTTAAAGGATGATAGTTTTCACGAATGGGTTTTCCTTCTTCCAATATACCTTCTGCTCCTTCTAAAATCTGACGAGTAGCCTTATCTGCTTCTGTGTTAAACCCGTAATTACGTAATCCTTTTACACCAAAATAAGATTGGTCTAACCAGTTTGGGCCACGCCAATAACCACGTAAAGGATCAAACTTTGGATGGTCTGCACTCATGGTTTGAAACGGGACTTTGGTAAAGAACTTTTGAGGATTCATCATTCGTTTTTTAACAGCTTCTGCTTGTTCTTGTGTAGCGGCTTTAGCCCAAAGAGCCGTCCATCCTTCGCTTCCTTCTCCTTTGATGAATGTATTGCCTTCCAGATTGGTATCGTAGAACCATCCGTCATTGGCATCGTAAAATTGTTCTTGTACTTTCTTTTTTAACACTTTTGCTTCTTGTATGTAGGTATCAGCATCGTTATTGCCAAGTGCTTTAGACAGCTCAGCCAAAAAGAGCTTTTCTGCATAAAGATAACTGTTTAAATCTACACTCTCCTGATCTAAAGAATAAGCTCCTTCACCATTTTTTACGATCTTAGAATCGTCAAAACGAATGGCATTGTCCATACCACTTTCCCATTTGGCAGCAATCAAACTACCATCAGTAGATCCGTATTCGCAAAGTCCATCTTGATCGTGATCACGTTTTGCATACCACCATTCATGGTATTTCTTTAGTTTAGGATACATGTATTTGACAAATTCTAGGTCTTTATCTTTCTCGTAAATCTTGGCTACTGCCCAGGCAGATAAAGGTGGTTTGGTGTCTCTGTAATTATGACGTTCAATGCTTGTGTCTCTGTACACCACATCAGCTACAAAGCCATCTTCATTTTGAAATTCGAACATCAATTTCATTTGCTTTTTGGCAAGATCTAAATCAAAATGAGATAAACCTACAGCGTGCTTCCAAGAATCCCACGACCAAAACCCGTTGAACCATCGATAATGATAACTAGGGAACAAGCCTTCGTGTTTGATCTCTCCGGCAGGAATTCTCCAGTTGTTTTGCAGGGTTAACTGGGCTTTGGCCAAAACATGAGCGTAAATAGAGTCTTCAAATTGCGATTTACGATTTGTGATCAGGTTTTTTAGTTGTGTGTTTTTCTGGTTTTTCCTTTCGGAAAGTAGATCGTTGAAATCGGTTTGTTGAATTGACTCTTTTTCTTTAGCCCAATCGTATTCGGGGAAAATAAAAGTTTGAGAAATGGTAAATTCTTTTGATTCGTTTGGTTTCAGTTCTAGTGTTAATGAAGCCGGATTCATCAATATATGTCCAACTGCATTTGTTTTAGATGAGGTAATGGTAATCTCATTGCCTTCTCTTTTCAGTTTTAAACTGTCAGCTAAAATCGAATTGATCTTCCACTCATAATCTAAAGAAAGTGTTTCATCAGATGTATTCTTAAGAGTTGATTGGATCAAAGCCGTATGACCTGAGAGGAAAACTAGTTTTTGCGTAAGCTCTACGTTAGATGAGGTGAAAGATTGTTCTAAGTGACTTGAGTAACTTTCGATATGATGAGAATCCCAGTTGACATTCTTAACGGATAATTCTGTTAAAGCCTTGCTAGACCAAATTCCGTTTTGTTGTGTCATTAAGAAAGGCCCTGTGAATCCAACTTGTAAAGCAAAGCGTTTTTTTGTGCTGGATCCGGGGAAACTATAGGCAAACCAAGCTCCTTGATCAGAGAACATCAATCCGCTCTTGTCGAATTTCTTTTCAGGTGTAATTCTGTAATACAGTGCATTCTTACTAAAAGAATTATAAGGATGTTCAGGTTCTTTTTCAGTTTGTGAGCAACTCAGAATAGTGAGACTCATTAGAAAGACAAAAAATCTATTCATAACAACATAAGGTTAAATTGATAGTATAGGTGTAATTCGAATTAGGCGCTAGTTCTAGCAGTCCTTTTTTGTGATTAAAAGCATTAGGAATGCAGGTCATGGGTTCGATAGCAATACAATCTCTCTGCTCAGGAATATATAACTGAACATAGGATTGGTTTGAGCTTCCCATTTGCATGTTTAATTGATATTCGTTGGTTTGTAAAACCAGTTGAGGGGTTTCTAGAATAAAACAGGTATCCAACTCCATAGAACCGACTTGGAAAGTAGTGGGTAAGGTATGTTGTTTTCTTCCTGTAGGAATGAGATTCTGATTGTAACTTATTTCATGACTTGCGTCAAAACGCAAAGTTGCTTCTGAAAGCTGTGAGCTTTTAAAATAAGGATGCCAACCTATTCCAAAAGGAAAAGAAGTTGACCCGGTATTTGTGGCTTCAAAAGAAATGGCAATTCCTGATCCGGAAATCTGATATTGAATTTTGAGATCAAAATTGAAAGGAAATCCTGTTGAAGGTTTCTTTTTAGAAAGGAGGAATTCAAGCTTTATAGAATTTCCTTCTTGTATTGTTTGGATAAGCTCAAACGATTCAAAAGCAACCAATCCATGAATAGCATTGGAGCGTTCGGGTTCGTTAAGTTCTAAACGATGTATTTTATCTTGAAAAAAATAGCTGCCATTATCTACTCTTCCTGGGAAAGGAAATAGAGGGGCCGATGAATATAAATCTTGGTAAACAGTAATGTCTTTTTGATCGCTTTTAATTCCTTTGATAATATCCTTTCCTTGCCATTCTAATTTTTGCAAAGAAGCTCCGAGGTTAGGGTAGATCTCACAAGTGATTTCTTCAGATGAAACTTGTACGGCTTGTAAAAGCTTGCTTTTATGAGGTATATGTTTGATCTGAAACGCTGCCATCTTATTGTATTTTACCATCATGGAATCCGGCTCTTTTCCATTTTCCATCTTGAAAAGTCCAGATATTAGTTACTCGATAAGCATTTTGTACAACCGTATCTTGTTGCTGTGTCTCTACTTGAATTCTCGCAGTGACAATTGCTGAGTTTTGCAAAAGCTGAATGTCTAGTTCATCCATAGTGTATGCTAACACTTTGATCTTTCCTGCTTCAATATCTTTTGCTCTTTTTTTTAGGTAGTTAAGCCATACATCTCTTCCGATCATTTTGGAAGTTCCATTCGTATGAGAATAACCATCAGTAATCATAGAACTCAAAAGCTCAACATTCCCTTCTTGAAAGGCTGTGTTGAATTTTTTTATTGCCGACCTAAGTTCTTTTTCTGAGCCTGTTTTTGGTGCACATTGACTCAATAGTAAAAAGCCGATAAAGAATCCTGATATTTTAAAAAGAGATCTCATAGATATGTTATTTACAAGGCTCACTAAAATACGATTTATCTAAGGATGAATCCATCTTTCATAGGATCATTCGGATCAATCACAAATGTTTGTACTCCTGTGATATGAGCCGTTCCTTCTACTTGCGGAATGACTGCTTTAAAAGGTCCGTAATCTTCCTCTTTTACAACAGATCCTTTGAATGCAGAACCTGTAATACTTTCTATAGACATGGTTCCTCCAAAGTCGATCTCTTTTCGAGCTTTGTGAATAGCCATTCTTCCAGAAACTCCAGATCCTGTTGGAGATCTGTCTACTTCGCCTTCAGCAAAAATGCACACATTACGACTGTCGTATCCGGAGTCTTGCGTTGTATTGTCAACAAAGATGGTTCCGTATAAGAAACTCAAGTCTTCTTCAAAAGGATGAAGAATTTCCTTGTCGCTATCCATAACCGCATGTTTTATATCCATTCCTTTGGTGATAAGTGCACGGTATGAGTTTGGAGTTAGATCAAAATCAAATTGATTCTTAGCCATATCTACATAGGCATAAAAAGCACCTCCGTAAGCAAGATCGTAAGTAACAGTTCCAAGTCCTTTTACTTCTACAGTTCTGTCTAAACCAACCACAAAACTTGGTACACAATGGAATCGAACGCCTTTAACCTTTCCGTTTTCTACATTGGCATAAGAATAAATTCGTCCACATGGCGCATCAATTTTCAGTTCATTATCTCCTTCTTTGATATTGATCCAATTCATTTCAACGGCTAATGTAGAAATGGCAATAATGGCATGTCCACACATGGTAGAATATCCTTCATTATGTAAGAAGATAATTCCAAAATCGCCTTCCTCATCATTAGGTGGTAATAAGATACATCCGTACATGTCTGCATGACCACGAGGCTCAAACATTAGAGCTGTACGTAAATAATCGTAATGCTCTTTGCAATAACGTCTGTAATCCAAAACCGAATTTCCTTTCAGTTCTGGAAAACCATCAACAATCACACGTAAAGGCTCACCTCCCGTATGCATGTCAATAGTTTTGATTTGCAGCCAGTCTTGAGGAGGTTGAAAATCTTTGTGTTGTAATATATTTTGATAGGTTTTACTCATCTGTAAATTGTTTGTAATAATAATCAGCAGCAGCCAAGTCTTCTAAAGCATGACCTACTGATTTAAAAAGTGTGATCTCATTGGCATCTTGTCGTTCTATTCGATCGTTCTTACACAGATTGAACAGATCACCTTTGATATCGCCTTCTTTTAAAATTCCATTTTTTAAAGGAATAGCAATGTCTCCGCTTTCTTTCAGTCCGGCTTCAAAAGTATCGATGTAAACCGATGCTTTTTCAATAGCCAAATCATCAGATTCTCTCATGGTGGGAGTGTAAGCTCCTACGAGATCTATATGTTGCCCGGGAGTTAAAAACTGACCAAAAACCAATGGGTTTTTGGAGAGTGTAGCACAAGAAATAATATCTACTTCAGAGATCTTTTCTTCTATGTATCGAATAGGAGTGACGGTATAGTCTTCCTTTGCTAGTTCTGAAACAATTTGCCCTGCTTTCTCATAATTCCTTCCCCATACATATACCTGCTTGATAGGTCTAACACTAGCGTGTGCCTGTATTAAATTTTTAGACAGTGCTCCGGTTCCTATCATTAACAAAGAAGAAGCATCTTCTTTGGATAGAAATGATGAAGCCAACGCAGAGGTTGCCGCTGTTCTTTTAGCAGTTAGGTTTTTGGCTTCCATAATAGCTTTGAGTACTCCGGTTGTAGCGTCTAAATAAATATAAGACCCTTGTATGGACGGAAGATCAAATTGATGATTTTCCGGACTGATGCTTACTACTTTAATTCCGGAGTTTTTACCGGGATTCCATGCGGGCATCAATAAAAGAGTTGTGTCAGCTTGTGTTTGAGGATTGGGGAAATCGTGATGATGTCTTACGGGGACGATTGTTTTTTGATGAGAAAAACTGTGTTTTATCTCTGAGATCAGCTCAGGAAATTGGGTGTTTTTCTCTATAAAAGTATCATCAATAAAAATTGGGTTAGCCATAGGCTAAAGGTATGCAAAAGGAGAATTTAAATTAAATATTAACCTTTAGGTAGATAAGATTCTATAAAAGTTGGAATATTTACTATCAGTAGCCGGTTTTGCATTGAATTATTTTTAAAGACTATATATTAGAAATCGACATGAAGAAACACTTGTTTTTTACCGCCTGTTTAAGCTTGCTCCTTTTTTTACAAGTTCAAGGACAGCAATCGCTCAAAACTCAACTGGAAAACCTCTTTCCGGGATCAAAAATTGAAAAGCTTTCCAACAAAGATCACTTTACAGAAAGTTATCATATTGTGTTGCAGCAAGCATTGGATCACAAAGACCCGAAAGCCGGAACTTTTGAGCACCATATTTACTTTTCTCACTTCGATACAAAAGCTCCGATGCTTTTGGTAACTGAAGGATATAGTGCCAGAAACAGAACTTATGAGTTAAGCAAGTACTTAAAAACAAATCAGGTAATTGTTGAGTATCGTTTTTATGGAAAATCCAGACCCAATCCAATACCATGGAAATACCTAACAAATGATCAAGCTGTAGAGGATTATCATTCGATCACTCAGAAATTAAAAACGATCTATCAAAACAAGTGGATCTCAACCGGAATCAGTAAAGGAGGAGAAACGGTGATGATCTATAAGTCAAAATATCCGAAAGATATTGATGTAGCCGTGCCTTATGTAGCTCCATTAATCAATGGGTTAGAGGATGAGAGAACAACACAACTGATCAATTCTGTAGGAACTGAAGCTTGTAGAAAATCGATACGAGAATTTCAAAGAGCAGTACTTAAGAACAGAGATGAGGTTTTAAAGGAAATGACAACTTTTGTGAAAGAAAAGAAGATGACATATACCGAAGTTTCTATTGAAGAAGCGTTGGAGTATGCAACTTTGGAGTTTCCTTTTTCGTTTTGGCAATGGGGAGGGAAATGTGAGGAGGTTCCTGCTAACACAGCATCACCTAAAGAGTTGTTTGCGTATCTAAATAAGGTAGTAGGAGTTTGGTTCTATTCTGATGGAGGCTACGAAACCTATTTGCCGTCATTCTATCAGCATGTGCGAGAGTTGGGGTATTATGGGTTTGATCTAGAGCCTGTGCAAGACCTGTTAAAGATTGTAAAGAGTTCTACCAACAAACGTTTTGCTCCTAAGAATGTAGATTTGAGCTACAATCCGAAATACATCAAGAAAGTTAGGCGATTTATTGAAAAGAAAGGGAATCAAATTCTCTATATTTATGGCGAGTTTGATCCATGGGGAGCTTGTGCGCCAGAGCCTAGAAAACAGTTAGATGCTTTAAAAATGGTTTTAAAAGGAGGGCACCACGGAACTAGAATCCGACACTTTTCTCCCGAGGATCAAAAATTAATTTTTGATACCTTAAACCGTTGGCTTAAAGAATGAAGATTGTAAAAGGGAACATTGTAGACATTGCAAACAAAAAGATCGTTAAAGGAGAAGTTGTTGTAAATGATGGAAAGATCGTTGAAATAAGACCGTCTGAACATACTGTAGAAAACTATATACTACCGGGTTTTGTAGATGCTCATATTCATATAGAAAGTTCTATGTTGGTTCCTTCTGAGTTTGCAAAAATTGCAGTAACTCACGGAACAGTAGCCACAGTTTCTGATCCGCACGAGATTGCCAATGTTTTAGGAGTACAAGGAGTAGACTTTATGATAGAGAACGGAAAGAAGGTTCCGTTAAAATTCAATTTTGGAGCTCCTTCCTGTGTCCCAGCAACTTCTTTTGAAAGTGCCGGAGCTGTTATTGATTCTGATGATATTCAAAAGATGATGGCCAATCCTGATATCAAGTATTTGGCTGAAATGATGAATTATCCGGGTGTCTTATTTGAAGACGAAGAGGTAATGAAAAAGATTGCCTGGGCAAAGCATTATAACAAACCAGTAGACGGTCATGCTCCCGGAGTTAGAGGAGATGATATTACCAAATATATAGCAGCCGGAATTTCAACAGATCATGAGTGTTTTACTTATGAAGAAGGTTTAGAAAAGCTTCAAAAAGGAATGAAGGTGATCATTAGAGAAGGCAGTGCAGCTAAGAATTTTGACGCTTTGATCGATCTTTTACCGGATTACTACGAAAATATGATGTTCTGTTCTGATGATAAGCATCCTGACGATTTATTACTTGGACACATCAATCAGTTGTGTGCACGTGCAGTAGCCAAAGGAATGGATGTGTACAAAGTGTTGCAAGCGGCTTGTATAAATCCTGTAGAGCATTACAATTTAGATGTTGGTTTGTTGCAAAAAGGTGATGAAGCAGATTTTGTTGTGATCGACAATCTAAAAGATTTCAATGTATTGCAAACCTATATAGATGGTGAATTGGTTGCTGAAGACGGACAATCTTTTGTAGAGCATGCAAATTTTGAGGTATTGAATAACTTTCATACAGATAAGAAGAGTGTAAGTGATTTTGAATTCCATTCTGCATCAGAAAAGATTCGTGTCATAGAAGCTTTGGATGGTGAGTTGGTGACCAATGAGATTGAAGCAGATAGTTTGATCAAAGATGGAAACTTAGTTTCTGATGTTGCAAATGATGTGCTAAAAATGACTGTGGTCAATCGTTATCAAAACTCAGAACCTTCGATTGCTTTTATCAAGAATTTCGGTTTGAAAGAAGGTGCTATTGCCAGTTCTGTAGGACACGATTCTCATAACATTATTGCAGTTGGAGTTTCTGATGAAATGATCTGCAAGGCAGTAAATCTATTGATTGAAAATCAAGGAGGTGTTTGTGCGGTAAATGAATTGGAAGAAAAAGTGGTACCACTTCCTGTAGCGGGTATTATGAGTGACCAACCTGCTGAAATTATTGGAAAAGCATATGCTGAGTTGGATCAGATGGCTAAAGAGATGGGAAGTCAATTACGAGCTCCATATATGACTTTATCGTTTATGGCTTTACTGGTGATCCCGTCGTTAAAGTTGAGTGACAAAGGTTTATTTAATGGAAGTTCTTTTGAGTTTACTTCATTGGAAATTAAGTAGAGAATAAACTAATTTCTTCGGCTTCTTGTGATAGTTTGATATGCTTTTCAAACTTCAGCCCTAATTTCTTTAGCAAAAGGTGAGAACGCTCGTTGTCGTTGTTGGCAATTCCCATTACAGTAGAAAAACCTAAGGTGTCGTATCCATAGTGCATGATAGCTTCAGTAGATTCGAAAGCATACCCTTTTCCTCTTCCTATAGGTAAAAAAGCAAAACCTACGTCTACATATTGCAACTGCTCTCGTTTTACAAAACCGGTAATTCCCACCGGAGTATTTGTGTCTTTTTCAATCACTAGATAAAACCCAAAACCCGAATTGGTATAGCTGGGAATAATTCGTTCAGTCAGATAATTTTGAGCATCTTGTATTGTGTGGATATTCCTATCACCTATGAATCGTTTCCAGTCGTCATCATTGGCTAGTTCAAAGAAGAAAGAAGCATCTTCAGGAACCATTTCTCTTACGGATAAACGTTGGGTTTCTAAAATCATGATCATAAAAGTAATCAGATTAATTTAAAGAGTTACTTTTACAACGTTAAAAAAATGACTGATGAGCTTATTACAGGAATTACAAGAGAGAAGTGGAAATCAATGCGAATTGTGTGGTGCTAAAGATGGTTTGGCAATCTATGAAGTTCCACCAATTTCTACAGGAGGTGTAGATGGTAGCTTATTGGTTTGTACAACGTGCAAAGGACAGATTGAAAAGCCAGAAACAACCGACGCGAATCACTGGAGATGTTTGAATGATAGTATGTGGAGCGAGTATAGAGCTGTAAAGGTTATGGCTTGGAGAATGTTATCTCGATTAAGGGCTGAAGGGTGGCCTCAAGATCTCTTAGAAATGATGTATTTAGAGGAAGAGGAATTGCAGTTTGCCAAAGCAACCGGAGAAGGATTGGAAGAAAGCGAAAAAATTATCCATAAAGATTGCAATGGAAATGTACTGCAAGCAGGAGACTCTGTTGTTTTGATCAAAGATCTAAAAGTAAAAGGGTCTAGTATGGTAGCAAAACAAGGAACAGCAGTCCGCAGGATTTCATTAGACCCTGAGAACGCTACATATATTGAAGGAAAAGTAGGAGCTCAAACAATTGTTATCATTACAGATTATGTGAAGAAAATGGTGGATAAAGAATAAAAGCCATCTTCTTATTTGGTCTTTGCGATCCCGAATTTATGAGGGAGAAGCAATCTGCTAAAATTAAAAGACTGCTTCGTTTCACTCGCAGTGACTTTATAAAAGTTTCTTCTGCTTTGTGTAAAAAGCATCTGCCTGATCTTGCATCATCTGTTTAGCAACTTTACGTTTGTAGGCATATACATCTTCATCTTCTTGAATGTCTGTATACACTTTTCCGTTAACCACAACATCAGCATCTAATAATACTCCTCGTTGATGTACTTGTTGCTCTACCCAAGTTTTTACAGCTGTTTCTTCGTCTTCCAGTTTGAAATCGTATTCTCCTTTTGGAGATACCAGTTTCGCAAAAATTGGAGCGGTTTCTACCGCTAAAAAGAGTAGGAAGATAAAGAATGAAGGTAACCAAGGAAGTTTTCCTAAAGCGTTGATCCTAGCCATAAAACCATCAAAATTGGAGATGATAGGTTGTGTATCTTGCTCTGCTTTTTTCCAATCAGCTTGCAACTGCCCAATAGCAGCTTCGTTATTTAAGATTTTCTGATTGTTATCTTGTTTTAACTGACTTAATTCTAATAAAGCAGCGTCGTGTTTGTCTCTTTTTTCTTGATAAACAGGTCCTTTTCCTAAAAGGAGAGTTCCTTTTCGTCCTTCGGCTTCTGCGATATAGGTTTCATATAGGTCGTTTACTTCTTTTTCCTTATCTGCAATCTCATCTTTTAATGCTTTGATGCCATTGTTCAATTGGGCTATTTCCGGTTCAAACTGTTTGGCAATTTGCTCTTTGTTTCTCAAGGTCATCTCGTTCTTTTCTTCCAAGATTACTTGATTGATCTCTTTTTCAAAGATTTTTAACTCTAAAGGTTTTGAAATAACCATGGCAATGATCATGGCTAAAATGAGTCGCGGAGTTGCTTGTAAGAGCTCTTTCCATTTTGAGTTGCTTTTTTTTATAGTGGATACAATGAACCTGTCTAAATTAAAGATGAGCAATCCCCATACGAGCCCAAAGAATAAGGCTGTGTAGATATTATCAAAAACAGTATATAAAGCATAGCTGGCGGCTAAAGAAGCCATAACTGCGGTAAAGAAGACAGTGGCTCCAATACCTGCATATTTGTTTTGCTCGCCATTTGAGCAGGTGTCTATAAGTTTGAGGTCGACACCAGAGCAAAGGAGGAAGAATTTTTTTAACACGAGATTGATTTTTAAGTTGGTTACAAGTGTATAACGTGCTAAAAGTCAATTTGTTTCTTAAGGGAAAGTTAAAAGCCAGTTCATTTGAACTGGCTTTTAATTTGTTGTAACGAGATCTTATCCTTCTTTTTCAATGAGTTTCAATCGTTTACTCCATTGTTTGTAAGCTTTTCTTGCTTTAGCTTTTTCTGCATCACTCATTTTATCTCCCATAATTTCTGGAGGTGGTGGAGGTATATTCTTACGATCTTCATCTGTTAACTCAGATCTTAATTTGTAATATACTTTTCCTTGTTCTGTGATAAGTCTTAAGTAAGGAGTAATAGGGTTTTTAGGTCTGCTAACTCGTCTTTTTTGATCTCTAGACATTCTAAAATACATGCCACCTAAGTCAGAAAACTCTTGTTTGATTCTTTTTTTATCTTGTTTAGATTTATGAACAAAGTGCTTTCCTTCTTTTTGCAAGCGTTTGTATAGTTTATGCTTTTTCTTGTACTCTTTTACAATATCAAGATCAACGAATTTTCCATTTTTATAGTAGCGAGCTACTCTTTCTACTCTGTCAAACGTGTAATAGTATCTCTGTCCATCAATAGTGATATACCAACCTTTGTGAAATTTGATGGTTTCTTGAATTGCTACAGGAGTTTCTACAACCTCAATAACTTCAGGCTCTTCAACAATCTCTTCTCTAATTTCATTTGCTTCAATTACTGTTTCTCTTAAAGCAGGTTCGTCTTCTATAACTTCTTCTACTTCTTCAACCCCTTCAGGAACTTCTCTGATCTCTACCAATTCAACAGGAACTTCTGTTTCTTCTATGATCTCGCGTGTTTCAGCTACTTCTTTTGATTCTTTTAGCTCTTTCAATCTTTTAGCAACCTTAGGAGCTTTACTCTCTTTAGGTTCTTTTTGCTTTCTTGGCGGTGGTGGAGGCGGAATTTTACTTTTCTCACCTTTTTTTACTACCTCGATTTTAACAGGTTTTGGAGGTTTGTTTTTTTGTGCCCTAACTTTTTTGTTATACTTTTCTACATATTCCTCGGTATACAATGAATATTGATGTTCTTGAGGAAACTTCTTAGAACGAGCATTATTATATACATAGCTTCCGCTGTAGCTCTTAAAATCTGTATGCTTGTATTTGTTAAGAACGCTGTTGTCTACCGGTTTTGAGTCGATCCAAACCGCATATTTCTTTTTATCCTTTAACTCCTCGTATTTTTTAGAGCTAATTTGTTTTTTTGTTAACTCTCTAGGAGGTGGTGGAGGTACTAACTCATTAACATTTTTAACTGTCTTTTTCTGCGCTTTAGACATCATAGAGTACAGTAAACGCATTTTCCTTAACTCTTTTAGGTTAAATACTTTGTCTTTTACTGATCTTTCTAGCAAAGCTTTGTATTCATCCATTTGAGCTTTTGTGGCTTTTCTTTTTTGTTCTTTTACCTCAATTACCTGTGGTTTCTTCTTTTTTGATTGTGCTTCTACACGATCTGCAAACAAGAATACCAATCCCGTTAGTAAAGGTAAAATGGCCAACTTTTTCATAAATATTGTTGCCCTAGAATTGGGTGTTTTCATCATTAATAATCGTTTTTTTGTAAGTGAATAATTCAAATTACTGGCCAAGTAATATTTGTTTTTCCAGGCAGCTTTATCTAACAATAGATATTGATACCTGGTAATATCTTGATGGGATGCAATTACCTTGTCATCCGCTAAGAATTCGTGATTTAATTGAATGGCTTTCTTTAAAGGATAAAAGAAAGGATTGAACCATAGAACGATCTGTAAAAACTCTATGATCAATACATCCAAAGTATGTTTTTGTGTTACATGAGTAAGCTCATGCGTAAAGAGTTCGGTTTCTATCTTTTTTGCAAAAAACTCTTCTTTATTGATAAAGATGTAATTCCAAAAAGTATGAGGTAAAATAGCGTCTTCTACCAATACAACTTTAGCACTCTTATAATGCACTGTTTGATTGGTTTTGATCTTTAATATGATATCTACAAAGCTTTTTAAGAATCGAATCAATAATATTGAAGAAACAAACAGATAGAACATCACAAAATACTGTGTGAAATTGATGGAGTTATCTACAGGAACTTCTGCTGGTAATAAAAACTCATGACTTTTAGGAATTGCTATTTCAGTATAATCTGCAACCATCTCTGGTGCTGCTTCTACGTAGATGATAAAGAACGGAACGATGAACGAAAAAAGGACACTCCCTAATAAATAGAACCGATTGAATTGATGCATTTTTTCACGCTCCAAAACCAAGTGATAAAATGCAAGGAGAATGGCTAAACACAATCCGGATTTGATCAAATAGGATATCATTTTTTGTTCTCTTTGATTTGTTTATCTATAATCTTGCGTAATTCCTCTAACTCTTCATTACTTAAATTGGTTTCCTTAGTAAAGAACGATGCAAACTGACTGGCTGAGTTGTTAAAGAAATTTTTGATCAAGCCATTTACATGCTTAGAAAAGTAATCCGACTTTTTAACCAACGGATAATACTCTCTAGATTTTCCAACAGTTGTATAAGCGATAAAACCTTTATCGGCCATTCTTTTTAGCAAAGTAGCTACTGTTGTTGTTGCAGGCTTAGGATCAGGAAAATCTTCCAACAAATCTTTCATAAAAGCTTTGTCGCGTTTCCATAAATATTGCATTACTTGTTCTTCAGCTTTGGATAATTTCATAAGGTGTCATTTTCGTACTCTACAAATATAGAATAAAAAGTTTTGATTCTACAATTGTAGAGTTAAAATTTAGTTAAGCCTTTTACAATTCATTAGAGAGATAATCTTTTATATCATCAAATGCATTAAATGTTTGGATGATCTTGCCATTTCCTTCTATTAAAAAATAAGTAGGGAAGACAGAGATCATCAGGTCTTCAGTAAGAGAGCCTGCATATTGTTTTTGACGATAATTCTTCCAAGGATATTGTTTCTCTTGTAAGAAACCTGACCAAACTTTTTGTTGCCTGTCTGTTGATATTCCTATCAATTCGATGTTCTTTTGTTTAAGCAAATTGGGATTCTTTAAAAACTTTTGATGGTCTTTTATACAAGGTGGACAGTTGACAAACCAAAGATCTAACAAGTATTTTTTTGAAGGTTCTGTTTCGATTTTGATTGTATTGCCTGCAATATCTTCAAAGTCGTATTTCTTCAGGTCAATACTATGTTGAGATAGTATCTTATCTATGCTTTTATGAACAGGAAATGCTAGATGATCTTTGAATGCTTTGGGTTGATCTTTAAGCAGTGATTGTAAGTTGCGTACTTTCTCTTTATCGTTTTTGTTTTTGTAAAGGTAATAATCGGCTGTTTGTAAAGAAAGAGGGTTGTTGATGTTCTCTTTCGTATAACGAATCAGCAGTTGATTAATAACTTCATCTTTCGCCTTTTCTTTGTAAAGTTGTCTGTACTCTTTCTGAAACTTTTGAGCTTTATAAAAAAGATCAGATCCGAGAACTGTATCGATCTCAAAACGTTTTCCAATGCTTCCTTTGATGATCAGGTTTTTACCATTCAGCCATAATTGCTTTGTTCTTCGTCCTTCTTGAGTAAAGAACCATATATTGTACATATCATTGATACTGTCTTTGAATTGAACTCTCAATGTATCTGAATAGGGAAGTATATAAAACTCCCGATCCTGAGCAATGTTAGATACAAATACGCTATCTATTTTCAAATTGGAACTCAAGTACAAATTTAGATCTGCCAATTCCTGATCTTTTTCTTTGGAATTGCAGTTATATAGCACAAGGACTAGAAGACAAAAAACAATTTTCTTAAGCATTATTTTTCTTTTGCTCTACAAACATAGAATAAAAATATTAATTCTACAAACGTAGAGTTTAAATTGGAATTCATTTTACCTATCTTTGAGACATAAATTTTAAGGTATGATAAGAAAACTGATAGCGGTCGTTATTTTGACTTCTGTGGTAGCATGTAGTCAGAAAGTGTTTAAAGAAAAGTGGACTAAAGAAAAAGCTCCTGAATACTTCAAAGCTCGTTTTGAAACAAGTCAAGGGAATTTTGATATTGAAGCTAAAAGAGAATGGTCGCCACAAGGTGTAGATAGATTGTATCAGCTAATAAAGAGTGGTTTTTATACTGATATTGCAGTATTTCGAGTTGTGCCAAATTTTGTAGCTCAGTTTGGAATTCACAATGATAGTTTGGTAAACTCAGGTTGGAAAGAATACAAGATTGATGACGAGCCTGTTGTAATGAAAAACAACAAAGGAACAATTTCTTTTGCTAGAGGAGGAGTAAAGACCAGAACAACACAAATCTTTATCAACTTAAAAGATAACAACAGGTTGGATGATATTGATTATTCAGGTGTAAAAGGTTTTCCGGTAATTGCAAAAGTAACTTCAGGAATGGATAATGTATTGAAGTTTTATGGGAAGTACGGAGATAAATTAGGGTTCCGACAAGACTCTATTCAAAAGTATGGTAACAAGTTCATCAAAAAGAATTACCCTGAGATAGACTTTATCAAAACAGCATATATTATAGAATAAAAAAAAGAGCCTTGAGGCTCTTTTTTTTATTTTGATAATTCTGTAAAGTACTTATAGAATAATGGAATGGTTTCAATTCCTTTCAGGTAATTAAAGATTCCAAAGTGCTCATTAGGAGAGTGAATAGCATCACTGTCCAATCCGAATCCCATCAGAATTGTTTTACTTTTCAATTCATCTTCAAACAAAGAAACAATAGGAATACTACCACCGCTTCTCTGTGGAATAGGAGTGACTCCAAAGGTATCTTGATAAGCTTTGCTTGCTGCTTGATATCCGATACTATTAATTGGAGTTACATATCCTTGACCTCCATGATGTGGAGTTACTTTTACTTTTACAGATGCGGGAGCTATGCTCTCAAAATGCTTGGCAAATAGTTGAGTGATCTCTTCCCAATCTTGATTAGGTACCAAACGCATAGAGATCTTAGCATAAGCTTTAGAAGCAATTACTGTTTTTGCTCCTTCACCGGTATACCCTCCCCAAATTCCGTTGACATCCAACGTAGGACGAATCGAGTTTCTTTCATTGGTGGTATATCCTTTTTCTCCGTACACATCATCAATATCCAAGGCTTCTTTATAGGCTTCTAATGAAAAAGGAGCTTTTGCCATTTCATCTCTTTCCGCTCTGGTTAACTCTTCAACTTTGTCGTAAAATCCGGGAATGGTAATATGGTTGTTCTCGTCGTGTAGAGAAGCGATCATTTTTGTTAATACATTGATTGGGTTTGCTACAGCTCCACCGTACAATCCGGAGTGTAAATCTCTGTTAGGTCCTGTAACTTCAACTTCTACATAGCTTAAACCACGCAATCCTGTAGTGATAGAAGGTTGTGTATTGCTTATCATACCCGTGTCTGAGATCAAGATCACATCGTTAGCCAATTTCTCTTGATTTCTTTTTACAAACCACCCTAAGCTTTCAGATCCTACTTCTTCTTCACCTTCAATCATGAATTTTACATTGCAAGGAAGATTCCCTGTAGATGTCATGTATTCTAAAGCTTTAACATGCATGTACATCTGACCTTTGTCGTCACAAGCACCACGAGCAAAAATAGCCCCTTCAGGATGCAGTTCAGTTTTCTTGATCACAGGTTCAAAAGCAGGAGAATCCCATAAGTGTAAAGGATCTGCCGGTTGTACATCATAATGCCCGTAAACTAATACTGTAGGAAGACTTGGATCGATGATCTTTTCTCCATATACAATAGGATAACCCGGAGTCTCGCAAATTTCTACATGATCGCATCCGGCTTTTTCCAAACTTTCTTTTACAGCTTCTGAGGTATTTAATACATCTTGATTAAAGGCAGGATCTGCGCTAACAGACGGAATTTTAAGTAGTTCGATTAATTCATTAATGAAACGATCTTTGTTATTTTCTATATAAGATTTGATATCTGACATGGTTTGTTTTTAAGGAAAATCAAAAATAGTAAAATTCCTATGAAAGGGCTTTGCAATTTCAGTTGAATGCGTATATTTGCAGTCCAATTGCCGCGGGTGTGGTGGAATTGGTAGACACGCTAGACTTAGGATCTAGTGCCGCAAGGCGTGGGGGTTCGACTCCCTTCACCCGCACAGCTTATAAGCCGCTCATTCGAGCGGTTTGTTTGTTTATAGAGTATACCTCAAAATAGTTAGAGCTTACTTGTAAAGCAGTTATACAATATGAAAATGAAAACCTCACAGTTTATGAAAAAACAGCTTGTAATTTTTTTCCTGCTCACTTGTTTGATTGGAAAATCATTTGCACAGGCAAAAAACAATAATGTTTTTAGTAAAATAGATGCATATCTAGAGGAAACTATAGATAGCTTAAAGATTATTGGTTTAAATTATGCAATACTTGTTGATAACAAAATTGTACATAAAAATTCATTTGGTTTAGCAAATGCTCAACTTAATGTACCCATGACTATCGAAAAGTCTTTTCCTGTAGCTTCAATATCTAAACTTTTCAGTTCAGTTGCTCTTTATAAATTATTAAGTATTCATAAACGTGATGTGAGTGAAACGGTAGAAGAGTTTCTTCCAAACAGAAAAGATTTGCCTGAATCTTGGAGAAAATTAACTCTCAAGCAGTTACTTTCTCATACTTCAGGTATTCCTGACCAAATTGATTATCAAATTTATTTAGCACCTGAAAGTGAGAAGTCTGTTATTACTGCCATAAAAGATAAGCCGTTTAGTTCTACACCAGGAACAGAAAACAAATATAACGCGACAGGGTTTTTATTGATTCGAGCAATAATTGAAAAGTTGGCAAATAAAGAATTTGAATCTTATATGCAGTCTGAATATTTCGATAAGTTCAACTTAAGTTCAGCTAAATATGGTGGGTTTAAAAAAGTGATTCTAAATAGAGTTACTTGTTACCAAAATAGAAATGGAAATTTAGAGATGTTTCCTCTCAATTATTCGCCTCCAATGTATGCAGGAGCCGGATTAAATGTTACAATAGATGATTTGATAAAGTGGTTCCAAATAGTTCAAAAGGAAAAAATATTGACTAAAGAACAACTCGAAGAGGTTTGGACACCTGTTAAGTTAAATAATGGAAAAGATGGATATTTTGGATTAGGTTGGGAAGCATATAGACTTCATGGAGCTTACAGAATGGTTGGGCATGGAGGCGCTGGAATTTCTTCTTTCAGACATTATTGGAATGAACAAACTCAACAAAATGTTACAGTAGTTTTGTTGACTAATGGAGCTTTAAACTGGAGGATTAGACCCAATCAGATCAATTCACAAATTGCAACTATGATGTTAGAAGAAGAGTAAATTACATTATGTAGCAATGTGTGTTACTAAAAGTATTTAAATAAGGTACGGGATACTTTCTTCACCCGCACAACAAAAAGCTCTCAATTTATTGAGAGCTTTTTTTATGAAACCCATTTGAGAAGCTCAATTTATGGTTTTCCATCAGGTGGTTTGGATATAAATGAATATCTTCATAACATCTTATAGAGAATTACTTACCTAAAATTCCAGTCTTTTTCCCCTGTTCTACTATCAAGTTTGGAATTATTTTTACCTCAATAACGCATAAGAGCAAAGTATCATGAATCTACAACTAACTTCAAAGCAGAAATCTGTGATTGTTGCACTAAGCAATCAGCATTTGACCAGCTCAGAAATTCTAAGCAAAGCACAAAAAGTTCCACACATTTTAAAACTGTATTCAATTTTAGATGAATTAAGAAGAAAAGGAGTCATCCAAAGCTATATGAAAGATGGTGTAAAATACCATTGTGTAGCTTAACCATAAATGTATTTTATGATTTTCGAATACAAAGAATTCTAGGTTTGTTTACTTTTTTCTTTTGTATTTGATAATCTCTCCAAATGCTTTAACGTTTAAGTTATCACCTTTTAAGATATAACCAGTACATAAATCTCCTTCAGTTATATTAGAAAATGTAAAGCAGATTTTATCTTTCTTAGCATACCAATAACGCTTATTGAAAACTCTGGAAGATTCTGTAGAAACCATTTTCATCAAATAGTTAATTTTTTCATTTTCATTTCACTTTTTCATTGCGGCTAACTTTTCTACAGCTTTTTCATATCGTAATATTCTATAGCTTTATTTTTGACGGGATTTTCTTCCCAATTTTCCCACTCATTTGTGTAAGGATCATAGCCACACTTTAGTGGCTTAGAGTATTGGTTTTCTATATTCTCGATGTATGCTCTACAATCTGTACAAACATATCTAAACTCACAATCTTTACATACTTCAATGTTATCTTTGGTAAGGGACCAATATTTTTTAAAATCTTTTTTATGAAGAGATTCCTTTAATGAAACGTTTTTAATATTCCCAAAACTGTGTGTCATTGATGGGCAGTTTTTGATATTGCCCTGAGTATCAATGGATATTTTGCCATTTAAACATGAATTACAATTTAAACTTTCTGTAAAAGATTTGATATTAATGCTAAAATATTTAGAAGAAATTATTCCACAATTTTTAGGAGATAATTTGTTCTTTAGATAAACAATGTATGCTCTATTACCTCTTATAGGTGTTATAAATTGATCTGAATCAGAATTAAAAACGTAGAATGAGTTTATTCTTGGATAATCTGATAATAACACTGATAATTTTTCTTTTGAAAATTCACTAGAAAAAGGAAGCAAAATATCTATGGATAAAATGATTGAGTTTTTTTTATTTAAATGGTTAAGAAGATTTAGTATGGTATTGTAAGTAATGGTGTCGAAAAAACGTAGTTGAACATGTTTACATTTTAACTCATTAAGTTGATCTAACCCAGATACTAATTCATATTTTGAATTAATATCAAAATCTAATATGGCATTACTTATTTCAAATGGATAATGCCAATCTAATTTTAAATTAGGAAACAAATGAGGTGTTTTAGTCTCAAATACTAACTCGTTTTGCTTTAAGAATACAAAATATTCATCTATAGTTTCATCATACTCATTATTGTATAGCTTTTTAATCTCAATGATAGTCTTATTAGAGTGAAGTATTAGTATTTCATATAAATCATTAGGGATGATGTATAATTCGTTTCTTTGCAAGTCACAAATAACACTTCTTTTTGCTCCTTTTACAGGAATACAGTTAGCAAATAATTTTATCTTATTCATCAAAGGTTATGATTTTTGATATTGGTCGATGAAAGCCTTCAAAATAATCACTTGAAGATTGATAATTTTTAACCTTGACAGAAGCATTTACCTTTTTTAAAAGAGGGTTTTTTTTATAAAATTCAACTTCTTGTATTGTAATTGGTAGTATACTTTTATTTTTAATCTTATCCATTTTTTTTACTTATTAAGTGGTCTACAATATTTTTTTCAATGTAGTAGTTACAATTTTTGGAAACCCAATCTAATTGGCCTTGAGGATTTATTTCAAGAAAAACATATTCATTTTCAGGAGTAACTATGATATCGATTGAACCTGAATTTATTCCAGATAGTTTTAGAAACTCATCAATCTGAGTTTTAATTTCATCAGGAAGATTTACAGGGATACATCTATTAGGTAGGTAGGCATCATACTCTCTATAGTCAATTTTCGTTTTTTGATTTTCTTGAGAAAAGATAGCCATAGAGAAATACAAACTATCAAAGATAAATACTCTGATTTCATAAATTTTCTCAACGTACTTTTGGGCTAGAATAGGAGAGAACATGTTGTCTAATCTATCAAGATGTTCTTGTTTAATTAAAAAAGTTTTAGATGAATTATGATGAATATCTTCTATATTTATATTTACTGGAGATCGAATAGTTTTTGTTATAACTCTTTTTTCCGAATTAAAAAACCTTACTAATTCTTTCTTTAAACCAGTAACAATTGTTTTGGGAATCTTTAATCCAGCTTTTTGAGCATAGTATAAGTTTAACAGTTTGTAGTTTTGATCTTCTTTATAAAAACTACCTATATAAGTAATATTATCTTTTAAATGAAACTCAAGAGACTTAACAATAGCGTCATTCTCTTGCTTTATATATTTAAATACCTCTAATTGATTTATCCCTCTAGGAGTAATATTTAGTCTTCCTCTTCTATGGATTACAATATCATTAGATGATATTTCTTTTCCTAAAAGTTGAATCTGCCCTATGTTGGAAGATAATTTGTACGTCAAAGGAGAATATGATTGGGTGTTTAGACGTAAAAATTTTATTTCTTTAGCAATCAACCATTCAATAATATAATTTGTTGTCACATCGTCTTTCTCAGAAATAATGAAGACCATTTCTCTAATTTGATTTTTTCAATTTCATATGTATTTATAATTACTTTTTGTTATAAATAACTCTTCCATTTTTAGCTAATTTTGGCGGAAATCCTATTCTGTCATTTATATGCCAAAAGATGTAAGCCTTTTCATATTCTGATATTCTATTAGCTTTATATTCGGATGATAGTAATGCTTTAATTTCATCGAAATATGACCTAGGGGAATGAACAAAAAGTAAGTAAGCAGATGCACGCTTGGCTTTTAAGCGTTCTTGACTAGGGAAGCCATATTTCTTAGTTAACTGAAGTAATTTATTGGTATTTGAATCATCAATTTTTCTCATTTCATTGTAAACACTATCTACAGATTTCTTATACTGATTATATCTTTCTCCTAATTTTTTCTTTTTCATAAAGTTTAATTGGTATTGTCCATTATTACTCTTTTTATCAACTTTATAAATAGAATCAATATCCCAAATAGCATTTCTAATATCTTGGTCAACAGTATACATTGAATCAACTATTTTGTTGAGAAATTTAATATCTTTACGATTTAACACCTTCTTTAAAGGTGAGCAATAAATACCCACCAATAAAAAAAGCATTAAACACCCAATTATTTTGACGTTTAATTTCATGTTTAACTGTTATCAAATAGAACAAGGTCCACAGTCAGTTGTATAAATAATTGTTCCTGGTTCATTATCATCCCATAATCCATCCTTGTCCCAATCTTGAAATGAATCACTTTTAGTCTTTGTGCATCCAACATTATCTACTGAAGGCAAACCTTCAGTAGCAGTTAGACCTTCATGCCTTCCATGAATACATTTACTCATATGAGAAATACTTAACTTATTATTTTTAAAATCTGATATTTTTTTCATTTTTCTTGCTTAACATTCAATTACAATTTCTTCTTGTCCCGACTCACCTGGATTCCATTTCCCATCGCCATTACAATCATCAAAAAAGTCAGTTTTTTTAACTTGACATCCATTTTCATCTTTCCATTTATCAGATGTTTTGACCAATTTACCTATAAAACCACCCATGAACTTATGTGCTGATGAGTCATTTAATTTAAATTTTTCTAAATTTTTCATTAATTTAATTTTTAAGTTTTCACCTACTCTGTTTAAGGCTTTTCAGTTTCCGCCTATTATTACGCAATAATGCTTTATCCTAAAAAGGAATAATACTGATGAAAAATGTGGTAAGTGAAGGGAAAAATGTTCTAAGTAATGAACATCGCAACTTTTTTTGATTTTTCATATCATTTTCATTAAATTTTTAATTCAAATGACTGAAACCCGTGAGGGCTAGATTTCAATCGTTTTACCCGATTGTAACAGTTCTATAAGTTAGTTTTAGGTGATTTTTTTCACTAAAACTAGGTTGACTGTCAGTGTAAGATACTGCAACTAAATAATTGATTTTTTCTGAAATGGACAAAATTTTAACAACTTTTTTCAACGTATTTACCTCGATCTTGAAAGCTTCATTTTTTGTTATTGGAGTAAGACCGAGTAAATTTTCTGTATGCCTTGTTCTGAGTGGGAATACGCGTTGTTAATCCAATAATTTTTTAGAATTATTTGTCTAAAATAAACATCCGAAAATCTCCTTTCGGATTTTTTTATGCCCGCTTTTTTCGAGTAGGGTTTTTCATAACTCGCCTGTTTTCAAAATAATACAGATTATGAACTTAAAAACCACGATTATGAAGGCACGATTTTTAAACAGATGGGTACTGTTACTACTAATTTTTTCAGTTACTTTTTTAGGATGTAATAATGATGATGATATGTCGGTGTTAACCGATCCCATCGGTGATAATAATGGTGGTGGAGATGATGATGGAGGAGGACCGCAATCTGGAACTCAAGGTGAGATTACTTTGTACAGAGTGTCTGGGAATGACATTCAGAAAATAAGAGATTATCAGGTTTCCGGACAAGATATAGCTTACCAAAATGATGTAGCAAGACATCAACAATTATGGGGATTTACTAAGGATGTTGTACCTGTAGCTCATAGAAACAAAATGAATGAGTTTATGATCTACAATGGAAGTGTTACGGGATCTGCCGGATATGTAGTGCAAACCAAACAGGATCTATCTACTTGGCAAATGGGATTGGCGATCAATTTTGCGGATGATCAGAACGAATTATTGTATACCATCATTCATGAGTTTGGACATATTTTAACATTAAACGATACTCAAATAGATGCGAGTGTAGGCTCAGGTTCTTGTAGCAATTACTTCCCTGGAGAGGGTTGTGCTAAAACAGATTCTTATATCAACAAAATGCACAGTTTGTACTGGGCTGACATCTGGGAAGAATTTCAAAATGCACAAAATGACGAGTCGGCTCACCAAGCATTCTATGTAAAATACCAAGATAGATTTGTAACCAATTATGCAGCTACAAATCCGGGAGAAGATATTGCAGAAGTCTTTGCAACTTTTGTAACCAGAAACAACAGACCTGCAGGAAATACCATTGCAGAAAAGAAGATACTATTAATGTATGACTACCCGGAACTGGTACAATTAAGAGAATATATTAGAGAGAACTTAGGGTCTAACAGAGGAAGAGCAAGAAGTATTTTGCCTAGCCCAGGTAGCTGGAAAAAAGCAAATACTCTAGGAAACGCAAAGAGTTCACATTGTGGACATAAACATTAATAAATCATAAAGGAAAAAGATGAGAAAGATGAAAATGCTATTAGGTTTGATTTTGATGATGAGTTTCTCATGCAATACTGTAAAGCAAGATCCATCCGATCCATTAATACAGTTGACAAAGAAACGTTGCTTTGGAAAATGTCCGGTATACGATCTGTATGTTTATAAAGATGGATTGGTAAAATACAATGGAATAGATCATGTGAAGAGGAGAGGAAAGCACGAGTTTACATTATCAGAAGATCAATTGACAGAGATTAAAAATGTATTTGAAGCTGCAGGTTTTGAAACGTTGGAAAGTCAAGAAAAGAAAGTGAGAGATCTGCCTATAACCCAAGTTAGCTTTCAACACAAGAAAGTACAGTTTATAGGAAACGATATTCCTAAGGAAGTTAAAAAAGGAATTGGACTTTTAGAAAGAATTGTTGGGATATAGAAAAAGAAAAGATCTAGGTAGGGTTTTTTCGGAACTCCCTGTTTACTAGATGACAAATGTAGTCAAACCGACTGTAATTTGATTAATTGATTTATATAAAGCTCCTCTTTTGGAGGGGCTTTTTTTAAAAAATAAAAAAAAATAAAATTTAGGGTAGGGTTTTTTTTAGACTGCCTGTTTTATAAAAGAATATTGAAAGTTTTTAAAAATACACCATTACTACAACAAGTAATTTAGTTGGTTGATTTTTAGTTAGTTTGGTTTCCCTAGAATCGAACAAAGAAGAGGCTCCTCATCGCTGAGGAGCCTCTTATATTTTATAAAGAAATTGTTTGCTAGTTGAGAATCAACGTGTAATCAATATCATCTAGCTCTATTTCCTGAAACTTATGATATGATTTAAAAGAAAGAAGTTTTTTTAATTCTTCGATCTCTTTTCGATTAAATATCAAAATCAGATTTTTTTGTAGAGACGGAATGGGAATATTTTTCTTGATCACAGGACAAGGGTAATTAGATTCCCAATATTCCAAATTGATGTTGAACACATAATCTCTAAACTGTTTCAACTCTTTTCTACTAAACTCAAAGAAGATATTATTGAACATTAAATGATAATGATTACAGTTGGTACATAAGCTTAGTTCTCCACTTTTGACTTTTGCGATTGTTTTTATTTTGCTACACATAGGCTTACTTTTTTTGAATTAATAACAATCTGTTTTTATTTGCCAGCCAAAACTTGCCAGCTCAGATTGTAGTTTTTCTTGAACAATAGATTCTAAAACCTTCCTTACACCTTTCTCCATAGCTAAAGAGCCGCAAATCATGATCACACCTTTTTTTGCTAAGACAGTAGCTATGAGTTCTGATTTTTCTTTGATACTATCTTGAACGTATTGTTTGGATTCTTCCTCTCGAGAAAAGGCTAGATGCAAACTGCTCAATTGTTTTGTTTGCAATGCTTTTTGAGCAATCTCTGAATACAAATCAAAAGAAGGTTTAGTTCTTCCTCCCCAAAATAAATGCGCTTTGATATGACGTTTGTTCTCTTGAATCATCCCTATAAAAGGAGCAATTCCGGTACCATTTGCAATCATCACTACCTCAGGTACTTTTTTAGGAAAATGAAATGCTTTGTTTTTCTGAACCCCGGCTTCTATAGTATCATTAGCGTTCAATTGACTGAAGAATGAAGAGCAAACACCTAAGTCGTGTTTCTTGATGCTCAGTAAAACATCTTTTCCTTTGATCCCAACAGAATAATATCTTGGTACAGTTTCTCCTTGGGGAAAGAATTCTAAGAGGTCTCCCGATTGGTAAGCTGTTTTTTTCTTGGGGCGCAATTGTAAGAGGAATGTTTGATCTTGATTAAGATCGGTTCTATTTACAACGTCAAAACGATGTTGTTTTTTGGGTTTAATATTTCCTTTAGGTTCTTCTATTTGGAGAGATACGTTTGTTTTTGTACTCCAATCCTGGACCCATTTTGAAAAATCTGAGAAGGATTGGTTATGTATTTTATACAGATCAGTGGAAGCATAGAAGTTTGAGTTTTGCTTTAGAGTAGTGTCAATATCAATAGCAAACTCACAAAAATCTTCGTAGGCCAAAGAGCCAAAACCAACAACTGAAAACTGAACTTTCTGTGTGTGTTCTACTGCTTGAAACTTCTGAATGAAGTTTTTGGCATTGGCAGGAGCTTCGCCTTTTCCATAAGTAGATGTAAAAACAAGAAGGTGTTTGAGGTTTTTGAATTCTTTGTATTGATTCAGCTCCGTGATATAAACCTTTTTGTTGAGGTTTTTAATTGCATCAAATACCAATGCTGCCGGCTTATAAGTATTCCCTGTTTCCGAACCTACCAAGATCACATATTCAGCTTCGTCTGAACGATAGGTATTGGAAGGAATAGAAAAAGATTCCTTTCTTCTTTTGAAGGTCATGTAGAACCCGGAATAGATAAAGTACAAAATGGATGCGGTAGATAACAACAAGACAAAAGACCACAACATACTTCCTCTTCCGGTATGCAAAAACAGACTTAAGGAAGAAGCGAGCGAAACAAAAGGATGCTTTACCTCACTAACAATAGCACCATTGTATTGGTGAACAACCAGCTCTGTATGTTTCAGTTTTACAAAATAGTAATCTTCAGGATCTTCAGAGAAAGGAAATTCTATGCTTTTGATCTCTTTTAAAGAGGTATTCTTAAAGATTTCAAAATCAGCAATAGGCTGTTTGGTATCCGGGATGTTTTCAACGGTTTGGATGCTATGATTGATCTTCTCATCAGGAAGCAAAGAGAATTTTTCAAGAGAAAGATACACGCCCGTTAGTGTAATAATCATGATAGGAACAAGGGTGAGCCTTCCTAAGATCACATGATAGTATTGATTGTTGTCTTCTTTAACTACTTTAGAAAAGAACTGAGGAATTCCTCCTTGTCTTTTAATGATAAGAAGTACTCCGGTAACAGCGATCAGAAACAGAAAGAAAGAAACAATGGCAATAATTACTCGCCCGGTAGTTTTTAAAAAGAGAGAGCGATGCAAGTTGGTAGCGAATTGAAAAATTGGTGCTTTTTCAATAATGTCTCCAATTTTTTCTCCGGTTAACGGATCGATATAGAAACGATCGTCAGCTCCTTCTTCTGTAATAACAGAGGCAATAATAAAACCGTTATGATCTTTTTCTAGTGTAAGAACTTCGTCATATTTTTCATTCAAAATTTGAATAGTACTTGCTAATGAATGTTTTTCTACATCAGTAGCATAAGGTTTTAGCTGTTCTGATATAGGTTCAAAAGCCAGTATAATTCCGGTAATGGAGGCAACGAGGATAAAAACAAATGAAGATATAGCCAAAGCAAGATGACTATATCTCCAAATAGAAGTGATCATAAGATAGATGATTATTTTTGAGGAATCATACGAATGTATCGGATGAATCCTTTTCCTTCAACTTTACCTTTTACACTTTCCGATGTCAATTCAAACTCAACATCGTCTTTGTAATATTCCTGATCTTCAACGGCCGTTTCAAATCGGATCTTATATCCTTTATCGATCTTGTCGTCTTCAATTTCAATAACTGAGATGGCTCTTTTTCCTCCACTGATGGTAGCTCCGGTAATTGCATCAATATCAGTGCGTTGTTTTCCGTAGTAGTTCCACCATTCAGTAATGTCAAAATACCATTCATCATCATCACCATGAACATATAAGGTTTTTTCATATTCTCCTTTAGGGTTTAAGAGAGAGATAGCGATGTATGCTCCTTCACCATTATAATTGGTCATTTGTATCATGCACTTGTATTTAGGTGATGGGGTTTTCATCGTAAATCCAAACACAATGGCTAGAATAAAGATCGATGCGATTGTCTTAAAAAGTTTATATCGTTTCATCTGTTACTTCAGGAATTGGATGTCAATATTATTTTTTTGTAAGAGCTCATTTTCTGCTGCCAGTGCATAAACAGATTCATCAAAATCAGTTTTGATTCCTTTGTTGGCACCAATGCTCAATAAGTATTTTAAGATGGTATCATCTTTTGCTGTCATGGCTGCCTGATGCAAAGGAGTCAAACCATCTTTGTTCTTAATGTTTACGTTTACACCAATTTTGTGTACCCATTTTAGAAGGTCTAAATTATCAGACTCAAGAGCGATGTGAAATAATGAGTTTCCGTCTTTTTGGTTTTTTGTGATGTCAAAACCTTTTTTAGAAACTAAGGCTACTTTCTGTTTGAAATCATCAACTTTTCTTGGGCTGTAGGATCTAACCAAGTAATAGCCCAGGTTGTTACCTTTTTTATCAGTCACATGCACATCAGCACCTTTTTCAATTAAGAAGCTTACAACTTCAGGAGAGTTTCTTTGAATGGCGTTGGTCAAAGCTGTTTTCCCATCTTTATTTTGAGTGTTTATGTTCTTTACATGTTTAGAAAGCATAGAAATGATCTTTACGTCATTCATCAAAGTTGAATTTAGAAAAGGAGTATTTCCGTTGCTGTCTGCTTGATTTACATCCACGCCCTTAGAGAGAAAGTACTTATATATGCCCATGTCCTTCCCTCTGTAGGCGATTGAATGTAGGGGGGTTATCCCATCATTAGTAACAACATTAGGAGCTATCCCTAATTTCTCTAAGTATTGGTATGTTTCTAAAGTATTCTTTTTGTTACGTGTACCACGGCTGGCAAAGATCATTGCGTTTCCGCCCTTTTTATTAGGCTTTTTGTAGGATAGTCCTTGCTTTACTAGGAAGTTCATTAATTCAATATTCCCTGTTTTAGCAGCGTAGTTAAAGATTCCGTTTCCGTCGTTGTCTGTACTGTTCACGTCGATTCCTTTTGAAGTAAAGTATTTGATTAATGACATATCCTTTATAAATGGAGCAACCAGTAACAAAGCATTTGCTCCACTATGATTTTTCTCTGTTTTAGGATCGGCACCGTGTTCAATACAGAAGTCGTATAGTTTGGTGTTCAATTGTCCGGTAGTAGCTGCAAAATTCAAAACAGAATATCCATGACTATCAACAATATCTGTTTTTGCGCCTTTGTCTACCAAGTATTTCATCATTTCCAAATTGTCTCTGTAGGCAGCCCAGAAGATATAGGTTCTGCCATCGTGCGTAAGTTTATTTACTCCGTTTCCTTTCTTAGACAATAAGTACTTTACAGTTTTGTTATCTGCTTTTTCGATGAGTGCCCAAGTAACGGCATCAAAGGCAGCTCCATTAAGAGCAGTAATATTGTTTCCTTCTGCTATCTTTAGATCGATGTCTTCTATGCTTGGGTTTCCTTTCCAATAGGCTCTGTCTAAAAAGACGTTCTTTTGAGCATAACCAATGGTGGCAAGGAATAATAAACCTGCAAGAATTGTTTGTTGAATTCTCATAATTATTTGATTACAAATGCGTCAATGATCTCACCGATCTTTTTGTCTTCTTTTACCTTATCTGAGAATAAATGCTTGTAAAGAACTTTGTTGTCTACCTTGCTCTCTAATTTTAGATTTGCATTTCTACCATATACTTCATCCCACTTGGTTCTAACCTTAGCCCATTTGTTGTAGTTCTTTTTCCACCAATCTTGAGCTGCTTTACACCTACTGTCATCTACTTTTACATAGGTGTTGTATCCTTTTTCTTGAGCAATGATTACATCTTCTGTACCGACCTTTCTAACAACTTTGTCGTTATCTTGATCGTGTACCCAACCAAATTTGGTTACTTCATGTCTGTTACCTCTAACAGTTACATTATAATCACTTCTCTTTGTGTACTCTCTTCTTGGTAGGGGAGCATCGGTTCTGTTTTCCCAATAACTTTTTCCATCTACGTGTACCCAAGAACCCGATCCTTCATATCTAGGGCTATCATCTACTTGGTATACTTTCTGTGTCCATTGTTTCTTTACTTCAGACTTAGGTTTCTTTTCGTAAATCCAAGAGTTGTCTCCGTTAAACATGTAGAAGTCTGTGTTTTGATACAACCAGTCTTGTCTCCAGTGCTTAACAATGTATGGGCTAGAAGGTTTTCCAACGATTAATAAATGTTGAATAGAGATCTTATTATTATCATCTGTAACCAACTGTCCCCATTCCAATCCTTTGGCAACTTTTGTTTTTGATGGCTTATAATTAGGGTCGTCACTATAATTAAATGTCTCAGCGAAGTTGAAGGTTACTTCAAAACATCCGCACATGCTTTTGATAGCATTTCGGTCTTTTTTCTTTTTACTCTGTGCACTTACAGTAACTGCAAAGCTTACTAGCAATATTGATAATAATACTCTTCTCATGATTCTCTGTTCTTAAAGAAATTTATTTAACTTTTATTTAGATTGAATTAAAATAACATATATATTTGCGACAAATATAAAATAGAATGAGTCTAAATAAAAATAATATTTGCTTTTTTTTCTCCCTGATTTTTTCCATTTCTCTTTTGGCTCAGGAGGGAACTCAAAAGAAAGATTCGATCAAAACAGAAAAATTAGATGAGGTAGTTGTAACCGCCACCAGAACGCTTAGACAGTTGTCTTCTTTACCTATGCCTGTACAAGTGGTAAGCAAGGCAGATATCAAACGTTCCAATTCGGTAAGGTTATCAGATATTTTAAATGAGCAAACGGGATTGATCACGATCCCTGATTTTGGAGGGGGAGAAGGAATTCAACTGCAAGGGCTGGATTCACAATACACTTTAATATTAATAGACGGGGTTCCATTGATTGGAAGATCGGCAGGAACTTTAGACTTAGAAAGAATTACCATTGGTAATATCAAACAAATAGAGATTGTAAAAGGAGCATCATCCAGTTTATATGGTAGTGAAGCTTTGGGAGGTGTGGTAAATATCATTACAGAAAACCCAAAATATGGTTTTAGAGGAAATGCCAATTACAGATCCGGTGCTTTTGGAACACATGATATAAGTACTTCTGTTAGTCATAAGAAAGAAAAATTGGGAATTACAGCTTTTGTCAATAGATATAGTAGTACTGGATATGATCTTTCTGATACCAATGTAGGGAATACTGTAGAGCCATTTTCTAACTATACATTTGAAACAAAAGTAACCTATGATCTCTCTGATAAAACAGATTTTATCTTTTCAGGGAGATACTATATACAAAATCAAGATAATGTTGCATCTCAAACCTTAAGAGGAGAAAGCGAGATCAACGAATGGAACTCAAGATTTAAAATTACCCATAAGCATAGTGATAAGTGGGTGAGTTTAGTTGAGTTCTATGCAACCCGTTATAAGGCGGATGAGTATTTAAACAACGCTGATGGTTCTTTATTTAGCGATAGTTTTTTCAATCAATTTTTCATTCGACCAGAGTTTAGATCCACACTAGAACTGAAGAAGAATCAGCTTACGTTAGGATTGGGTACAACGCATGAGTCTTTAAAAAGAACATCGTTCTCTACCAATCCGGTATTTAATTCGCCTTATATATTTGCGCAATACGACATGAATCCTACAGAGAAGTTAAACCTGATCTTAGGAGCTCGTTACGATAACCATAACAAATACGAGTCGCAGTTCAGTCCTAAGTTTGCTGCAAACTATAAATTTAATAAGAAGGTTTCTGTAAAAGGATCTGTAGGCTATGGCTTTAAAGCTCCGGATTTTAGACAGTTGTACTTCGATTTTACCAATGCTACAGTAGGATATACAGTTTTGGGATACAATGCTGTATCTACAGCGATACCTTTACTACAAGCACAAGGACAGATCGCCAATATTATTGTGCCAATTTCTGAGTTTCAAGATGCTTTAAAACCGGAAAATTCTGTGAGCATCAATATAGGATCTAGTTATAAAATCTCTTCCAAAGTTTCTACGACAGTTAATTTGTTTAGAAATAATATAAACGACTTGATAGATACTCGTGTGATAGCTAATAAGACCAATGGGCAGAATGTATTTAGCTATTACAATGTAAACGAAGTATACACGCAGGGAGTGGAGTTTAATTCTACTTGGAGACCTAATGATCAATTAAGAGTTTCTGTAGGATATCAATTGTTGTACGCTAAAGATAAAGAAGCGGAAGAGGCTTTTGAAAATGGACAGGTGTTTGCCAGATTAACACCAAGTTCGCCTTCATTTCAATTATCCAAAAGTGATTATTTCGGTTTGTACAACAGATCGAGACATATGGCAAACATCAAATTGTTTTACTCAGTTCCGAAATGGGAATTGGATGCAAATATTCGTGCTACCTATAGAAGTAAGTACGGATTGTTTGATAGCAATGCGAATGGCTATTTAGATCGCTACGATAGCTTCGTAGATGGGTATTCTGTCATAGACTTAGCTGTTAATAAAACCATTTTTAAAGATTATCAACTCGGTGTGGGAGTAGACAATGCTTTCGATTTTACCGATGCACAAAACATCAGTAACATTCCGGGTAGAATCGTATACGGAAAACTTAATATTCAATTTTAAATACCTAAATAAACTATAATGAAAACTATTAAAATTTTAACCTTATTTGTACTAACAGCATTTTTTGCTTCTTGTGATGATAATGATACAGTTACTTTATTGGAAGTAGAGTCGGAAACAGTTTCTAACTTACATGCGCCACAGCAGGGAGGACAAGGGCAACCGGTATCGGGAGAGTTTACAAAATTCGATTTCGAGACAGGAGCAATAACTACAAGCACCACAGATTGGGATATTGCTTTTAGAGGAACTTCTATCATTGTAAACGGAGGTGTTTCTCTAGGAACAGCTGATGAGCCGGAAAGAACAGGGGATGCAGCATTGTATATTGTAGACGCAACTTTTGCGGCAGTAGCAGGAGCTAATGAGAATTTGTTAACTCAAGATAGCGCTTCCGGGTATGCAATTGCTACAGGAAGTGGAAATGGATGGTACAGTTATGCAGGACCTCCAACGCATTTGATCAACCCAATTGCTGGAAAAGTAATTGTGATCAAAACAACGGATGGGAAATTTGCAAAAATGGAGATCTTAAGTTACTATAAAGATGCACCGGCAAACCCTAATGCTTTTACAGATGAAAGCAGATACTTTACATTTAACTATGTATACCAACCAAATGAAGGAATAGCAATCTTTGAATAAGAATTTGTCTTTTATACTCGTTTTTGTTAATTAATCGAAAAGCCCCTCTCCAGAAATTTCTGGAGAGAGGCTTTACTTTGTTGAGTATATACTTCTGTATTATTTACTTGTTTTGGTAGCAATACCACCTTTGGCACTGTCTACTGTAATAGTAAACTTTGAGTTTCCTTTTACAATCCAGCGTACTTTTACAACACTGTTTCCTGGAATATTTCTAACTTTTAATTTTTCCGGTTGTACTTTTTGCTCTGTAGTGAAGTTAAAATCTTCATTGGTTACAATCATTCCGGCAATCACTTTCACACCTGAAATGCTTACAAAATCCGGTCTGGTAATATTGTATTTTAGATCCTGACTGGCATGTGTTGGCATCAAACGATCATTTTTGATGTAAGCAGTTATTTCTTTTAATCCTCCTTTTAATTTCTTCACTTTAATATCAGCAATCGATAAATGAGGCATGTGATGTGCATGGTAGAAAGTAAAGGCCATATTTCTATGTGCTTCTTCTTCTAACATAAACCCGGGTGTTGCACGTCCAAAATTCTTTTTAAATCCACCGATCTCAATCTCTCCGTATGTAGGGTGATTGTATTTTTTCCAAGGAGTAAATGCATCGTACATTAATAGATCTTTGTCAAAATTGTATTGAGTATCTGCATTGTTCTTATTGGTTTTGTAGTAGGCAAATCTTGAGAAGATCTCATTGGTAAACGTATAGATTCCTCTGCTTCCATAGAACCAATCTAACTCACCACCAAATACAGAATACAAGTCTTTATACACTGTTAAGTAACGATATCCCGGAATCATTTGCTCTCCTTTTTTACCAATAGCATCGTAAATTCTAATGTCTTGGCGGTTGTATGTAGATACATCTTCTTGAGCTCCAGGACCTCTTAAGATCATTCCTCCTGAGTTGTGGTAACTTTGTGCTCCGGCAATATTAGGTTGCTTTAAAACAAAGTCGGCAACAGCTCTTGTTTCAGGAGCAGAGAAAGGATACTTGTAGGCTCCTCGTTGAATATAATCCGGTTGCCATTTCCAACCCCAATCTCTGTTAGGATCGTAATATCCGTATGTGTCTTCATTGATTCTTCCGTCATTATCATTGTCAATACCTTCGGTTCCTAAGAATTCATAGCGCTGCGCGGTAACTACATCATCAGGGCCAATTTGTATCATTCTTCTTGGATCTTTTGGATCGATAATGAAATTTCCATGATCATTTTTTCTTCTCATTCTGGTAATAGAACCGTCACCATCCAAATCATCGTAAGTATCTTCATCAAAAAGACCATCCCTATCATCATCCAAAGGAATCATTCCTGCTCTTGGACTATGAGGTGTGTTGGCTTCTAACATATAATCGTTACGAGCATCCGGATTGATGGTTGGAACGATGTAGAAAATACGATCGTTTAACATTTCGGTTACGTAATCGTTTTTACCAAAACTCTCTGTCAAATACCAAGCTGTATACGTACAGATTTCTCCTCCTTGAATTTCATTGGAGTGAATGTTTCCATCTACATAGAATCCCGGTTTTCTATCAGGATTTCCTTTTTTATAATTGGTAATGGCCAACATCCAAATATCTCTTCCTTGGGTAGATTTCCCGATGGATTTTCTACGAACCAAATCAGGATAAGCATTGGCTATCTTTTGCCCTAAAGCTGCTAAGCCTTCGGAAGTATAGTATCTGTTAAATGAAATTTGAACTTTTGGGTTTTCCGGTGTTCCGGCAGCTCTAAAAACTTCATTGTTTTTTTGTGCGTTGATTGCTAATGGAAAAATAAACAAAAGCAATAATGACTGAATTGTATATCTATAGATTTTCATTTCTCTTAAGTTTATTTTAGTTTCACTGTAGCTTTATCTATACCTGTATGAGAAGTTCCGGCTTCTAGCTCAACACTTCCTTTTCCTTTTACAAGCCAAGTAAATTGAACTGATTTATCTCCTCCAATATTATCAACCAAGGTGATCTTTCTTCCGGAAATCAACTCCTGATTTTTGTTGAGGTTAAGTGCAACTTTGACCTTACGAAGCCACCTTGATCTTTTTCCCATTTCTGTATGGGTAGGTAGTAATCCTTTGTTGTGCACATCTACGGTAATTCTTGTAAACCCATTGTCTACAGCCTCTACTTTTAAGTTTTCTAAGACAACATTAGGTTGCATTTTAGCAAGGTCTACAATAAACTTTGTATGCTTTTCACTAATATCTTTAACCATTTTGAAAGGAGGGTTGTACATGATATAAGGTGATACACCGCCAACTTCTACTTTCTGATTAGGGAAATCTGGGTGCTGTACTTCTGTCCAAGGAACAAAGGCATTTTGAATTCCTTCTTTTTCTGCCCATTGTAAGAAATTAGCATATTTGTTTTTCTTGGCTTTGGTAATTGAATCTCCTTTAAATTTTGGAGCCCACCAACCCGGAGTACTCAAAGCTAATTTTCCGAAATGGAAGTAAGACCACTCGAAAAAACTTCCTCCTTTTCCGGTAGATGTAGGAGCATTTTTGTCTTTGATGATCTTATTGTATTTACCGGATATGAACTTATTAAGAGCAGCATCTCCTCTTAAAATACTTGTAACCACTCTTTTTCTTGCTCCACTTGGATTGTACTTTAAAGGTTTTGATAAATTGTTCTCAGGACCTAAAGTAACAATGGCAAAGATGTTCCATTGCTCGTATAGGAAATCTAACAAAGCTCTAGTTTCTAATTCAGAAACGGCATGCTCTCCGGCACCGGGTTTAAAGTACGGATAGTTAAAGCTGAAGTTCTTGTTAAAGATAATTCCACCTTTTCCATCTTCATTAAACTTTCCGTCCTTGTCATTGTCAATTCCTTCGCTAATTACTTTATAAGCTCCTAATTGTCCTTTGTTTTTATCGGCAGGAACTACAATTCTTTCATCTTCTTTTAGTTTGATGTAATCTCCGGTAGCATCTTCAATTCTCATCAAAGTAATAACACCGTCTTTATTAAGATCTTCAAAAGGATCTTCATTTACGGTTCCGTCTCTGTCATCATCTGTCTTTTTTGCATTTCCGTTATTGTAATGCTTTAGAGAAGAAAAGTAATTTTCTGTTGCATTAGGACTCATGTTTGGAAAGATGTAGAAAGTAGTGTTATCTAAAACATCTGCATGATTTTTGACAATGTTTTCTGCAATAGAAACTGCCATCTCCGGTCCTAAAATGTGTTTTCCGTCTACACCACTTACAATGGCAATAGCAGGTTTGTTTTTTGCATCTCCTTTAGATAAAGTCAATGCCCAAATAGTATGACCACCAATAGTTTTGGTAAGTGATTCCAGTTTGCAAACGCCTGAATTTGCACGTTGCAACTGTTTTAATCGTTGTGAAAGTTTACTGTAATTACTGTAGTCAGATTGTGCTGATAGTTGTAATGAAGTAAAACAAATGAGTATCCCTAGAAGTAGAGAACTCTGTTTTTTTGTGAACATAATAACAAATGGTTAAGTTAGTTAAAACCTTGGTTTTTTAATAGGGTCTTGAAGGTAAGGAAACCTATTTGTTATTTGAAAATGATCTAAAAAATTAAGTTTTTTTTAACAGTAGGAGATACAATAAAAGAGCTACTTGTTAGACTTTGTTTGAATGATCTCGAAGTCTTCAGTTTGTTCCAAATGATCAAAAAGAGGGTCGTATTTTTCGGGTAAAACAGCGAGTTTTCTTTTTTCGAGATCAATCCAAGCACCATATACTTCAATGATGGCTGCTACTTTTCCAGCTTCATTGATCACTTCATGTCTCAGTTTCCACCTTCCTTTATCTTTAGAAAGACCTTGAAGTTTGATATTGACCGCAATCTTTCCTCCTGATTTGATCTCTTTTCTAAAGGAAGTATATTCAGTGAAAAGAATAGGGCCTATGTTATCTTTGGCAATAGCATCAACCGGAAATCCTGCATGAGAAAAATAACGAATACGAACTTCTGCAGCATAATCATTATAGGCTGTATGTCTCATATGTCTATTAGGGTCAAAGTCTGACCATTTGGTATTGAATTCTACTTTGTAACTCATATTGTATTATTGATTGGATGAAATTACAAAGTAGAATCTATTTGAGAAAGGGAATTACTTTTTTATAGCGAGTGCTCTAATTTTGATTTTTACTTCTTTTCCAATAAAAAGAGAGCCATTATCCATTCGCTTGCTGAATTTAATCCCATAGTCGAATCTGTTAATAGAAAAGTCAGCTTTAATTCCAATGGTTTTATTTTTGGTTGGATCTACAAATGGCCCGGAAACGACAATCGGAAATTCAACTTCTTTGGTAACCCCTTTAATGGTAAAGTTTCCTTTCATTGAAACCTTATCTCCATTTTTGTGAACAGAGGAAGAGACAAAGCGAATTTCAGGATGAGCTTGCGCATCTAACCACATTTTACCTTTTAGATGCCCATCTCTGGTTTTGTTGTTGCTGTCTAAACTAGCAACTTTTATAGTAGCGTCTAGTTGTAATGTGGTAACGTCATCACCTTTCATAGAAATGTTTGCAGAAAAATCATTAAACCTGCCTGAGACTTCACCTACCATAAATCGTTCTACATCAAACCCGATATAAGTGTGACCAACATCTAAAGTATAATTATCTTTAGTATCTTTTACAAAGCCGGTGCAGACTAGCAGAACAGTGAATAGCGGAAAGAGTACTTTTTTTCTCATCATTGATTGTTTTAAATTAATAAAGGTCAATGATAGAAGTACCGCTATACAAATTCGACAATCTTTATAAAGGTTGTCGAAAACTAGATGGGTTTAATAAAAATTTAACTACTTGTTGGTGTATTGTTTTCGGAAAGCAGAGGGAGTATGACCATTAAATTTTTTAAAAGCGTTTACAAAAGAAGTCTTATTGTTAAAACCTGCTTCGAAGGCTATTTGCAATAAATTCTTTTTTGGAAATTGCTCGATCAATTCTTCTGCCTTTTTTACTCTTTGTTGATTGATAAAATCAAAAAAGGAACATTGGTAATGTTCGTTTATCAATTGTGATAGGTGGTGACGATTGATACCAGACATCGTAGAAAGGTCTTTAAGTCTAAGATCATTTTTTAGATATGGCTCTTCTGTACTCATTAACTTTTCTAAAACTTCCAGCGAACTAGATTTTTCTTGTTCTTTTAAAGAAGAAGATTGGTAACGTTTAGTTTCTGTAATTGGCAACCAAGCTTGGTTAGAAAGTTTATAACTTATAGCATATATAAAAATACCTAAAGGAACTACATAGATATAATCTAAGTTTCTGTTGTAAGCATCGGATTTAAATAAAATGTAGAGATATACAGAGGTTAGAATGAGGATTCCAACAAGAAGAAGGTTAAAAATGCTGATCCATTTTAGATTCTTGATAGAAGAATATTCTGTTTTTAATTTTTGAGTATAATTTCGAATCATCCTTACGTTGAAAAGCAAATACAAGGCTAAATGGATAAACTGTAGATAAAAAATAGTAGAATACAGATATTCAAAAAGAGTAACGGTTTTAGGTCTGTGATCAAATACAGCCAACATACCATAATGAATTTGCCTGTGACTTAACGACTCATTACTCAAAAGAGGAATTAAGATCGTAAAAATAAGAAAGGGAAGTACATGTAAACTGTCTTTTAATTGAAATCTCCACTTTTCTTGAGTGATGGTTTTAAAAAAGTAATAGGTAAGAGGCCCTAATAAAAGCCAAGAACCGTATCGTGTCCCATAGAATAGATTTGCCGGAATTTTAAAGGCTTGCCTAATAGATAGAAATTCTAATAAAAACCAAGCCAATAAAAGAGTAATGGCTATTAAATAAGTATTTCCTCTACGAGATTCCTTTGAGTTTGAAATGATGAGCAATGATAGATTGAACAATCCTTGGAATGTAAGTATGATTATAAGTATTGACCAAACATCCATTTCTTTAGCTTTTTACATCCAATGTATCTCTTAAAGTATTCCCAATCAACATAAAAGCCATCACCAAACTCATAATGGCCAACCCAGGAATAACGGCTAAGTAAGGTTTTCCTAAGATGATATAATTATAGTGGTTTTTAATAATAGCTCCCCAAGATGGAGTGGGAGGTTGTGCTCCAATTCCTAAGAAACTCAACCCGCTTTCTATTAAAATAGCAGCAGCAAAATTAGCTGCGGAGATCACAATAACAGGCGCCATGATATTGGGTAAGATATGACGAAAGATAATTCTGAAGTTAGAAAACCCTAAAGCTCTGGCAGCTTCTACGTATTGTTGTTGTTTGGTAGACATTACTTGACCTCTCACCACTCTGGCAACTTCTACCCACATGGTCAATCCTACTGCAATGAATACTTGCCAATAGCCTTTTCCTAAAGCTAAGGTAATTGCGATTACCAACAAAAGTGTTGGAATAGACCACGCAATATTAATAACCCACATGATTAAAGCATCAACCTTACCACCAAAATATCCGGCAGCAGCACCAATGGTAATTCCGATCAATAAAGAAATAAATACGGCAATGAATCCGATAAAGAAAGAAATTCTGGTTCCGATGATCAATCTACTTAATAGATCTCTTCCGTATTTGTCGGTTCCGAAATAGAAAGTGTGCTGCTGAATGTATTTTTCAGGAAGATTATTCAGAGAACTTAAAGGAATCGACTTGGTCATTTTGTCGGTATAATTCACATACTCTAAATTCTCACCTTTTACAACATAGGATTCAATAGGAATCTCTGTATCTAGGTTCTTCTTTCCATTAAAAACTTTGTTTATAAAAGATTGTTCAACTGTTTCTGTTGATGGGATGGTGAGCATCAAAACAGAGAATCCCGGTTTTTTAGAGTGAATCTCCAAATGCATTTGATTGGCATTAGAACTGTTGTCCGGAGCCAATAGATATCCGAATACAGCTATAAATCCACAAATGAGAACAAACCAAAAAGAAACCAGACCGATCTTGTTCTTTTTGAACTTTTGAACCGCAATTTGAAATAAGGATTTTGATGTGTCGGACATAAAACAAAAATAAAAAACCTGACAGCTTGTACAAGCATATCAGGTTTTATCTCTTTAAAATATATTCTCTTAATACAGGTAGAACTTTACTCTAACTGATGATGTGATCTTTATTTTTCTGAATTCAACACTGTCTGCTAATGTTGGTTTCGCTTTATAATTGCTTGAGCGTAAATTAAGTGCATCGAAGCTGAAATTTTCCGCACGATCATAATTTGTGTTGATATCGTAAATAGAAAAGGCTTTTCCTATTTGTTGCTCCAAAGGTTTTGCTAAGTTCTCTGCCTGTAATTTAGCTTGTAATACTGCTTTTTGTCTCATAAAGAGTTTTAACTCATCGGCTTTGGAATACTCTACTTTTCTCAACCAAACATTAGAGACTTTCACTTTTTCTAAATTAATTAATACTTTAGAAAGTGTTTTTGCATCGTACACTAAAAGTTGATAAATCTTTTCTTTTGTTACCTCTTTCTTTCTTAAGAAATACTTAGAAAAATCACTTCCTAAATTTCCTAAAGAGAGTTGCTTTTTTAGATTAACACCTGCTGCTTTTAAAGCAGATTCCATTTGTTTCTCCAACTTTTCAATAGAAACTCTTCCTTTGGTGTCTTTTTCATCCAAACGTATGTTCATGTAGATTCTGTCGGGTACAACCAAGGTATCTACAGAAGCCATAGTTTCTACATGTGAAACAATTTTGTTATTTGTGTTTTGCGCATAGGAAACTACACTACACAGTAAAAACGCAATCAGATATATTCTTTTCATAGCTAAGGATTAATTTTTAACGATCTCTACAGGGACTCTTAATTTTAACTGACTCAATACATTCAAAGCTTCTGCTATGTACATGTCTTTAGACAAGTAAGTGTGCCACTTTTCTCTTTCTTCTTTTAAATCTTGGTTCTTTTCAAACAAAGGAAGCTCATATTTAGGAGAGTTAAATACTAAGTGAGAATCGTATTTGAATACAGAGTTAAAGCGTTTTGCATATTCACCTCTGTCTTTTAAATTTTGAACATATTCTTTATAGTTCAGAGAATATGTAGAATCGTCCTGTTCTTTCTTTAACCATTTTGCATATTCATTCACCAATTGGAATTTTGGATCATTTGCAATACGTTCTTTACTTGAATTTACTACATCAGAGAAGTTGCTGTACGAGTTTGTTTGTACGTACTTAGCTTGCGGAACCATATCCCACTTTAAAGCTCCGTCCATATCTCTTTCTCCAAACTTCATATAGCTATATCTGTTTGGAATGGCAATATCTGAATAAACACCTTCCATTTGAGTAGATCCTCCGTTAATTCTGTAAAATTTCTGAATGGTCATTTTTAAGAACCCAAGGTCTTTTTCGTAGTTAGGATAGAACTGATTGATAGGTAATATATTTTGAACAGTTCCTTTTCCGTAGGTCTGATTTCCTCCAATAATTACGGCTCTGTTATAATCTTGCATCGCAGCAGCAAAGATCTCAGAAGCAGAAGCAGACAATTCATTAACTAGAATTACCAATGGTTTTTTCCACTGAATCTTACTATCCTCATCATTTTTTACAACAGGCTTTTCACCTCTGTATTTTACTTGTACAATTGGTCCTTTGTCAATAAATAATCCTGCAATTTCAATAGCGGTCTTTAAAGATCCACCACCGTTGTTTCTTAGGTCGATTAATAATCCTTCTACATTTTCAGATTTCAATCTCTCAATTTCTTTAGCCATGTCTTTGGCAGAATCTCTAAAGTTCTTATCGTCAAAGCTAATGTAGAACTTAGGAAGATCAATAACTCCAAACTTTTTGTTGTCGATCTTTACAACAGAAGATTTTACAAAAGTCTCTTCTAATTGTACTACATCTCTAATGATGGAGATTACACGAGTAGATCCATCTAATTTTTTCTTAACTGTTAAGCGAACTTCCGTTCCTTTAGGTCCTTTGATAAATTTGATAGCATCGTCTAAACGCATTCCTACAATATCAAGTGGCTTTTCATCCGCTTGTGCTACTTTTAAGATAATATCTCCTTCTTCCAATTCACCTTGTTTCCAAGCTGGTCCACCGGATACTAACTCTATTACATGTGTATAGATTCCTTTCTTTTGCAAACGAGCTCCAATTCCTTCTAACTTCCCAGACATATCTTGATCGAAACGATCTTTAATTCTTGGATCCATGTACGTTGTGTGCGGATCAAAAGCACCTACAACACTATTTAAGAAAGTAGAGAACCAATCTCTATGCTCTAGCTCTTCAATACGGATGTATAATTCTTCCATACTCTTCATTACTTCAGCTCTTGCCTTTTTCTCTATCTGAGCAAAAGACTTTTTCTTGTATGAAGGGTCTTTTTTGAATTTGTCTTCTTCTAATTCTTCTTGCTCTTGAATTTTATCGATGGTTTGCAATTTTAATTGCTTTCTCCAATAATCTATCAATTGTTCTTTATTAGTAGCAAAAGGAACATTGTCATAATTCACATCAATTTGCTCTTTCTTCTTGTAGTTGAAAGGCTTGTCTAAAATCGTTCCGTAAAATTTTTTAGCAGACTTGATCTTCTCTAAGAATCTACCATACACCAATTTGTAAAAATCAAGTTTCAATTCCTTTAATTGGTTGTCGATTTGAAATTTGTATCTCGAAAATTCTTTAATGTCTTCTTGCGTAAAATAACGCTTAGAAGGGTCTAAGCCATCAATAAAACTATTAAAAACATGTTCAGAAAACGTATCGTCAATCTGTTTTTCAACAAAGTGACCACGAGTCAACATATAATTCAATACAGAAATCAAGACTTTGTCTTTCTCCGGATCTTTGTTAATAGTTGTATTGTTTGCATGAGTAGCGTTTCCAAAAAGTAGGAGAAATGCTAAAAAAGGGATTAAAAATTTCGTCTTCATGAATCTTCTGTCGTTAATATTCGATTTCTTTTCAATTGATGTTTGGCTAATGTACTAAAATGATGCCAAAATGTTCATTATCAGGATTAGTTTTTCTTTTTGTAGATGCCTCTAAAAGCTTCTTGTATTACTTTTCCTTGTGTAGAGATGAATTCCCATACTTGCGTTACAGAGCCGTCTTTGTTTGGGGTCCAGGTAATACGATTGTAGTATTCTCCTTTTTTTCCTTTTACCAGGTCACTTTTAAGCACCATTTTCCCGTCAACTAAATTCCCTTTTAAAACAAGAGAATATCCTGAGTTGTCTACCCAAAGCTGATTCCAAGTATTGTCTGTAAGATCTACATAGTTATAACTGGTTCCTCTACTGTTGCTGGTTTTAGAAACCCAATTCTCCTGCATTACACAATTGCTATGCATTTTAAGGATTTTATTAGCTCCTATTAGTTTTCCTTGTTTGTTGTATACATTCCAATCGCCAACCCAGAAATTAAACTCGTTGTGCTTTTCTGTATCGCAAGGAGCTTTTTTAACCTGCGCACTAGCAACATTCGTAGTTGCCGTAGCAAACATGAGCAGTAAAAAGGTAATAACACGTATCATAAGGAAGCTCGTATAGTCTCTATACAATGTTACTCAAAAAACGAGGGAATCAATCTTTACAAAATGTTAAAATAATTTTTGACCAAAATCGTTTACATTTGTGTAAAATTCTTCACACAAATGACCAAAGAAAGACCGTTAATTTTAGTAACTAATGATGATGGAATTACAGCGCCGGGCGTTCGTACATTAATACAAATCATGAACAAGATAGGAGATGTTGTTGTAGTTGCTCCAGATAGTCCACAAAGTGGAATGGGGCACGCTATTACTGTAAACAATGTGTTACATTGTAACCCTATTACTGTTGATGATGGGCCACAAATTGAATATAGTTGTTCAGGAACTCCTGCAGATTGTGTTAAAATGGCAGTGAATGAAATATTAAACCGCAAACCTGATCTTTGTGTATCAGGAATCAACCACGGATCTAACTCTTCTATAAATGTGATTTACTCAGGAACTATGAGTGCAGCTGTAGAAGCAGGTATTGAAGGGATTCCCGCTATTGGTTTCTCTTTATTGGATTATACGTACCATGCTGATTTTAATCAGAGCAAGGAATTTGTAAAGAACATTACGTTGAACGCTCTTGAAAATGGAATTCCTGAGGGGGTTGTACTAAATGTAAATATCCCTAAGTTGAAAAAAGAGGAGATCAAAGGAGTAAAGATCTGTAGACAAGCAAATGGATACTGGAGAGAAGATTTTGATAAGCGAAAGAGTCCGTTTGGAAAAGAATATTACTGGCTTTCAGGAGAGTTTGTAAACAAAGATAGAGGAGAAGATACCGATGTGTGGGCTTTAGAAAACGGATATGTATCTATTGTGCCTGTTCAGTTCGATCTTACTGCTCACCATATGATCCAAAAGTTGAATACATGGGATCTATAAGAAAAGAAATTACGATTGGATTTATCATTTCTCTTCTAGCAACAGCTGCCGGAATTTTCTTGTATATGCAATACTTTTCCAGATATGGTTTTGAAGAAACCTGGCAGATGATCAAAGAAGGAAACCTATATTCTTCAGTACTCGCTTTAGCAGCTCTTCCTAATTTGTTTGTCTTTTTTGTCTTTATCAAAAAGAAACAGGATTATAGAGCCAGAGGTGTATTAATGGCTTCTATATTAACGGCTTTGATTACCTTTGTGTTGAAGTTTATATAATCGTTTCACTCAATGAAATACTACATCATTGCCGGAGAAGCTTCGGGAGATCTACATGGTTCTAATTTGATGAGAGCCTTGTTGCAAGAAGACAAGAATGCTGAGATCAGATTTTGGGGTGGAGACCTTATGAAATCTGTAGGAGGAACTTTGGTGAAACATTATAAAGAACGAGCCTTTATGGGGTTTGTAGAGGTCTTGCTAAACTTAAGAAAGATCTTAGGCTTCATTAAGTTTTGTAAAGAAGATATTGCTGCTTTTCAACCCGATGTTATAATTTATATAGACAATTCCGGATTCAATCTTAGAATTGCGCAATGGGCAAAACAACAAGGATTTAAAAACCATTACTATATTTCTCCTCAAGTTTGGGCTTCACGAGCAAGTAGGGTGCAAAAGATCAAAAGAGATATAGATCAGATGTATGTGATCTTACCTTTCGAAAAAGAATTCTACCAGAAATATGATTACGATGTAAACTTTGTAGGCCATCCGTTGATCGATGCAATTGCAGATCGTACTCAAGTAAACGAAGAGCAGTTTAGAAAAGAGTATAGTTTAGGAGAGAAACCTATTATAGCCTTGTTGCCGGGAAGTAGAAAACAGGAGATTTCTAAAATGCTTTCTGTGATGTTGTCTTTGGTTGATGAATATGCCGATTACCAATTTGTTATAGCAGGAGCGCCAAGTCAGCAATACGATTTTTACAAGGAGATTATTGGAAATAAGAAAGTAGCTTTTGTAGACAATAGAACGTATGATCTGTTAAGTGTATCTACTGCTGCTTTAGTAACTTCAGGAACAGCAACCTTAGAAACCGCACTATTTAAAGTTCCTCAAGTGGTTTGCTATAAAGGAAGTAATATTTCATATCAAATAGCAAAAAGGATCATTACACTCAAATACATTTCATTGGTAAACCTCATTATGGATAAAGAGGTGGTAAAAGAGCTGATCCAAGGAGAAATGAATACTGAAAACCTCAGAAGAGAGCTAACTTCTATTTTAGAAGAGAATCACCGTGCTCGTTTGTTTGAAAACTATTATGATTTGGAACAAAAACTAGGAGGAAAAGGAGCTTCTCTCGCTACTGCAAAAGCTATTGTGGGTAGTTTGAAATAATTTAAGTTGTCATTTCGAACCGAGAGAAACGAGTGTGAGAAATCTCTTTTCTTGCATTTAGATTTCTCAGTCGTGCCTTCTTCGAAATGACTGAAGATAGAAATTGAATTATTTAGAATTGTAAGAAGTAAATATGAGAAAACTTATATTTACAAGAAAAAGAAAATGCTATGCAAATATTATGTTTACATTGTTACTAATATTCGAAAAACTACGCTTTATATAGGTGTAACGAATAATATACAACGAAGAACTTCTCAGCATTATTTCGATAGTCAGCATTGGAAAAAATCTTTTGCAGGAAAATATAATTGCTTCTATCTTATATACTATGAAGGTTTTGAAAGAGCCCATGAAGCAATTGTAAGAGAAAAAGAAATCAAAAAATGGAGAAGAGAGAAAAAAGATCAGCTAATAACGAAGTTTAACCCGAATTGGGAGTTTTTAAATAACGAGATTTTTTAAATACCTAGTTAGTCATTTCGAACCGAGAGAAACGAGTGTGAGAAATCTCGTTGTAGGAATTAGATGTTTGATTCGCAGAATTTTAGTAGCTTTACCTTGCTATGAGAAAGTTACTAGGATATCTCCCTTTTCACTTTTTAATATGTCTTGTTATTGGAATTTTCATTCAGTATTCTACTGACCTATGGACTTATGATAAAAAGTGGTTGTGGTATGCTCTTTTGGCAATAGTTATACTGTTGGCAATTGTAAAAAGAACTATTTTATTTCAGGTTTTTACTTGGGTGTCGTTTGTTCTTCTTGGAGTATATGTTACACATCAAAATAACGATAGAAATCACGCTCTTTTCTATCAAAATTATCATTCAAAAAATACTACTTATGTTTTGCATATTAGAGAGGTTTTAAAACCAAATCAATACTCTAATCGATACAAAGCAGAGGTTGTGCTGGTAGGAGATCATAGCACTTTGGGTAAGGTTCTATTGAGTATTCAAAAAGATACTACTCAAGAGTTATCTGTAGATGATCAGATCATCACTTCCAAAGATTTTATTGAAGTAAGATCGCCATTAAACCCGTATCAGTTTGACTATAAAAGTTATTTAGCAAAAGAAGGTATTTATCATCAAGTCTTTTTAACAGAAGAAGAGTTTCTTCGGGTTGAAAGCAAGCCGACTTTTTTAGGTCGTATCGCTAAAATTCGAAATTCCATTCAAACGTCATTAAAAGAAGAAGGCTTTTCTAAAGATGAATATGGAGTGATCAATGCTCTATTATTAGGTCAAAGGCAAGAATTATCAAGAGAACTATCAAACGATTATTCTAGAGCTGGAGCGATTCATATTTTGGCAGTTTCCGGATTGCATGTAGGTATCATTCTACTCTTATTATCTATGTTTTTCAAACCTGTAGAAAGTTTGAAGTATGGAAAAATAATCAAACTAATATTGATTCTTCTGTGTCTCTGGTTTTTTGCGATACTAGCCGGAATGTCTGCTTCGGTGGTTAGAGCTGTAACCATGTTTAGTGCAGTAGCAATTGGATTGTCTTTGCAAAGGAAGAATAGTGTTGAGTTTTCCTTGGTCTTTTCCATGTTTGTTTTACTGCTAATGCAACCAATGTTTTTGTTTGATGTTGGATTTCAATTGAGTTATTTAGCAGTTTTTGGTATTGTAACCATACAACCTAAGCTATATGAGTTATGGAACCCTAAGTTTTGGTTGTTAAACAAAGCGTGGCAATTAACAACAGTTTCTGTTGCTGCACAATTAGCCGTTTTACCGATAAGTCTATATTATTTCCATCAGTTTCCTGGATTATTTTTACTGTCGAATCTTGTGATTGTTCCTTTTTTGGGAGTGATCTTAATTGGGGGGATTCTCATCATTGTTTTGTCACTTTGTTCAATCTTACCCGATTTTTTAGTGATGGTTTACGGAAGCTTTATTTCTTACATGAATAGTTTTGTTCGCTTCATTTCTCAGCAAGAAACTTTCTTGTTTTCTGATATTTCTTTCTCGTTAGGAATGCTGCTATCGAGTTATTTAATGATTGTAATGGGATTCCGATTCTTTGAAAGAAGAAGAGTTCAAAGGTTGATTGGTGTTTTAGGCGCTGTTCTTATTTTTCAAGGAGTAATTTTATATGAAAAGCATGCAACATCTCAAGAGAAAGAGCTAATTGTATTTCAAAAAAGACAATCTTCTATGATGATATTGCGACAAGGAAATGATGTGCAGTTATATCATTCTTTAGATTCAGCAAAGCGGAAAAATAATTATGTATTAAAATCCTATTTGATAGGAGAGAACCTTTCAGTACAAAAAGAGAATAGTTTGATAAACTATCTTGAATACAACGAAGAAGATATTTTACTAATTGATAGTTTGGGAATCTACACTATAGAAGGCGTAACATCTCCTATTGTGATCCTACAAAATTCACCTCGAATTAATTTAAAACGATTAATTAATGAATTAAAACCTAAGCAAATTGTGGCTGATGGATCTAACTATAGAAGTTATGTGACTCGTTGGGAGAAAACTTGTATGAAAACAAAAACTCCATTCTGGTTTACAGGCCAAAATGGAGCATATATTTTAAAGTAAAAGGTCTTTTTATAAATTACTTTTAAAGCCTTTTACAAAATCTTGCCAGGTTTCTGTCTTGTATTTTTCAGTAGCAAAGAAGGTAACTACTTTTTCCATGATCTTGGCATCTAAATACCCGGGAACTCTGTCTAGTAGTTGTAGTTCTTTGTTCATAATCACTGTAGTAGGGTAGCTTAACTTTCCATTCAACAATGCTGCTGCAAACTCGTTATAGCCTCTTCTTCCTTGATTTTTGAACTTGAATGTATAATCTTTAAAGGTGATGTCTTCCTTTTCTTCACCGTTCAATTTTACAGGGTGAAAGTTTTTGTTGATGTATTGAACGATTACTTCATTTTTATAGGTAGTTCTGTCCATTTTTTTACAGTAACCACACCAATCTGTATACACATCAATCAATAAAGGTTTTGGATTCTTTTCATTCAACTTGATAGCTTCCTCAAAAGATAACCATTTTACTTCTGCTTTTTTGGTTTCTTGTGCACCAACCTGAAATATCAGGGCAAAAAATAGAAAAGGGATTAAAATTTTTTTCATCATAATCTAACTGTCGTAATCCGTTGAACAAATTTACAATAAAAAAGACACCAAAAATGGTGCCTCTTTTATAATTATATGCTAAAGTTCAGTTAGTGAACTCCATGCATCATTCGTTTCATCATAGGATTTAAGAGAATCAAGATCAGTCCTGCAACAACAGGAACAAGTGTAAAGATCAAGAAGAATGTTGACATCGAATATTTGTTAACGATTACATCTATATATCCTCCTACTTTTTGTGCTAAGAAATTACCAGCAGCAATTGCCAGATACCAAACCCCAAACATCATTCCTATTTTCTTTGGCGGTACTAGTTTCGAAACATAAGATAACCCTACAGGAGATAATGATAGTTCTCCCATAGTATGTAATAGATAAGCTAATACTAACCAAATCATACTTACAGATGCGGTTTTAGCTCCTGATGGTATGGTAGAAGCTCCATAAGAAAGTGCTGCAAACCCCAGCCCTAATAGAATCAATCCAATGGCAAATTTAATTGCAGCGGAAGGGTTGTATTTGCTCTCCCATACTTTCGAAAAAAGAGGGGCTAGTGCAATAATAAAAAGAGAGTTTAAGATTAAGAACCAAGAGGCTTCAATTTCTGCAGTATCTTTTGGAAGTATTACAGAAAGCTTCCAGAATACAAATCCCCAAATACTTAAAAAACTAATTCCAAGAATAATATTAGAAAGTGAGATCTTACTAAAGGTCTGCCTGAATAATTTGATCAACACCCACGTGATAATTCCGAGAGGGACAACTGAAATAAGTGTATCTACTATTTTAAATGTCAAAGCAGAATTACCAGTTAATGTCCGCTGTGTATAATCTCTGGCAAAGATGGTCATCGAACCACTGGCTTGCTCAAAAGCTGCCCAGAAGAAAACAACAAAAAAGGCCAAAATACCTACAACAATATATCTGTCTCTCTGAACATTTGCAGATACATTATATTCAACAGAATCGTTATCTGATGCTTCATTTCCAACTTCTTCAATAGCATCTGAAAGGTCTACTTTTTTAGAAGGTTGCTTTCCTATATTTTCAAAGATGGCTCTACCAAACCAAAACTGTAACATTCCTAATAACATGAACAATCCGGCCAATCCAAACCCCCATGAATAGCTTAAGTTACTTGCTAAAAAACCACATAAAAGAACTCCTAAAAATCCTCCTGAATTAACTCCCATGTAGAAAATGGTAAAAGCACCATCTTTTCTTTCCGGAAATTTGTCATACAATCCACTAATGATAGAAGTAATATTCGGTTTAAATAAACCATTACCAATAATAAGAAACCCGACACCGACGTAGAACATAAATTCTGTTTCAAATGCCAAGGAAGCATGCCCTAAGGTCATTGCTAAGGCTCCAAAAGCAACAGCTTTTTGATACCCGGTCAATTTATCGGCTATCCATCCTCCAATGATTGGAGTTAGATAAACAGAACTTGTGTAGATTCCTAATAAACCTAAAGCTCTTTCATTTGACCATTCCCAACCTCCATCAACAAAAGGAGCTGTAAGGAATAAGACAAAAATGGCGCGCATTCCGTAGTAGGAAAAACGTTCCCACATTTCTGTAAAGAACAAAACAAATAACGCCGGCTTGTGATTTAAAAGACTAAACTCATTAGATCTTGAAATTGCGCTCATAAAGTAGTTTTTGAATTATTATAAAAGAAAAATCCCCATAGAATTTCTATGAGGATTTTAAATATTTTAATTGTTAGTGTACGTTACCCATTAACTTCTTCATCAGTGGTCCGAATAGAAGAACAACTAATCCTGCTCCAACAGAATACATTGCTATCAATTCGAATCCATCAGTATACACTCCTAAAGTATCTAATCCTCCAACATTAGCATCTGTACTTTCAATAGCTAATTGTTTAGAGATAAAACCTACAATTTGAAATGCGTAAGCAGAAGACAAGAACCAAATTCCCATCATAAATGCTACAATACGTTTAGGTGATAAATCTGTGATCTTAGAAAGTCCTACAGGAGACATAAACAACTCTCCCACAGAGATAATAAAATACATGACCAATAAATAGGCAAAAGGTACCATTCCATTTTCGTCAGCACTTCCTTCACTGATTGATAAGATATAGAAACTAAGTCCTGCTAATACCAATCCAAGTCCAAATTTGTAAGGAGTTCTAGGGTTTAATTTTTTCTTTGATAGATAGGCCCATAATAACGAAATAGGAATAGCCAATATGATGATAAACATTGAGTTTAAAGAGTTGGTTTGACTAGCTGTCATAATTCCTTCTAAAGCAACGTTTCTAGAAGCAAACAATGTAATTACACTTCCTGATAATTCATGGAATCCCCAGAACATCGTCATAAAGAAAGTAATTAATACTGCCATGAAAAGCTTTTTGCGCTCTTCAACAGTAGCTTTAAACATGATGTTTCCTAAATAGATGATTACTACAACACCGATAATTTTAAAGATTAAACCAACAATAGTTTCATCTCCTAAGAAAGATTCACCACCAGCAATTGCTTTATATGATGATAAAACATAAGCTATTACCGGAACAGCTAAAACAGAAAGAACAGGGATTAACGTTTTTTGAGGTAAACCCAAAACTCTCTTTTCATACACTTCCATATTAGGAGGTAACCCTTTGTCTCCAAAAACATTTTTTCTAATTCCACTCCAGAAAAAGATCAAACCTGTTAACATTCCGATTCCGGCCAATCCAAAACCATAATGCCAACCATATTCAGCTGCTAACCATCCACAAAGTAGTGGAGCAATCCAACCTCCAATATTGATACCCATGTAGAAAATAGTAAAACCAGAATCTTTTTTAACATCTCCTTCTTCATATAGAGAACCTACAAAAGTTGAAATATTAGGTTTAAAGAATCCATTCCCCATAATGATGAATGATAGTGCTAAGAAAAACGCAATATCATTTTCTATAGCCAAAACAAAATGTCCAACAGCCATTAGAATTCCTCCTAAGAAGATAGAGCTTCGCATTCCTAAGATTTTATCGGAGATTTGTCCTCCAATTACAGTAGAAGCATATACTAATGAACCATAAGATGCATAAACTACAGCTGTGGCTGCATCGCGCTCTACAAGAGCTTTGAAAATTTCTTGCACCATATAAAGTGTAAGAAGAGCTCTCATTCCATAGAAGCTAAAACGCTCCCATAATTCGGCAAAGAATAAATAAAATAACCCTTTAGGGTGACCAAACATTTTTTGATCCTGTGGTGAAGTAGAAATATCTGACATAGTTTTTAACCTTTAATTTTTAGTTCCTTGTTTTTATCGTTGTTCAAGTTTTTCTTGATGAAGTTTGTCATCTTTTTGTACAAATGCAAACGCGTATTACCTCCGCGAATTCCGTGATTACGATCAGGATAGATAGCCCAATCGAATTGCTTATCGGCTTGAATCAAAGCTTCAGCCATTCTCATTGTGTGCTGTAAGTGTACATTGTCATCACCACTTCCGTGAACTAAAAGGTAGTTTCCTTCTAGCTTTTCAGGATAGTTTAAAGGTGAATTTGCATCGTATCCTTCTGCGTTCTCTTGAGGAGTACGCATGTATCTTTCTGTATAAACTGTGTCATAAAAACGCCAAGTAGTTACCGGAGCTACTGCAATAGCAGTACTAAAAATATCACTACCTTTTAGTAAGCAGTTGGTAGACATATGACCTCCGTAACTCCATCCCCAAATACCAACATTATCCTCATCAATATAAGATCTTTCGGCTAACTTTTTAGCAGCAGCAATTTGATCTTCGGTCTCGTATTTTACCAAGTTCATGTAAGTAACTTTCTTAAAATCTCTTCCTTTAAAACCAGTTCCTCTTGGATCTACACAAGCGATGATATATCCTTGTTGTGCCAACATTTGATGCCAATAGTCATTAGTTCCGTTCCATCTGTTGGCAACTTGTTGCGAACCTGGACCAGAATATTGGAACATGAGCATTGGATATTTTTTGTTTTCATCAAAATCAGCCGGTTTGATCATCCACATGTTCAAATCCTCACCATTGATGCTGATCGTAGAAAACTCTTTTGGGCTCATCTTATAGTCAGACAATTTCTCTTTTAGAGCAGCATTGTCTTTAATCACTTTTAACATCTCTCCTTCAGCAGTATGTAAAGAATAAATTGGTGGAACTTCTGCTGTAGAGTGTGTATTGATGAAGAAGTTTAAATTATCGCTAAAAGAAGCTCTGTTGTTTCCATCTTCGTTGCTTAACAATTTCTTGTTTTTACCATCCAATCCAATACTGTAGATTCCTCGGTTGATAGAACCGTTTTCTACAGACTGGTAGTATATGGTTTTCTTGTCTTTATTGTATCCATAGTAATTGGTTACTTCCCATTTTCCTTTTGTAATCTGATTGATCAAATTTCCATTGAAGTCGTAGTGATAAATATGGTTGTATCCATCTTTCTCGCTAGTCCAGATAAAACTGTTGTCATTAAGGAATGTAAGATTATCATGAATGTCTACATAAGCTTTATCAGTTTCATTTAAAAGCAATTGTTTGCTTCCGTTGTTGGCATTTACTTTGTATAAATTCAAATCGTTCTGATGGCGGTTAAGAGTTGTGGCAATCAAAATATTTTTAGCACTCGACCATTTGATTCTTGGAATGTACTCGTATGCCCCCAAATTGATCTTTTTTGTAGCTCTTGTTTGGGTATTGTACATGTGTAAGCTCACTTTGGCATTCTCTTCTCCTGCCTTTGGATATTTGAATACATGTTGAGTAGGATATAATTTCTTTCCAATAACATCCATAGAGAATTCTCTTACATTAGACTCATCAAAACGCAAAAAAGCAATGAACTTACTGTCATTGCTCCATTCAAAGGCTCTTACAAAGGCAAACTCTTCTTCATAAACCCAATCAGTAGTACCATTAATAATACTGTTTACTTTTCCATCTCTGGTTACTTGAGTTACAGAATTGTTTGATAGATTTTTAATATAAATATTGTTGTCTTTAGCATAGGCTACTTTCTTACTGTCAGGAGAGAAGGTAGGTACTTGAATATTCTTTCCAATTAAAACCAATTTTTTAGAAGCAATGTCATATGCATAAAAAGTTCCAGTAAACGAGTGACGATATATAGGATTAAAGTCTTTTCCTAAAATCAGTTTTGTTTCGTCGTTATTAAAACTATAAGAACTAAACTTATTTAATCCTTTTAATGTTTTTCCATCTACAATGGTGGCTACTTTTTCTAATGTTTTGTAGCTGTACTTATCTACTTTAGAGTTCCCTTCGTCATCACTATTTAAGAGAGAATAATAATCTCCGTTCATAGAATTTAGGGCATTCATTCTGTCTGTTGAAAATTCACCGCCCCATATTTCTTCTAGGGTAATTTCTTTTGTTCCGGTGCTTATGCTTGAAGTTGATGTGTTGTTTTTATCGCAACTAATAAAAAGGAGAATCGTTGCTAAAATGAATAATTTTTTCATTCTAAACTTATATTTTTGATAACGGAATGCCAAGTTTACGGAAAAATCATCAAAAATCGAGCCTAAAAACTATAAATGTTCAATATGTAGCCTAGTTTTAGGCGATTCATTTATCTTTGTGCATGAATGAAAAATGACATCAATGTCTAAAATTATTTCTGGATTCTCCAAACTAACCAAAGAGGAAAAAATCAAATGGCTGGCGGCAAACTACTTTAATAATCAGCCAGAGATCATCAATACGATCAAACAATATTGGAATGTAGATGAGAAGCTACAACAGCTTCACGATGATTTTATAGAGAACACAATCTCCAATTTTTATATGCCTTACGGGGTAGCTCCCAACTTCATTATCAATGGGAAAGAGTATGTAATTCCTATGGTGGTTGAAGAGAGCTCTGTAGTAGCAGCGGCTTCATTAGTAGCCAAGTTTTGGAGCTCAAGAGGAGGTTTCAAAGCAGAGGTGATCTCAACTCAAAAAATTGGGCAGGTTCACTTTATGTATGAAGGTGATAAGACTGAATTAACCCAATATTTTGAATCGAAAAAGAACGATCTGCTTTCTGCTACTACTTCTATTACTAGAAATATGGAAAAAAGAGGTGGTGGAATTTTAGATGTTGAATTGGTAGACAAAACAGATAAGCTAGCCAACTATTATCAACTGCATGTTACTTTTGAAACGGTTGATTCTATGGGAGCAAACTTTATCAACTCCTGTTTGGAAGCTATGGCCAAAGAATTTAGGAATGATGAAATAGAGGTTGTAATGAGCATTCTTTCTAATTATGTACCTGAATGTTTGGTAAGAGCAGAGGTTAGTTGCAAGGTAGAAGAAATGGGAGGAGAATATCCACAAAAGTTTGCCAAAAAATTCTGCCAAGCAATACAAATAGCAGAAATAGAACCCTACAGAGCTGTTACTCATAATAAAGGGATCATGAACGGAATTGATGCTGTGGTTTTGGCAACAGGGAATGATTTTAGAGCAATTGAAGCTGGAGTGCACGCCTATGCAGCCAAATCAGGAACCTATAAAAGTTTAACTCATTGCGAGGTGAAAGATGGTATATTCCGTTTTTGGATAGAAATTCCATTGGCATTAGGAACAGTAGGAGGGTTGACTTCTTTACATCCGATGGCAAAGTTATCTTTAGATATGTTGCAAAAACCATCTGCAAGAGAATTGATGATGATTATGGCAACTGCAGGATTGGCTCAGAATTTTGCTGCTTTAAGAGCATTGACAACGAAAGGAATTCAGCATGGTCATATGAAAATGCATTTGATGAATATCTTAAACCAACTTGGTGCTAATGAATCTGAGAAAAAAGAGATTGCTACTTATTTTGATGGCAAAACAGTTTCGCATAGTGCTGTAGTTGAAAAGTATAATAAGATAAAAAAGTAGTTTCACTACAAAATGTCACCTCGAGCGGAGTCGAGAGGTTTTTGTAAATTTAGGTCTCGACTCCGCTCGACCTGACAAAAGAACAATAATTGAATAGATACTACTCGAACGGAAAGTTATTGCTTACAGGCGAATATGTTGTTTTAGATGGAGCAACTTCCTTAGCTGTGCCCACTTCTTTTGGACAAGATCTTACTGTAGAGTCTATTGAAGAATCACAACTGATTTGGGGGAGTTTTGACCATGCAAATCAATGTTGGTTTGAAGCTATTTTCGATCTTCCTAAATTAAGGCTGGTAAGCGCAACATTTAATTCATCACAAGAAGGAAGCTCTGAATTTATTGCAGAAACCTTATTGAAAATATTGCAAGAGGCTAGAAGGTTGAATACTGACTTTTTACAAACAGAGAAAGGCTTTGTAGTAAAAACTAATTTAACCTTTCCTAGAGATTGGGGTTTGGGAAGTTCTTCAACACTCATCAATAATATAGCACAATGGGCTAATGTTGATCCTTTTAAATTATTATGGAATTCTTTCTCTGGGAGTGGTTACGACATTGCTTGTGCTCAGAATGATTCACCAATTTTGTATAGGTTTGATGGGAAAGAACCATTTGTTAATACATGTGACTTTACACCATCATTTAAAGAGCAATTATTTTTTGTACATCTAAATCAAAAGCAAAATAGCAGAGAAGGGATTCAACGTTACAGAGAAAACAGCAAAGACAAAAAAGAGCTTATTGATAGAATTTCTCAGATTTCTTTTGATCTTTTGGCAATAGAAAGTATAGAAGTGTTTGAGTCTTTGATAGAAGAACATGAGTTGCTAATTTCTTCTGTAATAGGGTTACCTACCGTAAAAGAAAATTTATTTCCAGATTATTTTGGAAGTATAAAAAGCCTTGGTGCTTGGGGAGGAGATTTTATTTTGGTTACCGGAAATGAAGAGACTCCCAATTATTTCAAACAAAAAGGATATTCAACAATTCTTTCCTATTCAGAAATGGTTCTATGAAAAAAGTAATCATCGTTGGAGGTGGAGCAGCAGGTTTCTTTACGGCTATTAATGCCAAAGAGATAAATCCTGAGTTGGATATTACCATCCTAGAAAAAGGAAAAGAAGTTTTACAGAAAGTAAAGATATCTGGAGGAGGAAGATGCAATGTAACCCATGCTTGCTTTGAACCTAAAGAGTTGGTGAAGTTTTACCCTAGAGGAGAAAAAGAACTCTTAGGGCCTTTTCATCAATTTATGACAGGAGACACTTTTGAGTGGTTTGAGAATAATGGAATTCCATTAAAAATTGAAGGTGATAATCGTGTATTTCCAGAATCCAATTCGTCACAAACGATCATTGATTGCTTTTTAAAGAAAACCAAAGAGTTGAATATTCCGGTATTAAAAAATCATGGAGTAACTTCGGTTGTGAAAGAAGGAGAAAAATGGATCGTAAATACCAAGGAAGAACAATTTATTTGTGATGCTTTGGTGATAGCAGCAGGAAGCAGTAAAAAAGTTTGGGATCTGTCAAAATCGTTAAAACATTCTATTGTAGAACCAGTACCTTCCTTATTTACTTTCAATATCAAAGACCCAAGAATCAAAGATTTATTAGGAATTTCAGTGCCTTATGCCACAGTAAAATTAATAGATACTAAGCTAGAAGCTTTTGGGCCTTTATTGATTACGCATTGGGGAATGAGTGGACCGGCTGTTTTAAAATTATCAGCTTTTGGTGCGCGAATTTTAGCAAAGAAGAACTACGAATACAAAGTGGAGGTAAATTGGCTGTCTCAATCTACCAATGAAGTTTTAGAAGATTTACAAAACTTAAAGGCTCAACAATCCAAAAAGCAATTGATATTAAAATCTCCTTTTACCGAGATTCCAAGAAGATTATGGGAACGATTGGTCATAGCATCTCATATCAATCCTGATCAAAACTGGGCAGACCTAAGCAAAGTACAATTGCAAAAACTGGCAGATCAATTAACAAAAGCTGTGTTTCAAGCCAAAGGAAAAAGTACTTTTAAAGAAGAGTTTGTAACTGCTGGAGGAGTAGATTTAAAAGAGATCAATTTCAAAAGATTTGAAAGTAAGCTTCATCAAAACCTGTTCTTTGTAGGAGAGGTTTTAAACATAGATGCAGTAACCGGAGGATTCAACTTTCAAAATGCGTGGACCGGAGGTTGGATATGCGCGAAATCGCTCAGTTCCTAAAATTACTAAAGACAGTAAACGCCACATCTACACCTAATACTATCCTTTCTTTATGCTATTTCACCACGATGAGGTTTTAGAGCATTTCTATAGGTAAGCATATCTTTTTCGTCTACTGTAATAAAAGCATAGGCTAGCATTGGGTTGAGTTCTGTGACATCAGCTTCATGATAATGTAGGTTTTCCATGGCTGCAAATTCTTTTAAATGAATGGTATGATGCTTGGCTGTTTCCAAAGCTTCCGGACCTCTAAAATCCCAGATCAATTTTATTTTTCTGCTCATAAAGCAAAAATACCCATTCCTTAACGAAATGGGCACTTAAAGCACTAACTAAATATCAACTACTTTCTCTTTTGCATTACTTTCCAATCAAAATTTATCTTTCGTTTTAAATAATCTTTGATTGGTTCGAGACCAATAGCCAATCTTTTTTGATCTACATATTCAGGCTCTTCTACAGGAAAAGGAACAAGTTTTCTGTTTGTGTCATAGCGAAACTGCATCCCATAAATTTGTGGTTTTCCTTGATTTACCAGAATTCGATCTTGAATTTTTGCGTATTCCATACAGCTGCCTTCCTTTTTTAAACAAGCTGTTTTTATTTGCTGTAGATATTTGATGCGAATTGCATCATCTTCATGATGATTGATGATTAGCAAAGGACCATCTGCCGCCAGTTTTCCAACTTTTGAATAGGTAGGCCACCCGTAGATTTTAATCAACTGTTCCATTTGTTCAAAGTTGTCGGAACTTAGTTGCTTTTTAAGATGAGCAATAGGATAGTACCAATGCGGAATCTGACCGTTTTTCATGTAATACTTTTTGGCTAGATCTATTTGATAATCCATTGCTTGATCTTTCATAATAAGCATGAGTAACTTTCTTGCATATTCTGATTGCTGTAGCTTTCCTTTCTTAGCTTGAAATTTTGTCAATTGCTGCTCTTGAATCGTTTTCCATCTGGGATCGTCAGTCAATGAGATCAAGTCATTATCTGCCAAAGCCCATAAGCTATCATCATTTTTTAAGGCAATGGTCAGATAATGGAAGGCACTATCTTTTTGAGCAAAGGTCAATGCAAAAGCACAAGCCAAGTTGTAAGTGTTTCTGGAGTTCTCAGGGTTCTTGATAAAGTCGGATTTGTAAGCTTCTATAGCTTGAGTTAAATTGCCTTCATTTCTCAATTGATCTCCTTTACTTTGAGAAAAGCCGAAGAAAGAAGCTAAAATAAAAATGAGAAAGGTGCTTGATTTTGCCATTATCTTATTCTTTTAAATAAATGAGTATTGCCTCTAAAGAAAATTGAGATTGCTTCATTAGGAGGATTGAATGAGAATTTAATCCCCATAGAGTCATATGAAAAATGATCTTTTTTTACTGCCAGGAGTTTAAATAAAGGCTGTCCTTCTGCTTGAGCGAAGAGCACATTCCCTTTTTTTGTGATAGTTACTTTTGCCGGAAAAGTCTTACTCACGTATATACCTAGATATTTATCTAAATCTTTAGAGCTTACGCTAAAAGTAGAAGACCTTTTTAATGTAGGGTCGTTTTCAAAGTAGATGTCAAGAATAGAGATAACCGTAGGTACAATCTCAGAAGTAGATCCATTTAATGTAATTGCCAGAGTTAGATTTTTCTCTGGGATATGTAAAGCAAAAGAAGAAAAACCATCAATACCACCATCATGGCCAAAAACCATAAGCCCTTTGTATTCCATGCTGGAAATGCCTAAACCCATTCCTTTTGAAGTGTCTGTCATTTGCTGTAAAGAAGCTTTAGAAAACAATTTGTTGCCAAATACATTCATGTAAAATTTAGCAAGATCGTTAGTACTTGCTACTATTCCGCCCGCTCCCATAGGGGCGCTTAAATGAGTTTCTGTTGTAATAGGGTACCATTTCTCATTTTTAAGATAAAAGGGCAAAGCTTGATTTTTCTTACCATTCAAACGTTTTCCAAAGTGTGTTCTCTTAAGTTTAAGAGGGCGAACAATTCTTTTCTTAACAATGGAAGAGAAAGATTTTCTATCAATTTTTTCCGCTATATATGAAAGTAAAATGTAGTTTGTGTTTGAGTACGAAGTTTTCTCTTTGGGTTGAAAATCTACAGGATATTTTACAATACGATCTAACATTTGTTTTCTCGTTTGTTTTTTGATCACCCAAGAACGTAAGTTTTCATCTTGGGTAATATTATATAATCCGCTTTGATGTCTTAGTAAATCTTCAATTGTAATTTTCGTAGCATTGGGCACTTGAGGAAAATAGTCACTTAACTGAGTTGTTAACGATAACTTCTTTTCCTCTATCATTTGTAGGATGATTGTTGCAGTATAAGTTTTAGAAATTGAAGCAATTCTATATAGGGTTTCTTGATCTGCTTTCTTTTTAGTTTTTACATTAGCATACCCAATTGATTTTTGATAAACTTGTTTATTGTTTTTATAGATAGAAATCATTCCCATTCCATCTTTTTTTGTTTGCATCGAATCAAAAAAACGATCTAATTTCTTTGAATCGAATGTTTGAGAATAGTTTGTGAAATGGCATAACAATGCCACTAAGAAAATAATAGATTTTCTCATAAATATTGTTGTTAAAGATTGAAAAAGACTAAGTGGAATTATGTCTCTTTATATGTGGAAGTTGATGCGTTAGCTTACTTTTTTTTCATTGTTAGACCAATGATTCCTAAGCGAACAATTAAAAAGGTAACCATCCCAAAGGTAGGTGATAAGAGTCCAATTTTTAGACCATCTGCAAATACAGCACTAGAAACATGGGTTGCCATAGATATAGCATCGAAAGCTTCTATTAAACCAATAAATAGTCCAAGAAATCCCCAAACCAAGGCAAATAAGCTAATGTGTTTTAAAAGATTTAATGATTTGCCATTTTCATCACCCTTTAAAAAGGCTTTTACCAATAAAATAATACATATGATTAGCATTAATAAAGTAGGATACATAAAAATAGGACCACCGTCATTTAATAAGTTGAAGAATAAAAATTTCATAATTCTTTGTTTTTAATGTTACGAATCAAAAGTATACCTCAAATCCGTAGCTAATCTTTAATAGCGATGACCTACAATTTATGAGCTCAAAATAACAAATCTAAAACTAGTTTCAACAAAATAGACTAAAATCGGTTATTTGTCTATGAGTATTGGAATTTAATCGCAAAAACCATCAAAATTCTATAAAATATAAGATATTGCAGGCTTATGAAGAAGGTGTTGAAATATTTTTCTTTCTTACTTGTAAATGTATTCTTTTGGATAGGAGTCTATTCATTCTATACTTATTTTTTGGGATATGGTAGCTCTAATATAGAGTACGTAAATAGTTTTTCAAGGTACTTAATGCCGGTAACTATTCTATTTAGTTACTTTATCATTTTGTATTTAATTCCTAATTATTTGTTGAAAAAGAAATACAAATTATTCCTTTTATATGGAGGGTATACTTTCATCATTTCTTTCGTTGCCATTCTCCTTTCTGTTTTTTATGGCTTGGTTTTTTCTTCTTATTTAAAAGAGGCAAACTCAATTGTGCTTACCAAATCATTAGCACTGATTATTTTAGGGGTCTATTTTGTAGTGATCATAGCTACCGCAATAAGTTTTGTTGTCTATAGTTACCTGTCTAATATAAAAAATGAAGACTTAAAGAATAAGATATTACAAGCACAGTTACAATTAAAACAACAAGAATTGAAACTGCTGAAAATGCAGATTCATCCTCACTTTTTATTCAATTCACTAAATACTATTTATGGATTTGCTCTGGCAAAAAAAGAAGAAGCTCCGGAGATGATCTTAAAGCTGTCTAATTTATTGGATTATATACTGTATCAAATAGACAAACCGGGAGTTCCGTTGAAAAGCGAATTAGAACATATTGAAGATTATATTTCTCTGGAGAAAATGAGATTTCACGATACTTTAAAAGTGAATGTTAGTTTTGAAAATTTAAAGAGTGATATGCAAGTAGCACCTATGCTGTTAATTCCTTTTGTAGAAAATGGATTCAAGCACGGAGCTATTATTGATGGCTTTTTAAGTATAGATATCTTAGCAAAAGAAGAGCATGGCTTTTTTGTATTTCAGATGAAAAATTCTTGTCAAAAGAATGAGGAGAAAACTAAAGGGATCGGTTTAGACAATATCCGAAAAAGACTGGAAATGTTATATGCAAATCGTTATGAACTTGACGTTAATCGCCAGGCAAACGAGTTTTATGTAGAATTAAAAATTCAATTGTCAGATCAAAAAACAATAGAGGATGCCTAAAGTTAAATGTTTAATTACTGATGACGAACCTGTAGCAAGAGAGATCATCAAATCTTTTGTAGAAAAAATTCCCGATCTAGAATTGATAGGAGAGTGTAAGAACGTGAGTGAAACACTAGAAATTCTTGCTAAAGAAGATATTCAACTATTATTTTTGGATATTAACATGCCGGAAATTTCCGGTTTAACATTGGCTAAGAGCATTCAATCTAAAACAAAGATCATATTTACAACAGCCTACAGAGAATACGCTATTGAAGGGTTTGATTTGCAGGTAGTAGACTATTTATTAAAACCCATTTCTTTTGATCGCTTCTTCAAGGCAGTACGTCAGTTCTTCGATTTGTACATGTCAAAAGAGAACGTAAATGAAGTTGTGACGCCTACAAAAAAAGAAGAATTTATTTTTGTGCGATCAGAACGAAAAATGGTGAAGATCAATTTTGATGATATTATATACATCGAAAGTTTAAGCGATTATATAAAAATGCACCTGAAAGATCAGGTTGTAGTTACAAGAGAAACCATCAACAATATAGAAAGCAAATTGCCAAAAGATTATTTCTTGAGAACTCACAGGTCATTTATTGTTTCAATAGGGCAAATAACATCCTTTACAAGCGAATTTATTGAACTCGGCAAAAAAGCAATTCCTATCAGCAGATCCTATAAAGAAAATGTGCTGAAAAGGTTGCATGAGTAATGAGGTAAAACTTCTATCTTTGCTGCAAAACAAGTCCTTTGGGTACACAAGAATTCATTCCAAGATCATTACAGAACTCTTTAGAAAAAGCAAGCTTTACTTGGCAAACACCAAGTAATATTGCATTGGTGAAATATTGGGGGAAAACAGACCCTCAACTTCCTAAGAATGCTTCCATAAGCTTTGCCTTAAGTCAGAGTCATACCATTACAACCATTGATTTTAAAAAAGTCGACAAGGTAGAAACGCCAACTTTCGAGTTGTTCTTTGAAGGTAAAAAGAAAGACGATTTTAAACCTAAGATCGCAAAGTTTTTCGAAAGAATTTTGGAGTACTGCCCATATTTACTGAATTATGAAATGGTTATCAATTCAGAGAATTCATTTCCCCATAGTAGCGGAATTGCTTCTTCAGCAAGTGGGATGAGTGCCATTGCCATGTGTTTGATGAACCTCGAAAATGAGTTAAGCAAATCAACACTGAGCGATGAATTTTTGAATAAGAAAGCTTCTTTCTTAGCAAGATTAGGCTCTGGAAGCGCAAGCAGAAGTATAGAAGGGCCGTTGGTTGTTTGGGGATTGCATGAAGAAATTGAAGGCAGTTCTGATCTTTACGGAGTTAAGTTTCCATTTCAAGTAGCTTCTATTTTCGAAAACTATCAAGACACTATCTTATTAGTAGACAAAGGAGAAAAGCAAGTAAGCAGTACAGTAGGGCATAATTTGATGCACAACCATCCTTTTGCAGAGCAACGTTTTCAGCAAGCAAATGATAATTTGTCAAAGATCACCCGTTGTCTAAAAGAAGGAAATATTGATGAATTCATCAGTTTGGTAGAGAGCGAAGCGCTGAGTTTACACGCAATGATGTTGACTAGTAATCCGTATTTTATTTTGATGAAGCCTAATACATTAGAGATCATCAATGCAATTTGGAATTATAGAGAAGAAACAGGAAGCAAAGTTTGTTTCACCTTAGATGCAGGAGCCAATGTACATATGTTGTACCCTGAGAATGAGAAAGAAAGTGTTTTGCAGTTTGCTGAAAATCAGCTTTCTAAATACTGTCAGAAAAATCAGTATATTTGTGATAGTGTAGGCTTAGGAGCTAAAAAATTATAATCTTTTGAAAGGCAATCAACAAACAATATTTCTTTTTGTTTTCTTCTTATTTATTGGAATATCCCCATTTACTTCTGAAGCTCAAGCCAGAGTCTGGATTGGTGAAGATCATCAGATCACAACAGAAAAGAATGGAGTTTACTATAGGCCATCACCCAAAAAGAAACGCGGGAGTTATGTTATTATAGATTACTATAAAAATGGTAACAAATACAGAGAAGGGAAGGCAGAATTTTCTACTGTAGGAAGCGAAAGGTTTAATGGAATTCTAACCTATTATTTTAGAGATGGAATCGTTTCTAAAAAAGAGAAATACAGGAGAGGGAAGCTTAATGGCCCTTATAAAGAGTTCTATCCAACAGGAGAATTAAAAGTAGATGGAGGTTATGATAAAGGAAACAAAGAAGGTGTTTGGAAGATCTATTACAAAACAGGAAAAATAAAAACAAAAGGAAAATATAGAGATGGAGAGAAAGTAGGAGTATGGAAAACTTTCTACAAAAATGTCTATTATCCTGATGATGAATAATTTTATCGTACCTTTGTACTATAATAAAACCCTATGAAAGGACCTCTTTTTTACGCAAAAATACTGCTCTTTGGTGAGTATGGTATCATTAAAGATTCCAAAGGACTTGCTATACCCTACAATTCATACAAAGGAGCATTAAAGTCAGTTGCGAATTTATCAGGTGAAGCGAAAAAGTCAAACGAAAACCTTGTTAAGTTTTACGAATATCTAAAAGATTTGGATACTAATATTGTATCCTTTGACTTGGATAGATTTAAGCAAGATATAGATGGTGGGATGTATTTTGATTCTTCTATTCCTCAAGGATACGGAGTGGGAAGTTCAGGAGCTTTGGTAGCTTCTGTGTATGATCAATATGCGAATGATAAGATTACAGTTCTAGAAAACCTAACAAGAGATAAATTATTAAAGCTCAAAGATATTTTTTCGGCTATGGAATCTTTTTTCCATGGAAAAAGCTCTGGGCTTGACCCCTTAAATAGTTACCTAAGTTTACCTATACTAATCAACTCAAAAACAAATATAGAACCGGCAGGAATTCCTTCGCAAAAAGAAGGAAAAGGAGCTGTGTTCTTGTTAGACTCTGAACAAGTAGGAGAAACAGAGCCTATGGTAAACATCTTTATGAATAAGATGAAAAACGAAGGCTTTAGAAGAATGCTCAATGAAGAGTTTGTTTCTTATACAGATGCGTGTATTGATGATTTCTTACACGGAAACATCAAATCACTTTTTGGAAATGTGAAGAATCTGTCTAAAGTTGTTTTTGCACACTTCAAACCAATGATTCCTTCAGCATTTCACAAAGTTTGGGAGCAAGGAATTCTTACAAATGATTATTACCTGAAGTTATGCGGTTCAGGAGGAGGAGGTTATATCTTAGGATTTACACAAGACTACGATAAAGCCAAAGAATCACTTAAAGATTATAAATTAGAGGTAGTATACAGATTCTAGAAGCTATTTAAAATGGAGAATACGAAGCAAGTTTCTTTATTTTATAAGGTTTTTAGCCTGCTGTCTGTTGTTAGAGGTTACAACATTTTGGTGCTGGTTGCAGCTCAATATTTAGCTTCTATTTTTATCTTTTCTCCTCAAAAATCAGTTAGACACGTTGTATTTGATCTGCATTTATTATTTGTAGTTATTGCCTCTATTTGTGTTGTGGCCGGAGGTTATATTATCAATAACTTTTACGATAGCAGGGCAGATAAAATCAATAGACCTTATAAAGCCGGTTTAGATAGTTATGTGAGTCAGGAAACAAAACTAACTCTGTACTTTATCCTTAATTTTATAGGAGTGGTTATTGCGTATTTTGTGTCTTGGAAAGCGGCAGCCTTTTTTTCTGTTTATATCTTCGGAATTTGGTTCTATTCCCACAAGCTAAAGAAATATCCTCTTACAGGTTTAATAGCGGCCACGGTTCTTACAATTTTGCCTTTTTTCGTAGTGTTTGTCTATTTTAAGAATTTCTCTAAGATCATTTTTGTGCATGCGATCTTCTTGTTTCTTGTGATCATGGTAAGAGAACTGATCAAGGATTTAGAGAATATGAAAGGAGCAGTAGCAAGTAATTATAAGACGTTTCCTGTAGCTTATGGCGAGCGTAATACAAAGATATTTTCGGTGTTTTTACTTTTAATGACCTTAGGCCCTGTAATTTTCCTCTTTACTTATCCTGCTATTTCCTACATGAAATATTATTTCTATATAACAATGGTATCTCTTATTGTTGTAGGAGTGGCTTTGTTTAAATCAAAAGAAAAGAGGCATTATACAGTTCTTCATACAGCATTGAAGTTTTTATTGTTGTTAGGAGTTGTAAGTCTGGTTTTTATTGATCCAAGCCTGCTCATAGAGAAAGTTATTGACAGACTTCATTAAAAATGAAATAATTAGCAGTACCTTTGCCGAAAATTTTAAAATGAGCACACGTAAAAACTCGTCGAGAGGACGACACGCAAGTAAAGGCAACTCTCCTCAACGTAAAAAAGGTTTTCAAAAAGACTTTAAGAAAACAAGTTCACAACCCAAAAAGACAGATACTGATGGTATCCGATTGAACAAATTTATTTCCAATTCAGGAATTTGTTCAAGAAGAGAAGCCGACACTTTTATAGAGCACGGTAGTGTTACTGTAAACGGTGAGTTGGTTACAGAAATGGGGTATAAAGTGCAACCGACAGATGAAGTAAGGTTTGACGGAACAATGATCTCTCCGGAAAAAAAGAGATATGTTTTGTTAAACAAGCCTAAGAATTACATCACAACAATGGATGATGAACGCGGTAGAAAAACTGTGATGGATTTAGTAGATAGCGCAACAAAGGAAAGAATTTATCCTGTAGGAAGATTAGACCGTATGACTACTGGTTTGTTGTTGTTTACTAATGATGGTGAGTTAGCTAAGAAACTAACACACCCCAAGCATAATGTACGAAAGTTGTATCATGCTTCTTTAGATAGAAAGCTAGATTTAAAAGATCTAGAAAAATTAAGAGGAGATGTTATTATAGAAGGAAGAAAAGTATTTATAGATGCTGTTTCCTATGTAGAAGGGCAAAACAAAACGGAAATAGGAATAGAAATCCATTCCGGGCGTAACAGAATTGTTAGAAAGATCTTTGAACACGTAGGTTATAAAGTGGTAAAACTGGATCGAGTTATTTTTGCTGGACTTACCAAAAAGAATCTCCAAAGAGGAAGATGGAGAGAGTTAACCAATCAAGAAGTTATCAATTTACAGATGATATAAAACAAAAGCCCAATCATATGATTGGGCTTTTGTTTTGTGAATCGATTTAACGTTTTACTTTTTCAAGCCATACATTATCCTGAACTTTCCTGTTATCGTCTACAGAAACAAGTTTCCCTCTTTTTAGCATCCAGCCGTTATTGTCGTTTAATTTCAGACGATCACCTCTTTTAGAAGTGGTAACCAATCTTCCTTTTTTGTCAATACTCCAAGTACAAGCTTCTGCTTTTATAGTTTCATCTTCATCCAGAGATTTTTGTTTGATGACTAAAATATGGTTCTTTTTAAACTCAAAAGTGATCTCTGCATCTTTAATGAGTTCATCTACGGTTTTTAAAATTCCTTTTGCAAGAGCTCTTCCAAAAGAACCCTCTTCTTCATCTACTTCATCGATCTCTTTATTAAGATCTATATGGAACTTCCATGTTCCAATTACGTCGCGCTCTTTTACTCTGCTTTGAGAAAAAGCTAATGATGATACAAATAAGGCTAGAAGAAAAAATTTGGTTGTGATACTTTTCATAATCTTGGTTTTAGTTTCTGTAGGAAAGACGATAAGGAAAAGTGTGCGTTGCAAAAAAATAAAAAGAAAGTATAAAAAAACCCGAACAAACTTGTTCGGGTTTTTGGTGGTGCCTCCAGGAATCGAACCAGGGACACAAGGATTTTCAGTCCTTTGCTCTACCAACTGAGCTAAGGCACCATTGGTCGCTATCGCTCTAGCGGGTGCAAATATAAAACGAGTTTTTTATATCTGCCAAATAAAATTACAAAAATCTATTGTATTTTTGAGCTTCATTTTTAACCACATGATAAATCTTGTTGTTGATATAGGAAATACGCAAGTCAAAGCGGCTGTATTTGAGTTACATAAGTTGATTGAGCATTTTGTTTTTGAAGAAGAACAATTCTCAAAAAAAATTCAACAAATTTTACAAGAAAGAGAAATTAACCAATGTATTTTGTCTTCTGTAAGAGAAAATAACACCAAAATAGTCGATCAGTTAAGTAAAATTCCGCGTTTTATTCAATTAAATAGTACAACACCTGTTCCGTTTCAGAACTTATACAGTACACCTAAGACTTTAGGAATTGATAGAATTGCACTTGTTGCAGGAGCTATTGGTGAGTTTCCTAACCAAAATGTATTGGTTATAGATGCGGGAACTTGCATTACTTATGATTTTTTAAATAGTAAAAGCGAATATCTAGGTGGAGCAATCTCACCAGGAATAACAGTTCGATATAGATCGTTACACGATTATACTTCAAAACTCCCTCAATTAACTATTAATGAGGAGTTTAATTTGATTGGAGATTCAACTTCAGGAGCAATTCACTCTGGCATAATTAATGGTGTAATTCAGGAAATTGAAGGGGTAATCAACCAATATCAGGCAAAATATCAAGATTTAACAGTAGTTTTAACAGGAGGAGATACAAAATTCTTGTCCAAACAATTAAAAAATAGCATATTTGCCAATCAAAATTTTCTCCTCCACGGATTAAATCAAATATTGACATTTAATAATAAAGAATGATTAAAAGAATCATATTCTTCATTACTGCACTAGTATCGATCCAAGCATTTTCTCAAAGATCAAGTTCATCTCCATATTCAATTTTTGGAGTAGGAGACGAGTTCGGAACAAGAACTGTAGAGCAAATTAGTATGGGTGGTGTAGGAGCTGCTTACAGTAGTAGCCAATACTTAAACTTTATCAACCCGGCTGCATTATCAGAATTGAGATATGCAACATACGTTTTTGGACTTTTACACAACGATCTAAGAGTAAAAGACGCAGATACCAATCAGTCTTCAGCAACAACAAGTTTAAGTTACTTTAGTTTTGGAGTACCTATTAGTAAAAATGCAGGAATTATTGCTGGATTGCAACCTACTTCAGCTGTAGGGTATTCATTAATCAATAATCTCGTTGATGGAGATGGAAACATAGTAGACATTACTGCTTTTACCGGAGACGGAGCTGTAAATAGATTATATGGAGGAATTGGAGCAAAATTGTTCAAAGGATTTTCTCTAGGTGTAGAAGTTGATTTCTTGTTTGGAAATATCACAAACAATGTTAGTAACAGAAGACAGAATGTAGCTCTAGGAACTAAAAATGTTGAAGATTCTAGAATTAGAGGAGGTTCTATAAAAATAGGGGCACAGTACAAAACTCAAATAAAGGAAGATATTGATCTTACTGTAGGAGCAGCAGTTAAATTGAGCAACCGACTAAGAGCAAAAGGAGAAGAATACTTGTATTCTTTTACTCAAGGATCTTTAGGAGGTGAAATTCCAAGAGATACACTTTCAGCAACATCTTTAAGAGGGAATTTAGAAAGACCTTTGGAAACAGTTGTTGGAATTGGAGTAGGAAAACAAAATAAATGGTATGCTGCGGTAGACTATCAGTTTCAAGATGCATTGATGCCATCAGGATATTTGAATGAGTCAGCACAAAGCTTGCGATATGGAAACTCGTCAAGAGTATCTTTAGGAGGGTTTTACCTTCCAAAATTTAACTCTATTTCCAGTTATTGGCAGAGAGTAACATATAGAGCCGGATTCAAATATGCAAAGACTGGATTGTTGGTAAATGGTATACCTAGTGGAAATACTTTTACAGCTGTTGATGACTTTGGCATATCTTTTGGTTTAGGTTTACCACTGGGGAATAGGGTCTCTAATGTAAATGTTGGATTTGAATATGGAAAGAGAGGTTCAACAGAGAATGGATTACTCCAAGAGAATTACTTAAATTTGCGTTTGAGTTTATCTCTAAACGACTTATGGTTTAGAAAAAGACAAATTGATTAACAAATACTATTAAAAATGAAGAAACGAATTATTTTACTAGCTAACTTATTTCTTTTCATGGGATTAACAACAGTTGTAGCTCAAGCAGAACAGCAAGAGTGTACAATTAAGTATAACCTTTTTAAAGGGGATTACCAATCCAAAAAATATGATGATGCATATACAAATTGGATTTGGTTAATGGATAACTGTAAAAAGTTATCGATTAATATTTATAAATTGGGATATAAATTAGCAAAAAAGAGATATGAAGAAGGAACAGATAAGTCAGCAGCAGCTGTCTTAATGAAAAGAGTTTATGATCAAAGATTAGAAAACTATCCTAATAATGATGTTGCTAAAGTGCACAGTGATTATGCTGCTTTTTTAATAGAAAACAAATTAGCGTCTGATGATGAAGTATTTGTTTTATTAGAAAAAGCTTACAATATAGACCCTACAAGGTTGGGTGTGAAAAATATCTACAGATACTTTCAAGGAATTACTGATAAGAACAAAGATTCAAACCCTCAAAAAGTATTTGATACGTATGACGATGTGTTAGAGTCTGTAGCTGCTAAATTAGCTGACTACTCTAAAAAATTAGTGCCACTTCAAAATAAAGAGGAAGCTGGAGAAGAGTTAGATAAGAAAGAAAAAAGAAACTTAAAAATTTATACAGTTAACTCTAAAGCATTAGGGCAAGTTGAAACAGGGTTAGATAATATTATTGTAACGTTGTCTACTTGTGATAGATTAGTTCCATTGTATACTAGAGATTTTGAAGCTAATAAAACCAATGCTAAATGGTTAAAAAGAGCCGTTTCAAGAATGTTTAACAAGGAATGTACTGATGATCCTTTATTTGAAAAACTAGCAAAAGCATATGCAGATGCTTCTCCTTCTGCAGACGCATATACATTTGTTGCCGGAGTATTAGCAAAGAATGGAGACAATGCTGGAGCAGAGCAAATGAGAATGAAAGCATTTGAGTTAGAAACAGATCCTTTAAAGAAAGCAAACTATAAATTAAAATTTGCTCAGGCTGCTAGAAAAAGAGGGCAAAAATCTAAAGCTAGATCTTTAGCTAGAGAAGCAATTAGCTTAAACCCTAATTTTGGTAAAGCATATTTATTCATCGCAAACTTATATGCTACTTCTGTAAATGCATGTGGTAACAGTGAGTTTGAAAAGAGAATGACTTATGTTGCAGCTTATAACAAAGCTAGAAAAGCTTCTGCTGTAGATCCAAGTATCAGTACAGTAGCAGGTAAGTTCATGAGAAACTATAAAGCTAACTTCCCTTCTAAGAAAGTAGTATTTACTGAAGGTAAAAAAGTAGGAGATTCTTTTGCTGTTAAATGTTGGATAAATGAATCTGTAAAGGTGGCCACTAGTGGTAAATAATGAATAAACCTTTCAAAATAATAAAAGAAAGCATTGCTGTGGTATTGTTCACAGCAATGCTTTTTTCTTGTACCAATGATTCTAAAGAGGTACGTGATTTTTTGGCAGAAAAGAACTTGCCAATAGGTGTGGCAAGAGATGCCTATCACGTATATAAAGATTCGGGACGTATTACCTCTAAACTCATCACTCCACAATTGAATGATTTTAGCAATCGTAAAAATCATCCGTATAACGAGTTCCCAAAAGGAGTGAAGATTATCAATTTTGAAAATGACGGCAAAGATTCTGTAACCGTTGTTGGAGATTATGCACTGTCGTATGCAAAGACCTCTATTTCTGAATTAAAAGGAAATGTTGTGGTGATTAACCATACGGATATGACAAAATTGGAAACTGATCAATTATTTTGGGATCAAAAAAATAAATACTTTTTCTCGGAAAAACCATTTATATTAACGAAATTGACCGATAGTACCTTTACAAAAGGAATAGGGTTTGAGTCGAGAGAGAATTTAACCAAATGGGTGTCTAAGAAAATAACAGGAGACATCATAACCAATGAAGATGAACTATGACTAAGCTTTGGAAATATACCTATTACGGATACCTGATTATTGCATTGATCCTAATAGTAGAAGGAATTTTACAGTTCGGAAAAGATATAAAAATGGCATTAATTCTTCTAGCCATTGCCGGAGCTGTTATACTTAAGTTTTTCTTTACAAGAAAGTTTAGGAAAAGGATTGCAGAGAGAACCGAACAAAAATAAATGGAGCTAGATATAATAATTATTCTAACTTCTATTATCCTCTCAGCGTTCTTCTCAGGAATGGAGATCGCATTTGTTTCTGCAAATAAGCTCCACATAGAACTGGAGAAAAAAAGGTCAGGGTTTATACCAACCATTCTAGGAAAACTTACCCAAAAATCTTCAAAATTTATAACAACCATGCTCGTAGGGAATAATATTTCCTTAGTAGTATATAGTTATTTTATGGGGAAGGTAATCGTAGAAACATTGCCCATAGAACAATATTCCGACTTTTGGATTCTACTTATTCAAACGGTTATTTCTACACTAGTTATTCTTGTTACAGCAGAATTCTTACCCAAAGCCATCTTTAGAGTGTATGCCAATCAAATGCTTAAATTCTTTGCTATACCGGCATACGTCTTTTATTTGATCCTCTATTTACTCTCGTTTATCGTGAATGGAATTTCTAACTTTTTCCTGAGAGTATTTTTCAAAACGCATTCAGAAGAAGAACAAACAGAGTTTAGTAAAGAAGAACTTGGAAACTATATTTCGGAACAACTGGAAACCGGAAACGACGAGGAAGAAATGGATTCTGAAATACAAATCTTCCAAAACGCACTAGAGTTTCAAAAGGTAAAAGCTCGTGAGATCATGGTGCCTAGAACAGAGATCATGGCCATTGAGATCCATGACGGGGTCAATGAGTTAAAAGAATCATTCATCAGTACCGGGTATTCTAAGATCTTAGTGTATAAAAACTCATTGGATGATATTATCGGATATGTCAATGCCTTTGAGTTGTTTAAAAAGCCACGTACTATTAAATCTATCTTACTACCGGTAGAAATAGTGCCGGAATCTATGATGATCAATGATGTATTAAACATTCTGATGAAAAAGAGAAAAAGCATTGCTGTTGTTGTAGATGAGTATGGAGGAACATCAGGTATGATTACAGTTGAAGACATTGTAGAAGAGCTCTTTGGAGAAATAGAAGATGAGCACGATTCGCAAGAATTGTTGGAAGAAAAACTGACCAATAATGAATTCAATTTATCAGCTCGTTTAGAGGTAGACTATTTGAATGAAGAGTACGATTTGAATATTCCAAAAGAAGAAGCTTACGAAACTTTAGGAGGTTTTATCATCAATCATACAGAAAATATACCTAAGCAAGATGAAGAACTGGAGATCTTGAACTATCACATTAAGATTCTAAAAGTAAGCTCCTCAAAAATCGACGATATTTACCTTAAAGCCTTGGAAAATAAGGAGAATTAAAACATATTTTCTACGTTAATTTTCTTGTAAAATTTCTGTAAATACTAGGGTTTCAGGTTGTTTATTTAATTGGCAAATTGTATCTTCGCCCATTCAAAATAAAATAATCAACTTTATGGCAATTTTATCAAAAATTAGAGAAAGATCTGTTGCATTGATCGCCGTTATTGGATTGGCTTTGTTTGCCTTTGTATTAGATCCATCTACATTAACGGATTTCTTTAATTCTTCAAAGATTAATGAAGTAGGAGAAATAGGAGGTGAACCTATTTCCAGACAAGAGTATGCAGAAGCAGTAGATAGCTACAAAACGAGAACACAAAATCGTGCTACTGAAATGCAAGCTGCCAATGCTGTTTGGAACAACCTTTTAAGAGAGAAGATCTATTCTCAACAATTAGAAGAAGCAGGAGTAACTATTGGTGAGTCTGATGTATGGAATGAATTAATTTCGTTGCCATCAGTTTCTCAAAACCCACAGTTCTTTAATGAAGCTGGGTTGTTTGATGAAAACATGTTCAAACAGTTTTTACAAGATACCAGAAACGGAGAGAATAGAGAATTAGCAAAAGCTTGGGATGATTATATTAATCTAATTGGTTTAAACCTAAAGAGAAATACTTATAACAATTTAGTAAGTGCAGGTTTAGGAGCTTCTTTAAAAGAAGGAAAAGATAGATATAACGAAGAAAATACTAAGATTAGTGCTGATTTTGTATATGTACCTTACTTAACTATTCCTGATAGTTTAGTTAACGTATCAAAAGCAGACATTGAAGCTTATGTAAAATCTCACCCAAAAGAATTTCAAGTTGAAGAAACAAGAGATCTTTCTTTCGTGAAGTTTGATATCAAAGCTACACAAGAAGATAAAGATGAGATCAAGAAATCTGTTGCAGATCTATTAAACGATACCAAAGACAGAAACGATCTTGATGTTTTAGGATTTAAAAACACAGAAGACTATCAATTGTTCTTCGAAGAGAATGAATCAGACCTTCCTTTAATTCAAAACTATTTATTAGAAGCTCAGGTTCCTACCGTTATTTCTAAAGAAGTAGTAGCTGGAAAAGTAAATGATACATTTGGTCCTTACGAAGAAGGAAATTTCTACAAGATTTCAAAAATTGTAGACATCATTCAGAGACCAGATTCTGTAAGCTCTAGCTATATTTTAATTCCACATATTGGAGCTGCACGTGCAGGAGCAGATGTTACACAAACAGAAGAACAAGCAAAAGTAACAGCAGATAGCATCTTCAAATTGGTTAGAAATAACAAGAAGAAGTTTGAAGAAATGGCTGCTAAGTACAATACAGATAGTAGTAAAGACAAAGGAGGAGATTTAGGATGGATCAATCACCAAAATGCATTCTCTCCTAGATTTGATAAAGACTATGCAGAGTTTGTTTTCAATAACAAAAAAGGAGAAGTAAAAGTTGTTAAAACTGCTTTTGGTTACCACATCATTAGAATTGATGATCAGAAGAACAAGCAAAATGCATACAAGCTAGTAACTTTTGGTAAAGCAATCAAGCCATCTCAGGCAACAGAAGATGCAATTTTCCAAGAAGCAGAAACATTTGCTTTGTCTATTATGGACGGAAACACAAACAAGTTCTACAGTGCTGCAAGAGAGAAGAAATATACTACAAGACCGGCTATCGGATTAAAAGTATTAGATGAAAGACTTCCTGGAGTTCAAGGAAACAGTAGAGAAGTAATTTCTTGGGCTTTTTCTAGCGATACAGACAAAGGTGACTTCAAGAGATTTGATGTCGAAGGAGGTTATGTTGTAGCTACTTTGGTAAACAAAACTAAAGAAGGTTTGATGCCGGCATCTAAAGCAACAGGAAGAGTAAAACCAATTTTATTGAATGAGAAGAAAGCAAAGTTGATCAGAGAAAAGATGAAAGGAGCTACACTTAATGATATCGCAACAGCAAACAAAGTAGCTGTTAAGAAGATGAGTGATGTAGCTTTAAAATCACCTTCTATTACAGGAGTAGGATTTGAGCCTAAAGTTGTAGGAGCAATGTACTACGCTAAAGAAAACCAATTGTACAACGGAATCGAAGGAGGTAAAGGAGTGTTTGCTTTTGTAATCACTAAGAAAGAAAAGCCAGCTGAAGTTCCAAACTACGAACCTTTCAGACAACGACTGTCAGAAGAGAGAAAAGGTAGAGTAGGAAACGTTTTCGAAGCTTTAAAGAAGTCATCTGATATAGAAGATAACAGAGCATTCTTTTATGGTGTAAACTAATAAAGAAACAACGATACAATAAAAAAGCCGTTCCATTTGGAACGGCTTTTTTATTGCTGTTATATGATTTAATTATCCATTCATGGAGATCAAGAATTCATCATTACTTCTTGAGAATTTGATCTTCTCACTAATGAATTCCATCGCTTCAATTGGGTTCATATCTGCTAGGTATTTACGCAACACCCACATACGTTGTACCGTCTTGTCGTCCAATAATAGATCGTCTCTTCTTGTACTTGATTTGATAAGGTCGATAGCAGGATAGATTCTTCTGTTGGCAATATTACGCTCTAACTGAAGCTCCATGTTACCGGTTCCTTTAAACTCCTCAAAAATCACTTCATCCATCTTAGAACCAGTCTCTGTTAATGCTGTTGCAATGATAGTTAAAGAACCTCCGTTCTCAATGTTTCTGGCAGCACCAAAGAAACGTTTTGGTTTGTGTAAAGCATTGGCATCAATACCTCCGGATAAGATTTTACCCGAAGCAGGAGCAACAGTGTTGTATGCTCTTGCCAAACGTGTAATAGAATCCAATAAGATCACTACATCATGACCACATTCTACCAAACGTTTTGCTTTTTCCAAAACAATATTGGCAACTCTTACATGCTTTTCAGCAGGCTCATCAAAAGTAGAAGCAACTACTTCTCCACGAACACTACGTTGCATGTCTGTAACTTCTTCAGGACGCTCGTCAATTAATAAAACAATTTGATATACCTCAGGATGGTTTGCGGCAATAGAATTGGCCACATCCTTTAATAGCATTGTTTTACCGGTTTTAGGTTGTGCTACAATCATTCCTCTTTGTCCTTTTCCAATAGGAGAGAAAAGATCTATAATGCGAGTAGATAAATTACTACTTCTTTCTGCTAAGTTGAATTTCTCGTCCGGGAACAATGGAGTTAAATGTTCAAATGAAACACGATCTCTAACGATGTTAGGATTTAGTCCATTGATCTTAGATACACGGATCAAAGGGAAGTATTTTTCACCTTCTTTAGGAGGTCTTACATTTCCTCTTACTGTATCTCCGGTTTTCAAACCAAACAATTTGATTTGAGATTGAGAAACATAAATATCATCTGGAGAAGACAAATAGTTATAATCAGAAGATCTTAAGAAACCATATCCGTCAGGCATCATTTCAAGAACACCTTCACTTTCTATGATTCCGTCAAATTCGAAATCAGGGTCCTTGTAACGGTTTCCTCCTTTTTGGTTTCTGTTCTTTTGGTCTCTATTCTGATTGTTATTACGGTTCCTATGATTGTTCTGATTCTGATGGGATCCGTTATTCTTTGGTTTTTGCTGAGGAGGGGTTTTGTCGTTGTTCTGTTGTTGTTGAGGAGCTTCTTTTTCTTCTGAGGTGGGTGCGGAGGGCTTTTGTTTTGGTTTCGGTTTCGGTTTTGGCTTTGATTCCGGTTCCTTCTTCGCTTTTACCTCAGTAGGTTTTGCTTCGCTCTTTTCTGTTTGAACAGGTTTTTTAGCAACTCTTTTTCTTTTTGGTTTTTCCGCCTTCGGTTTCTCCTCTCTGGTAGGGTTTGCCGCTTGAGTATCTAAGATCTGGTACACAAGATCCAACTTTTTTAGCTGGCTAATCTTGGTAAGACCAATAGATTTAGCAATTTGTTGTAACTCAGCAAGTGTCTTTGCTTTAAGTTGAGATATTTCAAACATGTAGGTTATGAATTAAGTTTTAAACTCTTAAATGCTTTTTTTAAGAAGTAATTAGATGTTTATTTGCTTTTATAAAAGTTTGTATAAAGAATTATACAATATGTTAGAGCGGTTGTATATATCGCAAATATATACAATTATTTTAATTTTTAATGTTTCTTTTTAAAAAAGAAAATGATAATTTTGTCTTCCATTTTTAAAGAATGATACAAAGAATACAGACCTTATATTTACTCGTTGCGGCAATTGTGTCTGCGGGACTCATTTTTGTGTTCAACTTATGGACAGTTGCAGAAACAAAGAAGTATGCCATCGATTTATTTTCCGAAGCATCTCTATTAAATAAGTTGGTACCTGTATTGTTCTTTTTATCGGCCATTGTAGCTGTCATTTCTATTTTTTCATATAAGGATAGACAGAAACAATTTGTATTAGGCCGAGTTATTATGTTGATCAATCTTTTTTTATTAGGAGTATTGATTTATTTATCTCTAAACTTACCTGGAGAAGGTTCTTCTGAGAAGGGTATTGGGATGTTCATACCAACTGTTGCTATTTTGTTTTCTGTTATGGCAAATAGAGCAATTAAAAAGGATGAAGATCTTGTAAAATCTGTAGATAGATTGCGATAAGCCTAACATCTTAGTATATTTAGTGCGAAAAACCAAGGCTAAACCCTTGGTTTTTTTATATTTACGCCCGAAAACTTACAGCATGTAGTGTCCCCAATTCTAGTGAACCTTCTCCCCAAAAATGGGGAGGGAAAAATTTCACTAATTCGTGGTATTGTATCATATTTACATCACTCATAAATTTGTAACGTAGAATGAAAGAAAAGATACACGTTCATGTCGCTGATGATCACAAGATACTTATCGAAGGTATCATTGCGGTTATTAATACAGACAAAGATATTGAAGTAGAGGGTTACTCTCTTACAGGAAAGGAAGTCATCGATTGGGCTCAGAGCAATACTGCGGATATTCTAATTTTAGATATCAATATGCCTCACTACGATGGGATAGAAGTCTTAAAATTTTTCAAACTGAAAGACATTAAGATCAAAACCATTATTCTTTCCAGTTATGACGATGTAAAACTCGTAGAAGAAATGCTAACACTTGGTGCTAGCGGTTTCTTATCAAAAGATAGTGCTGGTGAACACATCATCAATGCAATCAAAGCAGTACACGAAGGCGAGCAATATTTTAGCGATGCCATTAAAAGTAACCTGCTGAAGTTGTATACAGGACAAAAGGTAAAAGCAGGGCAAAGACCTGAGAGTACCATTGCACACAGCTTAACAGACAGAGAAATAGAAGTGTTAAAGCTGATAGCGCAAGAATACAGTTCGCCAGAGATCGCTGATATATTAAACATCAGTCAAAGTACGGTAGACACGTACAGAAAAAGTTTATTAAAGAAAACAAATGTCAAAAATGCAGTAGGCTTAGCAATGTATGCGGTAAAAAATAAGATTATATAGTTATATAGTTTTACCCCCTAAAACAAGAAAGACGGTTCTCAAATTCCATTAAATTTTACCCCCTAAAATTAAGAGAACACATCATCCCCCAACCCTCTATATATCTACCGCGTGCATTGTAAGTCTATTTTTAAACAATAATAGTTACAAAACCAAATTTTCCTTTTTTAAAAACTTTCTAATCATGAAAAAATTAAGCTTAACAACAATAGCATTAACACTTATTTTAGGGTTTTCTTCTTGTACTCAGGACGACAATACAATACTAGAACCTACAGCACAAGACTTGTTAAAAGCATATAAAGTGCAAAGAGATGCGTCAGGAGCATATTCCTTAAATTACGAATTAAACGATGGAGTTGCTTCAGAAAACATCAAAGATAAAATTACCAATACTAACAATATTTACTTATATTCGTCTGATTATCAGTCTAGATCTAAGATGAGTGAAAACTTGGAAATAGAAGACGGACAATTAAAGATTGGTTTCAAAGACACCAATAATCAAAGAGAAACCCTAATTACTATTACTGATAAAAAAATAGTATACGGTAAAGAAGTTAATAATAGCATTTATCTTGATACATATAGCATAACGGGTAATGGAGATGGGACGTTTAACTTAGACTTTACTGTTAAGGATAATGTAGATGTAAGTTTTGCATTTAATGAAGACGAAAATATATATGAAGTACACCTTGAGGAAGGAAGTGGAGATGATGGAAGTGATTTTTCAACAGTATTAGTAAAAGAAGAAGGGGTTACATTAAGATTTGACTTTGTAAATCATATTGTTTCAAATACTTCTAAAGAGACTACAGTAGAAAAGGTACCTAGAGGTTCAATTGATACCATTAATTAATGAATAGAATTTTTATAGTAATATTCTTTTTCCTTATCTCAAGTGAGATAAGATCACTAGAAAGGGTAGAGGTCGAGTTTAACTCAACTTCTACCTTTTTTATGGTCCAAAATGATAGTACACTACACAAAAAGTACCTTCTTTTACAACAAAAGCTAAAAGATAAGAACTATACTGATGCATTAGGTGAAGGACTCATTTTATTAGAATCAGCTCAGAAAAAGAATGAGCAAAAGATGGTGATCTTATTGACATATTTTTTGGGAGAAGTGTTTGAAAAAACAGACAACAATATTGATGCTATGAAGTATTATAAAAAATCATACGCTGAAATATTAAAATCAAGATCAAAATTTAATTCAACTGATCAATACTTGAAATCATCTTTTAATGATGTAAGTCTGGCTGAAAGATTGATTAAAATTGGAGGACTATTTCATAAACTAGAAAAAAAGGATAGTGCAAAAGTTTTTTACAACAAGATAATTAATCTAGAATCTTTGAATAAAGAGATAGAGGCTATACAGGCTAAAGCATATAGTAATTTATCATTTATTTTTCAAGTTGATAATAATTTCTCAAGCGCAGAAGAATATTCGTTAAAAGCAATTGACATACATCGTAAATACAATAATTCAACATCCTTAGCTTCCGCACACATAAATCTTGGAAATATATATGTTTTAAAAGGTGAATATGAAGAAGCTAAAAAAATATATAATAAAGGGTTGAAATATATAAAGTATGATAAAGGTGAGAGGGCTACAAAGTTTAAAGAAGATTTGTATTATAATTTAGCTTATGCTCTTTATATGTTGAAAGACTATAAAGCATATGAATATCAAGAGCTATCTTATTCAATTAAAGATAGTGTAAGAGAAGAGAATAATAAAACTAAATTGGCAGCAATTTTAGCAAAATATGATGTTAATGTAGCTAAAAGAATGGTGCAGCAAGAAGAAGCTTTAAAGAGAGAAAAAGTAATTAATCAGAAGCAAAAAGCTCAAAGAAACACTTGGATTCTTGGTATCAGTTCCTTTTTTGTAATCGTTTTGTTAGTCTTTTTGTTAAACCAATACAAACTCCGTCAAAAGAATTTAGGCTTAGAGTTATCCAAACAAGAGCTCATGCAACAGCAGAAAATGGAGAAGATCAAAGCAGAATCTCAGATTCGTATCTTAAATGCTACGTTGGACGGAAAAGAATCAGAACGTAAGCAGATTGCAGAAACACTGCACGATAGTGTTAGCGCACTTTTATCTTCTGCCAATTTGCATTTACAAGCCTGTAAGAAACAATTCAACGGAACTACACCTATAGAAGTAGACAAATCGCAAAGCATCATTAATGAAGCTTCACAAAAGATTCGTGATCTGTCGCATACCTTAGTGTCTTCTATCCTATTAAAATTCGGATTGAGTTACGCTATCAAAGATATTTCTGAAAAGTTCTCAAATTCTCAATTAAGAATCGATTACGAAACGCGTTATATCAAACGATATGATCAAGGATTTGAAATCAAACTCTACAACATCATTCAAGAGTTTGTTAACAATATTCTAAAGCATAGTAAAGCTTCTTATGCTAAAATTACCTTAGTAGAGAAAAAGAATCGATTACATCTGATCATTGAAGACGACGGACAAGGTTTCGATAAGACTCAAATTCCAAAGAAAGATGGTTTAGGAATCAATCAGATCGATGCACGTATTCAAATGATGCAAGGGAAATTTAATATTGATACAGGAAAAGGAAAAGGTACCGTAATTACTATAGAATTACCAGTATTTGAAAAAGAGGCTGTTACTTTCTCTTAGCCAATTCGATAATCTCTAACTCTTTAATATCTCCTTTATCCAATACAAAACGTAACATAGTGCGTACTTTGTGGAATCCATGCTTTCCGGCAGCTCCGGGATTCAAATGAAGTAGTTGTAACTTTTCATCATATTGAACTTTCAGAATATGAGAATGTCCACAGATAAATAATTTAGGAGGGTTTTGTTTGATCATCTCACGTACCCTCATGTTATACTTATTAGGATAGCCACCAATATGTGTGATCCATACATCAACACCTTCTACCGTAAAACGATTGTCCAAAGGAAATTCAGCACGAGCGTCCTTATTATCAATATTTCCGTAAACAGCACGTAAGGGCTTTAACTTTTGTATCTCGTCGGTTACATTCAAGTCACCAATATCACCCGCATGCCAAACTTCATCAGCTTGCTTCACAAACTTCAAAATCTGCTCGTCAATATAACTATGGGTGTCTGATAGTAACAGGATTTTCTTCATGTTTCGAAAGTACGAAGAACAAAATAAAATGCGTAATTTTGATCTACGTTTAATGACTACTTTTTTGAGATATTTCATCAAGTTATCGTACAAAGGAACACAGTATCACGGTTGGCAAATTCAGCCAGATGCTATATCCGTTCAGGAAGAAATTCAGAAAGCTTTACAAACCATATTACAAGAAGAAATTGCGATTGTAGGAGCCGGAAGAACAGATGCCGGTGTGCATGCCCGTCAAATGTTTGCACATTTTGACAGTGAAAAGGAATTGAACGATTTACATGTATACAAGCTTAATTCGGTATTACCGAATGATATTGTGATTTACAAATTATCGCAAGTAGCAGAAGATGCCCATGCAAGATTTGATGCAGTTAGTAGAAGTTATGAATATCATATTTGGTTAGGAAGAGACCCTTTTTTATTGGAGACTTCTTGGCAGCTGTATCAGCAAGAATTGGATATTGATCTTATGAATGAATCGGCAAAAGTTTTGTTGGAATACACAGACTTTGAATGCTTTTCTAAAGTAAAGACAGATGTACATACTTTCGATTGTACGGTGACTCATGCAGAGTGGAAAAAAGAAGGGCAAAATCTGGTGTTTCACATTTCTGCCAATCGCTTTTTACGAAATATGGTAAGAGCTATTGTGGGTACGTTGATCGAAGTAGGACAAGGTAAAAAAACAGTTTCTGATTTCAGAAAAGTTATTGAAAGCAAAAAAAGAAGTAAAGCAGGTTTGTCAGTTCCTGCACAAGGTTTATTTTTAACAGAGGTAAAGTACTAAAACACATGGCAGAAAAAGTTTCAGGAAAAGCATTTGATGTAAAGATCTTTATGAGGTTGATGAGCTTTGCGAAGCAATATAAATTTCGATTTACTGTTGCGGCTTTGTCTACCATTACTCTAGCATTAGTTGCAGCGGCCAATCCTTATGTTTTAGGAATGACGGTTAACGACTTTACCAATACCAAGAGTATAGACAATCTTAACTTTTACATCCTGGTTTTATTGGGATTAACCTTTGCCGAAGTTATCTTACAATTCTTGTTTATTTACAATGCCAATTGGGTAGGTCAGCATATCATTAGAGATATCAGGGTCAAGATTTTCAATCATATTCTGAAATTTAAAATGACCTATTTTGATAACAACTCAGTAGGAAAATTGGTTACAAGAGTAGTGTCTGATATCGAAACCATTGCAGCCTTCTTTTCCAATGGGGTTTTTACCATAGTAAGCGATATTTTGAAGATGTTAGTAGTTCTGGTTGTAATGTTTGTTATGAACTGGAAACTAGCCTTTATAACCATTGCTGTTCTTCCTTTATTGATCTATGCTACCAAGGTATTTCAAGTTGCTATCAAGTCTACTTTCCAAGAAGTCCGTAATCAGGTAGCCAATCTAAACGGATTTGTACAGGAGCGTGTAACGGGAATGAAAATTGTTCAGCTATTCAATAGAGAAAAGATTGAATATGAAAACTTTGTTGGAATCAATGACAAGCATAAGAAAGCATACATAAAAACCATTTGGTACTATTCTATTTTCTTTCCCATTGCAGAGATTTTATCCTCTATTGCAATCGGATTGATTGTTTGGTATGGAGGAAAACAAGTATTGGAAAGCTTTACTACCGTTGGAGCTGTTATTGCATTTATTAAAATGTCGCAAATGCTGTTTCGTCCTTTACGTCAGATTGCAGACAAATTCAATCAGTTACAAATGGGAATTGTATCCGGAGAACGAGTTTTCCAAGTGATGGATACCGAAAGCTTTATCAGCAAAGAAGGTACTCATACAGTAGATAAGGTGCAGGGAGATATTTCTTTTAAAGATGTACGTTTTAGCTATATCGAAGGAGAAGAAGTATTAAAAGGAGTGTCTTTTGAAGTTCAAAAAGGACAAACTGTAGCCATTGTAGGAGCAACAGGAGCAGGAAAGTCTACTATTATTAACCTGATCAATCGTTTTTATGAGATCGATAGCGGAGCAATCTGTGTAGATACCATTCCGGTTCAAGAATATGATTTAGAATCTTTAAGAAGCGAGATTGCCATTGTGTTACAAGATGTATTCTTGTTCTCAGATACTATCTATAACAACATCACTTTAAAAAATGAGAATACTTCTTTAGAAGAAGTGCAAGAAGCTGCTAAGAAGATCGGAATTCATGACTTTATCATGTCTTTACCCGGTAACTATCACTACAACGTAAAAGAAAGAGGAGCAATGTTGTCTTCCGGACAGCGTCAATTGATCGCTTTCTTAAGAGCTTATGTAAGCAAGCCTAGTATTTTGATCTTAGATGAGGCGACTTCTTCAGTAGATTCTCATTCAGAGCAAATGATCCAATATGCAACAGACGCTATTACAGAAGGAAGAACCTCAATTGTAATTGCTCACAGGCTGGCTACCATTAAAAAGGCAGACAAGATCATTGTAATGGACAAAGGAAACATTGTTGAAGAAGGAACTCACAAAGAATTACTCAAAAAAGAAGACGGTTACTACAAAAACCTTTACGACAAGCAATTTAGCTTAGAACTGGCCTCATAGTAAGAGATCGCTTTAGGATCTTTAATACTATCCTTTTTCTGAAGTTTCAAACTATCTATGGGTTGCACTTTCTGAATACTATCTTTCTTTTTTAGATGTTTAGGCTTGAATTTCTCAAGATATGTTGGTCCTTGAATCATAAACATTATAACATTCATGATAATTCCCATAAATAAAAATACAAACATAGAAACAACTAAGAAATAGAGAGTTTTGACAATGAACTGCCAAAATTTAAGCTTGTACAATCGTATGAGAACATAGGAGAAATACACAAAACTAAAAAGACTCATATAAAGTGAAACAACCCCACTGATCTTTTGATCTATTAAGTATATGGGAGCTACAACTATAAAACTGAGAGCGATTGTTTGAGATGCGGCGTACAGATAAATGACAAGATGCTCAAAGAAATTATACTTTTTCCTGTTTAAGAATACCAGCCATGAAATAAAACCATATACAGGAATATTCATTACAGTGAAAATTGACTGATAATCAGAAATCATATTCAGGTAATCTTCTGTGAAAATAGAAGCTAGAAAAGAATCTCCGGATTGAGAACTGGTGTTTATACTCTCCAGATAAATATCTTTTAAGAAATAAAAATAAATTCCACTTATTGTAATAGAGATTAGAAGATAGCTAAACGGGTTGTAGTATCGTTTTCTTATACCATCTATATAGCCATTAATTACTGCTTCCGGCTTTGTAAACAAATGCCAAAAGGTTTTCATTAGCTTATTGTCTACACTCAATACTTTATCTAAGATTTCCTTGATAAGAAATTTAGTAGAAATTCTTTCGTCGATAACACGTGCTCCGCAATATGAGCAAAATCCATCTTCATCCTGAAGGTTTGCGCTGCAATTTTTACACTCCATAGCTTGATTTATTGAACGTCTTTTTTCAATTTTTCCTGCAACTCATCATAATCTGCATACAACTCAAAATTTCCATCTTTGATGTATGAGATCTCTCCGGTTTCTTCCGAAACCAACAAACAAACAGCGTCTGTCTTTTCTGAGACTCCAATAGCAGCTCTATGTCTTAATCCAAATCGAGATGGAATCATAGAATCGTTAGAAACAGGTAAAATCACACGAGTAGCTACCACAAAATTATCCCTGATAATAGTAGCACCGTCATGCAAAGGACTATTCTTGTAAAAAATACTTTCTAGCAAGGCAATGTTAACTTGAGCATTCATAGAATCGCCTGTCTCAACTAAAAAATCAAGACTGTTGGTGCGCTCCAGAACAATCAATGCTCCCGTTTTTGTCTTCGATAACTTCTTGCATGCTTCCAGCAAGACCTCTGTATCTGTATCAGAAGCTATCTCAGACTTTAAAAATTTTAACTGATGTAAGAAATTTCTTCTTGAGGCAAAGTTTGTGGTTCCTATCATTAACAAGAACTTTCGTATTTCTTGTTGAAATACAATAATCAAAGCAATTACCCCTCCGCTTAACAAGTATCCTAGAATGTTACTTAACATTTCCATCTTTAGGATTTGTGTCATCTTCCAGATTAGGAAAATTAGCGCAATTCCAATAAAAATATTAATAGCAACCGTTCCTTTTAAGAGCTTATATATGTAATAAAGAAGAATGGCTACCAGCAGAATGTCTAGTACATCTAAGAAAGAAAAATCAATAAAATCTAACATCGATATTGATTGGTTTCGGGTAAATGTACTAATAAAGTTGCAAAGAGTAAAAAATGATACAAGTATCAATGAGCAATGATCAAAAAACAATGCTCAATTAGCAACTAATTAGAGTAAAAATTCACAATTCGTAATTTTAATTCTGAATTTGAGAATCTGTGATCAATAATGGATATTTCTCTTGTATTAGTTTAATACGATCTCGTAAGAGCTGATTGTTTTCCAACATTTTCTTTTCCTCTTTAACCATGTCTTTATAAGATACTTGATAGGTTTTTAGGGCATATCTATCTCTTAAGATTCCGTAAGCTTTGTACAGTTTATCTAAGACCGATATATAGGTTTCATAATTGGCGCTGCGCACTGCTTGAATATTAATGACAGCTTTTGAAGGATGATCTGAAGAAGTAGGGTCTTTGGCTCCCTGACACCAATCACAAGGCTTTCCATCTCTGTCTGTTCCACCACCATTGTCAACAAAAGCCAAAGCAATTTTTGTCAGCTCATTAATTTTGATCTCCTTTTCTTCTACCAGTAATTGATTGTGTTCATTAATGATGACCTCCAGAAGATTTTTGTCTTTTAAAACAATAGGAGGTGTGTCGTTTTCCTTTCGTGGGAGTTTGGTAAAGATTCCTTGGTCTACATCCATGGTAGTGGTTACCAAAAAGAAAATTAATAGTAAAAATGCGATGTCGGCCATAGACCCCGCATTAATTTCGGGAAGTTCTCTTCTCATAGTTAGTAATTTTTTAGTTTACTGAGAATCAAACAAAAAGAGTGCCGAAACTTATTTTTTTGCTAGCAGTTCTACAACTTTAACACTTTCCATCGCTTCCTTTACATCGTGTACGCGAAGAATATGCGCTCCATTCATAAGTGCAATGGTATTTGCAGCGGTTGTGGCATTTAAAGCGTCTTGCGGAGTTATTTCTAGAGGCTTATACAACATAGATTTTCGGGAAACTCCCACCAAAATAGGAGCATCTAAGTTTTTGAAAAAATCCAGCTCTCTTAATAACTGATAATTGTGTTCTACGGTTTTTCCAAAGCCAAAACCAACATCAATAATTACATCTGCAAGCTGTAATTGATGCAATTGGTTGAGTTTTTCAGAAAAGAACTTTACAAGCTCTGTAGTTATGTTTGTATAGCTTGGGTCTTGCTGCATGTTTTGTGGAGTTCCTTGCATGTGCATAGCGATATACGGAACTTTCAAAGCTGCTACAGTGGCAAACATATGCTCATCCATATTTCCACCAGAAATATCATTAATCATGGCAGCTCCTGCTTTGATGGTTTCTCTGGCAACGCCACTTCTAAAGGTATCTACAGAAATAAGAATATCAGGAAATTTATTGACCAACAATTCAATCACCGGAACAATTCTTTTCAACTCTTCTTCTTCAGAAATATGAGCAGCTCCGGGCCTAGATGAATATGCACCAACATCAATAAAAGTAGCACCTTCAGAAAGCATTTTTTCTACTTGCTGTACAATGGCATTTTCATCTTTGTACTTTCCTCCATCGTAAAAAGAATCTGGAGTGATGTTTAAAATACCCATCACTTTAGGTGTAGAAAGATCAATAAGTTTTCCTTTGCAATTAATTGTCATGCTTCACAACTTTATTTATAACATGACTTTTTAAAGGAGCTTCGTACAGATGCATTTTATCTAACAGATCTTTTGCCGTATCTGCCACCAGCAACATCTTTCTATTAGAAGGTTTTAAGAATCCTTCTTCTACCATATGATCTAATTGTTTGATCGTATGATCAAAATAGTTGTTAACGTTTAAAATTCCGCTAGGTTTTTCTTCTATGTGAAGTTGATTCAGCGTTAACCCTTCAAAAAGCTCATCTAGTGTTCCAAATCCGCCGGGAAGACTTATATAGCCGTCACACAACTTACTCATGATCACTTTACGTTCACTCATGGTTTTGGTTACGATCAGTTCAGTTACATCGGCATTCACCACTTCCTCTTTTTCCAATAACTTCGGAATCACACCAATCACCTTACCTCCCAATTGCATGATTGTTTCGGCTAAAACTCCCATCATTCCTATTTTCCCACCACCATATACCAAAGCAATGTCTCGCTTCACAAACTCGGTTCCCAATTCAATAGCAGCTTGTTTATAAACAGGATTAAACCCTAAGCTGGAACCACAAAAAACAACGATTTTTTTCATAAGAAAAAGTGTAAAACTATTCTGTAAAAATAAATGAAAAGACTCTAGTATTTACTATTTTTACGCGAATACTTTTCAAAGAAATTATAGATTTTATGCCAAATACTTCTCAAGAATATGATGCCGTAGTAGAACAATGTAGAAGTTTGTTCGTTAAAAAAATGAGTGATTACGGTTCTGCATGGAGAATCCTTCGTTTACCATCTTTAACAGACCAGATATTTATCAAAGCACAACGCATTCGTCAGTTACAAGAAAATTCGGTTCGAAAAGTAGATGAAGGAGAACGTTCTGAGTTTATCGGGATTATCAACTATTCTATCATGGCTTTAATTCAATTGGAATTAGGAGTGGTAGAAAATCCGGATCTAACTACAGAAGAGGCAACAGAATTGTATGACAAACACATCAATATCACGAAAGAGTTGATGGAAAATAAGAATCACGATTACGGTGAAGCCTGGCGTGATATGCGTATCAGTTCTCTTACAGACCTGATCTTACAAAAACTATTACGTGTCAAGCAAATTGAAGATAACGAAGGGAAAACCATTGTATCTGAAGGAATTGATGCGAATTACCAAGATATGATCAACTACGCCATCTTTGCGATGATTCATATGAGTTAAGAAGTAAAGAGTAAAGAGGCATTGGGGTTTTTCATTCTTTTTTCATCGATGGAAAAAAGGATAAACAAGAGGTTATCTTGATGTGTCACGTTGTAGATTTACTAAGAAAGAAAACTTTTTTAATAAGTATATCACTTTTAAAAAAATAGAAGAATGATAAAACTATTAGTCCATTTATCCAGAATCTTTGTCGGAGCTATGTTTATATTCTCCGGATTTGTCAAATTGGTAGATCCAATTGGATCTCAATACAAGTTTGAAGAATACTTTGGAGAAAGTGTATTGAATCTCGAATTCTTAATTCCTTATGCATTGCCTTTTTCAATTGTATTGATCATTGCTGAAGTGATGTTGGGAGTAATGTTATTACTCGGATACAAATCTAAATTTACCGTTTGGAGTTTGTTAGGATTAACCACCATTTTCTTATTCTTAACCTGGTATTCTGCTTACTACAACAAAGTAACAGATTGCGGATGCTTTGGAGATGCTATTAAATTAACACCTTGGGAAACCTTCTGGAAAAATGTGATCTTGATAGGACTGATCATTCTCTTGCTATTCAGAGTAAAAGACATCAAAGAGGTTTTATCTAAAAAACTAACTGTTGCCATTACGCTTATTTCATTACTGAGCTTTTCATATATCACCTACCATGTACTCAATCACCTTCCTATCATAGACTTTAGAGCCTATGCTGTTGGAAAGAACATTCCTGAAGGCATGGAATTTCCGGAAGACATGAATGAGTTGCCAGCAATTCAGAATTTTATGCTGGAAGACACACAAAACGATTTGGCTCCGGAGATTCTTGCTATGAATAAGGTGATGTTGATCATCGTATACAACATTGATAAATCGGATAAAGAAGGATTTACAGCTATAAAGAGTACTGCTGATAAAGCCATCCAGAAAGGCTATAAGGTGTATGGTGTTTCTGCTTCTTTTGAAGATGATCTTATCTTAATGCAAAACAAACACGATTTACCGTTCGACTTCCTGTTTTGCGATGAAACGACCTTAAAAACAATGATTCGTTCCAATCCCGGAATTATGACCTTAGAAAAAGGGACAGTTACCGGCAAATGGAATTGGAAAGATGCTGATGATGTGAAATTTTAGGATTTGATTGCTGAAAATTGCTAACTTAGTGGTTATCAACAATCAAAAACTAAGGGAATATGAAAATTTTAAAGTACATCCTCTTATTTTTACTCGTGGTAATTGTAGGAGGACTCATTTATACAGCTACTATTCCTAGCTCGTATGATGTGTCACACTCGAGAGTGATCAAAGCTCCGGCATCAGCTATTTACAATACTGTAAACGATTTAAGAACCTGGGAAGAATGGGGTCCGTGGTATGAAGCAGACACCACCATAACCGTAACCTACGGAGATATTACCTCCGGAGTAGGTGCCAACAGTAGTTGGACAAGTAAAGAAGGACCGGGAACAATGAAAACCATTGCTGTAGAGCCTAATAAATCTATTAATCTAGAATTGGCATTTGAAGGTTTCGATCCAAGCGATATCTATTGGACCTTTGAAGAAGTAGAAGGCGGAACCAAAGTAACTTGGGGAATGAAGGCAGATGATGCTCCTTTTGCATTTAAAATAGGTGCAGCTATGATGGGAGGATGGGAAGGTATGTTTGGTCCCGATCAGGAAAAAGGATTAGAGAATATCGAAAAATTAATGGCTAAAAAGATGGAAGAAGAAAATAGCTTTAGAATTGGAGATGTACAAACAGTAGATCTACAAGGAAACAAGTTTATCGGATTCTTACAACAAACCAGCACAGACATTAGTCATGAAGAAATGACAAAGTTGTTTATGGCCAATATGCCAAAAGCAGGTATTTATGCAGCGCAAAGCGGAATGCAACCAGGAGATTATGTACCGGGTTCTGTATTTACCAAATGGGATATGGAAAACAAAGAAGCAGAGTTTTACATTGGACTATTACTGAATAAAAAACTAAAACCGGGAGAAGGAATGACAAGTATAGACATTCCTAAAGGAAAGGGAGTAATGGTTATCAAACACGGAAAATACGGTGTTGGAGATCCGGAAGCACATGCAAAGATCGATCAATATTTAAAAGACAACAACCTAGAGCCAACCGGATTGGTTTGGGAACTGTATTTAAACGATCCTACAAGTGTAAAACCACAAGATATTCAAACTGGTATTTACTACGCTTTAAAGAACTAGATAGACCACATTCTTAAAACAATATTTTGTCAGTTCGAGCGGAGTCGAGAACTTTTTTGAGTTGTAATTTTTGCTACACCTTGTATCTCGCATCTCGTATCTCGACTCCGCTCGATATGACATGCTTTTAGCCATTGCGAACGAAGTGAAGCAATCTGTTATTTAAGAAAGATGCTTACAAATTAAGATTTCTCGCAATGACGTTTTATATTCGCAGTCATGAAGCAATTATTATTGGTTTTTGTAGGAGGAGGTTTTGGAAGCGTACTTCGCTATCTTCTAGGAAAATACTTGAATAGTTCTGAAACAGGTATTCCTTACGGAACCTTTGCCGCCAACATTTTAGGAAGCCTGTTAATAGGATTTATCTTAGGATTAGCAGCAAAGAATGAAGCACTCACACAAAATCAAACCCTACTGTTAGCCACCGGTTTCTGTGGCGGATTCACAACCTTTTCTACCTTTGCTTACGAGAATCATATATTCTTAAAGAGTGGTGATTTCTCTAGCTTTGCCTTTTATACCATTGCCAGTTTTGTAGTAGGATTTTTAGCAGTTTTTGCCGGAATCTATTTGGTTAAGTTGGTTGCTTAGTTATTAGAAACGAGTAAACACATAAACCTGTAAACACCTAAGCATCTCAACGTATAAACTTATCAACTAAAAACGTATAAACAAATCAACTTATAACCATGCTAAATGTGACTTCGAGAGCATTTCGTATCTCGTATCTCGACTCCGCTCGATATGACAGCTCAATGTAACACCTCAGTCACCAACTTCGCTCAATCTAGTCTATAACCACTAAAAACTAAGTGCTACTTACTTCTTAAAATCCTTAACTCCAGCTTTGATAGCCACATCCAAATGATTTTTTCTCGGCGTTAGCGGACAAGAGTAATCCTCATTATAAGCACAATATGGATTGTAAGTATTGTTAAAGTTCAATACAATTGTGTTGTCGTCCAGAATATTTTTCTCGTAAATATCCATATAACGACCACCGCCATAAGAACTATCACCACTAGTATCATCAGTAAAAGGTAAGAATAAATATCCTTCGTATTTAGGATCCTCATACTCCTCTTTGCTCTTATATACTGTTAAAGAAAGTTCTTTTCCTTGAAGTGTAAATTTTAAAACTCCAAACTCTCTGTACAACGGCTTTCTATCTGTAGTAGTAGCCATTTCAAAAAACGGAGTATCCGGAGTTTTGATCAATTTGGCAGTTACCACATAAGAAGAATCTACAGGGTAAAAATCTAAGCCTTTAAACTTCTTTAGATCTCTCTTCTTTAATGGCGATTTAGAAGCGTCTTTGTACACCGCATTCAGTTCCCTTTGGTATTCAGTTTCACCAACAACAGCTCTTTTTCCTTGAGAATTACAAGAAAAGAAGATAGATACAAACAGAATTAAAAAAAGTTTCTTCATTAGAATTAATTTACGCTCAAATGTAAGGCTTTTATCTTGTTGTTTTTCGGATTCGATGCATCATACAAAATACGAATCGTATCCTTAGCTTTTACTACTCTGTCGAAATACTTTTTGTAATCTTTCTTTTCAATAGTTCTCACACTCTGATAACTTTGTTCATCTACCATAAAATTGAAAGTGATCACATAATTCTCGATGAATCTTCCTTCCAATTCATTCGCCTTGTAATTGTTTACAGCAATTTTAGAGATCACAGCTGTAGTTTCAATACCATTATTCATCAGCTCTTGGTTTTTGCTTTCCTGAAAAGAGTTAGAAATGTATAAAAGAGTGAGTAGCAATGCAATAGCGGCTACAAGTATGTAGCCCGTTTTTATCTTCTTCATAATTTTAATTTTTCTCTAAAATACAGAAAGAAAATAAATTTTTGTTTTTTGAATTGAAATTTTATGTAGCTTTACCGCCGTAAACAACAAAAAAGAATCATGAGGATTGTCAATACATATACATGTAAGCAGTGGATTTCGAAAATCCATAGCCGGACTTTGTATGTGTTTTGATGATATAGAAATAAGATCATTCAATCATAAAAGTCCGGCTATATAGCCGGACTTTTTATTTTAATACAACCCTCAAATCTACTAACACTATGAAAAAATTGTACTTTAATTATTTAGAAACCTTCAAAGGTCTTTCAACAGAAGTTTGGTGGCTGTCTTTGATTACGCTAATCAACAGGGCAGGAACAATGGTAATCCCATTTTTATCGCTGTACTTAACCAAGAGCTTAGGATTCACATTACAAAATGTTGGGTGGATCATGACCTGCTTTGGTGTAGGATCTGTATTAGGTTCTTGGCTAGGAGGAAAGCTAACAGATAAAATTGGGTACTACAAAGTAATGAGCATTAGTTTGTTTCTTACAGGAGTTTTGTTTGTGGCTTTACAATACGTAACCACACTCTTAGGGTTTTGTATCGGGATCTTTTTGGTAATGCTGGTAGCAGATACCTTTAGGCCTGCCATGTTTGTGGCTTTAAGTGCCTATAGCAAGCCGGAAAATAAAACACGTTCTGTTACCTTGATCCGTTTGGCTATTAACCTCGGGTTTACAGCCGGACCAGCCGTTGGTGGATTAATTATTACCTCTATTGGATATCATGGATTGTTTTGGGTAGACGGAATCACTTGTTTGATGGCTGTAGTACTTCTCATGCAAGTATTAAACCCTAAAAAAGCAAGAGTTTTGGATGAGGTAAAAGTAGAAGACCCTGTTTCTGTATACAAAGACAAACCGTTTTGGATCTTCTTTGTAGCCATGTTTATTTTTGGGTTTATCTTCCTACAATATTTCTCTACCATGCCTTTGTATTACAGAGATGTACATCATTTAACAGAGCTGGAAATAGGATTATTATTCGGACTGAATGGTTTCTTTATCTTCCTCTTAGAAATGCCATTGATCAAGTGGTTGGAAGATACCAAGAACTCAAAGTCATATCTCATGCTCATAGGATTGTTGCTTACTGTTTTCAGCTTTATTGTATTACTGATAAGTACATGGGCCGGAGTATTGGTGATTGGAATATTACTGATGACTATTGGAGAGATGATTGCCTTTCCGTTTTCGAATGCTTTTGTAATCGATAGAGCAAAAAAAGGAAACCAAGGAGAATATATGGCTTTCTATAGCATTGCCTTTTCTATGGCTCATATTTTCGGGCACAATTCGGGAATGCAATTGGTAGACAAGATTGGATTTGACAATACTTGGAGTTTAATCACGGCCGTAGGCTTTATTGGAGTCTTGTGCTTGTGGATATTAACCAGAGTAGTGAAAAGAGAAAAAGTTGAAGCATAGCTTTTCATGGTGACTGAGGTTCTCGAAGTCACCATGAAAGTTTATAGGTTGATACGTTGAGAAGTTTATGAATTGACAAACTTTAAAAAGAAAAGAAATGATATTAAACCAAATAACCGTTCCGTCTTTAGATGTAGAAAAAGGAACTAAGTTTTATCAAAAATTAGGCTTGCATCTCATTGTAGATGCAAGACCTAATTATGTACGTTTTGAACTGCCGGATGGAGATGCAACTTTCTCTATTCATTTGGTAGAAGAACTGCCAAAAGGCGACGGCATTTACGTTTACTTTCAAGAAGAAAACTTAGATGCAACAGTTGCCGAGTTACAAGCCAAAGGAATTGAATTTGACCTCTTGCCCACCGATCAACGTTGGTTGTGGCGAGAAGCCAGATTGAAAGATCCGGATGGCAATCAATTGATCATCTTTAGTGCAGGAGAGAACCGTAAAAACCCACCTTGGCGAGTGAATTAAACATCATTCCCTACTGTCATTCCGAACTGAGTGAAGCTCGCCTGCCCTGCCTAGACGCAGGCTGGCTCGAGCAGGGAATCTATCATTCTGTATTGAGAAACAAGAAAAAAGAAACAAGAAGCAAGACGCAAGAAACAAGACGCAATTATTTATCTGCTTTGTTATAAACTGGTTTTAATTCTGGTATTCTAATTAAAAGCCCCTCTGTTGAAATGTCTTTTAGCGCTATCTTCTTTTCATTTACGTTAGTGATTTGAAAAATATACTCACGAGTAGTATATGGATCAGGGTCAATAATGAGAAAAAAGTTCTTATTTTTTTGCCCGATATACCAGTATCCTTCATGTTGCATACTAGGAGAAGAGCTCCTTAATATTCGTTTATCTTTTATACCTTTTGTGAAATAATTATTGTCAAAATAATCATTTGAAAACACCATTTGTATTGTGTCATTTACAGCATAAGACTGTTGCTCAATCAAAAGTTGTATTATTTTTTCTTTAGAAGAATCCAACTCGTGAGAAAGATCTAAGGGAATCAATACTTTGGTAAGATTTTGTCGCTTGATATAAACTTCTAAAGAGTCGTTTCTATAAAGTTTGTAACCAATCTTGGCTGAATCTCCTACTGGTATAATAGAATTAGAAGGTGAGTCAACGATAAACTTTGAAACCGATTCTGAATAGTTGGATAAAAAATGGCACTCAAGTTTGTCAAAATCAACAACAAGGCTTGTAATACCATGAGCATAACCATTTTTAGAAGTCATTTGCTTCTCTTTTACAGTAATCCAAACTCCTTTTGGATTAGTTTCTTTACAGGAAAGAAGCCCTATTAAAAAAAGTAGTAGTAGATGTTTTTTCATTTGTTTAGCAATTTTAAAGATATCTATTTATAACGAAACGTAAGATTTAAAACTCAAGAAAGAAGAAACAAGATTCAAGATTCAAGAAACAAGAAGTTCCCTACTGTCATTCCGACTGGAATGGAGGAATCTGTTGTTTTATAACGAGAAACAAGATGTTAACTATAGCTTTTCCTGTCTCTTGCATCCTGTCTCCAGTCTCTTCTCTCATCCCTAAATCTTCCCCATCATAGACATGGTATTTAACACACAATGTGCAATGATTAAAGGCCATAAATTTCGCCCACCTTTTACATAAGCAATTCCCATTACCAAACCAATAATAGCTACAGAAATAGATCGTTCTGAGATATCATAAGAATGTCTAAAACCAAAGATCAAAGCTTGTAAGATAACGGCAAAAGCTGTGGCAAAAGAAGCATTAGAAAAAGCGCGTTCAAACCAATTGATCAAAAAACCTCTGTCTAGCAATTCTTCCAAAGCCGATTGTATAAGGATAAAAGGAATGATGGTAAAAAAGTGAGGCCAGTTGTCTTTTAAATCGCCAAACTTACTCACGGCGTCTTCGCTGGAAGTATCCGGAGCTAAATCCAAAGAAAATATATTTTGAATCTGCTGAAATATGATGATGCAAATAGGAATAGCAATTAAGATTCCTATGGTAACCAGCAAGGTTTTTAAGAGATTGTCGGGCATTTTTAAGCCCAGGTCTTTCCATGTAACTCTACGTGCTCGCATTCTCCACATGGCAACGATCAACGTAGAAAAAGACCACATCAATCCGTTGGCAATAAAATATAGCTCAGGAAAATAGAGTTCCCGAATTAAGAACATCAAGGATAAGTAGATAACGAGATCCAATACAAAGCCTTTGTAATTGCTTTGTTGAGAAGAAAGCGATTGTGAATTCATAAAGTTTTGGTTAGTGATTAAGTATTAGATGGTTTTACTCATCAAAGGTTACAGATTTATGGAGTTACATAGGAAGATCAGTTTCATTTAAAAATACTTCCAATCTATCAAAAACAGCATTCCATCCCTTAGCAACTCCTTTGTTTTCTTGTTGAGTTTTATACTCTTCTGTAGGGTGAATGATGTGAAAGTTAAGTTCTGTTTTTGTGCCCAATTCTTTAAATACAGATTCAATACAGATGCCTATGGTCATAGGATGAAAATTAGCGATAGATGCTATTTTTTCTAACGGAATAATCTCTGTATAACTTCCTTCAGCAATAAACTCGTTGTTGTTGGGCATTAGCATTGCATATTTCCATGATCCGTTTTTTGTAAAAGAATGTTCTACAATTCGAGTTTCTCCACCAGTAGGATTCCACCATTTCGCAATGTGTTCAGGTGTTTTCCATGCCGCCCAAACCGATGCTATAGGCGCGTTAAGAGTTCTTTTGATGGTAATGGTTTTGTTTGTGTTCATTGTTTTTTGTTTTATCATTTATCTCTTAGTTACAAGAGAAATAGAAATATGACAAAAGAATTATAAGATTTCACGTTGCTCAAGTTTTACTCTCAGTCTGCCGACAGGCAAGACACCGAAATATGAGGCTCCTAATATCTTAGGTCTTGCATTTCGACTCCACTCAGTACAGGCGTTCGGAATGACCACTTGGAATGACAGTACTACAACAACTCCTTGTCATTTCGACAGAGCGAAGCATGAGCGACGAGAAATCTCAAAAAACAGATTCCTGCTCGATCCAGCCTGCGTCTAGGCAGGGCAGGCGAGCTTCACTTCACTTCGACTCCGCTCAGCACAAGTGCTCGGAATGACAGGTTGCTAGTGTCTTGCATCTCGTATCTCGACTCCGCTCGATATGACAGCTCGATGTGACAATAACTCGTCTTGAGTCTTGTTTCTTGCGTCTTGAGTCTTGTATCTTGAGTCTTCCGTCTTGCCTCTCGTTACAAACTCCTAAGTATTAAAGCATGTAAATATATTTTCAATACGTAAATATATTTACAGCTTATAAACCCATAAACTCATCAACGTATAAACAGATCAACATATAAACAGATTGCTTCTCATACTAAAGTACACTTCGATATGCTTCGACAAGCTCAGCACAAGCACTCAGCACAAGTGCTCGCAATGACATCACAGTTATCAATTATAAATGATTAATGACTAATAATCTAACAATCCAACTCACTAAAAATCCCTCACAAAACTCACGCTGTTAATCAATCCTCTCTCAACCTTATAAATAGAAATATACTTGGTGTCTTTACCGTCTGTAGTTACTATTTCATGGTTGATCACATAAGGACCATTTTCCATCTGATTGACAATTTTTACGGATACTCGTTTGTTTTCAAAATCCGATTTAAAAATAGAAGCCAATCGGTCTGATCCTTTTCCCATCAATCGATTCGGGTATGTGTACACTTCTACACCGGAATTGTAGAGTTTTATAAACTCATCGTAATTATGCTGGTTAAAATAGTTCATTCGTTTGTTTACTACTTCTAAAGGAGATAGGTCTGAGTAGTTCTGAGCATCGTTGTTTGTTTGTGTGTTTTCTTTACAGGCCATCAATGCAAAAAACAGCAAGCCTAGGATGATGATTCTTTTCATGGTATTTAGTTTTTAGGAAAATTTGTAGTGTTTTTAATCTCTTCTATCTGCTCTATATGACGGTTTGTGTGTGCTGCCATGTACAAGAAGATTTGATAGGCGTCTACGGTACCAAAGTTTACATAATGGTTTCGCAGATCGTCTTGAGTGCTTTTAAGGTAGTTGATGTGCTTTTCCAAATTATCGAGATAGGTGGTTAAAGTAGCGGTATGGTTGCCATCTGTGTTTTTGGGTTCAAAGTCTTCTTCTGTTGTTGCTTTTTTACTTCTGTCTCGTACGTAGATCATCAGATCTTTATCAGAAAACTTCACATCTTTACGTCTTTCAGGGTTGGCAGGCAGCTCCAAAGACTCTTCCAGTATTTCAAACAATTCAGTAGAAAAGAGCGTTAAGTGTTCTACACATTCTGCAATAGACCAAGAAACTTCATCAGGTTTAAAGTAGAGTTGAGCGCTACTCAATCCTTTGATGGATTGCAGCAAGTTGTCTTTGGATCTATCCAATTCTGTTGTGGCAAAATTTCGTTCTTCTTCAGAGAGCGTGGTAGCGTTTTTACATTGAATGCATAAAAGCAAAATGAATGGAATCATGTATTTTTTCATAAGAGTTCTATCTAATTTTAATCATTCGTTTTGTCAAACCCTTTTCCAAAAAATAGTCCTCAAGCTCTTTGGCTTCACCCACCTTAGAATGGTGAAGTAATGTGAGACCATGAGGACCTTTGGAAAAAAGTAATTCAGGATATGTTTCTATAATGGGTTTTACCAATTCGGTTTTTCCCAGCATGGTTAAGGCAAAAAGATTGGGCCTGGCTCCTTGGCTAATCAAATAGTTCACAATTTCTTTGTTGCCCAAATGTGCTGCGCCTTCTATGGCTTCTTCATAATCGCCATTGCCCCAATCGTAGGAAGTATAGATGAGGTTGGGATGTTCGTTTAGCATCTCTTTTACCAAATCTAGTTTGGAATGTCCGGCAACCACAAAATCTTTGATCAGTTTTGTATCTAATTGCCCAGAGGCTCTTTTCGTTGGATCAGGTTGCTTAACTTTTGATGTAGAAAGTAAATAGCTGGGCACTGCAATGGCAGCTCCTAAGCCTACAAGCGATCCGTAAATAAATTTCTTTCGATTCATGCTGAAAACGGTTTGTTTCCACAATATTCAGTATTCGCAGATCAAAACCCTTTAAAATACATGTATCCTTGAACGAAAAAGAGAAGTTTATGCTTTTCGGTAAGTAGATGGGGTAGCACCCATTACTTTTTTAAATGCTAAGTTGAAAGAGGTAACATTTCCAAATCCGGAGTCGTAGGCAATCGTAGCAATTTTAGCGTCTTTGTAGTTGGCATCTTTTAGTAAAGTTGTGGCTTTTTCTATACGATATCGGTTTACAAATTCATAGAAGTTTTGCTGAGTATTCTCATTCACGGCTTGTGAGATTTCTCTAGATTTTACGCCTAACTTTTCAGAAATGGTTTGTAGGGTAAGACTGTTGTCTAAATAAATTTCTTCGGTGTCAAACAGTGTCTTTATTTTCTGAAACAAGGCTACAGATCCTTTTTTATCCAAAGCAGAACTGCTGTACTTCTGTAGGTTGAATTTATGTCGATTCAAAAACAGATAGCTAAAAGCATAAATAAGCAAGGAGTAAAAGATAGGCCCTCTTATGTAGTAGTGTTTAAAATCGAAGAGGTTTCCTACATAGTGCAGCCAAATGAGTGTGGCTCCAATTAAGATATTTCGGTACCAAACTACAATCTCTCGAGAGGTATTGCTTTTGTTTTTACGCAACAAAGTCCAAGAGAGGATGAGGTAAAACAAGAGATGAAATACTACTAGGCCGTAGTTCCAAAAAGATTCAAAGTTTCCATGTCTGGGAATCACGGGAATCAGAAAGAGAAACAAGAAAAACGGCACAAAATGGATGTAGTCTTTTGTAGAAAAAGAGAATTGTTTGTAAAACAATGTTTTCCCATAAAACCACAAAGCAGGCGAGGCAAATAAGATACCTGAGATTCCAATATTGTTTTGCCAGTTTTCTAGAGGAACGTAATAGTTGAGTACAGATTTTCCTACTCTAATGGTGAGACCTAATAAGAAAAGCGCCAAAAATTTATTGGAGGTTGTATGTCCGTTTTTAAGCGTGAGTAGGTAAAGACTTAAAAAAAGACCTTGCACCAAACCTAGGGAAGCAAGAATTAGGATCAAACCGGTTGTTAACATGTAAGCAATTTAAACATTCTAGACCAGAGACAAAATTCTGTGTTTTGCTAGAAAAATACTTTAAAAAACATGTTTGTTTGAATGAAAAAAGAGACAAAAGGAGCAAGACGCAAGACGAGGAGAGGCAAGAGACAAGATACTAGCAATCTGTCATTCCGACTGAAATGGAGGAATCTCTCATTCGAGATTTCTCGTCGCTCATACTTCGCTCCCTGTCTGCCGACAGGCAAGACGTCGAAATGACAAGGAGTTGTTACAGTACGGTCATTCTTTATTGTCATTCCGAGCTTGTCGAGGAATCTGTTGTTTAGTATCGAGAAACTAGAAACATGACTCAAGAAGCAAGAGACAAGACACAGGATGAGAAATGAGAATAACAATGCTTTATTTATAGTCTTTCCACCATTTTCTTAACTTCTTGTTCAATTCGTTGTCTACTTTTGGGCAGGAATAGAGTCCTAAATCTACTTTCTTCTTTTCCATAAAGGCTTTGATAAATATGGCTGCATAACCACCTTTTTCTGCAGAATCATGATAGTTTGGTAGATAAGATGAGTGAGGATTAAAAAAACATCCGCTGCTTTCTTTGGAATCTAACAATAAAAAGAGCGGTTCAAGATGTTCTTTTTTTACCCAATCAATAGGGAATTTTTCAACCATTAATATCCCTAAAAACAAAGTGTCTTTTTCTGTCTTTAATGAGGTTGAAATACGCTTTATAAATGAAAGAGGAGTAAAATCCTTGGGGCTTGAATAGGGAAGGGGAGAATTCCACCATGACTGAATCAAAGTAGAATCTGAAATAGAGAAAAAAGCCCAATCATTGTTTTCCGTAATAAAACCTTTATTGGTTTTGAATCTTCTTATAGAGCTATCTTTTAATTTGAACGTTACCCAAAACTCAGATATCATTTTACGAGGACCTTCTGAGGTTGCTTGATTCCATTCTTGAGTAAATAATTTAATTCGCTCTTGATTGAGCTGGATAGAATCTTTGCCATATAATTCCTTCTTGATATAGGCTTCATGGACAGTTTTTATATCAATAGGAGTTTGTTTTTTGGGCTGAAAACACCCGAAAAAGAGAAAAGGAAACAGATAAAGTAATTTTTTCATAGGTATATTTTCCCTGAAAAATACAGAAGAAATGGTTGGGAACAAAATAGAGATGAGTTAAGAAATCTTTTTGTTTGATGTGGTGGTAAGGAAGCTAACTAAGGTATAGCACTTAAGATTAAAAGTTTTGTAATCGACTACTTAAGCCAAATGGGAATGCCAAACTCTGTTATTATTAACAACAAACTCAAAATAATTATAATAGTTAAACCAATTCTATAATCCCAAAATTTTATCTTTTTATTTGAAAACAAAAGATGAATTACTAGAACAAACATTAATAAAATAAGCCCCAGAGATATGTTAAAAATTATTGCTTCACTGAAATTGAAATTTTTCCCTATTGAAATAGTAGAAAAAATGAAGGCCATTATAGCAGAAAAAAAACCAAGAATTTCTATTATTCTGTTTTGCCCTTTCTGTGTTTCGGTTTTTATTATTTCATTTATAGAATTTTCAGCTTCTTTAATTTTATTTGAAAATAAAATTTGATCTTGAAACCTTTCATTGAAGGATATAAAATAATTATGATAAATAGGCTCTCCAATAAAGGTCTCACCTTTTAATATATCCTTAATTAGATCAATACCTTCATCGTATTTAGAATCTTTTAATAAATTACTTAGGAGTGGAATATAAGAGTGAAAAAGACTTTTTTCGAAATGCTTATTATGTTTATCTTTTTTTAGAGCATAAAGATATGTTTCTATTGCTTCTTTATATTTGCCATTATTGTGTAAAGAATGAGCATAATTATGTCTAAACTCAGGATTATAAGGATATTCTTCAATTAGATTTTTAATTTTTGAGACTTGATCTTCTTTAGGTAAAGTATTATATTGTATTTCTGAACTATAAAAATCTAAAACTTCTCGCTCGTCTTTATTCGATTTTTGTTTCTCTTCTTTTAAACAATTCAAAAAGTCAATTGGATTAGTAGAATTAAACTTTGTTCCCAAATTATATACTTCAGATCTCCAAGATTGTTTCCAATTTTCTAAAGAAAATTTACCTAATAATTTTACTTCTGAAATATGTAATTTAAACTTATTTAATGCCTCTTCTTCTTCTCCACTTTCAATAAGATTAATTATTTCTTTTAAATCACTTAAGTGTTTAGGTTTGTATTCAGACATTTTTATTGTTAATAGTTAATAAAAAGAGAAAAGAATTTTTAGTTTTTCTTACTCTTACAAATAATTGATTTAGAGGTTTTTGATTTTAAGTGTTATAGCCAATGATCATATCGTTTAGTATTAAAATCTTTGTCAGATGATACTTCGGTTGAGTTTGCTTTAAGATTTATTGCTTTATATGCAATTGTATCATCACCAATAGTTTTGATCACTACATCACCTGTTTTTGTAGTATAAAGTGTAACACTATTTTCATAAAGCAATTCTCTAATTTCAGGTTTAGGATGATCATATTGATTATCATAATTTGAGGTGCAAATTGCAACTTTGGGAGAAACACCTTGAATGAATTTTTCAGTTGTAAAACCATTATCTGCCCCGTGATGAGCTAGAATCATTACATCAACTTCCTCTTTAATAATATCACCTGTACCTAATAGATAATCGGCAATTTCAGACTTCTCAAGATCACCTAAACTAAGAACGGTAAATGCGCCACTCCTAAACAGTTTTATTGTTGAGTTATCATTTGCATTTTCATATGTTTTAGAATTATTATACAGAATGTTATGGTAAGTCCAGTTTGTTGCATTGTCTAAATTACTTACATAAGTACTGTCAATTTTTTTAGAATTAATATGAGCTTGTACTATCTTTAAGCATTCTTTGCCACTATCTGTATGTGGGGTATATCCAGGGTATTCAATTCTTGTAGGTTTTAAACTTTCGATAATTTCTTCTAACTCACTCTGTCTACAATGGTCTGTATCCCAGCTAGTGATATGAAGGCAGTCAATTCTTGTCTTCCCACAAGCTTTTAACTCTGCAATTATTGATGGAGCACTCGTTTCTGTTACTCGTGCTTCAATTAATGTGAAACTACTACCATCAAAGTATGAGAAAGACGATCCTTCATTTCCCAATTGGTATGCTCTGAATCTGGTGTTTAATGATTTAAATTCCATAATTAATTAAGTATATGTGGTAGATAAAGTTTTATTTGAAGTTCGGTAATAATTTCTGAATGTTTTATCAATGCTTTTGCTTGATTTTGTTTTAAAGGAACCAAGTTAGTTCCAACAGACCGAGCAATCTTTAATTCAACATTAGTGCAACCTTGACTTATTAGATTTTTTAAATCAATTTTTTTTGATATATATTCTTTAATTTCTTCCCATTTGCCATTTCTAATCCACTCTAAAGGAATTGAATGACCGTTTATGACATCATTAGATAGATATCCTTTTTTAAGCATATTAATGAACTCCTTCATAGAGTCTTCTAAATCAAAACCTAAAGATTGATATGCAACATTTGACTCTCCTTTTAAAGGTATACGGTATAGATTTCTCATCATTTGGAAATTCTTTATTCTAGCCATGAAAACATTACTTGTTCTAATCAATAATGTTATCACATTTCTAAAGCTTTCTTTGAAAGGTAGCTCAGTTCCAGCATCACTTACAATCACATTTTCACAATAAGAAGAACTACTCTGAAACGTAAGTTTATGAATACCTTGATTATCATAAACACCTCCGTCGACTAATCTTGGTTTTACTTCTTTAAAATGTTTTGGGTTTTTATAAAAATGTTTTGAAATTTTGACAGGAGTAAATGCAAAAGGGACACAAGAAGAAGCCATTACAGCTCTTGAAATAGGAAATCGTTCTGGTTTAAAAGTAATAGATTCCAATTCTCCACGATATTCATACTTTGAATCTCCCATCTTCTCTAATGAGAATTGAAAAATCTTACCAGTAGCTAAATTTGTAGAGTTTATTGTTGTTTTGAATTTCTTTGAGAGATTTTTTAGAGTTTTTTTTTGGAAAAAAAGATCATCATAAATACTCTCTATTATTTTACTGATAGGTAGAATCTCAAATTGTGCTAATAATATTAAGATTAAGAATGATGGCCATATTATAATATTCAACCATGCAAAATTTGTAAACAGTAAATAGATAGAGATAATAATAATTCCAATAAAGATAAGAAGAGGGATTATAAACCTAGGATTCTTTAAAACTCTACCAATAACACTCTTTTGAACACCAGCTATTAAAACGCTTTCAAAATGATCAAAATTTTCATGATTTATAGAGTAACAAGCTCCAGTTATTGAGCCTCCTGAGTTGGTTGAAATAACATCAATTGTATCTAATATTTTAAGCTTCCTTAATGCTCTTAAAGTGCCAATATGATATATAGCGGCTCTATACCCTCCTCCAGAGAGAGCTAAACCTAATCTGTTTTTTTTTCTCATCTCGTTTAAAACATATATGGTATTTACTTATTATATTTTATATCTCCAGTGTACCTAAATAATAGCAATTATATTTGTTGGGTAAGTTTTTGTTAACCAGAAAATTAACAGAATAACTATCGTTAGATACATAAATGTCAATTTGACTATCAACACAGTCAAATAAAATATCTCCTGCGGAGTTTTGAGTTATTTTATTGTAACCATCATACCCCGCATAGTCTAAATTAGCAGAAGGGGCTTCTCCCATGATTACAATTTTTGGATCCATCTCATCCATCATTTCTTTAGGGACTTTCCCACTTTTTCGACCATGATGTGGGGCGAATAAGATGTCGATACTAGGTAAAGTAATAGTGCTTTTTATTTTTTCCATAAAATCATTTTCTAAATCTCCCATCCAAATAAATGTTCCATTGTCTTCTATGCTGTAAGTGAAGATTGGAGATATGTTATTTGGACTTCCACCATCTTTAGCTTTTTTTAAAGCATCTTTATAGTCAGAATTATCAGTTTTAGGCCATTGAAAGTTTATACCAGCACATTCCCTACCTTCACCAGATCGATTCATCCATTTTCTTGAACAACCTCTATAAACATTATAAGCTTTATCTGAACCTCTCATTGACTTATACCTAATAAAGCCATCTGTCTCAACGTTTTTTGTAGCTTCGTTTTCGACACAATAGAAATTTACTATGGGCATTTCATCATCTAAATAATTTAATTGTTTAATGTGATCTTCATCAGGATGGGTTGAAATGAAACGGGTAATATTTTTATTTTTTGATTCTTCCTTTAATTCTGTTACAATATCTTCTTTGTTTTCATCTGAAAGAGAACAGTCGATAGTTGTGAAATTATCACTATTATGTATTATATAAAACATATCTCCATTACCCACAGATAGTGATTTTACTATACTCATATTATTTTGTCTGTTACTTTTTAATTATATACAATTTGTTACATCAAGAATAAAGTTCCACTTTATTTATACTTATCTCGGGATATAAGAAACTTTATTTCTCGTAAAAATCTAATATTCATTTCGACCTTCCTTACGGAAAACCATAAGGCTCAGATTCGAAAGATTTTAGCTTCTATCCAACGTGTTTTCCATGAGTTCCAAACAAAGCCAAATTCTTCTACTTCGTTGGGGTGTTCTTTTGTAAATTTCGCTTTGGCTTCGGGTACAGTCAAACCCTCTTTCAAGTACTGTAAATACTCGTATTGTTCCTTGTGTAGGTCGTATACTGCTAACTTAAAATTATGTCGTAAAACCACACAATAACTGGTACGAGGAAAAGGTAGATCTGGCCCCTTCCAATTCTTAAAATCTGAGTAGAACTCACGTACCGGAAAGTCAAAGGAAAACAGCTCACAAATAGGAACCAGTTTGAGGTTTTCCTCAGCCGTTTTTGTATCGGCTAATTCATAATTTTCTTCGGCTTTTTGCTCAAAGATCACCCCCAGATCGTATTCAAATTGAGCCAACTCGATCACAAAATCAATCCAGTCTTCCTTTTGTTCTGCGTCTTTGTCGGGGCGGTTTTCTTCCAGGTATTCTGCAAAGTGTTTGCCCAATAAAGCCAAATTGTAATTGTAAGAGGGGCGCGATGCCAGATAATCATCCGCAAAAGCACAGAAAATATCTTCGCCCAAGGCATATTCCAAAGCACTAAACTGCTGAGACATGCAATTGCGCAATCGGGCAATATAACTACGCTGGTAAATTGCCAGATGATCTTTGGCAGTCAACTTCTCAGAATGTTGTACCACATCTTCCAAACGCGTATAGTTTTCCGGTAGCAGATCGTTGGGGTCTACCTCCGTTTGTTGGAAAGGATCTAACAACAACTGCTGCATCCATTGCTGGAAATCTGTCAATGGTATCTGTGGGTTCTTTGTCATGACACTTCCGTTTCAATTTCCAAAGGCACTACATTCAAAGGGTTTGAGACTTGCTCATACTCTGAATGTTGTGTTTCTTCTTGGATGCCTGCAAAATCAGGATCCATAAACTTCTTTGCCTTCAACAATTCATCATGATACACTTCAAAAGGCGGAATGTTTCCATCCCATTCTAATAAAATAGCTGCTTCTGATGCCAGTTGATAGGTCATTTGAAACAACTTCCATACAGGATTGGTTACCTCTCTGTCGTGCGTATCAATAATATAATTCCCCATGTTCTGGTGTCCTGCCAAATGCATTTGCACCACTTTGTCATGCGGTATTCCCTGAATGTACTCTACAGGATCAAAATCGTTGTTAAAAGAAGAAACATACACATTGTTCACATCCAAGAGCAATCCGCAACCTGTTTCTTCCGTCATCAAACGTAGAAATTCCCACTCGGGAATGTCTGAGTTCTTAAAGGAAGCATAAGTGCTGGGGTTTTCAATGATCAAAGGTTGCTCCAGATAATCCTGTACTTGTTTGATTCTGCCGCACACATGTTGTAGCGATTCTTCATTCAACGGCAACGGTAGCAGATCGTGCGAATTGGTGGTTAATACGCCCGTCCAACACAGGTGATCGCTCACCCAAGCCGGTTGCACTTCATCCGCTAAAGCTTTCAAACTTTTTAAGTAATGAAAGTTCAAAGGATCGGTGCTGCCAATAGACATAGATACCCCGTGCATAACCACGGGATATCGTTCTGCTATCTGTTTTAATATTTGTCTCGGACGTCCGAAGGAATCCATAAAATTTTCCGAGATCACTTCAAACCAATCCACTTCCGGAGAGGTGTTAAGAATGTGATCGAAATGTTGGTTTCTCAACCCGAGTCCAAGACCTAAATTGGGTAATCCAAGTCGTTTACTCATTGTTTGGAGGACAAGTTTTTAAGGTGTCCGGTAATTTTTTTGCACTGTCTTTCTCCATTTGCAACACACGCGCTTCCATTTCTGCTTTTCTCGTTTTCTTATCGGCTGCATAAGAACAAGCTCTAGAACCACTTTGTCCGCAAGAAGAATAATTTTGATCTTTAGTACCGCGAAGCTTATTTACAAACTCTTCCGTAGGTCCGTATGGACATTCTTTTGGTGGATCTCCTACAATTTGTCCGTTCGCTTTTCTTTTCTCTACAAAACGAGCTCTTGCCAATTGCCAAACGCTACGGCCTTTGTTGGGACCTTGCGACATAAAGCGCGAAGCCAAAATAGGCACACCGCAACTTCCTTGGTATCTACAATCGTTTTCTCCTGGGTGGCAAAACTCTTCGGTAGTTCCAAAGATTCCGCAACCTCCTTGCCCTTTACAGGCGTTTAATGTGTGGCAAGGATGCCCTACAGCCGTAGAACAATCTCCCTGTCCGGCGCAGTCATTACTTCCGGAATATCCTGCGTTTTTACATGAATTAAGCCCCATACATACGTGAAGCTCTTTACTTACTAAATCTGACATACTATGATGGTTTTTAATTAATGAGTTCTTTGATAAGGTGTGCTTGGTACGCTAGGAATTCCTTCTACTACGCTGTGGTCTAAACCTACATCCGGTAATGATGGGAAATAGTTTACATCTTCAACTCCCCAACCCCAATTTTCTGGATCGGCAGCAGCCAATTCTTCTACCAAGTTCATGATCTGAGCTTTGGGTCTCTTATAACTTTGTGCAAAGTCATACGGCTCAAAAGTTAAGGCTCCTTTAAAAGCTTGACTTCCTTTAGAGTAAGTGTAACTGTTGATCTGATTTCCAACACCACTCAACAACCAGATCATAGATTTGTGAATTCCAAACATAAACAGGTCGTACTGCGTGCTTTCTTCTTTGTAATAGCAAGTTTCTACCATTAACAAGATGTAAGCAAACAAGGCGTTTCCTAATTTGTTGGCCAATGCCAAAGGTTTGTTTCCAGAATTGTCATAATCAGATTGCTTTGGGTTGGTGTCTTGATCGTATACGAAGTAGCTAAAGAAATCATCCAAACCTTCAATCTTCTCAAACTTCTCTTGGTAATATCCGCCCAAACTATAGGCTTCTAAGAACTTTGCAAAGTGTGCCAATTCTTCGCCACCATCTTCATAATCTCCCGGCCAGAATTCAACCTCAGGAACATTGTCTTTACCAACGGTTACTTTCATCGGAATCGGCATTTTATCCGGTCCCCATTCTAGTAAATGTTGTTTCTTTTCATTTTGCTTGGTTGTGCTTCCTTCTCCTTGTTCTACAATTCTGTGCAAGGCATCAATAGCAGTTGCACTGTTGTACACACCTACCAATCCGCCACTATCGTCTTTATTGGCAAAATGCGGATTGTGTTGTCTGTCGTAATGAACCGTATTGGAAGAGTTTTGAGAATAGAACGGCCTTGGAGGTCCGCCTTTCTCAGGTGGTAATAACTGCGGACGTTGGGTATACGGCCCCGGGAAATTACTGTCGATACATTCCATGATCATTTTGTACAAACGACCAATGGTTTTGTATTCTACCACAGCTCTTCGAGCCATATCGGCATTCGGATCTGTAAAAGGCTGCGGACTCTCTATCTGTAAGAAAGTAGTTAACTGATCTAAAGAGAGTTTTCCTGCGTTGATCTGAAATTCCGGCTCGTGTCCGTCTAACTGAGTTGGAAAAGACAATACTTTTCCGATACCCATGATGTCCGGAGCAACCTGACACACAGCTTGTTTTACATTACAGGCCAATGCCAAGTGTAGCATTTCTTCGATCACAACACTCATAACAAGTGCAGCAGATTTATTGGAATACACAAGAATATCCAATTTTAGTTCTTGTGCTAATTGATTGATCTCATCCGTAGTTCGCTCTCCGGAAAGAGCCAACTGGGCTTGGAGTTTTTCATACAAAGCATCTTGATCTTGTGCTCTGTTGATGGAGTAGTAGGTAGACAAATAGGTAGGAATGGTAGCCAGCTCCAGGGCAATTGCCTGTTGCATGACATCTACAAGATTTGCCGGTGTTACCTCATTAACGAGGGTAAAAAGCTTTTTAGAAGACATAAGTTCTGATAGTTTTTTAGAAAAAATTTTTGTTATTCGACCGGGTAATTTCTGTAGTAGAAATTTTATATGTAGAAAAGTAGAAAAAGACCGAATAAATAAAATGAGTACAAATACCTGTTTTTCAATTCAGGTAAAAAAGAAATGCTAACACCCAAAGGCATTAGCATCGCTATAAATAAGTTCACGGTAAACTTATTGGTTTTCTAAAAATCGTTTAAAGTTGTTCAACCATTTTTGTACTTGCTTTTTAAAGAAAGAAGGAAACAAAAACGACATGGTTTTCACCATAAAACCACGAAATTCGGTATAGTGAATTTCTGCATCGTAGCGAGTCACATCATCACTCACAGCAGTAAACACACTTCTCATTGTGTTGTCTGTAAATATATGATGGTATTGCGCATAGAACTCATTAGGAAGATCGTTTTTGATGATGGTTTCCGTGAGCTCCATAGTTCGCTTTCCTTGTGCGTAATAGAGTTTAGAAACCGCACCTTCTTGCCAAGCACTACCTGAGATCAGTTCCTTCTTCTGAAACCCTTCCTGATATTCGTGGATGTAATCCGGATTGACAAAAAAGTCAGTAACGATAGAGAGGGGTTTATTGATGGTAACTGTACAGGTAAACTTCATATAATAAATTAATTGGTTGCTTTTATAAATGTCTTACCACCACCTACGATTGGAATTGAAATGCTGGTACCTTTAAGGTCAACTGTCAATTCTGTTCCCGGTTTTGGTAATAATGTAAATCTGTTATCGCTAGAGAAGATCATCAAACCAATTTGCTGTCCTTTTTTGATCACCTGATCGTCAGGTTGAAGGTCAAAAGACATGGTATAGAACTTACCGGGCTTTAAAGGCTTACTTTTCTTTAGAGATTTGTAATTCTGAATATCTGCCCAACCTCTGGTGATGATATTGTCTGTGATCTTGGCACCTTTTTCACCATTCCAAGGTAATGATACCAACCATACAGATAAATTGGCTGCCGGTTTACTACTAGCTACTTTGATAGTAATTCTAGGAACTCCGGAAATATGCACATCCTCTTTTAATACAGGTGTAACATATAATAATCTGTTCTTTGAAGATCTTGCAATTGCCAATTCTTTTCCTGAGATGTTGTGATCATCTACCAAGGTTTCTTTGGCTTTAGATGGCTTCATTTTACGAACAATTAAACCTCCATGACTGTTTCCTCCCGATTGTAAATGGAAGATTGTTTTTACAGCTTCAGGATTTGGATAATCTTTATAAGATGTAGGATTACTTCTCTTATCATTTTCACGAACAACCCATGCTTTAGGATCGTTTTCTACACCATTTTCAATTCCGTGTAGGTAACGTGTAAACCAACGGTTCATCATGGTCATGGGTGGAGGTCCACCATGCCCGTTTTGATGGTAATAGATCTGAGTAGGAAGCCCCATTTCTTTTGCTCTCTTATAGATTCTATAACTGTGTTCCGGCATTACGTTCCAATCGTTAAAACCGTGCGACATTAATAAAGCAGCTTTCATAGGTTTCATTTGATTTAGGTAATCGCGCCCTTCCCAGAACTCATTTAAATCTCCGGTTTTTCTGTCCATTCCTTTCAACAATACCGCATCGCGAACAGTAGCATTGTTATAATCTCTTTTTCTGATAAACTCTTTTGAACCTTTATTGTCTTTGAGGTAATTTTTATTTGGAATCATGTCCTCTCCACCACTGTGGATGAAGTCGTACAATACATCTATATCTTCTCCTAAATATCCTCCTGGAGAACGTACCAATCCGTTAGAACGATAATAGTGATAATACGAAGTATTTGGTGCAATAGGAATAATGGCTTCCAATCCTTCAACTCCTGTTGTAGCGGCTGCTAAAGGAATAGTTCCGTTGTACGAAGTTCCTGTCATTCCCACTTTTCCGGTTGACCAAAAAGCATCTACAGTTTCATTTCCATCCGGACTTGTAAATCCTTTGGCTCTTCCGTTTAACCAATCTACTACAGCTTTTGGAGCCAACGATTCGTTGATTCCTCCTACGGTAGGAGCTCCTTGAGATAACCCTGTTCCCGGTGATGATGAGTGTACTACAATATACCCTCTTGGAACCCAAGTTCTAATATGAGAATTGGAAATGATAGGGCGTTTTCCGGTTCTTTTTACTTCCGGATGCACTCTAGGTACCGTAGTTTCTTCACCTAGTTCGTGCTTTACATCCCAAAACAATCCTTTTACATTAGGTGCTACTCCTGCAAAATACGGACTGGAAACATAAACAATAGGAAGTTTTAATCCTTCTGTTTTTGTTTGTTCAGGGCGAGTTACAGACACGTGCATACGGTCTAACTTTCCATCACCATCCGTGTCAAAAGTAGTTTCTACCCAAAGATCATGTCTAATCCATTTGCTAGGATCTTTAAAAGCGTCTACAATTTGAGCCTCTCCGTTTTTAAAAACAGGTTTTGCTTTTTCCTGTGCATACACTGCTGATGTGAATGCAAGTAATAGGGTGAATTGAATAAGTTTTTTCATAGGAGTTTGTTATTTCTTTAATACAGTAAACTCAATGCTAGAATCTGCAAATACTGAGTGTGTTTGTGTTTTAAAATCTTTTTTCTCTGCTTTAAAGATGTTGTCTACATACGTTTGAGGATTCAGGTCAATTAATGGGAACCAAGTACTCTGCACTTGAATCTGTAATTTGTGTCCTTTCTTAAACGTGTGGAATACATCTTGAAGTTTAATATCTACTTCCGTCTTTTTGTTTGGTGTAAACGGTTCCGGCTTACTAAAGCTGTTTCTAAAACGACCACGCATTACCTCACTTCGTACCATCAAATGATAGTTACTCATCTTTAGGTGCTTTTGTAAGCTCTTGTTTTTCTTGTCGTTTTTAGCATCCGTAGGATGCACATCAATCACTTTTACAATCCAATCTGCAGCCGTTCCTGTAGTAGCAACTTTTAACTTAGCTAAAATATCACCGGCTAGAGTAAGATCTTCTGTCAATACATCCGTTTCAAAAACCAATACATCCGGTCTTCTTGCAGCAAAACGCTGATCGTCTGTCATGTATTTTCTAGGTGTGAAAACGGTTTTAATATCTTCTGAATACGGTACCGGTCTTTTAATATCACTTACAAACTTAATGGCTTTAGAAGATTTTTTCCCTTCTGTTAATTCTTGATCCGGTGATAAGTAGAAGGTTTCTTTTTCTACATTTTGCGGAGGCCAGCTATTAAACTCGCTCCATTCTCTCTTTCCGGAATCAAACACATAAGCTTCCGGTAAACCTGAGTTTTTAGAACCATCACCTTTTAAGAAGTGATTAAAGAATTTAGTTTCGATCTTATCTTGGAAAAACTCAGAAATAGAATCTCCAAAATAGTAGTTTCCTACAATATTGGTTCCTCGTCTTCTTGCCCACGCTCCGTGATCCCAAGGTCCAAAAACCATTGTATTATAATTATCCTTTCCGTGCTTTTCTATACCCTTATAAGTCTCTAGTGGCCCGTATAGATCTTCAGCATCAAACCAACCTCCAACAATCATCGTAGCTACAGATGAAGGAACTTTATCCATATGTTGAATGATTCCTTTGCTTTGCCATACAGAATCGTAGTTTGGATGTTCTACCATTTCTTTCCAGAAGAAATCATCAATACGATCCGGATTTTTAGGCGCATTATCATCTAGCTTGTCATACTGGAAATAGGTGTTCAAATTCTTTAAAGGACCTTTGTCTAAAAAGAATTGATATTGATCCTGACTGTCCATTTTTGGGAAAGAATACCAAGCTGTATCTGTAGGCGTGTCTTTGTAGGTTCCAAATAAAGAAATAGCTCTAAAATAGCTTAACAAGAAAGCTCCGTTGTGGTGAAAATCGTCAAAGAAAAAATCACCAATACAAGCTTGTGGCGATGCAGCTTTTAAAGCCGGGTGTGCATCAACTGTAGAAACAGTTGCATAGTGTCCCGGGTATGAGATTCCCCAAGTACCAACACGTCCGTTGTTGTTTTCTACGTTGTTTACCAACCAATCAATAGTGTCGTAGGTATCAGAAGCCTCATCAGACTCATTTTCTTTCTTATTCGGAATGTAAGCTCTCATATTATCATACACTCCTTCACTCATCCAACGTCCGCGAACATCTTGGTATACAATAATGTTTCCTTCCTTCATTAGATTTACATTCGGTCCAATGCTGGTACGCATTTTTCCTTCTCCGTACGGACGAGAACTATAAGGTGTTCTCTGCATAAGGATTGGATATTTCTTGCTTGTGTCTTTTGGAGAATAAACAGTGGTGTGCAATTTTACACCATCTCGCATAGGAATATCATATTCTTTTTTGGTGTAATTGTCTTGTACAAATGTGTCTTTTGGCTTTTCAGCAACTTTATCATTTTTTTCGCAACTCGTAAACGAAATAAGGAGTGCCAAAACGAAAAATGAATAAAGAGTTAGTTTTTTCATAATGATCTGATTGGTTTGGAAGTAAATGTACAAAACAAAAAAGGAGTGCTAAAGATTTTGACTGTTAAAACGAATGCGTATTTTTAGAATCTTGTTTAAAATAAAACGCACAAAAACAGATGAAAAATTGGTGGCTATTATCCTTGTTGATCCTTGTGATCTCATGCAATTCAAACGAAACAAAAAAAGAACCGGAAGTAGCAAAAAAGACCTTTCCGGTATTAAAGCCCGATCGATACAATGTTGCCTTTCTGATTATGGACGGAACGTTTAATACAGAACTTACCGCTCCGTTTGATATTTTTCAACATACCATCTTTAGAAAAGGGATCAAACCCATGAATGTTTTTACTGTAGCAGATACAGACGAAGCAATTGTAACTTTTGAAGGCATGAGAATTCTACCGGATTTTAATTACTTAAAAGATAGCTTGCCAAAGATAGATATACTGGTAGTGCCAAGTGCAGAACATCATTTAGATACAGATCTAGAAAATAAAGCCCTTATTGATTTTGTAAAGAAAGCTGGTGAAGAAGCACAGTTTGTAACGTCACATTGCGACGGAGCTTTTGTTTTGGCGAAAGCCGGATTGTTGGACGGAAAGGTATCAACCACCTTCCCAAGTGATATTGACAAAATGCGTGAAATGTTCCCTGATTTGGATATCAGAAAAGAAGTACTGTTTGTACACGACGGAAAAACCATTACATCTGCCGGAGGAGCTAAATCTTTTGAAGCTGCCTTGTACTTGTGCGAATACTTATACGGACCTGAGATTGCTAGAAGCTTAGCCGGAGGTTTGGTTATCGATTGGAAGCTGGAAGACGTTCCGCATATTGTGTTGAATGATTGATGTTAGATCATTAATCATTGATAATTGTATAATTGATCATTGTTAATTGGTGACTGAGGCTCTCGAAGTCACATCCATTTGTTTATACGTTGATGGGTTTATATGTTTATAAGCCGTAAATTTATTTACGTATTGAAAATATATTTACATATTTAGGGTGTTAGATGATTGGACTCTTAGATCATTAACCATTGATAACTGTGATGTCATTGCGAGCGTACTTTAGTATGAGAAGCAATCTGTTTATAAGTTGATGGGTTTATAAGTTTATTTCGGTTGTCATTTTGATTTAATGATTGAGAAATCTCAAACAATTTCATCAATTCTGTTAATTCAGAAAACCCGATGATTTTCTTATAATCAGAAAGTTGTATTTTTAGAACTCTATAAATTCAACTCAATGAAACCAACCCATAAATTACTTTCTGTATTCCTGTTCTTACTAACATGCAATGTATTTGGACAGGATTATTTTTTTAAAGACAAAGCACCTTTCAATTCCAACATTCCTACACCAGAAGCTTTTTTAGGCTACCCGATTGGTGAGCAACATACAAGACACGATCAGATTGTGGCTTATTTCTATAAGCTTGCCGAGGTTTCAGACAGAGCTCAGATTGAAGTGTACGGATATACACATGAAAAGAGAAAATTGGTAATGCTTACTATTTCAACACCGGAAAATCTTTCCAATTTGTCTTCTATCAAAGCAGCTCATTTACAATTTGTAGATCATACCTCCAATGCTAAGAATTATAATGAGGTTCCGGTATTTATTCAATTAGGATACAATGTACACGGTAACGAACCTTCCAGTTCAGAAGCGGCTCTGTTAACAGCTTATACTTTGGTTGCATCCAATAGCAATGAGGTACAAAACTACTTGAAAAACTCAGTTGTTTTTATAGACCCTACGATCAATCCAGATGGAAGAGACAGACATACACAATGGGCAAATCAATACAAATCAACACCATTGGTATCCGATAATATAGATGCAGAGCACAATGAAATGTGGCCAAGAGGAAGAACCAATCACTATTGGTTTGACCTAAACAGAGATTGGTTGTTGGCGGTGAATCCAGAAAGTCAAGGAAAACTCAAATGGTATCATGAGTGGTATCCGAATGTGGTAACGGATTTTCATGAAATGGGAACCAATAGCAATTACTTCTTTGAGCCGATGAAACCTATAGGATCACAAGATCCCATTATGCCAAAAGAGAACTACGAAGATTTGAACAATTTGTTCGCACCCTATTATGCAAAAGCCTTAGATAATATTGGATCATTCTACTTTACCAAAGAAGCTTTTGACGGAACCTATCCTGGGTATGGTTCATCTTATCCGGATCTACAAGGAGCCTTGGCATTACTGTTTGAGCAAGCAAGTTCTAGAGGTCATGTACAAGACACAGATTATGGTAAAATTACCTTTCCGTTTACCATTCGCAATCAATATCAATCCAGTATTGCTACCATCAAAGCAGCGGTAGAAAATAAAGCTACCTTACGCAAATATCAGCAAGACTTCTTTAAGTCGGCTGTAACCAAAAAAGCAAAATCAGGATTTGCAGCCTATGAATTTGGAGATGCCTACGATCAGAACAGAAACAAAGCTTTTGTTGATTTTCTGTTGAAACACCACATCAAAGTATACAAGAAAGGAAACAAGTTTGTGGTTCCGTTAAAGCAGCCTCAACATCGTATGGTGCAAACCATGTTTGAAACCTATAGCAAATTTAGAGATAGTGTATTTTATGATGCTTCTGCATGGAGTGTTTCCAATTTCTATGATATGAAAGCCAAAGGCCTAAAGTCGGCACGATTGGGAAGTGAAATTACATCTACTAAGAATTGGGAAAAACCGATAAGCGTTACCAAATCCGATTATGCGTATTTATTGGATTGGGATGATTACAATGCACCGGCAGCGTTGAATTATATACAAAGAAAGGGAGTGCAAGTATCAGCAGCATTCAAAAAATTCTCTGCAAAGACCAATGCCGGAGAGCAAAGCTTTAACTATGGAACTGTAATGATTCCGGTAAGCAAGCAAAAGAAGTCTTCGGCAGAAGTATATGAAATTGTTAGAAAAGCTCAGGAGAAATTTAATGTGCCTATCTATTCTACAAACACAGGTTTTAGCGTTAAGGGAATTGACTTAGGAAGTAATAATTTTAGAAAGCTTCAACAACCCAAAGTTGCTATGTTAATTGGTGACGGAGTGTATTCTTATGAAGCCGGAGAGGTGTGGCACTTGTTAGATACTCGTGTTCATATGCCATTGACCAAAATTCAATTGAGAAACTTTAGAAGAGCTTCTTTAGATAAGTACAACACTTTGGTAATGGTATCTGGAAGCTACACACAATTAGACTCGATCCAAAGAAAGAAAATTAGTGATTGGGTAGGCAAAGGAAATACCTTGATCACTATTGCAAGAGCTTCTCAATGGTTGATCAACAGAAAGATGGTAAAGGAGAGTTTGACCAAAAAACCAAAAGCAAAGGAAAAAGATAAAAAAGCAACCAAGAGATTGCCTTATGTTGATGCTTCTGAGCATATTGGAAGAGAGCGTTTAGGAGGCGCTATTTTTGAAGTGGATTTGGATGTTACGCATCCTTTAGGGTTTGGATACAGAAATACAAAAGTGCCGGTTTATAAAAACAATAGAGTATTTATACAGCCTAGCAAGAATCCGTATTCTACCGTAGCAAAATATACTGCGAACCCTCATATAGATGGATTTGTGTCTACAAAGAACTTGGAAACTTTCTTAAAACCTTCTGCTTCTTTGGTTGTAAGTAGAATAGGAGGAGGAAGAGCTATTTTATTTGCAGACAATCCTAATTTTAGAGGTGCGTGGTACGGAACCAACAAGCTGTTTTTAAATGCTTTGTTCTTTGGAAATAATATTTCTATTCCTTTTACAGGGAATTAATCATTAATAGAGGAAGGTAGAGTTGTCATTTCGAGCTGAGTCGAGAAATGAGACCTCTCGACTGCGCTCGAGGTGACAATTTAGTACAAGAGCTTGAGGTGACAATATAATTACTGATTTTCAGATCAGACTAAACATAAAAAATGAAAAAACTAACCATACTATTTGCATTCCTAATCACCTTTTCAGTGTTCTCACAAGAAAAGTATTTGGGAGAAGGACCTTTTGACCAATTGATCATTCGCGGTGTTATGCTTATTAATGGAGATGGATCTCCGCCACGTGGTCCTGTAGATATTGTTGTAGAAAATAACAAGATCGTACAGATCAAAGTTGTAGGGTATCCGGGAGTAGAGATCAAAGAAAGCTCAAGACCTAAATTGAAAAGAGGCGGAAGAGAGCTAGACGCAAACGGAATGTACTTGCTTCCCGGTTTTGTAGACATGCACGGGCATATTGGAGGGAAAGCACAAGGTGCCAGTCCTGAATATGTTTTTAAATTATGGATGGCACACGGAATTACCACCGTTCGTCAACCAAGCGGAATCAATGCCAAAGACCTAAAGAAGAAAAGTGCTTCCAATAAAATTGTAGCTCCAAGAATCTTTGATTATGTAGGATTTGGATCCGGTGCTAAAAAATCAATCAGCACACCGGAAGAAGCCAGAGAATGGGTGCGTATGAATGCCAAAAAAGGGGCAGACGGAATTAAATTTTTTGGTGCTGAACCTGAGATCATGGCAGCAGCTTTGGATGAAAATAAAAAGTTAGGATTAGGATCGGCATGTCACCATGCACAACTAAGTGTTGCTCGTTGGAATGTATTGCATTCGGCAAGAGCAGGACTAACAAGTATGGAGCATTGGTATGGTTTGCCGGAAGCTTTGTTTGAAGACAGAACTGTACAGAACTATCCGTTAGATTATAACTATCAGAATGAACAGCATCGTTTTGAAGAAGCCGGAAAGTTATGGGAACAGGCTGCAAAGCCTTATTCTGATCATTGGAATAAAGTAATGAATGAGTTAATAGCATTAGATTTTACTTTAGATCCAACATTAAATATCTATGAAGCTAGCAGAGATCTGCAAAGAGCCAGAAGAGCTGAATGGCATGAAGAGTATACCTTGCCTTCTTTGTGGAAATTCTACGAACCCAGCAAAATATCTCATGGTTCGTACTGGCATTATTGGGGAACTGAGCAAGAGGTAGCTTGGAAGAAAAACTATCAGCTATGGATGACCTTTTTGAATGAATACAAAAATAGAGGAGGTAGAGTTACTGCAGGATCAGATTCAGGGTTTATCTATCAGTTATACGGATTTGCTTACATACGAGAACTGGAACTATTAAGAGAAGCCGGATTTCATCCTTTAGAAGTCATCAGAGCAGCAACTTTGAACGGTGCTGAGGCTTTGGGATGGGATGATAAAATAGGTTCTGTACAAATAGGAAAACTGGCAGACTTTGTTATTGTAGAAGTAAACCCATTAAAAAACCTGAAAGCATTGTATGGAACAGGCGCTATTAAGCTTACCAAAGACAATGAAGTGGTACGAGTAGGAGGTGTAAAGTACACGATCAAAGACGGTGTAATCTACGATGCAAAACGATTGCTATCTGACGTAAAGAAAATGGTAGATGCAGAAAAAGCAAAAACCAATTGGAAACTAATACAGCCGGGAGTAAAAGACTAGTTGAGATCGACAAACATATCAGACGAAAGTACTTTGTATTTAGAAGCGTCTTTCAATCTTTTTTGAACCCTTTTCAAAGCACGTTCAATCACAAAACGATTGTCATAAGCACCTTTTTTAAGTTCTTCATCTGTAAAGGTTGATTCTTTTTTCTTGGTAAAAAGTTTATTGATTCTTTTTAGGATTCGTTTCTTATTCCATTTGATGAGTTGAAACCTAGCTCCGGCAGAAAAAGCACCCATGGTTGCATTGGTTTCTACTAGATAAACTTTTCCTTCTTGAAGATCAGCTTTTAAAACATCTGTATTTTCTGCTTTGATCCAAAAAGTATGTTCACCGGGCTCACATTCGTAACGGATATAACTTCTTCCGTTAAACTTTCCCAAATACTTTTCTCCATCAAAATATCGAATGTTCATGATAGATCCTAAGCTTGTTGTTCGTAAGAAATAAATAACTGATTTCCCTTTAGAAGGTGGAACCAATTTGTCTTTGAACTGTGCTGTTGCGATAAAAGAAATGGATACAAAAAGAATTGTAAGAAGGAGGGACTTTCTCATAGATGATTTTTTTAACGGGGCTAAAATAGTAATTTTTTTCAATGAAAAAAGGGCTGCGATGAAGCAGCCCTTTTTATCTATATATTTTTCTCTTAACCTTTAAGCCAAGCAAGTCTTAATTTTGCTTTTGCATCGCTGGCAGGAAGGTCTAGTACCTTTAAGCTTTTTGATTCAGCTTGAGGCTTGATCACTTTTCCTTCTAAGGTAAGAGGCTTTCCGTCTCTTACTACTTCGATCTTTAAAGTATCTCCTTCTTTCCACTGGAAAGATTTTCCAATGATCTGACGTGCGCTTTGTAAGTTTACTTCATCTCCGTTTACAGATTTGATCACATCACCACCTTGAACACCTAAAGCTTTTAATCCGCTGTTAGATCTCTTAGTAAAGAAGATTTCTTGTTTGTCGTTTACAGATAAGAAAGGCTGATTCTTGTTGTCTAAGAAATAGCTAACGTCTACAGTTTCTGTAGTTTCTTTTACACCTACTTTTTCGAAGTATTTGTTGTAATCGATTGGAGTAGTTCCTTCTACGTGATTTTTAAAGAACTCACCTACTGCAGGATAAGTCATTTTTACGATCTCAGCAATGATCTCATCATCTTTAAATGGCTTTTTAGCTCCGTACTTTTTAGAAAGATCTCTCATCAAATCTCTAATACCATACTTTCCGTCACTTTCTTCACGTAAGATGATGTCTAAAGTCATACCAATCAATGCACCTTTCATGTATACATTGCTATAGTTTTGTGCGTATTTTCCTTCTAAGATATTTTTACTCATTTCAGTAAATGACATCGTATCATCAAAACGCTTTGCTGTATTGATCTTACCTTGCATTTCATTAATGAAATCTTGCTCAGAGATCAATCCTTGATTTACTTGGAATAAGTTTGCAAAATATTCAGTAGTTCCTTCATACATCCATAAGTGTTTAGACATATTCGGCTTGTTGAAATCGAACGAGTGAATCTCTTCAGAGTGTACAGAAAGTGGACTTACAATATGGAAAAATTCGTGAGAAACCGTTCCGTTGATCATTCCGTCAGACAATTGCTTTTTAGTGTAAGTCTCAGGATATACAACTGTAGTAGAAGATAAATGCTCTAAAGCTCCAAAGCTGTTCCACTTGTATACTTTAGGATCAAATAAATACAATAAGATGTTGTATTCGTTGGTAGTTTCAAACCCTTCTAAGAAGTTGGTTTGTGCTTGTACCATTGTCTTTAATGCTTCTTCCATGTCTTTGGCAGAGTGAGTATTGTTTGGCGAGTATACTGCCATGGTTACATCTACTCCGTTTACATTAAAGCTTACAGAATTTTGAGGCGCATACATGATAGGATTGTCTGAGATCTCATCATATCTTGAAGCTACAAAAATATCTTTCGAGTTATCTTCTTTGGTTGTGTTCTTGTTGATCAAAGAAGAGGTTTCATACAAATTTGTTGGGTGAGAAATAGAGATCTCATACGGAGTCTCTTTCTTTCCTTTGAAATACCCTACAAATCCAGGTAAGTTTAAGAAAAAGTTCTTACCGGCTTCAATATTGGTTCCGGCCATTACATAGATCTTGTGTTTCTTTTCTGAGTCAAATGTATCATCTACCCAGTAAGTAACTTTATCTAATTGTTGTGCATTGTCTACTTGCCATGAATTGGTGTCTAACTTTTGTACAGTCATTTCATTTCCATCATAATCATAGGCTTTAAAGTCAGAAACAAACATTCCATAATCACTAATTACATACGTTCCAGGAACAATTGCCGGAATCTGGTAAACGATGCTTGCATCCTTGATCTTTTGTGGGTTTACTTCTACTTGTACCTTATCGTCAACAACATTGTTTAAGTCAATGGCAACTTCGATTGTGCGTTTTGCACTGGCGGCATTCTTTGTTGTAGAACAACTAGCCAGGATAGCTAAAGCGGCTAATCCTAAAAATATTTTTCTCATGAGTTTGGTTAAATTGCTTTGTGTTTAGACGATGCCTTTACACAATTGTTACAGAATTTAGGCCGTAAAGTTACACTTGTCTGACGAGAGAATATGTTAAGAATATGTGATAGTTTTTAGACTTAGTGAACTCCGCAAACTTTGCAGTCCTTTTTGTCTTGGATTTCGCCTACCAAATGCCCTTGCTCATTAAGGGTAAACCCGCAGCAATCCATAAAGCCTTGTGCAATGAGTTTTCTTGCTCTTTGGATCTGTGATTTTACAGTAGGCAAAGGAAGGTTTAGCTGTTTGGCAACCTCTTGTTGTTTCATGCCTTTGATATCGGATAAAAACAAAGGAGTACGATACTTTTTAGGCAAGCTTTTGAGAATGCCTCGTAAACAATCCTTTTCTGTATGAAGGTCGGATTCTATTTCTGTTTCCCACTCATAATTGGCAAATTCAAAAGTCTTTTTTGAATCCTTGAAATGATCGATAATGGAATTTTTTGCAATAGAAAAAGCCCAAGACTTTACTTTACTGTAATCTCTTAGGGTATGAAGCTTTGTATGAATTTTAATAAAGGTGTCTTGAAGGATATCATCGGTAACAACTTCATCTTTGGTTTTACTGATGATAAACCTTTTTACATCCTCGGCATATAGATTCCAAACGTCGTTTGTGGTCATAAAATAAAAATCAAACAAGTACAGTTGATCTGTCAACTGTACTTGCAAAGTTAGTTAACAATTACAATTTGTGCAGGTACATTGTTCACAAGTACAAGCAGCGCAATCACCGTTGATACAAGAAACACAAGTACAAGAGCATTGATTTTTATATTGAGTCATGATATCTGATTTTTAAATTCATAGATAAGACAGAGAAAGTGTGAAAAGGATGCAATTACTTCGAAAAATATTTTTGTAATTCTTTTCTAATGGGCATTGGACGAACCGGAGATACATTTGCACCTCCTGTATTGCCTTTTGGAACCCAGATAAGAGTAAAGATAATAGAAGCAAAAATTCTAAAGAATTGTCCAATAACCTCCTTTGTATCTGTTGTTTTAAACCCATAAACCATCATCCAATAATGAGAAAGGGTATGGCGGTATACATGAGTTTGTCCTAAAATGTGAGCATTTTCAAAATGATAAAAAGCTTTTTTAAAGTTTTTTTTAAGTAGAAAGTTTTTGCCTAGTGAAAGCTCTGAGTAAAAATGTTGTGACATTTGTTTTTTTATGAAGACAAAGCGCAAAAGAAAAAGATGAAAACTTAAGAGTATATTTTATTTTCAATAATTTTTGAAAGTTTTAAATATTGTTATATATTTGACCCATGGAACTAGACGAAGCAAAATTAAAATACATTCATACTTGGGGTAGCCTGGCAACTAGTTGGGGCATCAATAAAACGATGGCTCAGGTTCATGCTTTGTTAATGGTTTCTACAAAACCCTTATCTACAGAAGATATTATGAGCGAACTGCAAATATCTAGAGGGAATGTAAATATGAATGTAAGAGCTTTAATTGATTGGGGTATTGTTCAAAAAGAATATGTAGTAGGGGAGCGCAAGGAGTTTTTTGTAGCAGAAAAAGATGTTTGGGAGTTGTTCAAACAAATCACCAAAGAGAGAAAGAAGCGAGAAATAGAGCCTGTTTTAAAAACCTTATCTGATTTACAGCAAATAGAAGACAACTCAGAGGAAGCACAAGAGTTTAAAAAAGTATTAGCAGACCTTTCTAATGTGACCACACGTGTGAATGGAATTTTAGAAAATGCGATTAAGGCAGATGAACATTGGTTGTTGTCTAATTTTACCAAGATGATGAAAAAGTAAAAAAATTTAAAAATAAACTTTCAAAAATTTCTGAAACTATGAAAAATGCAGATATCCCAGTTTACATAAATCGTTTTTTCATGCTGACCACATTGGTCTTATACCTCACCGTTTTTTGGGGCTTACTGGCACAGATCTTCTTAGGCGCTTTTCAAGTACTTACCGGTTTATTTCTTCTGTTCTTTTTAAATAGAATTCCTGAAAAAATAAAAAAGCACTTGATGTATTATTGGATCAGTGTTTTGATATATGGTGCTTTTTATTTGATAAACAAATTTGAAAGCTTTGAGGATTATTGGGTGCTATCCATCATACTTGTCCCAATGGGAATTGCCGGTTACTTCACTTATATTTTAGAATCCATCAAAAAACAAGGCTATGAAAATTGATATCCAAAAAGATTGGGGAAAGATCAAGAGTCATTTTAGAACATGTAATAGAAGAAACATGCATGTAGTCATTAGTTCAGTAGACTCAGATCAAATGCCTACAGTAACGCCTATCGGTTCATTATTCTTAAACGATGATCAGACAGGGTTCTACTTCGAAAAGTTTGCAACAAAACTGAGAAAGAGTTCAGAACAAAATAAGAATATATGCGTGCTGGCAGTCAATTCCAGGAAATGGTTTTGGTTGAAGGCATTGTTTAAAGGAAAGTTTTCGGATTACCCGGGAGTAAAGCTGTATGGAGAGCTGGGAGAAAAGAGAGATGCCACACCCAGAGAATACAGAGCTTTTCAACGAAGAGTACAGAGTACTAAACGATTGAAAGGCTACCATTACTTGTGGAAAGATATGGCTCAGATACGAGAGATCAAGTTTACAAAAGCCGAAAAGATCAATCTAGGAAAAATGACAAAAGAATTATAAGCTATGAATACAACTACAACACTAAGATCTAAAAACATAGAGCAATCAAAATCTGTAAAGGAAAACATCATTGATTTTTATAACAAGGCTACAGAAGATTATGAGTTTTGGAGCAAAGACCTAAATATGCATTTTGGGTATTACATCCCTTTTAAAACGAACCTTTTGAAAAGAGATACGATGCTGAATACAATGAACGAATACATCTTTTCAAGATTGAAAATAAAAGATAAAAATGCTACTATCGTTGATTTGGGCTGTGGAATGGGAGCTACCATGAAATTTGGTATTGAAAAGTATCCTAACATTACTATGAGAGGCTTTACTATCTCTGACTTTCAAGTTGAGTATGGGAATAAGTTGATCAATTCAGAAAGAGGTTTGATTTCCAATAAAGATTACAGAAAAACAGAATTGCCTAATAATTATTCTGATGGGGTTTATGCGATAGAGAGTTTTTGCCATTCAGGTTGCTCTAAAGATTCGCTACAAGAAGCCTACAGGATTTTAAAGCCCAATTCGAGATTGGTGATTGCTGATGCTTTTTGTAAAAGAGATAGAGGCTCTATGAATCTTTTGTCTCAAAAAGTTCATGATGGTTTGGCAAAATCGTGGAGTTTAGAAAAACTCGGAAATATCAGAGAAGTAAAAAAACAGTTAAGAGAAATTGGATTCAAAGAAGTAGAGGTCAAAAATATTTGGTATAGAGTTGCTCCATCTGTTTTGCATGTGCCATTTGCCATTACAGGTTTTACGCTAAAGAAATTGATCAACTCTAAATCTTTAACAAAAGAAAGTATAGATAATTTAAAAGGTTCTTTTTATGCCTTGCTTACCGGATTGTGCTTACCAGATTTTGGATACTATATAATCACGGCGAAGAAATAATTTCAAAAAGGGATATTTTGAAACTATGAAAAAGAGAGAGGAAAAAGGCGGCACTTGTGCCGCCTTTTATTATTGTAAAGACTAGGTAGAAGCACCTGTTTTGCCCCGTATTAATGCCTGATTTAACGGCAAGTTTCAAGAATGAAAAGCTTTATTCTCTACATTTAAACTCATTCAAAAAAAATAAAATTATGGCATTTCCAACAGCAGTAAATGATCAAGTAACAGATTCTGTAACACAAGCAAATGTAGAAACATTATGTAGCGCTCCGGCTATGGCAATGGGTAGTTTGTTTCAAACAAGTGCACATTCGTTGTCTTTGGCATTTGAAAACGCAGTTACAAATCAACAACAACAAAACACCATTAATGATGCTTCTACAACCAACTGTATAGCTCTTTTATTGGACGGTAAAAAATCAAAATAACAATTTTAAAATAGAATAGTATGGCATTTCCAACAGCAGTAAATAGTCAAGTTACAGATTCAGTAACTCAAGCAAACGTTCAAGTGATCGCAGATGCACCGGCAATGGCAATGGGATCTTTATACCAAAGTATGGCACACTCTATGGGCTTAGCATATGAAAACGCAGTTGCTCAGCAACAAAATGCAAATTCGTTAGGGCAAGCAGTTGTAACAAAGTGTGTAAGTTCATTAATCGGATAAACAATGAGCGATCCTATACAACAAGGTCCTTCGACTAACAATAGCGCGAAGTCTTCTATCAATAGTCAGATCATAGATTCTATTAAAGAAGTAAATGAGCTATTAGCAGAAGGAGAGAAGAATTTGAACACGGTTTCAAATCAGGTACTTACGCAAGCAGCAGGAATGGCAATGTTGAATATGGTAAACCAGCAACAACAAATGTACATCCTGCAAAATACAGTAACAACGGTAGCGGCAAAAGCTATGTTAGAAGCAAATCCGGAAGAAGCTGTAAAGATGATGAACTCTGTTATAGAGAACAACAATATAACAAATGGTTTGAAAGAACTAAAAGATCTGATGCACGATCTGAATAATAAATAATATCATGGCAACACCTAAAAAGAATACACCGAGGTCTCCTAAAAAGACCACTGCTTCTAAAGCCAAGAAAACAGCAACTACGCAAAGTAAAACTGAGGTAGAAGCTATTAACAAGGCACAGCAAGAAGCAGAAAAGGCAATATTACAAGCACAGCAAGAAGCACAAAATGCAGTTGTGCAAGCCATGAAAAGCATACAAGAATCAATCAACCAACAATAAAAAAAGGCTCTGCAAAAGCAGAGCCTTTTTTGTGTTTAATGCTGAGATATCAAAATGATCCTTTGATAAACTCAGGATAAGCAATTTCTATAGTTTTGTAAAATAAAACCAAGAACCTGCTTACATATTTCTTCTGTACTGACCACCTACTTCAAACAAAGCAGAAGTGATCTGACCTAAAGAACAAACTTTTGAAGCTTCCATCAGTTTTTCGAAAATATTCTCGTTCTGAATTGCAGCTTCCTGAATGATTGCTAATTGCTCTGCAACCTTTTCTTTGTTTGCTTCGTTTAAGTTCTCTTTTGTTTTGATCTGGAATTGTTTCTCTTCTTCCGTTGCACGAATTACTTCCGCAGGAATTACCGTTGGAGAACCTTTAGAACTCAAGAAGGTATTTACCCCAATAATTGGAAACTCTCCTGTATGTTTCAACGTTTCATAGTACAAGCTTTCTTCTTGGATCTTAGATCTTTGGTACATTGTTTCCATTGCACCTAAAACTCCACCACGCTCAGTAATTCTATCAAACTCAGTTAGTACAGCTTCCTCTACCAAGTCTGTTAATTCTTCAATAATGAATGAACCTTGAATTGGGTTCTCATTCTTAGCCAATCCTAATTCTTTGTTGATGATCAACTGAATAGCCATTGCACGTCTTACAGACTCTTCTGTAGGAGTGGTAATAGCCTCATCATACGCATTGGTATGTAATGAGTTACAGTTATCGTAGATCGCATATAATGCTTGAAGTGTAGTTCTAATATCATTAAAATCAATCTCCTGAGCGTGTAAAGAACGTCCGGAAGTTTGAATATGATATTTTAACATTTGAGCTCTCGGGTTTGCACCGTATTTGTGTTTCAACGCTTTTGCCCAAATCTTACGAGCAACACGTCCGATTACAGCATATTCAGGATCAATACCATTTGAGAAGAAGAAAGATAAGTTTGGTCCAAACTTATTGATGTCCATTCCTCTCGATAAGTAGTACTCTACATAAGTAAATCCATTTGCCAACGTCAACGCTAGCTGTGTGATAGGGTTGGCTCCGGCTTCAGCAATATGATATCCGGAAATAGAAACAGAGTAGAAATTACGTACTTGTTTCTCTATAAAATACTCTTGTACATCTCCCATTAATCGCAATGCAAATTCAGTAGAGAAAATACAAGTGTTTTGTGCTTGATCTTCTTTTAAGATATCTGCTTGTACCGTTCCTCTTACCTGAGCTAAGGTTTCTGCTTTGATCTTAGCATAAACATCTGCAGGTAATACTTGATCTCCGGTAAGACCTAACAACATCAATCCTAATCCGTCATTTCCTTCCGGCAAATCTCCCTGATATGAAGGCCTTTCTAATCCTTTATCGTCATAAATCTCCTTCAGTTTAGCTTCAACCTTCTTTTCTAGCTTATGTTCCTTGATGTATTTCTCACAATTCTGATCGATGGCAGCATTCATAAAGAATCCTAACAACATTGGTGCTGGTCCGTTAATGGTCATACTCACAGAAGTCATTGCATGACTCAGGTCAAAACCGGAATACAATTTCTTAGCATCATCTAAACAACAAATAGATACTCCGGCATTTCCAATCTTTCCGTAAATATCTGGCCTGTGTCCTGGATCGTTTCCGTATAATGTTACAGAATCAAATGCAGTAGACAAACGTTTTGCCGGCATTCCTAAACTTACATAGTGAAAACGTCTGTTGGTACGCTCTGGTCCACCTTCACCCGCAAACATTCTGGTAGGATCTTCTCCGGTTCTTTTAAACGGATACAATCCGGATGCATATGGGAATTCACCGGGAACATTTTCTTGTAGATTCCATTTCAACAAATCTCCCCAAGCTTGGTACTTAGGCAATGCTACTTTTGGGATATCTGTATGAGATAATGATTTTGTGTGTGTTTCTATTTTGATCTCCTTATCTCTTACTTTAAAAGAATAGATAGGATTTTTATACTTTTCTACTTTCTCACTCCAGTTTAAGATGATCTCCCAGTTGTAAGGATCTAAGTTCATTTTAACACGATCAAACTCTTTGATTAAAAGCGATAAGAATTGTTGATCAGTGTCATTCTGAGCTTGTCGAAGAATCTCTTCATCGTTGATTCCGTTTTTATCTAAAAAAGACGTCTCGACTTCGCTCGACGTGACATTAGCTACAGAGCAGATAGTTTTAAAGATTCCGTAAAGCTTTTGAGCTATAGCAACTTGCTCATCAACTCTTTTATCATAGGCTCTGTTGTTTTCTGCTATTTCAGATAAGTAACGCGTTCTTGCAGGAGGAATGACAAATATCTTTTCAGACATCTCTTTGGTAATCTCAAAAGATGATTGTAGATCAGCTCCGGTTTTTTCAACCAACTTATCCATGATCGCTTTGTAAAGAGAATTCATCCCCGGATCATTGAACTGAGAAGCAATGGTTCCAAATACAGGCAATTCATCTTGAGGCGTATCCCACAAATTGTTGTTACGCATGTATTGCTTTTTCACATCACGTAATGCATCCAAAGCTCCACGTTTATCGAACTTATTGATGGCTACCAAATCAGCAAAATCTAACATATCGATCTTTTCCAATTGAGTAGCAGCACCAAACTCAGGAGTCATTACATATAAAGAGGTATCAGAATGCTCAATAATTTCAGTATCAGATTGCCCAATACCTGAAGTTTCTAAGATGATCAAATCAAACTCAGCAGCTTTTAATACTTCTACAGCTTCATTTACATACTTAGATAACGCCAAGTTAGATTGACGAGTTGCCAACGAACGCATATATACTCTAGAGTTGTTAATGGCGTTCATACGAATACGATCTCCCAACAAGGCACCACCTGTTTTTCTTTTAGATGGATCTACAGAGATCAACCCAATAGTTTTTTCCGGGAAATCGATTAAGAATCTTCTTACCAATTCATCAACCAAACTCGATTTTCCGGCACCTCCTGTTCCTGTAATACCTAAAACAGGAGTGGTAGATTTTTTATTTTTCTCATGGATGATGTCCATGGTATCTTTAGCAACTTCAGGAAAGTTTTCTGCCGATGAAATAACTCTGGCAATACTTCCTATTTCTTTCTTGTCAAGATTGTTAATCTCTCCGTTCAATTCATCACCAATAGCAAAATCTGATCGTTGAACCAAGTCATTGATCATTCCTTGCAATCCTAGTTCTCTTCCATCATCAGGAGAATAGATACGAGTAATTCCGTAATCCATCAATTCTTTGATCTCTTCCGGTAAGATAACTCCACCACCGCCACCAAAGATCTTGATATGACTGGCTCCTTTTTCTTTTAATAAGTCGTACATGTACTTAAAGTACTCATTGTGCCCACCTTGATAAGAAGTCATGGCAATAGCATTGGCATCTTCTTGTATGGCACAATTCACTACTTCTTCAACGCTTCTATCATGCCCTAAATGAATTACTTCTACACCGGTAGATTGAATAATTCTACGCATAATATTAATGGCTGCATCGTGTCCATCAAACAGAGATGCTGCAGTTACAATTCTGACTTTATGTTTTGGCTTATAAGGAGCTATTTGTTCCATTCGTAAAAAATCTATGATTTAAGGGCTGCAATTTACGGAATTTTCAAAAAATAGCTGATTTTTTTGAAACGATAAAAATGTTATAATTTTGAAAAAAGATATCTTTGTAGAAGATTATTCAAGTGGATTTTACATTATTAAAATATAAGAAAAGGATTACAGCTCAATATCACAGAGCCGATATCCGCTATCCTTAGTGTTTGTTGTTTTTTATCGGAAGTTTACGTAAAGTTTTAATCTGATCCTCAAAAACTTACAAGAGGATGAATAAAGTATAAAAAATGACATTTAAAGAAACCATACAACAAGGAATTCCATCTATATTACCACCAAAGAGAGCATATGATGAAAACATCAACCACGCTCCAAAAAGAAAAGAGATCTTATCAGAAGCAGAAAAACAACTGGCATTAAAAAATGCATTGCGCTATTTTGATGCAAAGCATCATGCGGAATTGTTGCCTGAATTTGCAGAAGAATTAGAGAAATACGGAAGAATTTATATGTACCGTTTTCGTCCGGATTATAAGATGTACGCACGCCCTATTGAAGAATACCCGGGAAAATCATCTCAAGCAAAGTCTATTATGCTGATGATTCAAAATAATTTGGATTATGCAGTTGCGCAGCACCCACATGAATTGATTACTTATGGAGGAAACGGGGCTGTCTTTCAAAACTGGGCACAATACCTTCTTACCATGAAGTATTTGTCTGAAATGACAGACAAGCAAACCTTAGTAATGTACTCAGGTCACCCGATGGGATTGTTTCCTTCCAATAAGAATGCTCCAAGAGTAGTTGTAACGAACGGAATGATGATTCCTAACTATTCTCAACCGGATGACTGGGAAAAATTCAATGCGTTAGGAGTTACTCAATACGGACAAATGACTGCGGGAAGTTATATGTACATAGGCCCGCAAGGAATCGTACACGGAACTACCATTACGGTATTGAATGGATTTAGAAAGATCAAAAAATCACCAAATGGAAACCTATTTGTAACTGCCGGACTGGGCGGTATGAGTGGAGCACAACCAAAAGCAGGAAATATTGCCGGATGTATTACGGTTTGTGCAGAGGTGAATCCAAAAATCACACAAGTTCGTTTAGATCAAGGGTGGATCGATGAAAAGATTACTGATTTGGATGCATTAGTTTCTAGAGTGAGAAAAGCAAAAGAAGACAAAGAAACCATCTCATTAGCGTATTTAGGAAATGTAGTAGAGGTTTGGGAGAAGTTTGATGAAGAAGATATCTTTATCGATCTAGGATCTGATCAAACATCCTTGCACAATCCATGGGCCGGAGGATACTATCCGGTTGGAACTTCGTTTGAAGATGCTAATCAAATGATGGCAGAAAATCCTGATTTATTCAAAGAGAAAGTACAAGAATCGTTACGACGCCATGCCAAAGCGGTAAACAATCATACAGCCAAAGGAACCTACTTCTTCGATTATGGAAACGCCTTTTTACTAGAAGCAAGTAGAGCAGGAGCTGATGTGATGGCAGAAAACGGAATTGATTTCCGTTATCCAAGCTATGTGCAAGATATTATGGGACCTATGTGTTTCGATTATGGATTTGGACCTTTCCGTTGGGTATGTACATCGGGGAATCCGGAAGATTTAGCGAAAACAGATGAGATCGCGTGTAGCATTTTAGAAGAGATTCGTCAGAATTCACCAGAAGAGATTCAGCAACAAATGGCTGATAATATTCAGTGGATCAAAGGTGCACAAGAGAATAAATTGGTTGTAGGATCGCAGGCAAGAATCTTGTATGCAGATGCAGAAGGAAGAATCAAAATAGCCAAAGCATTTAACAAAGCTATCAAAAGAGGAGAAATAGGACCTGTAGTTTTAGGAAGAGATCATCATGATGTATCCGGAACAGACTCTCCATATAGAGAAACCTCTAATATTTATGATGGCTCTCGTTTTACTGCAGATATGGCCATTCATAATGTAATTGGAGACAGTTTTAGAGGAGCTACCTGGGTGTCTATTCACAACGGAGGTGGAGTAGGCTGGGGAGAAGTGATCAATGGAGGATTTGGCATGCTTCTTGATGGTACTAAAGCAGCTTCAAAGAGGCTGAAATCAATGCTTTTTTGGGATGTTAACAACGGAATAGCGAGAAGAAGTTGGGCAAGAAATGACGAAGCCATTTTTGCAATCAAGCGAGCTATGGAGCATGAAAAGGAATTAAAAGTTACACTTCCAAACAAAGTGGATGAATCACTATTTAATAACCCTTAAAACTAATTGACCATGAAGTTGTTAAGATTGTTACCACTAGCCATACTTGTAACCCTCACTTCTTGTAGTAGTTTGAAAGTTACTTCAGATTATGACACCAAAGCCAGTTTTAATCAATACAAAACCTTTGCTTTTTACAAGAAAGGAATTGATAAAGCTTCTGTTTCTGATCTGGATAAGAAAAGAATCATGCGTGCTATAGAAGCCGAGTTGTTAGCCAAAGGATATACCAAATCCGGCAAACCGGATGTCTTGGTAAGTATCTTTACAAAATCAAGAGAACGAATTAACGTCCGTAATAACAATGCCGGCTTTGGATGGGGCTGGGGTTGGGGCTGGGGATACAATCCTTGGTTTTACGGATACAACAATATCAATGTCAACCAATACACAGAAGGAACGCTGTTTATCGATATTATAGATAAGAATAATAACGAGTTGGTATGGCAAGGAATTGGTTCTGGAGCATTGCGAATGAAGAGTCCTGAGAAAAAAGAAGAAAGGATCAAACAATTCGTAAAAGAGATATTAGCAGAGTACCCTCCGGGACAATAAAAGATAAAAGCAAAAGCGCTCACTTAGATGAGCGCTTTTTTTATGAATATTAAATGGTATTTTTGCCCCATGTACAATAAACGTATAGAGCTTACCGAAGAAGATTATTACCTGAATGAGCAAGGGTACAAGGTCTTTACAGAAAAGTATCATTTAAAAAGAGGGCATTGCTGCCAGAGTGGTTGTAAACACTGCCCGTATGGATACGACAAGAAAACCAATAGTTTTATAAGATAATGTGACTTTGGGCACAAAGCTGTGTCTAAATTCCTAAACAAAGAAAATGATCAAAAGAATTTTTATACTCTTTATTGCTGTGCAATTTGCTGGATGCGCAGAATTACAAAAAGTTGTTAGCCAGTTACCGGGAAATGAGTTATTGACCGAAGAACAAATTGGGCAAGGATTAAGAGAAGCGTTAAACAATGGAATTAGTCATCAGGTTTCTAAATTGACAGCAAAAGATGGATTTTATAGAAATGAGTTGGTGAAAATCTTACTTCCAGAAGAATTACAAGTTGTAGACAAAGGCTTACGAAAAATTGGGTTGAGTTCTATTGCAGATGAAGGGTTAAAAGTTTTAAATAGAGCAGCAGAAGATGCTGTAAAAACAGCTACACCTATTTTTGTTGATGCAGTAAGAGGTATTTCTTTTAATGATGCCAAAGAAATTTTATTAGGAGATATTGATGCAGCAACCAACTATTTAGAGAATGAAACCTCCAATGCTTTGTATTTGAAGTTCAATCCGGTCATTAAAAAATCATTCTCAAAAGTAAAAGCCGATAAGATTTGGGAAGATATCATCAATAGATATAACAAAATTCCTTTTGTGAAAAAAGTGAATCCTAACTTAACGGATTATGTAACCAATCAAGCTTTGTCTGGAGTTTTTACCATGATTGCGGTAGAAGAAAAAGGAATCAGAGAAAAAGTAGGATTGCGTAACACAAAATTGCTAAGAGCAGTTTTTGCATTGCAAGATTAACAGCTTTTACCCCTATTGTTTGGTTTTTGTATAGGTTGTTTTTTCTCATATAGATAAATATGTTTCTATCTTGTACTTACAAGATAACAGACAAATTTATATATGAGAAAACTAGTACTACTATTCATTTTAATATCTTCTATTTCGGGTTTTTCACAACAAACTGTTGAGGATGATTTTGAGGGGTTGGGAACTATTTCTTCATGGTTTGGCGATAATTGTGGTGTAAATACAAGCTTTACAAATCCGTTTCAAAATGCAGATAATAACTCATCTACAGTTTTAGAATATACAGATACAGGAGGACAGTATGCTAATGTAAGATTTGATGTTTCCGATAATTTTGACTTGTCTGTTAATCATACATTTTCATTCAAAATATATGTTTCGTCTAGTTCTTTGACAGGAGCTCAAACCAATCAGGTTTCTTTAAAGCTTCAAGATGGAACTTTGACACAACCTTGGGTAACGCAAAGTGAGATCATCAAAACGATACAACTAGATCAATGGCAAACAGTAACATTTGATTTCGAAAATGATTCCTATGTCAACTTAGATCCGAACTCTCCGGCACCAACAACAAGAACCGACTTTAATAGAGTATTGATTCAAGTGAATGGAGAAAACAACAATGACCATGTGACGGCCTATGTAGATGATTTCTTATACGATGGAACTGTTGGTAATGGAAGTGATCCAGTATTTGATGATTTAATTTGGTCAGATGAGTTTGATGTGGATGGTGCAATTGATGCTAGTAAATGGTTTCATCAAACACAATTACCAAACGGAACCAGTTGGTATAACGGAGAGATACAGCATTATACAAACAGATTGGACAATTCTTATGTAGACAATGGTATCTTGTATATTGTTGCCAAAAAAGAATCATTTACAGATCAAGGGCAAACAAAAGAATACACTTCAGCAAGATTAAACTCTAAAATAGCATTTACTTACGGTAGAATAGAGATAAGAGCAAAACTACCAACAGGAATAGGGACTTGGCCTGCTTTGTGGATGCTAGGACAAAATATTACAGAACCGGGAGGGTATTGGGAGCCAACCCACGGAACCACTTCCTGGCCTGCTTGCGGAGAGATTGATATCATGGAGCACTGGGGAGATAATCAGAATTATGTGCAAAGTGCATTACACACACCTTCTAGTCATGGAGCAACAGTAAATAAAGGAGGACAAACAGTTTCTACAGCCTCTACAGCATTTCATATATATGCTTTGGAATGGACAGATGAGAAAATGGTGTTTAGTGTAGATGGTGTTGAACATTATACTTATAATCCATCTGTAAAAGATGCCAATACTTGGCCTTTTGATGCACCGCAGTATCTACTTTTTAACATAGCGATATTGCCAAATATTGATGCCGGTTTTGTAGAAAGTTCTATGGAAATCGACTATGTTAGAGTATATCAGGAAAGTGCATTGTCTGTAGATGAAGAAACAATCACTAAGTTAGATGCAATCGTTTTATTCCCAAATCCGGTTGAAGATGAATTAAAATTGAAACTTTCTGATGAATTGATAGGATCAAAAGTATCTATCTATTCTTTGTTAGGTCAAAAACTAACATCATTTCCTGTAACAAAAGAATTGGAAACTAGCGATCTGTCAAATTACAAATCGGGAATCTATATTGTGCGAGTTGAAAGCAAGTACGGAACTAAAACATTCGAAATAGTAAAAAAATAGAAGTAGGTTTCATTCAAGTCTAGTTCTCAATTGCTTGAAATAATCGAATGCTTTTAGCAAACGACTTCCATACCAGCTAAACATTTCGCCGTCTACAAAAACTGTTTTTGCATGATGTGTACATCTACCCACTTCAAAAGCATGCTCTTCTTTAAAAGGATAAGGTTCAGAAGAGAGAAATACCAGATCAGGATCGCCTTCCATTCGGATCTTTTTTAACTCAACTTCAGGATAACGTTCTTTATTAGCGTAGATGTTTTCATAGTTGTTTATCTCAAGCAGATAATCGATAAATGTATTGTTGGCAGCAACCATCCATGGATTTCTCCAAATAAAGTAGGCAACTTTTAATTTAGGCTTTTCTTGAATGAATTTTTGAAAATCATTCATTTTAAACTGAATCTTCTGAGCAATTGCGTTGGCTTCTATTCTTTTATTGAAAAGAGTTCCGTATTCTTGAATCAAATCGATTGAATCCTCTAGAGTGTAAATTTCTGAAACGTGAGTTTCACAAATCTTCTCACAAGCTTCAACGATCTCTTTTGTGTTTTCTTCTTTGTTGCATAAAATGATGTCCGGTTGCAATTCTTTGATCTTTTCCAGCTTGATATTTTTAGTTCCTCCAACGATCTTTTTGGTCTGTTTTGCATGAAAAGGGTGCACACAAAACTTAGTAATTCCAACAATGTTTTCTTCCAGTCCCAGATCATAGAGTAATTCTGTTTGAGAAGGCACTAAAGAGATGATTTTTTTTCGTTTTTTATTCGATAATTTATGAGTATTCATTTCTAGGAACTTAAGGGAAAACCAAGGGTTAATTAGGGGTAAATTATTATCGGGAATTACTAGTTAACATTTTTTTAAGTAAAAATTTAGTTATCTTTAAATCACCAAGCACGCTAACTTTCACGAAGTAATATTATTGTATGAAGTCAAAGAATATTATACTGTTCTTATGTGTGCTGTTGTGCTCAAAGGTTTTTGCTTTCAACTCGGTTGATTCTTTATCAACTTATAGTAAAAGCAAAGATAGATTGTATAACTTAAATATAATCAAGCATGAGGGGCTTTTAGTACAAAACCTATCACAAGACTTACAAAAAATAGAAAACAAGGCTGATTTAACTGCAGATGAGTTAAAAAAGCTGGCAATAGGTTATGCCTATTTAGAACTTGTCGATAAATCTGTAAAGTATACCAAGCTATATATTAAAGAAGTATTAGATGTTAATATTCTTTACGACTCTGCTTTCGATAATATCAGATCCTCTAAAGAATTTGCTGCTTTAGAAGATAAATACATACCAAGAATAAATATTTGGGTGATCTTTCTTTTTTCTTGTGGTCTTTTGGGAATTTTTTTATCAGTGGTTTTAAACCTTAGGCAAAAAGGAGACACCGTTGGTAATCTATTAATAAGCTCTTTTGTGCTATTTCACTCCTTATTTATAATACATGGATGCTTCTTTATGTCCAGGAATAATTTTAATACCCCCGGAGTCTTATATATTTCTACCTCCTTTTCTTTCTTTTATGGGCCTTTGCTGTATTTCTACTTTAAAAGGATCTCCGAAAAGTATAAGTTCAGAACTATCGACCTTTTGCATTTGATTCCTTCTGCAATCATATTTTTATACCTACTCCCTATTTATTTATTGCCGGGGCAAGATAAATTGCACATGATGTTTAACAGAGAAGACGATTCGTTCTTGGCTGTTATTGTAATCACAATAGCAAAATTTATCTCTCTATCAGTATATGCATTTTTAGTATACAGAATTTATGCAAAAATTAGAAAGAAGAAGCAGAAGACCGATACGCAAGTCTTAAAATGGCAGCGTAATATTATGGTGTTGAATTTTGTGTATGTGTTTTCATATTTCATTTTTGGTATTGCACGTATCAAGGTGTTTGACATGAACATCTCTATTTACCCGCAAGTGTTTTTGATGTCCTTTATTATTTTATATGTAGGGTATGTTGCCTATGTACAACCCAAAGTTTTCAGCAAAAAAACCTTGTTTAAGGAGATCGATATCTTAAAGTATCAGAAGTCAGGATTGACTCATAGTTTTTCGGAAGAGTTAAAAACGAATTTGTTACTGCTTTTGGATGAAAAGAAAGTATTCAAACAAAACAATATAAGTCTGGATATTCTGGCAGATCAGTTAGGAACAACCCGACATAATATTTCTCAGGTGATCAATGAGCATTTTGATATGAACTTCTTCCATTTGATCAATAAATATAGAATTGAAGAGGCAAAAGAGATCTTAAAGAACGATCATAATAGAAACCTGAATATCATTGACGTGGCTTATGATGTTGGTTTTAATAATAAGGTGACTTTCAATAAGGCTTTTAAGGCGGAAACCAATATGACTCCAACGGACTATCTTCAGTACATGGAATTAGAAGTTTCATAATAGAAGAAACAAATAAGGGAACCTGTTTCTTTTATAAGAGTTTTATCACTTAATAACCTTTTCCTTTTTTGTGGAGTTAAACAACTTTTAGGCTGTTTTTATAGTAGCCATTCTATTCATGGTTATACTATTCTTTTTTTGAAATTCTATGAAGTGTATGAATTGGATTTACCCAGATGTAAAAAGATAAAATTTTTTCGATTTTTTTATATAATTTTTGAACGTTCATTTCTAGGAATTTAAGAAAAAACCAGGGGTTAATTAGGAGTAAATTATTATCGGGGATTACTAGTTAACATTTTTTTAAGTAAAGTTTTACATACTTTTATAGTACCAAGCACGCTAACTTTCACGAAGTAATATATTGTATGAAGTCAAAGAATATTATACTGTTCTTATGTGTGCTGTTGTGCTCTAAGGTTTTTGCTTTTACCTCCGGTGATTCTATATCAACCTATACTAAAAGTAAAGAAAGATTATACAACTTGTATTTAATCAAGCACGAGGGTCTTTCCGAGCAAAGTTTGTTAGAAGATTTACAAAGAATTGAAGAAAAAGGAGGAGATTTCTCTGAAGATGACCTGAAAAAGTTAGCATTGGGTTATGCACACCTAGAAGTTGTAGAAAAATCTGCAACGTATACCGAGCTTTATATTAAAGAAGTTTTAGATATTGATATTCTTTACGATTCTGCTTTTGACAATATTAAATCTTCTGTTGAATTCCAGGCTTTAACACATAAATACTTGCCGAAACTTAACTTTTGGGTGATACTTTTATTTGCCTGTGGCCTCATAGGAATCTTCTTGTCTGTTGTGCTAAACCTTAGAAAAAAAGGAGATGCTGTTGGGAATTTGTTAATAAGCATTTTTATAATGCTACATGCAATGGTTATTTTACAATCATCTATCATATTATCTAACAATAAGTTCAAGTTTCCTGATTTATTCTTTATAACAGCCGGTACAGCATTATTTATTGGGCCATTATTGTATTTCTATTTTAAAAGAATCTCTGAAAGATATCGATTCAAATGGGTAGACATTGTACACTTGATTCCTCCTTTGATTCCAGCCATCTATTTTATTTCTCTTTGTTTTATTACACATCGAGAAAAAATTGATTTAATGTTTAATGGTAGAGATGTAAGATATACTACCAGTATTATATATGCAATTAGTCTTATTGCAAAGGCTATTTCATTATCGTTATATGCATTCCTTATTTACAAAGTGTATAGAAGAAATAGCAAGAAGAAAATAAAATTACATGATCAGATCATAAAGTGGAAACGAAATATGATGAGAATCTATTTTGCCTATACCATCATATTTGTAGTACCGATTATACTTAAATTAAGTGGAGTAGAATTAAAAGCATATCAATTTCCGCAAATCATTTTAACGGCTTCAACCATTTTATATATGTCATACGTAGTGTATGTACAACCTAAAGTATTTAGCAAGAAATTTATATTCGTAGAAGTTGACGAACAAATAAAATATCAGAAGTCCGGGTTGACCAATAATTTTTCAGAAGAATTAAAAGCGAACTTATTGGCACTTTTGCATGAAGAAAAAGTGTTTAAGCAAAATGATATCAGTTTAGATATCTTGGCAGAACAACTAGATACTACCCGGCATAATATTTCTCAGGTTATTAATGAACATTTTGACATGAACTTCTTCCATTTGATCAATAAATACAGAATTGAAGAAGCTAAGATGATCTTAAAGAACGATCACAACAGAAACTTACACATTATTGATGTAGCTTACGATGTTGGTTTTAATAATAAGGTAACTTTTAACAAAGCTTTTAAGGCAGAAACCAACATGACTCCTACCGAATATATACAACGTGTGCAATTAGAGCTCACCGTATAAGTAAAAAGCAAGTAAATCTTTATCGGATGAGGTAATCTTTATAGGGTTTACCTACGCTAGCAGCTAAATCCACGTACTTCGATGAGTATTTGAATTAGTTAGTCTGGCATTATAGATATTTACTTCTTAATTCCATTAAACTTTGACTTCATCACTTAAGATTTCATATTGATTAATGCCAGCTTTCTCTCAACTACACATTAACCTTAATTCAAAAAGTTTAACTAAAAATGCAGTTTATGAGAGTAAAAATTATCTTATGTATCATGCTTTTTCTGGGAACAATAACATATGCTCAGAAGAAAGCTATCTCAGGTAATGTTACAGATGCAACTGGACCTTTGACTGGGGTCACCGTTATTATTAAAGGTACTACTATAGGTGCCGAAACAGATTTTGACGGGAACTATACCATTCAGGCGTCTACAGGGCAAACATTAGTATTCAGTTATCTGGGATACAAGACAGAAGAAAGGGTGATTGGAAACCAAACGCGGATAGACGTGAAAATGGTAGAAGAACAAACTTTACTTCAGGAAATCGTAGTAGCTTTTAGAAAGCAAAAGAAAGAAGCTGTTACGGGAGCAACCACTAAAATTGACAAGCAAATTCTGGAAAGAGTCCCTGTGGCTTCTTTAGATCAATTGTTTCAAGGAAATTCTTTAGGATTGAACGCAACTTCAACCAACGGAAACCCGGGAGCAAGATCTGAAGTTTATATCAGGGGTATCAATAGCCCTACAGGAGGGTCAGAACCTATTTATATTTTGGATGGAGTGAGAATTACAGGAGGAGACTTTAGAGCATTAAACGCTACAGATTTTGAAAGCGTTGATATCTTAAAAGATCCTTCTTCTACTGCTTTATATGGAGCACGAGGAGCAAACGGGGTGATCTTGATCACTTCGAAAAAAGGAAAAAAAGGTGAAGGAGTTATCGAGTATGATTTTTCTACAGGAGTTTCAACATTGACCGATCCGAATATCGAAATGATGAATGCACTTCAGTACAGACAGTTTAGAAACATTCTGTCTCCTGGAACATTCACACAAGCGCAATTAGATGAAGTTGCAAACAGATCTACGAATTGGAGAGATGTATTCTTTAGAAATTCATTAACTCAAAGACACCAATTAAGTTTTTCCGGAGCATCCGATAAAATTAATTATTACGTATCTGGATCTTATTTGAATCAACAAGGAACATTGGAAAGATCAGATTTAGAAAGAGCAAACTTGAGAGTAAACTTATCTGGAGATGTAAAGAGTTGGTTAAATATAGGAACCAACCTTTCACTTGGATTTACACAAGAAGATGTGGCTGATGATTTTGGAGTAAATACCAATAGCCCGGTAACACAAGCGTTCTTGAACAGACCGGATGCAGAAGCTTTCAATCCAGACGGAACAATCAACGGAAACCAAGTATTCGGATTCAATGCCTTAGAGCAAACAAGAATCAATTCAGATGTAAGAGAGCAAACCAAGTTTGTTGGAAACATCTTTGGTACTGCGAAGATCACTGATAATTTATCAGTAAAATCCAATGCAGGTATCGACTTTAGAGAGTTTGACAGAAAACGTTTCTTCAGACCAGGAACTAATTTAGGAGACCAACAAGACAATGGTCAGTTGTTATTTAACAATACAAGAACCTACACGATCAACATCAACAATCAGATCGATTACAACTGGAGAATTAACGATGACAACAAGTTAGATTTCCTTTTAGGGATGTCTTTTGAAAGATTCAGAAACAGAACATTAGGAGTTGATGTACAAAACTTCTTATTCCCTGATTTAGATGTAATTGATGGAAATGCAAACGTAGTAGATGCTACAGGATTGGAAGACAATGCTACATTTATCAACTACTTCTTTAATACGGATTACAACTTAAAAGGAAAGTACTTCTTAACTGGTTCTTTATCGTATTCGGCAGATAGTGACTTTAACGTGAACAACAGATTTGATTGGTTCTATAGTTTAGGAGCTTCTTGGATATTATCTAAAGAAGATTTTATGGAAGATGCTAAGTGGTTAGATTATGCAAAAGTGAGAGCTTCTTACGGTTTAACAGGAAACAACCAAAGTTCTGGATTGTATGCAGGTTTAAACACACTTTCTACAACACAATATAACGGAAACACCGGATTGATCAGTCCTTTTACCTTCAACGACCCAAGTGTAAGCTGGGAGAAAGTAGCAGGATATAACTTAGGAGTTGACTTCGAGATGTTTGACAGAAGGTTGAAAGGAACCATAGAAGGATATCACAAAGCAACAACAGAATTAGCGTTCCAAGAACCTATTGCTCCAAGTACAACAATTACCGGAGGAACAGGAGGAGTAATCAATACAAATACAACTGATTACGAAGTAACGAACACAGGTATTGAAATCCAATTGACAGGAGATGTAGTAAGAACAGATAATTTCTTATTCCAATTAGGAGGAAACTTCTCTTACAACAAGAACAAAGTGAACAACCGAAATGGAGTAACTGGAATTTCAGATCCTAACTTAGGAAGCGCTTGGTTTGGAGACGGAGAAGCTTTTGGAACATGGTATTTAGTAAGATTTGCAGGAGTGAACCCAGCCAATGGAGATGCTTTGTATTATGATGCAAACGGAAACATTACCAATGTATACGATGTAGACAACAATTCAGTAATCCTTAGTGGTAAGAGTCAATATGCACCAATAAACGGAGGGTTCTTTACTTACTTCAAGTACAAAGCCTTTGAATTGGATGCGAGATTCTCGTACCAATACGATAAATATGTATCTAACAACTCAAGATTCTTTACTGAGAATACAAACTTCTCAGGATTCAACCAAAGTGTAGAGATGTTAAATATCTGGCAACAACCAGGAGATATTACCAATGTTCCTAGAGCAGGTCAAGGATCTCAGTTTGATACCAGATTGTTAGAGAACGCTTCATTTATGAGATTAAAGACATTAACTCTGTCTTATAACTTACCAAGTGATGTTTCTAAGAAGATCGGTTTAGGAGGATTAAGAATGTATATCCAAGGTCAAAACCTACTTACGTTCACTAAGTATCGTGGTTTAGATCCGGAATTGAATCAAAGATTTGATGGATTTAGCTATCCATTAGCTAGAGTATTCTTACTAGGATTAAATGTTAAACTATAAAAACAGGAAAATGAAGAATAATAAGATATTATATTTCGTAAAAATGATCACATTAGCATGGCTTCTTGTTTTTCAGTCATGTAGTGAGGATGTGTTAGATACTGCACCATCGGACGAGGTTGATTTAGAGTTGGCGGTATCCAATGTGGCAAATGCAGAAGCTACTTTATTAGGAGCTTACAGCAGATTTAGAAGTGGGCTATACTACACCGGAACATTAACGGCATTAGGAGATATAATGACAGGAAATGCTTCCATTACAAGTATCAATAATGGTATTTATGCTTTCATGTATAGATATGATTTTAACTCGGCTACACAAGATGTAGATGATGTATGGAATCGTGTGTATTCTATTATTGGAAACGTAAACCCAATTATTGTAGCTATGCCGGATTATGATGATCCAAATGACCCAGATATTGGTAGAAAAGATCAAATTACAGGAGAAGCTCACGCACTTCGTGCCTTAGCATATTTTGATTTGTTAAGAATCTATGGAGAAAGAATGAACAATCCAGGTTCTGAATTTGGAGTGCCAATCCCTACACCACAGATTATACCTAGCACAGACCCACAACCAAGAAGTTCTGTACAAGATGTTTTAAATCTAATTATAAGTGATTTAAACACAGCAATTGGATTGATGGATGGTGACGAAAGCGATAAATCACGTGTAAATAGAAATATGGCTTACGCATTGCTTTCAAGAGTATACTTATACACCGAGAATTACACAGAAGCAATCAATGCTGCGAATAATGTAGGTGGAGTTTCATTGATTACCAATGCTGGAGACTTTAATAATTTCTGGAGAAATTCTGCAGGAAATGAATTGATCTGGAAGATTGCAGTTACTCCGGTAGATGGAGCTAACTCTTTCTCATGGACGTACCTATTCCCGGTAAATACAATCAGGCAAGACTATATTGTTACACAAGAAGTATTGGATTTATATGAAGCAGGAGATTACAGAGAGCCTGTTTATTACACACCAATGCAATCTAGTGCAGACGGACAAGTTAGAAATACGGTAACAAAGTTCCCGGATAATCCTGCTATCAACCAATCTGGTGTAGTAGAGATCATGCCTTTCAGATATGCTGAGGTGATCCTTAACAGAATGGAAGCTTATTATGAAAGTGGAAATGAAGGAAGCGCTTTGAGTGATTTAAATACGTTGAGAGCCGCTAGAGGATTAGGATCAGTATCACTTTCTGGAGCTACTTTAAGACAAGCCATCAGAGATGAGAGAAGAAAAGAGTTGGCTTTTGAAGGTCACTACTGGCATGACTTGAAGAGATGGGAAGTAGATATGGTTAGAGTTCAGGAAGAAAGCTGTACAAGCTGTACATTAACAATTCCTTCAAATTCTCACTTTTGGTTGTTCCCGGTTCCTGTTGCAGAAACCGATACAAATCCAAATGTAACGCAAGCTCCAGGATATTCTAACTAAAACTAAAAGTCATGAAAAAACTAAGATTACTTTATTTGATAGCGTTAGTTTCATTTACATTTCTAGGGTGTGAAAGTGACGCAGAAATTGATACCCCATCTTATCAAAACTCGAAATGGATTCAATTTGACAGTGAGGCAGTTTCCGTATCAGAATCTAATACCATTACAATTCCGGTGCTTTTAGCAGCATCTGAAAACACAAGTGGACAATCAGTTAGTTTTACGGTAACTTCTCAATCGCCAGATAGATATGCAATTACGCAAAACGGAACAGTTGAAATACCGGCAGGAGAGTTTTCTGCCAATATAGAACTAGTTCCTGTAAACGATAATTTGGTGAACGGAGATGCAGAGGTAACTATCTCGTTATCTAATACAGATGTAGGAGTTGGTGTAGGAGGAGAAGGATTACGATTTAATTCAGTAGTAGTTACCGTTGTAGATGACGATTGCTTACCTACCCCAGGATCTTCATATACAGCTACTGTAAGAGCATTTAATGATGATGCTCCTTCATATACTGCTATGTTAACTCCTGTACCCGGAACTACAGATCGTTACACAATCGACTCGGCTTGGGGGCCAGATTTTGTAGGATGGGCTACAGGAAATGCAGGCTTTAATGGACAATTTGTGTATCCGGCAACCATAGTAATTAATAGCGATCTAACGATTGATGTTCTAGGAGGCGCTGGTTATGCAACTGGAGGATCAGGATCTTATGATTCTTGTGGAGATGTGTTTACTTATACGCTAACTCAAGGATTATTTACAACTGATTTTACAGTAGATGTAACGTTAACTGCGAATTAATTTATCGTAGTGACTTAAAAAAATGATTTTTTTTAAGGTTTTTACCTCATAAATGAATTATTTTGTGTTGAATATGATTAGTGGCATGGAGATTTTAAGATAATCTCTATGCTACTTTTCTTATAAATAGCTGTGAAAAAACTACTTCTTTAAGATTTATTGATTTAACTAACGTAAATAATCTAATGCTGTTTTTCACTTAAAAGCTCATGAATGAAATATGTTCTGATGTGTATGTCAGAATATTTTTACGCAGGTTTTTAATAGTTGATCTTTCCTCAAAAGATCTACGAAAAGGCATTAGCAGAGTTTAAGAAGTTTTGTTTGACTATCCGATTTTGATTTTTGGTAGTCTAACAAAGATTATTTAATGTTAAATCAATTGCATGAAAATTAAAGTGCTTGTAAGCCTGCTTATCGTAAGTTGTTCTTTTGGAATATTAGGCTTCAAAAATCAAAAAAAAGAAAATCAGAAAATCTTTGTTGATACGAAAAATGTAGAAGCTCTTTCTACTACAAATAAAAGTTTTGAAGAAGTAAAACTTTCTAAGAGGCTTTCCAAAGACAAAATGTACAATCCTAGTAATATCAAACTAAGAATGTATGCTTTACTTCTGGCTTCTATAGGAGCAATAGGGCTTTTTTTCTCTTTTGTTATGAATACAAGAAAGAAAAGAGATTCATTTAGCAGCCTTATTATAGGTGCTTTTATCGTCTTGTATTCATTATGTGTTTTTCTTTTAAGCTTCTATGTGTTGAACCCTACTAGAGATAGGGCAATTTACTTATCCATAGTATTTATGATGACTCTATTGAAAGGCCCCATGTTGTATTTTTATTTTAGAAAAACTTTCTATATACAGGATGTAAAACGTCAAGATGTTTTGCACACTATTCCGTTTCTTTTTTCACTGAATTGTGTATTCTTTTTTTCTGATCACCTATCATTACTCTTCATTGGCGGAATCTCTTTAGTAGTTTATATTCTATTGGCCTACTTTATTTATGATCAAAAGAAAGGGAAAGTGAAAAAAACAGAGCAGTCAATAGTTTTTTGGCATAGAAACCTACTAGCTGTACAATTAATATATACGATATGCTTTTTAATTTATGGAGTTTTGGTGTTCTTAGAAATATTGGGAGAAGCTCCCATATATTTTTTGTTAGTACCCCAATGTTTTATGGTTTTATACATATCCTATATTTCTTACATGAAACCGGAAATCTTGAACAAGAGATCACTTTTTGAAGAAAGAACATTTAAAAAATATAGAAAATCAGGATTGACTGAGGATTACTCAGAAGAACTGAAAAAGCAGCTTCAAAAATTATTTACAGTAGATAAGATTTATAGAGATGGAAATCTAACCCTTGAAGATGTTTCCAATAAGCTAAGCACAAGTAGGCACAATGTTTCACAGGTAATTAACGAGCACTTTGAAGTGAACTTCTTTCAATTCGTAAACAAGTATAGAATTGGAGAAGTCGTAGAGATACTAAAGGAATCTAAATACAAAGAGCACAAGATGATGAATATTGCTTTTGATGTGGGCTTTAATAATAAGGTAACGTTTAACAGAGCCTTTAAAGCAGAGATGAATATGACTCCAACTGTGTTTTTGAAAATGATCAATGACAAGGAGGAAAAAAAGTAACAAGTTGTCAGAAAAGTTAAATATGATAGGCACTGCCTAAAAATATTCTGAATAGAGCTTTATTTGAATGATTATTTGTTAATGGTATGGCTAGGGATTGCAAACAATATTTTTTTCATTAAGCTTTGTCTTCAAATTAAAAGTCTTATAAAAAAATAGCAATCCCAGCCTTTTTTCGAAAGAGGCTCAGCAAATACTTCCTTTATATAAAGCTCCTAGTTAATAATTAACCGTTTTCATTTTAATCTTCTATTCTTGATATCCAATCTTTATTAATACAGTATTACAATTATCGTGGTTAGTTATCCTTGCCTCTTTTAAGAGAGTATAAAATGGACACGTAAATTAGAAGAAGCTCTAAATGCTTTGGCCTATATTTTGGGAAAAACAGGTAACTATTTAACGGAAAAAGGTAAATATTATAGGGAGTGTCTAAAAGAATCTCTAAATGTAATTACTTAGCCGAAGTATAATTGTAGAAAGCCAGTATTTCTCATTTTTCAACACCTAAAGTTTCTAGAATTGAAAGGTTGTTGGTGCCAATTTTGTAGAATTGTATTAAGTGCTTTATGAGAAACTGGCTGTAAAATTGTATTAAATGCTTTGAAAAGCTGGGCTATTGTCCAGCTTTTCTTTTTTATTAGGATAAAATCTCTGCCATTTGTTCTTGCAATTCAGAAGCTTTTTTAGCTGCAGCTTCCGCAAAATCTTCTCCGTTAGAAACATATATGATTCCTCGAGAAGAGTTGATCAACAAACCTACTTGCTTATTCATACCGTATTTGCAAACATCCTGTAAGTTTCCTCCTTGAGCTCCAACTCCGGGAACTAATAAAAAAGCATCAGGAATAATCTGACGAATATCAGCTAAAAACTCTGCTTTTGTTGCACCTACCACATACATCAAGTTTTCTGAATTGTTCCAAGTTTTAGAAGTCTCTAGCACTTGTTTGTACAATTCTTGTTCATTTACTTTCTGAGTTTGGAAATCAAAAGCTCCCTGATTAGAAGTTAAAGCTAGTAAGATGGTATGCTTGTTTTCAAAAGCTAAAAAAGGTTCAACAGAATCTTTTCCCATATAAGGAGCCACAGTAACACTGTCAAAAGAAAGATCTTCAAAGAAAGCTTTGGCATACATTGTAGAGGTGTTTCCAATATCTCCTCTTTTTGCATCAGCAATTGTAAAGATATCCGGATGTTTCTCGTTCAAATAACAAATTGTTTTCTTTAATGCTTTCCAACCTTTAATTCCATAAGCTTCATAAAAAGCAGTATTAGGTTTATAAGCTACACACAGGTGATGTGTTGCATCAATAATTGCTTTGTTGAACTCAAAGATCGGGTCTTCCTTTTCTAATAAAAAAGCGGGGATCTTTGCAAGGTCTACATCTAAACCGATACATAAAAATGATTTCTTTTTTTGAATTTGAGCGAAGATTTCTGCTGTGGTCATGTGTTGATTTAAAAGTTGAGCAAAGGTACATATTTTTAAGACTTTCTGTTATCTTTGTTATATAGCGATACTTCATGATTCGATATATAGCCAATAAGTTTTTTTATGGAATTCTAACACTCTTTGGTGTCGTAACGGTCATCTTTCTGCTCTTCAATATTTTACCAGGAGATCCTGCCAGAATGATGCTGGATCAACGCGAAGATTCAGAACAATTGGCCAACATCCGTAAGAAGTATGGCTTCGACCAATCGAAAACACGACAGTACTTTTATTATCTGAATGATTTATCTCCTGTTTCTTTTCACTCAAAGGAAGCAAATGACTATACTTTTTTAGATGATGATAAGTATACTTACCAATCTCTGTTTTCTGTAGGAAACACAGAAGTAGTCGTAAAATATCCCTACTTGAGAGAATCTTTTCAGAAGAATGGTAAAAAGGTGTCGGAAGTTATCTCAGAAACTTTACCTAACACAGCAATTTTAGCTGTTTTTGCTATTGTAATAGCCATGATCTTGGGAATTATTTTTGGTGTATTATCAGCCATTTTTAAAGATTCGTGGTTTGATAGGATTATTGCAGTCATAAGTACATTAGGAATGAGCATTCCTTCTTTCTTTTCTGCAATTCTCTTTGCCTGGATCTTTGGATTTGTGCTTCATGAAATAACCGGTTTAGAAATGACCGGAAGTTTGTATGTGGTAGATGATTTTGGAGAAGGAACCTATATTCAGTGGAAGAATTTATTATTGCCCGCAATTGTTCTGGGAATACGCCCTTTGGCTGTTGTGATTCAGTTGATGCGAAATTCGTTACTGGAAGTTTTAAGCTTAGATTATGTAAGAACTGCCAAAGCAAAAGGACTGAATATGTATCGGGTTATCAGAAGACATGCGCTAAAAAACTCATTGAACCCCGTGGTAACCGCAATATCAGGTTGGTTTGCCTCTATGTTGGCAGGAGCTGTATTTGTAGAGTATATCTTTAACTGGAACGGATTGGGTAAGGAGATCGTGAACTCATTAAATACTCTTGACCTACCGGTAATTATGGGAAGCGTATTGGTTATTGCAACCATGTTTATCATCATAAACATGTTGGTGGATATTATTTACAGTTGGTTAGATCCCCGAATCAGATTACAATAGAAAAATGAGAAAACTACTTGTCATTGTAAGCTTACTTTTTTTATGGAGCTGTAGTAAAGCTCCCACAGAGTTTTCAGAAAAAGCATTGGGAGAAATACTTCTAAACAGGAACAATGAAGAAGTTCTTTTTAAAGACATCTTAGAAAAGTACAGAGGAGAAAAAATATTGATCGATGTTTGGGCATCTTGGTGTAAAGACTGTATTATAGGGTTGCCAAACTTGAAAAAATTACAATCCGAAAATCAGAATGTGCAATATGTTTTCCTGTCTTTAGACAGAACATCTAAAAGCTGGAAAAGAGGAGTTGATAGGTTTCAAATAAAAGGAGACCATTATTTTATGAAAGAAGGCAAAAAGGGAGCCTTAGGAGAATTTCTGAATCTATGGTGGATTCCTCGTTATGTTGTGGTAGATGAATCGGGAAGAATTGCCTTGTTCAAGGCTACAAAAATTACAGATAAAAAGATATTAGAAGCCTTAAAAAAATAAGTACTTTAGCCCTATAAAATCAAACTTTATTATGAGGAAAAATATTGTTGCAGGAAACTGGAAGATGAATAATAATGCTGAACAAACACAGCAATTGATCAACGATTTAAAAACAGCCGTATCTGGATTAGAAACAGAAACGAGAATTATTATAGCACCTACATTTGTAAACTTAGCGTTGGCACAAAATAATGCGGCAGGTTCATCTATTGAAGTTGCAGCACAAAACATGCACCAAGCCAAGAATGGTGCTTATACGGGAGAGATTTCTGCCGATATGTTAACATCCATAGGATTGCAAACAGTTATTTTAGGACACTCAGAAAGAAGAACATATTTTGGAGAGAACGATGCTACCTTAACAGAAAAAGTAACTGCAGCATTGGAAAATGAATTGGAAGTTATTTTCTGCTTTGGAGAGTTGTTAGAAGATAGAAAATCAGACAATCATTTTAATGTTGTAGAGAGTCAACTTAAGAACGTGTTATTCAATTTGCCAGCTTCGTCTTGGGAAAAGATTGTATTGGCTTACGAACCGGTATGGGCTATTGGAACAGGAGAAACAGCAAGTCCGGAACAAGCACAGGAAATGCATGCGTTTATCAGAAGTTTAATCACAGATCAGTATGGAGCAGAGGTTGCAAGCAATGTTTCTATACTTTACGGAGGAAGTGTAAAACCTAACAATGCAGAAGAGATCTTTTCTAAAGAAGATGTAGATGGAGGATTGATTGGAGGAGCTTCTTTAAAGGCACAAGATTTTACAGCAATTATAAAAGCTATTTAATGGCCAAAAAAACATGGCAGGAAAAATTCGATTCAGACAAGCCGCATCAGGTTAAAATCATAGAGAAGAGGTTTGCAGACATGCCTGAGGGCACTAAAATGTTCATTGCTACACCTAAGATCATTGATGCATATATCAATCATATTCCAAAAGGAGTAGAGGTAGATGTGCAAACTATGAGAAAAGATCTGGCAGCAGAGTATGATGCGGAAATGACCTGTCCTGTAACCACAAGCATTTTTTTAAGAGTAGTAGCTGAAGTAGCTTTAGAGAAACATCAGCAAGGAGCAGTTCTGGATAAGATCACGCCATTCTGGAGAGTTGTAAAATCCAGATCTCCTTTGGCAAAGAAATTAAGCTGTGGAACAGAGTTTATTAATGAATTAAGAACTAAAGAAAATTTATCGTAATGGATGCGATTTATATTGAATATACTTTTGAAGTAAGCCCTAAAGAACCGGCAACAGAAATTCTGATTGCAGAATTGGGATTTGCAGGCTTTGAAAGTTTTGTTGAGAACGAGAACGGGGTAACGGCATACATTCAAAAGCAAGATTGGAATGATGCTATTTTAGAAGGAATAGGAATCTTAGATTCTGAAGATTTCGATATAAAGTATGATCAGAAAGAAGTAGCTCAGACCAATTGGAATGCAGAATGGGAAAAGAATTTCAATCCTATTCAGGTAGATGACATGGTGAGCATTCGCGCTCCCTTCCATGAAGATCCAAATTTAAAATACGATATCATCATTGAGCCCAAAATGAGTTTTGGTACCGGGCATCATGAGACTACGCATATGATGGTACAACACTTGTTAGATCTTGATCTTGACGGAAAGAAAGTGTTGGATATGGGATGTGGAACAGGAATCTTAGCAATTTTTGCTGAAATGAAAGGAGCACAACCTATTGATGCTATCGATATTGATTCTTGGTGTTATGAAAACTCATTAGAAAACGCCGAGCGCAATAATTGTCACCATATTTCAGTTTATGAAGGAGACGCTGCCTTGTTAAAAGGAAGAAACTATGATGTGATTATAGCTAATATCAATCGTAATATTTTATTAGCAGATATGGCAACCTATACTGAGTGTTTGAATGAAAATGGAGTTTTGTTGCTAAGTGGTTTTTATGAGGAAGATATTCCGGTAATTAACGAAGAAGTTTCTAAGTACAATTTGACTTTTAACAAAAAAATTGAACGAAATAATTGGGTAGCACTCAGATATTTAAAGTAAAGTTTATAAATTCGTGTTTATGAGTACGATAGAAAAGATACAAGAAGAGATTGACGTACTGGAGCAAGAAGTCAATCAACATGAAATTGTTTTGTATAATGATGATGTGAATACATTCGACTTTGTGATTCACTCATTAATTAATGTATGTGAGCATACTACGGAACAAGCAGAGCAATGTACTTGGTTAGTTCATTTTAAAGGAAAATGTACTGTCAAAACAGGAGAGTTAAAAGATTTAAAGCCTAGATGTTCTAAGTTGTTAGAGTTAGGATTATCAGCAGAATTGGTATAGAATGGAGAACGTTTTTAAGTACTTCGAATTTTCTTCGTTCTTTACAGATGAATCCCAAAGTTTTTTAGGAAATCAAATTGCATATAGTGAGTTGAACTCAGAACATTTTCTCGTTTTTGAAAATGAGAATGATTCCTATAATTTATATGTTTCTAAATATGCAAATAAGAAACAGATAGGAAAAGAAGCTCCAGAAATTTTAGAACTCCTTATCAAAGACTACGATAAAGGAAATCCTGAGCACAGAATAGCCATCAGAAGATATTTTGAATAAGTCTGCAGACTTTATTTCAAAATTGTTTGGCCATTTGTTACATCTTTAATTTCTATACTTTTCACTTCACCGGCACCTAGAAATCGGTATCGTATTCCTACAAGGTCTCCAATAGATTCATTGTATTTTCCTGAATAGATAAGACTATCTTGAACAAAGACTCTTACATTCTTGTTGTTGATGTCTATATTGATATCGGTGAAATTAGATAGATCAACACCAAAATTAGAAAGATCGTGTTTTTTTCCACTTAAGAAAACATCGTTTAGCAGCAATCCAATATCGGAGATACAACCCAATTGAGTAAAAGGAATAATCATAGCCCCTTCAGTTCCTAAAATAACAAACCTCAATGTTTGGCACACAGCCCACTTATCATTGTATGTGTTTTTTACAGATGTATGTATGGAAATATGATCTCCAGATACTCCAAAGTGATCAATCAAATGAAAAGAAGAAACAATAGGCTCTTTGCTATTGGCTATTTCATTAATGGCAGCATCAGGAAAAGATAATTTCTGTTGCAAAAACAGTTGCTCTTTAGTGTAATATTTAGGAACAGGCTCATAATCTAAAGTTCCAGACCAACCATTAGACTTTATAAATAGATCATGCTCTTTAATAATCTTTCCGTCTACCAATAATTTTGATCTGAAATAACCGGGAAAGTAATAGATACCTGTAGCCTGCTTTTGCCCAGATTCCAATTTGATAGTTTTAGTTTTATCCCAGAACTGTTGAATATAAATACTATCAGATTCAATACCTGTTAGATCAAAATCAAAGATCACAGAATTAGGCAAACCATCAATAATAGGCCTGCTTTTAAAAGAAACATTAGAGTAATCATTCTCTTTCACATTGGAATTTAAAGTCATTGAGAAAAAGGAAATAAAAACCAAAGTCAATAAGGCAGCACTAGGAACAATAATACTCAAATAAGGAACGATCTTCTTTTGAAAGAAGTTAGGTTTTGAGTTGGTAGCATTGAGTTTAAAATCTCTCCAATTTTTATAATCGATAAATTGCGCTAAAGTATTCAATGTACTAATGCTGGGTGAACTCTCGTAATGTACCCTTCCCCAAACTCTTTTTAATGTAGTTGGACTTAGTAGAACACCTGTTTTTTGTTGAATAAATTCACTCAATTCAGCAAACATATCATTATGCCACGTAGAAGACTTCCCCCAATCTAATTTCTTCTCAATCAGACCGAGACAAGCTTTAAGAATTTTATGTTCTTCCTGTGCATTCATCTTTAACAAAAATCATTAAAATATCTCATCTGCACAAGATTGATCCGTTTTGAACGGTTTTGTTTTTAGAAAAAAGACCTTAGAAAATATATTTGAATTCAATTCAATAATTAATGTCATGAAATTCAAATTAACTACTCTTTTGTTTTTGCTAACTCTGGTTTCGGTAAAATCACAAAATACAATTCCAATAGATACAACTCATTGGCAAATACAAGCGAGATCCTATGTGATTGAAACTTTCAAAGGAAAGAACGCAATTTATTTGCAAGGAGGATTTATGAAGCTAAAAGACCAAAAGTTCCTAAACGGAACCATAGAATTCGATATTTATTTAAAAGAACTACAAGCCTTTCCGGGAGTATATTTTAGAATAGATGAAGAATCTAATGGAGAGCAGTTCTTTTTAAGACCTCATTTGTCTGGCAAACCAGATGCAAATCAAGCAGCTCCGCTTACTCATGGTATAACACCGTGGCAGCTGTATTTTGGACCTAGATATTCTTTTCCTTACACATATAACTATGAAGATTGGACTCACGTAAAAATAATTGTAAATGAAGGTAAAGCTCAGGTCTTTCTTAATTATGCTAAGAAACCCAATTTATCTTGGAATCTGTTTCACAAACCCAAAAGTGGAGATATAGGTTTTAGAGGAGGTAACAGAACAGGTTTGCATATTGCAAATATTAAGATAGATCATTCAGTCCCTAAGATTTCCGGTTTTGCACCAATAGAAAGAAAACCTATAGAAGGACTCATTCAAAAATGGGAAATCTCAGATAGTTTTGAAGAAAGCGAACTAGATGATATAAATAACTTGACAAAGTTAATTGCTAATAGAAAATGGAATCATGAAATTGTTGTTGAAGAAGGAACTGCAGCGAATATTTCAAGAAAAGTAAACCTAGTAAGTAATAGAAAGAAAAATACAGTCTTTGCTAGAATTACTATTCATTCAAATAAGAAACAAACCAAGCTAATCAAATTTGGGTATAGTGATCGAGTGGTAGCTATTCTTAATGGGAAACCTATTTATAAAGGAACCAATAAATGGAGAAGCAGAGATTATCGTTATTTAGGGACAGTAGGATTGTTTGATGGAGTATATCTTCCATTAAAAAAAGGTAAAAACACATTGCTTATGGCGGTTTCTGAAGATTTTGGCGGTTGGTTAATTACAGGGAAATTTAACAATGAGATAGGATTAAAATACTAGAATAATGATACTTTTGTTTTTGTAATTCAAAGTATATTATGAAAACGAGTATCAAACTTCTAGCATTATTGGGTGTTGTGACTTTTTTCGGATGCGAAAAGAAAGAAGAAGCACCTAAGAAACCAAAAAATGTAATCCTTTTAATTAGTGATGGTACAGGGTTGTCTCAAATATCATCAGCATATTTTTTCAAGAATGAAGAACCTAATTATTCTAGATTTGAAAATATAGGATTTATTAAAACTTCATCATCAAAAGAAGATGTAACAGATTCTGCTGCTGGAGCAACAGCGTTTGCAAGTGGAGTAAAAACCTATAATGGAGCCGTAGGAGTAAATTCTGATTCTATATCTGTTCCAACAATTGTAGAATTAGTTCAAGATAGAGGAGTAAGAACAGGAGTAGTAGCAACATCTTCTATTCAACATGCAACACCGGCTGCTTTTTATGGGCATCAAGTTAGCAGAAGATATTATGAAAAGTTGTCTCAAGATCTATATAATTCAGATATTGATTATTTCGCAGGTGGAGGATTAAGATTCTTTACCAAAAGAAAAGATAGTGTAGATCTATACAAGAAAATGGAAGATAAAGGTTTCTACATGAACACAGAAGCTTTAACAAACTATGATCAAATAAAAGACAAAAGCAAAGCAGGATTCTTGTTAGCAGAAACGGCAATGCCAAAAATGCAAGAGAACAGAGGTGATTTCTTGCCAAAAGCAACTCAATTAGGAATCGATTTCCTAAATAATGATAAAGGTTTCTTTATTATGGTAGAAGGTTCTCAGATCGACTGGGGAGGGCATGCAAATGACGGACCTTATGCGGTTGCTGAGCTGATCGATTTTGACAATGCTATTGGAAAGGCATTAGACTTTGCTAAAAAAGATGGAAATACATTGGTAGTTGTAACATCTGATCATGAAACCGGCGGTTTTACCTTGGCTTCAACAACAAAAAAAGACGAAAACGGTAAAGAATACAGCGACTATTCTGAGGTAGATATCACTTTCTCAACCGGAGGGCACTCTGCAACATTAATTCCTGTTTTTGCATACGGACCGGGTGCAGAAGAGTTTAAAGGGATTTATGAAAACAACGACATTTTCCACAAAATCATGGAAGTAACCGGATGGAAAGCTAAAAAATAGATCCGAAAACATATACTGTTAAAAGGACTCATTATAATGAGTCCTTTTTTTATTTAACATTTTGTTAGTCAGAAGGTTCAATAATTATTCTTTACTTCATAAAAAATACCAAAGCCATGTCCAGAACTAACTCATTCCAACTAGTATTCATCACATTCCTGATGGTATGCAATTTAGGCTACTCACAGTACAAAAAACAATATTGGGAAAGCAGAGATAAGTGGCAAAAAGTGCCGGAGCTTATTAAATTGATGAAGATCAAAAAAGATATGAATGTAGCAGATATTGGTTGTCATGAAGGTTATATGACCATTCATTTATCTAACTATCTTAACAACAAAGGAAGAGTATATGCGGTAGATGTAGTAAAAAGCAGAATAGATCAACTTAAAAAATTGCTGAAAGAAGAAAAGAAAACCAATGTAACTCCTATTATTGGAAAATACGACGACCCTCTCCTTCCTAAGAATACCTTAGATGCTGTTATTATTATGGATACCTATCATGAGATTGATGCCAATAAGAAAGTTTTGAAAAAGGTATATCAATCTTTAAAAAAAGGAGGGAGACTGCTAATTCTTGAGGAGATAAAAACTTATAGAATCAAAAACACTAGAGAAAGTCAGAGAAGCAGACATGATATTGCATTGCGGTATGTAAAGAAAGACCTCTTGGAAGCAGGATTTACCATTGAAAAAGAGATACCGGATTTTGGTAGATGGGAGGAGAAAGAAGAAGAACAAATGTGGATACTGGTCGCCGTCAAAAAGTAAGAAACAAGATGTAAAAAGCTCGCTATACTATAGCGAGCTTTTTTAATATTAATACCCTGAAAAAGAATTTTTTGTAAGATTTTTTAAAAAAATGTGACCATGTAAAGAATCATGTGTCTAACTATTTAAAGACAAGTAACTAAGTATGGGTAATAAGAAAGTTTTTGTTTTAATGATGGCAATTTTAGTGTCGACTCAGGTTGTAGGACAAGCGGTTCCGCCGCCAATTCCACCACCTCCGCCACCGGGATTATCGTTGGGAATTGGGGAGTATTTCTTTTTGATGGCAGGATTGGTGTTTGGTGTTTTAGAAATCAAAAAAGGTTGAAGTTAATGATTATGAATACCCCTTACGGTTTTAGACTTAGTTGATTGTATATTTCTGACAGAGTCCCCAAGACCAGAAAGCAAGTTATAGATTCGTCTATGCTTGCTTTTGTTTTTTATGCGCATTATATGATGTACTCTTTGTTGGTGAAGCAGTTTTTAGAAATGTTAAAATTTTCTTAAATTAGTAACCAACGGGGTTATAACTATATAAAGAACAAGGGGGTATGAAAAACTATAAATCGCCATATAGCATGGCGTTATATGCTATTTTTCATAAAAAAAAGACTGTTTTACAATTGTATTGGGTACAACAGTTTTTCAATTTCTATTCACGCTTTTTTTGTGTCACTTTTCTATTTTTTCTGATCAGCAATTTTGCAACAGCACAATTTACATTTGTTCATAAAGGAAGTTTAGCAGGTTTTGCTGAACTAAAAGAGAATAATGGAGTTTCTGTAGCCGACTATGATGGAGATCTAGATTTGGACGTATTTGTGGTTGCAAAAGGATATGATGATAATGGGAAACCGGAAACAATAAGCAAACTGTTTAGAAACAATAATAATGGAACATTTACAGATGTCACAGAAGAATCTGGGTTAACCGATTTACTATCGCCTGAAGAGGTGCCAAGTATGTTTGACAATTACGATGGTTTGGCAGGAGAGAAATACGGAGCCTTCTGGGGCGATTATGATAATGATGGTGATCCCGATTTGTTTTTTACGCACTTAGCAAAAGTACAGCTCTTTAGAAATCAAGGCGATGGGACTTTTGTTGATGTTACTCAACAAGCAGGAATTTTAGAAATAAATAATTGCGGAAATACAGTAGCCACATGGTTCGATTTTAATAACGATCGTTTTCTGGATCTTTATATTAGCGATTGGAGGTATTGTGAGAATACCTTGTATCAAAATAACGGAGATGGAACATTTACCAATGTTACTGTATCTTCAGGAATACAAACAGAACCTGCATTGCCTAGTTTTGTTCCCTTTCCTTTCGATTTTAATAAAGACGGTTTGATGGATTTGTATCTTACAAATGACCTTAGCAAACCTAATGACCTATTTATCAATCTATCTGGAAGTACATTTGAAGAAAGAGCTGAAGACTTTGGAATAAATACAGCAGGTGATGATATGGGAATGACTATGGGAGATTACAATAACGATGGTCATTTCGATATTTTTATAACAGCGATAGATCAAAACTTCTTGCTTACCAACAATGGCAATAATACCTTCATGGATAAGGCTTCGGTAAACTTTGTAGATAATTCGGGTTGGGGCTGGGGTGCTACATTTGCAGATTTTGATCTAGATGGAGATGAAGACTTAATGGTAGTAAACGGTTATGATTATCCCACGCAAAACAGAAGTGCAGAGTTGAACTTCTATTACGAGAATAAGTATGCACAAGGTGGGAATCATTTTGTGTCAAATACAACAAACGGAGCAGTTGAATTAGCAATTAGTGTAGAAGCTTTGGATTTTGATTACGATAATGATGGAGACCTAGATCTTTTTATAACCAATTCAGACAGACGCTCTTCATTCTACCACAACAATACAATAGAAGATAGTAACAGTTCTTTAACTTGGTTTCAAGTTCAGTTGCAAGGAACACTTTCTAATAGAGATGCCATAGGAACTATTTTAACTTTAACTACAACTACAGGAACAATCAAACGATATTATACAGGAGTTGGATTTCTTGGACAAAGTTTAAAGCCTGTTCATTTTGGACTGAATGGCGAAACTGAAATTACAGAGTTAAAAATAGAATGGCCTTCCGGACATGTAGATACACATCAAAACCTAACAGCCAATACATTTATAAGAGCTGTTGAAAATCAAGGATTCACAACTTTAAATATAGCTCCGGCAGAAACCATAGAGGGGTGTACAGACCCCAATTCATGCAATTTCAATCCACAAGCAACAATTAATAATGGTTCTTGTGTGTATTTAACTGCTACAGAAAGTATCGTTGGAGAAAACAACCCGGGATATTTGAGTATTGAAGAATATTCTTATTCCCTTGCTATAGGAAATACAATGACTTGGGAAGTAGAAGGGGGTGAAATCATAGAAGGACAAGGAACAGGAAGTATTAAAGTAAAATGGGGGCTTTCTGAAAATGCTTCCATAAAAGCAATTCTAAGTAGTAGTCTGTGTAATAGCGATGAATTGAACTTTGATGTTGTGTTAGGAGTGAACAATCTTGAAGAAGATAAATCAATTGCCAGATTGTGGAACGAAGTTCTTTTAGAAGCCATACGTAATGATTATGCCCGACCTACAGTACATGCAAGGAACCTATTTCATACCAGTATTGCAATGTATGATGCTTGGGCAATCTATTCCGATGAAGCTAGACCCTATCTAATTGGTAATAGTCAAAATACGATCAATGCATTTCAGCCATTCTCTGTAAATCAAACAATCGAGACATCTAGAAATACAACCATTAGTTATGCAGTATACAGATTGTTAAAATACAGATTTAGAAACTCTCCACATGCAAATGAAACTAGTGATCTTCTAGATCGAGTGATGAATCAATTAGAATATGACATACATATGACTAACACTGATTTTTCAGATGGAAACGCAGCAGCATTAGGAAATTATATAGCCGAGCAGATCATTGCTTATGGTCATCAAGATGGAGCAAGAGAGCTTTCAGGATACGATAATGGGTATTATGAACCTATCAATGAACCTTTGGCTCCAATACTTCCCGGAAACTCAACGATAAACGACCCCAATAGATGGCAATCATTGAGTTTGGATACCTTTATAGATCAAAGCGGAAATTTAATTGCAGGATCAACCATTGATTTCCTAAGTCCAGAATGGGGAAATGTAACCCCTTTTGCCTTATCTAATGTTGTCAAACAGAGTTATGAACGAGATGGGAATACATATCATGTCTATCACGATCCAGGAATTCCACCTTACTTAGGGGGAAGCAGTCAAGCAATGGATGAAGCTTACAAATGGGGATTTTCTAAAGTATCTATTTGGAGTTCGCACTTAGACCCTGAAGACGGTGTACTATGGGATATTTCTCCGGCATCTATCGGGAATATAGCTATAGAAGATTTCCCAACTTCACATTTGCAATACCCAAGTTTTTACGACTTGATCAATGGAGGGGATATAGGAGAAGGATATGGTTTTAATCCAAAAACAGGGCAACCATATCAACCACAAATAGTTCCAAGAGGTGACTATGCACGAGTTTTGGCAGAGTTTTGGGCAGATGGTCCGGATTCAGAAACACCTCCGGGGCATTGGTTCTCAATTTTAAATTATGTAAATGATCATTCCTTGTTTGAGAAAAAACTAGAAGGAGTAGGAGAAGAGTTAGACCCTCTAGAGTGGGATGTAAAAGCATATTTTGCAATGGGAGGAGCCATGCATGATGCAGCGATCTCTGCGTGGAGTGTCAAAGGGTGGTATGATTATGTACGCCCTATCTCTGCAATCCGTTATATGGCAGACAAAGGTCAAAGTACAGATCAGAATTTACCAAGTTATCATGAACATGGAATTCCACTTAGATCTGGATATGTAGAACTGGTAGATGAAAATGATCCTTTAGCAGGAAGATATGGAGAAAACATAGGAAAGATCAAAGTAAAGGCATGGAGAGGACATGGGTATATAGGGAATACAGCTACAGATGTGGCCGGAGTAGACTGGATCTTGGCAGAAAATTGGTGGCCTTACCAACGACCTAGCTTTGTAACACCTCCATTTGCGGGTTATGTTTCTGGGCACTCAACTTATTCAAGAGCTGCGGCAGAGGTAATGACGCTGCTTACCGGAGATGCTTTTTTTCCGGGTGGAATGGGAGAATTTGTTGCCAAAAAAGATGAGTTCTTAGTGTTTGAAGATGGTCCCTCTACAGATGTAATATTACAATGGGCTACCTACAGAGATGCCTCAGATCAATGTAGTTTGTCTAGAATTTGGGGAGGCATTCACCCTCCGGCAGATGATATTCCTGGAAGGTTGATTGGAGAGCGAATAGGAATAGAATCGTATAGCTATGCCAAGTCCTTCTTTCAAGGAAAGAGATTCAGCACTTTTGTGTTAGGAGATGCTTCTATTTATCCCAACCCGGTAGATAGAATGGGAGAAGTAACAATTTTGAATACCAGAACAGATGATGCATATACCCTATATAACCTACTAGGAAAATCCATTGCTGTGACATGGAGTTTTGATGCCGATACAAATACAACAAAAGTTGATATTCCTATAGTGTCTAAAGGATTATATGTTTTAAAGAACAGAAATGGTGAATCTTGGAAACTATTAGTAAAATAAAAGTTAGTTAAGGTTTTGTAACCATGTGAGAATGATTACCACAATCAACTCTCCCTTCAGTTAAATGATTAAAATATTATTGCGTATAGATTTCTGATTTCTGTACGTTAATACGCCTTTGTTTCTATCCCTCATTGTTAGCTAATTGAGAGCTTTACACTTTCAAATAAAAAATTAGTGAAGATGAAAAAAGGCATCATTTGTTTTTTCCTGTCTGTACCTTTATTTATGATGGCGCAAACTCAAGAAAAGTATAGTTCTTGGAGTTCTCTAATTATTGATTATAAGCTCAGCGATAATTTCTATCTCAAAAATGAAGCACATTTTAGACGTACCAAATTCCTTTCAGATTGGCAACAAATTCTTTTACGTCCCTCATTTCATTACAAGTATAATGAAACAGTAGACTTTGCTATTGGATATACGTATTCAAGAAATTACAGAAACACACGCAACTTCAATGAAAATGATGCATGGGAACAAATGCAACTATCACATAAATCAAACAAATCCTCTTTCAAACATCGCTTTCGTCTAGAACAACGGTTTATAGAAAAAATAGTACTAACACCTAATGGGAATTATGATATAGAGGGAATCAATTTTAAAATGCGGTTTCGTTACCGATTTACATGGAGTATGCCTCTATTTAAAATCACGGAAGACAAAAGTATCGGGATAACCGCTTTTGATGAAATATGGCTCAATACAGATAAAGGCATTGTTCCAAAGCAGATCAACCAAAACTGGTTTTATGCCGGGCTTTCATACCCTCTTTTCAAGAAAGCATCTATAGGAATAGGCTTCCTAGATGCTTTTGCTCCGGTAGGTAACAGCAATCATAATTTTATTAATAACAGCATTTTACAAACAACAATAAAATATCATTTATAAATAATAGAGAAGAATGAAATTAAAAATTAGAGATAGACAATCACAAAGAAATAAGAAATCAGTAAACGAAAAAGCGAAAGCAATTTTGATTTGCGCATTAGCAGTTCTAACATTAGGATGTGAAAGCAATCAAAAAGTGACAAAAGTAAGAGAAACGTCACACGAACGTAATAAAGAACTACATTGGAGTTATCAAGGAGAAACCGGACCAGAACATTGGAAAGAAATAGAAAAAGATTCAGACTGTGGAGGGAAATATCAATCCCCTATTAATATTATCAGTATAGATGCAAAGGTAGATGACTCAATGAAACCACTAGATGTTCACTATTCATCAAAAATTAAAATTAAAGAAGTAGTTAACAATGGGCACTCTATTCAATATAATATTGAGCCGGGAGATTATTTAAATTATAAAGAAGATAAATATGAATTGAAACAAATACATTTTCATGCAGCTTCAGAACATACCATAAACGGTATTCAGTATCCAATGGTTATCCACATGGTACATGTAAGTGATGAAGGTAAATTTGCTGTGTTAGCTGTAATGGTTAAAGAAGGAAGAGAAAATAAATTGTTTACATTTTTAGAGAGTTATCTTCCTTTGAAAAAAGAACAAATAAAACAAATGAATACCTCATTTGATTTGAATAAATGTCTCCCAAAAGATAAAGGTTATTTTAGCTATGTAGGCTCTTTAACCACGCCTCCATGCACCGAAGGCGTTAATTGGTTTGTATTTAAAAAGACGATCACAATTTCTTTGGAACAAGTAAAAATATTACAAAAACTAATGCCTCTTAATAATTGTAGAAAAGAACAACCTTTAAACGGTCGTATTGTTAAACAGACAAGGTAGTTGGTGAGCGATCTATAATTTGAGATTATTGAGGTAACCCTTTTTATGGAAACGAATTATAGTTTTATTAGTATCATAGATATTCTTGGAGTAGTACAAGGGGTGCTTTTTGGAGTTATGCTTTTATTACTGCACTCTAAAAAGAACAAGCCTACTTTATACTTAGGTTTTTTTATTCTATTATTTTCTCTGGAGCCTATTCCAAATATCCTGAATGATCTAGGGTTGTTACATCAATACCCGCAATTAGAATTATTACCTGTTCATTTTCATTTTTTAGCTTACCCCTTATTTTACATTTACATTCAAAAAATATCTGTTTTTGGTAATAAAAACCCAAGCTATTGGAGTTTGGTTCCCGGCATCTTGGAAATTCTAGTAGGGATAGTGATTTTTTTACTGCCAACTGAACTTAAATTAAAATTGAAAGCTTCTAGGTATTCCGTGGTATACTTTGTTATTGGACTTGGGTATTCTATATGGATCGGTATTTTAATAATCAAATGGATTCAGCATCATAAGAAAGAAATAGAAAACCAATTCTCATTTGTTCTTCATAAACAGCTAAATTGGGCTAAACTGTTCACCTATTCCAGCATTGGGTTTCAGTTGTTATTGATGATCAATTTTTTTGTTGATAATAGCTATTGGTACTATTTCGTGATTATCATCAATGTAATTCTAATCTATTGGGTGTCATTTAAGGGTATTGTGCAAGAGAATATCACATCTCTTTTTTCATTTTTTTCTCAATTGGGTACACAACCATATTCGACCACAATAGCAGAACTATCAGCTACTGAAAAAAACAAATCAAACGTATTGACTTCTGCCGAAATGGTTGAAATAGTCAAAATTATCGATGATTACATTAAGAACTCACAATGCTATGTAAAGGACAATCTTACCATTATAGACGTTGCAAATGCCATAAATATACACCCTAAACGAATTTCTAATTCTCTTAATAAGCTTAAAGGAGAAAACTTTAACAGCTACATTAATAAATTTAGAGTAGAGAAAGCAAAAGCACTGTTTAAAGACGATTCTAAGGCGAATTTGTCTGTAGAAGGAATTGGTATGGAGGTAGGCTTTCATTCGAAAGCTTCCTTTTATAATGCTTTTAAAAAGTTTGAAGGAGATACTCCAGCTAACTATAGAAAGAAGAAAGGCTAGAACAGATTGCTGTAAAAAGGAAGATCTGTCTGAACCTGTTATCGTTTAAACTTAAAAACGATCTAAAACAAAAAAGTCTGCATAAATATGCAGACTTTCCATTCTTAAGTGACCTCGGCAGGATTCAAACCTGCAACCTCTTGAGCCGTAATCAAGTGCACTATTCAGTTATGCTACGAGGCCAATTACTTATTTAAATAAGCGGGTGCAAATATAAATATGTTTTTTAAAAGAGAAAAGCTTTCTTTAAGCAATTTCTTTTTTAAAATCTTCAATAATAGGGCTCGCTTTTTCAAAGTCTATGTTCAAGACATACAATTCATCAATATAATTTGTAATCTCATATGCAGGAATCTTGTCTGATTTTATAAGACTGCTAATGTTTTTCTCCTCCAATAAAGATTTTAATCTGCGAGTAATAATGGAAGATCCGGTAAAAACTTTAATGTGTTCTTCTTTCATAGTAGTAAGATTTTAGTCCAATGAATTTAATGTAACATAAGCACGCCAGCCTATAATTGCTAATTGCACCTTAGAGGCTTTGGAAATATCCAACCTTCTTTTGGTATAAGAAGGTAAAAGAGCTTTGTTCAGTTTGGCTAAGAGCTTAAAAAAAGATTTTTTCATCTAATTGGGTTCTCTCCCAAATATAACGAAAAAAAAGTAGGTCGTTCGGAGCGAAACAAAAAGTTTCGCTCCTCCTGACTAGGTTGGTAGTTTTCTTAATTCTTTTTCTTTTCAATCATTTTCTTAGCAAGCTCAGCTCCGATTAATGACTCTAGCAAGTTCCCGTTATTTCCGTTTTTACCACCCTCAATGTAAGTCTCAGGTAGTTTCAGGTCTTTTAATTGTTGTGCCACTCCTACAGCTGTTTTGTAATCCCATTCAGCTCTTTCCTGAGGAGTTAAACCCGCACTTACCAATTTCGCATTTTCATAGTATTGCGCATCTGCTGCGACTTTTTTACTTTTTGCTTTAAACTGCTCAACCTCATATTGTTTTTTCTCTTTTATTAAATTAAACTCAGCTACTTTCGCTTCAGTTTCAGCAGCAATGGTTTGCTGAATCTGAGCTTTTTCTAATCGAGCTCTCTCTTTCGCTTTTTCAGCTTCTCCTTTCGCCTTTTCTTTTTGAGCTCTATAAAATTCTCTCTCTGCTTGTTGCTTCTCTAACTGAGTTTGTGCTACTTCTTCTTTTTGCAATTGCAAACGTTTATCAAACGTTTCTTCCCAATCGATTTCATTAACTACGGCTTGCACTACAGTCAAACCATATGATTTTAATGAGTTTCCTTTTACACGTACAGGCTCTCCGTTTCTGTACTTAATTCTAAATCTCTTCTTACGAGACTCTTTGTTTGGAACAGTTCTCACAATAGTACTGTCGCCAATAACATCCGGTTTTTCGTTTTCAATGTACTCTTCCAATACATACATACCATTCTCTAATTGATCTTGAAAATATCTGTCAAAATCTGCAGCCTGACCCGAAATATAATCTTGAGCTGCCATCAGTTTACAAGTATTCTTAATAGACTGATCTATATTTGGAATGATCCTCGAGCGTATCAAGTTCTTTTCCGTTTTATTTCTATCTGCTACCGATAAGAATTGTGATTCATCAGTAGTATTGATGCTAACCACAATAGAAGTGGCAATTTTCCCCTTTACTGCATCATTAAATTCCCAATGTCTTGCAGCATCTACATAAGCATACTTACTTTGATCTCCAAAATCCCCTTCAGAATTTGGGATCACATATTTAATAGGCATTTCAAACTGGATAGGAATTAACCGTCCCCACATTTTTGTATTTATTCCTTGCTTAAAAACTGCCTTTTGAGTCCCCCAAGGATATTGAACTGCATAGGCGGTTCCGGGCTCGGCATAAAAGAACATTCCAGTGACAATACTCATGAAAATTCCTAAGAATGTAAACTGTAAACTCCGCTGGGTGGTAAACCAGTTTAAAAAAGAACTGTTTTTGAATACAGTCTTAAGAATTAGTGTAGAAAGTCCAATAATAATAAATAGAATTCCAATAGTTGTTAACATAGCTTTTTGGTTTTAATGGTTGTTAAAAATTTATATAATTAACGAAGCCAAGGCTAAAGTGACTTCAATAACTTTTAATGCAAGTGTGATCATTTTTGTTAGTTTTAGGTGTTAGATAATATGTAATTCTAGAATTGTTTTTTGAATATATATTATTGAAATGATATCTTCCTAATGAAAATGATGAAAAAGATTAAATTAATTTTACATTTTAAACTAAATAATTCAATAAAGTTTAAGTATGTAACATTGTTTACTTCATTATTGTTTTAATTTATAATCAAAAATAGAATAAAATGTTTTAAGGTGTAATAAAATAAAGGATTTTTGAGGTGTTTTTTGAAATTTAAACTCCCAAAAAGGCTCTTTTTGGGCAAATCCATCTTTTAGACAATTTTAGAGTCAAGAATAATGTATATTCGCACAAAATGTAAAAAATGAATTTCTTACTTATCATTTTAGGGTTCGCTTTATTGATTTTCGGAGGAAATTGGTTGTTAAAATCTGCAGTGGCTATTTCATTGCGATTACAAGTTCCAAAGATTATCATAGGTATGACAGTTGTCTCTTTTGCAACTTCTGCCCCTGAATTGATTGTAAGTGTTCAATCGGCCATTGATGGATATACAGATCTGGCATTAAGTAATGTGATTGGGTCTAATATTGCCAACCTTGGCTTTGTACTTGCCATTACACTATTGATCTCAAAAATAGACGTACAAAAGAGTTTCTATACAACAAATTGGCCGGTGATGATGATTGCTTCCGGTTTGTTGTACTATTTTATTCTTACCAACAATAGTGTTGGTAGATACGAAGGAGTGATTTTGTTCTCTTTTTTGACCATCTTCTTAATTTATCTCTTAAGATTTCAGAAAGAAGCTGTGGTAGATGAGATGCCGGAAGACGATGAAATGCTGCCTAATTATCAAACAGCTTTGTTCTTTGTATTAGGAGCTTTAGGACTATGGGGGGGATCTGAACTATTGATCAAAGGGGCTACAGACCTAGCATTGCAATTAGGAGTTGGAGAACGTCTAATAGGAATTACAATTGTATCTATAGGAACCAGTATACCGGAACTAGCAGCGTCTGTTATTGCAGTTATGAAGAAAGAAAAAGCAATTTCATTAGGAAACTTAATCGGTTCGAATGTGTTCAATATTTTGGCAGTAATTGGAATTACCTCAATGATCACTCCGGTTTCTGTAACAGACAATCAATTAATTTCCAGCGATATCTATTGGATGTTAGGAATTTCATTCCTAATACTCCCGCTGGTATTCTTGCCTAAAAGAATGCGATTAGAAAGAAAGAGTGGAGTCATTTTATTACTGCTATACATTCTTTTCTTATACAATACAATTACATAAAAAAAGCAGCCCAAAGGCTGCTTTTTTCTTTATCTATTTGCTAATATTAAACATCAGCAGACTTTACAGTTTCAATAATTCTACCTGCTACTTTATATGGGTCAGCATTAGAAGCAGGTCTTCTGTCTTCTAACCATCCTTTCCAACCTTTCTCTACGGTAATGATTGGAATTCTGATGGAAGCTCCTCTATCAGATACACCATAGCTAAAATCGTTAATAGAAGCTGTTTCGTGTAATCCGGTTAAACGTTGGTCGTTAAATTCTCCGTAAACAGCAATATGTTCTTTGGCAACAGGTCTAAACGCTTCACATACTTTTTCATAAGTCTCTTTGCTTCCGCAAGTTCTTAATAAAGTATTAGAGAAGTTAGCGTGCATTCCAGATCCATTCCAATCTCCTTTTACTGGTTTTGGGTGGTACTCAATATAGTAACCATACTTTTCAGTTAAACGATCTAGTAAATATCTAGCTACCCAAATTTCATCTCCGGCTTTTTTAGCCCCTTTTGCAAATAATTGGAATTCCCATTGTCCGGAAGCAACCTCTTGGTTGATTCCTTCAAAATTTAATCCGGCAGCAATACATAGATCAGCATGCTCTTCTACGAAATCTCTTCCGTGTGTGTTTCTACCACCAACAGAACAGTAATACAATCCTTGTGGTCCAGGATATCCTCCAATTGGGAACCCTAAAGGCAATTGAGTATGAGTATCCATAATAAAGTACTCTTGTTCAAAACCAAACCAAAAATCATTGTCATCATCATCGATACCTGCTCTTGCATTTGTTGGGTGAGGTGTTCCGTCTGCATTTAAAACCTCTGTCATAACCAAGAATCCATTTTCTCTAGCAGGATCCGGATAAATTGCTACAGGTTTTAAAAGACAATCTGAAGAACCTCCTTCAGCTTGCTTTGTTGAAGAACCATCGAAAGACCAGATAGGACAATCTTCTACTTTTCCACTAAAGTCTTCTACAACTTTAGTTTTGCTTCGCATGTTTTGAGTTGGATAGTAACCGTCTAACCATATGTACTCTAATTTAGATTTAGCCATGTTTTATTGTTTGATATTGTTTTTGAGCTATTTACTGTGCAAAAATGAATCATTTTTATGTAACCTCCAAAAAATATAGGGGTAAAGTTATTAAATGTGTGTTAATAATTTAATTGACCCCTAAAAATTAGGGGGTATAAATAATAATTCATTGTTTTTTAGTATTTTTGACGAAATAACACCTGTGTAAATATGTCAGTATTAAGATTTAACGCTTTGCAAGAGGTTTTAAACAGAAAACCTGTAGTCATTGAAGAAAAGAATCGTCGCTCAGAATTGTTCGGGAAAAATGTTTTTAATGAAGTAGCGATGCGTCAGCATATGACAAAAGAAGCCTATAGAAGCGTTATGAACGCTATAGAATTTGGGACAAAGATCGATAGGAAGATTGCAGATCAAATTGCAGTTAGTATGAAAGAGTGGGCACTGTCTAGAGGAGCAACTCACTACACGCATTGGTTTCAACCTTTGACCGGAGCTACAGCAGAAAAACACGATGCCTTTTTTGAAACAAATGAAGATGTAGGAGCAATAGAACATTTTGATGGGGGTCAATTAGCACAGCAAGAGCCAGACGCATCCAGTTTTCCTAATGGTGGACTAAGAAATACATTTGAAGCTAGAGGATATACCGCTTGGGATCCTACTTCGCCGGCATTTTTATACGGAACAACCTTGTGTATCCCAACTGTTTTTGTAGCCTATACAGGAGAAGCCTTAGATAATAAAACACCTTTGTTAAGAGCGCTCCAGGCAGTAGATCATGCAGCCACAGCAGTATGTAAATTCTTTGATAAGAATGTAGCAAAGGTGAATGCTACCCTAGGCTGGGAGCAAGAATACTTTTTAATAGATACAGCTTTGGCGGCAGCTAGACCGGATCTTATGATGACAGGGAGAACCATGTTGGGGCACTCTCCGGCAAAAGGACAGCAGTTAGATGATCACTACTTTGGTTCAATTCCAACAAGAGTAATGAGCTTTATGCGTGACTTGGAAAAGGAGTGTATGCTTTTGGGAATTCCTGTAAAAACCAGGCACAACGAGGTAGCTCCGAATCAATTTGAATTAGCGCCTATTTTTGAAGAAGCCAACCTTGCCGTAGACCATAATTCTTTATTGATGGATGTGATGGAGAAAGTATCACAGCGTCATCAATTTAAGGTCTTATTTCATGAAAAACCTTTTGAAGGAATCAATGGATCGGGGAAACACAACAATTGGAGCTTGTCTACCAACACAGGAGTGAACTTGTTAAGCCCAGGGAAAACCCCGATGAAGAATCTACAGTTTTTGACCTTCTTTGTGAATACGATCAAAGCAGTTCATGATTATGAGGAACTGATTAGAGCTTCCATAGCAAGTGCTAGCAATGACCATAGATTAGGAGCTAACGAAGCACCGCCTGCTATTATTTCGGTATTTATAGGCTCTCAGTTGTCGCAAGTTTTAGACGAGTTAGAGAATGTAACAAAAGGGAAATTATCACCTCAAGAAAAAACAGACCTGAAATTAAATATCATTGGAAAAATTCCGGAGATATTACTAGATAATACAGATAGGAACAGGACATCGCCATTTGCATTTACAGGAAACAAGTTTGAATTACGTGCGGTAGGTTCATCAGCAAACTGTGCCGGGCCCATGACTATATTGAATACAATCATTGCAAAACAATTGGCGGATTTTAAAAATGAAGTAGATGCGTTGATTGAAACAAAGAGCCTTAAAAAAGATGAAGCCATCTTTAATATTCTAAGAGAGTACATAAAGGCTTCCAAGAAAATTCGTTTCGAAGGAGATGGATACGGGGCTTCATGGGAAAAAGAAGCTAAGAAAAGAGGCTTAAGTAATAACAAGAAGACTCCTGAAGCGCTAAAGGCAAAGATTTCAAACAAGGCAATTTCTCTTTTTGAAGAAATGAGCGTAATGAATAAGATAGAGGTAGAGGCGCGTCATGAAATTGAATTAGAAGAATATTCCAAACGTATTCAGATAGAAAGTAGAGTGTTAGGAGATGTGGCTAGAAATCATGTAATTCCTACGGCGATACAATATCAAAATACATTGATAGAAAATGTACGAGGGTTGAAAGAGATTTTTGGGACAGATTTTGAAAAGTACGCCAAAGAACAAGTAGATCTAATTCAAAGAATCTCTCAGCACATAGCAGAGATCAACTCCAAGATTGAAGAAATGACAGAAGAGCGTAAAAAAGCCAATAAGTTAAAAGGACAAAAGAATGCAGATGCTTATTGCAATAAAGTAATGCCTTTCTTTGAAGAGATACGATACCACGCAGACAAATTAGAGCTTCTTGTAGATGACAATCTGTGGCCTCTAACAAAATATAGAGAGTTACTGTTTACAAGATAAAATCTATGGCGTTAAAGTAGCGTCTTTTTCATTTCAAAAAAGTAAATTTGCAGCCAACAACACAACAAAATGAGTCAAGAAGTTTCTAAAAGATACGCCCAAAGAGGAGTGTCGGCATCTAAAGAAGATGTACACAATGCCATCAAGAATATTGATAAAGGATTATTTCCAAAAGCATTCTGTAAAATAGTTCCGGATTACTTAACCAATGATGAAGACTACTGTTTGATCATGCATGCAGATGGAGCAGGAACAAAATCTTCTCTGGCATATATGTATTGGAAAGAAACAGGAGATGTTTCTGTGTGGAAAGGAATTGCTCAGGACGCATTGATCATGAATATTGATGATTTGTTGTGTGTAGGAGCTACCGATAATATTATGTTGTCTTCAACAATAGGGAGAAACAAGAACTTGATTCCCGGTGAAGTGATCTCAGCTATTATCAATGGTACAGAAGAATTGATTACTGAGTTAAAGAACTTCGGAGTAACAATTCATTCTACAGGAGGAGAAACAGCAGATGTTGGAGATTTGGTACGAACAATTATTGTAGACTCTACAGTAACTGCCAGAATGAAGCGATCTGATGTTATAGACAATGCAAATATTCAAGCAGGTGATGTGATCGTTGGATTGGAATCATTTGGACAGGCATCTTATGAAAAAGAGTACAATGGTGGAATGGGAAGTAATGGATTAACATCAGCAAGGCACGATGTTTTTCATAAATACCTAGCAGAGAAATTTCCGGAAAGTTTCGATGCTTCTGTTCCTGAAGAATTAGTTTACTCTGGAAACGTAAAACTAACCGACGAAGTAGAGAATTCTCCGATTGATGCAGGGAAATTAGTCTTGTCTCCAACAAGAACCTATGCTCCTATCATCAAAGAGATCTTATCTAAATACAATTCAGATACAGTTCACGGAATGGTGCACTGCTCTGGAGGAGCGCAAACCAAAATCTTACATTTTGTAGATAGTCTTCATATTATTAAAGACAATATGTTTGAAATTCCGCCTTTATTTAAATTGATTCAGGAGCAATCAAAAACAGATTGGAAAGAAATGTATCAAGTGTTTAACTGCGGTCATAGAATGGAGTTGTATGTTTCTCCGGAAATTGCAGAAGATTTGATTACTATTTCAAAGTCATTCAATGTAAATGCTCAGATTGTTGGTAAAGTAGAAGCTTCAGATACTAAGAAGCTAACAATTAAAAGTGAATACGGTACTTTCGAGTACTAATCAGATTTCTCTTTCTAGAATCAAAGAGAATACAGATAATTGTACTGAACAAGCTGCTCATTAGAAGTAATCAATTTACTCCAGCCGTCCTTAATAAGGTAGAGTTGATCAGAAACATCTAAAATCTTTTTATAATGATGATCTGTGATGATTATAAACTTATCTTCTTTTGATCTAGCAATCTCTTCTTTGAGAGCTTCAGAATAGATAGGGGCAAGGTAAGAGAAAGGCTCGTCTAATAATAAGATCTTACTAGGCGATTTTATAGTTGTGTATACTTCAATGAGTCTTTTTTCTCCTCCGGAAAGTTGCTTGAACTTAAAATGTCGCTTGTCTTTAAAGTCGGGAAAAAGATCAGCAAAGGCGGCGTAATCTACATCATTAAAATGAAAGATATTCTTTAGAGTTAATGATTTAGGGATGTAATGAAATTGAGGTAAGTACTTCACGATCCCTTTAGAATACATAGGTTGTAAAATAGGTTTGCTATCAATACGTATGAGTTTGCTTTTAGGCTTTAGCTCACCAAATAAAATTCTGAGTAAACTGGTTTTTCCGCAGCCATTACTTCCTAAGATACCGGTTATTTTTCCGACTTCCGCTTTGAAATAAATTCCTTGCAGAACATTCTTTGTTCCGAAGTTCAACTCTATATTGTCAATTTCCAACTTTTTCATTTCCATAGTAAGTTTAAAGCAGTTAGGAATAAAGCATTCAAAACAAAGATGAATCCGTAGAGTTTGGTCTCGGAAATTCCGTGATTAAAGAAAAAATACAAACGTTGTTTCTTAGGATCATCAATAAAATGATTATAAAAAAAGATGCCTAAAGTTGCAAAAAACAGTGCAAAAATTGCTGTTCCAATATGTTTTTCTTTGGCAAAAGCTAAGACCGAAACTATTAATGGAAAAAGAAATGTACTTTTATAAAAAATGAGGTATAGTCGAAGTTTTTTCATAACAACATACAGAAGATTTCAAATATACATAAAAGGAGGTCTATATAAATCATAAGAAAATTGTAAATTCGCTGACCAATTAAAGACGGACGATGTTAGATAAATTACAGATTGTAAAACAACGATATGACGAAGTTTCTGACTTGATCATCCAACCGGATATCATTTCAGATCAAAAACGTTATGTGCAGTTGAACAAAGAATATAAGGATCTTGGAGAGGTAGTTAAGAAAGCCAAAGAGTACGAAGGTTTGTTAGGAAACATTGAAGAAGCAAAAGAGATTATTTCTGATGGTTCTGATGCGGAAATGGTGGAAATGGCGAAAATGGAATTAGACGAAGCTAATAATCGTATTCCGGCATTGGAAGAAGAAATTAAGTTTTTGCTAATTCCTAAAGACCCAGAAGATTCTAAAAATGCAGTAGTCGAACTTAGAGCCGGTACAGGAGGTGATGAGGCAAGTATTTTTGCCGGAGACCTGTATCGTATGTATACCAAATATTGTGAGAGCAAAGGATGGAAAGTATCTACTGTAGATTATAGTGAAGGAACAAGTGGAGGTTTCAAAGAGATTCAGTTTGAAGTTTCAGGAGAAGATGTTTACGGAACATTGAAGTTTGAAGCCGGAGTACACCGTGTACAAAGAGTGCCACAAACAGAAACACAAGGAAGGGTTCATACATCTGCAGCTACTTGTATGGTATTTCCGGAAGCAGAAGAGTTTGATGTAGAGATCAATCCGAAAGATGTAAGAATTGATTATTTCTGTTCTTCAGGACCGGGAGGACAATCTGTAAATACTACCTATTCTGCAGTTCGTTTAACGCACATTCCAACTGGATTGGTAGCGCAATGTCAGGATCAGAAATCTCAGCATAAGAATAAAGAGAAAGCATTCAAAGTATTACGTTCTCGTTTGTACGATCTAGAATTGGCTAAGAAGCAAGCTGAAGATGCAGCAAAGAGAGGTTCTATGGTAACTTCGGGAGATAGATCTGCTAAGATTCGTACCTATAACTATCCGCAAGGACGTGTTACAGATCATAGAATTGGACTAACATTGTATGATCTTTCTAATATTGTAAATGGAGACATTCAGAAGATCATAGACGAGCTGATGTTGGCAGAGAACATGAGTAAGCTAAAAGAATTAGGAGAAACGATATAAAACAAAAACCGAGCAATTGCTCGGTTTTTTTTATGTTGTTAAACTCCTCTTTGTTTGTTGATCTCATCTTGGAGTTGTCTTCTTAGTTTTTGTTCTCGTTCCAGAGATTTCTTTTTGTGCAACGCAAACTCTTCTTCCAAATTAGAAAGTTCAGCCTTGGCTTCTGTAGTTACAATGTTGCTGTTTTTAAATCGGTAAACAAAATAAAGCAGTAAAGCCAAAAGAAGAATGATCAACCCCCAAACGATCATATTGTAAGTAGACTTTAAAATCTCGATACCAAAAATCTTGATGCCATTCTTTTGCGCAATGGTTTGTTTAAGCTCTCCATCTAATATTTCTAATACTTTTTTGGTTTCAGCAATGCTGTCTTTTTGAATAGTAATTCGCTGTTCTTTACTCTTTAATTCACTTTTTAAAGAGTTCAATGAATCTAAGACCTGCTTTTTGAGATCCTGAAAACGTGTTTTTCTAACGACTTTATATTCTTGATACGAACTGGAGGTTCTGTAAATCTTGTCAAATTTTTCAGGTAATGTCAAAGTATCTTTGGTCTGCTGTGAAAAAACAGACGAAGACAATAAAAAGACAAATAAAAGGGGAATGAATTTTCTCATGATTGTTTACGCTTATAGTTCCGAAATTTAATAAAAAAACCCAAACGCTAGGTTTGGGTTTTTTATTATAAGCAAGAATTATTAATTTATTTAACTTTCTCTACGATTGCCTTAAAAGCTTCTGGGTTGTTCATAGCTAAATCAGCTAAAACCTTACGGTTTAATTCGATATTGTTAGCTTTTACTTTCCCCATAAACTGAGAGTAAGACATTCCGTGTAAACGAGCTCCAGCGTTGATACGTTGGATCCATAATGAACGGAAGTTTCTCTTATTGTTTTTACGGTCTCTGTATGCATAAAGCATCGCTTTTTCAACCGCGTTTTTTGCTACTGTATAAACGTTTTTTCTACGTCCGAAGTAACCTTTTGCTTGCTTCAAGATTTTCTTTCTTCTATTTCTTGAAGCTACTGAATTTACTGATCTTGGCATAATTCAAATTGTTTTTGTAGTAGGCGCCTTATTAAAAAGAACTTTATGAGCCCAACTCCATGGTTAATAATTAAATTCCCTTACAACAATTATTTTAAAGCTAATTGTTGCTTAATATTCGCTTCGTCAGACTTATGTACTAAAGTATCATGAGTCAACTTAAGCTTACGTTTTTTAGACTTCTTTGTTAAGATGTGACTTTTAAACGCATGCTTTCTTTTAATCTTTCCAGAACCTGTCAACTTAAAACGTTTCTTGGCACTAGATTTTGTTTTCATTTTAGGCATTTCTCCTTCGTTTTTATTTCTCGCTTATATTTTATACAATTCAATAGGTAATTGAAACCTATCAAACCATTATTTCGTTTTCTTAGGAGCGATAAACATAATCATACGTTTACCTTCTAATTTTGGTAGTTGCTCCACTTTACCATATTCTTCTAACTCTTGAGCTAGCTTTAATAAAAGAATTTGACCTTGCTCTTTAAAGATGATCGATCTTCCTTTAAAGAATACAAACGCTTTTAACTTAGCTCCGTCTTGTAAGAACTTAATCGCGTGTTTCTTTTTAAACTCATAGTCATGCTCATCAGTTTGCGGTCCGAAACGAATCTCTTTAACAACAACTTTCGTTGCTTTTGCTTTTAGAGCTTTATCTCTTTTCTTTTGTTCATACAAGAATTTCTTGTAATCGATAATTTTACAAACTGGTGGAACTGCTTTTGGAGAAATCTCAACTAAATCCAATCCTTGCTCTCTTGCCATTTCTTTTGCAGTAGACAAAGGATAGATGTCAACTTTGACATTATCTCCAACCAATCTCACTTCATCAACATATTTGATCTTATCGTTGATTCTGTGCTGATCTTGCTTAATTATTCTTGCTGGTCCTCTAGACCTTTTTCTTCTAATTGCTATGACTTATAAATTTAAATCCTGTTTTTACAGGGGTTGTTACTTGTTAATTATTAAACTCTACAATAGTTTTGTTTACCTCATTCTTAATTAAAGATACAAATTCTTCAATAGTAAAGGTTCCTAAATCTCCTTCTCCGTGTTTTCTAACAGAAACGGTACCTTCGTTTTCTTCCTTTTCTCCAACAATAACCATAAAAGGTATTTTGTTTACTTCGGCATCACGAATCTTTCGACCCGTCTTTTCATTCCTATCGTCAACGAGGGCGCGAATTTCGGAATTTTCCAACAAATGTAAAACTTTTTCGGTATATTTTTGATATTTCTCACTGATTGGCAGGATGATAACTTGATCTGGAGTTAACCATAACGGGAAATTTCCTCCGGTGTGTTCCAACAGTACAGCAATGAATCTTTCCATAGATCCGAATGGAGCTCTGTGAATCATTACAGGCCTGTGTAACTGGTTATCTGCACCTTTATAAGTAAGGTCAAAACGCTTAGGAAGGTTGTAGTCAACCTGAATAGTTCCCAACTGCCAGCTTCTTCCTAAGGCATCCTTTACCATAAAATCTAACTTAGGACCATAAAAAGCAGCTTCACCCTCTTCAATTACATAATTCAAACCTTTATCGGTAGCAGCAGAGATAATTGCTTTTTCTGCAATATCCCAAGTTTCAGGATCACCTATATATTTATCAGGATTGCTCATATCTCTAATAGACACTTGAGCAGTAAAATCTTCAAAACCTAAAGAACCAAATACATATAATACAAGGTCGATTACATTTTTAAACTCTTGATCTAATTGTTCAGGTGTACAGAAGATATGTGCATCATCTTGCGTAAACCCTCTAACACGAGTTAATCCATGTAACTCACCACTTTGTTCATATCTATATACGGTTCCAAACTCAGCAAATCGCTTTGGTAAATCTTTATAAGAATAAGGTTTGAAATTATAAACCTCACAGTGATGAGGGCAGTTCATTGGCTTTAGCAAGAACTCTTCATCATCTTTAGGTGTGTGTATAGGTTGAAAACTGTCTTCTCCATATTTAGCATAATGTCCGGAAGTAACATATAATTCTTTCTGACCAATATGAGGAGTCATTACCATTTCATAGCCGGCTCTCTTTTGAGCGTCTTTTAAAAAGTCTTCTAATCTGCTTCTTAGCGCAGCTCCTTTAGGTAACCATAAAGGTAAACCTTGACCTACTTTTTGAGAAAAAGTAAATAGCTCTAGCTCTTTTCCTAATTTTCTATGATCTCTCTTTTTAGCTTCCTCTAATAACTCTAAGTATTCTTTTAGATCTTTTTGCTTTGGGAAAGATATTCCATACACACGTGTTAACTGATTGTTCTTTTCATCTCCTCTCCAGTAAGCACCTGCAACATTCATGATCTTAATGGCTTTAATAATTCCTGTATTAGGAATATGTCCACCACGACATAGATCGGTAAAGTTACTGTGGTCACAGAAAGTGATATCTCCATCTTCAAGCCCTTCAATCAGTTCTACTTTATATTGATTGCCTCTTTCTGCATAATATGCCAAAGCATCAGCTTTGGATACAGAACGCATTGTAAACTCTGCTTTTTCTCTGGCGCGTTCTAAAAACTTCTTTTCGATCTTATCAAAATCTTTTTCAGAAATGCTGTCATCTCCAAAATCAACATCATAATAAAAACCATTCTCAATCGCTGGACCAATAGTAAGCTTAGCATTCGGATAAAAATCCAAAATCGCTTGCGCCAATACGTGTGCAGAAGAATGCCAAAAAGCTTTTTTTCCTTCCTTATTATTAAACGTATACAAAATCAACGAACCATCGGTGGTTAAAGGCGTGGTGGTTTCAATGGTTTGATCATTAAAACTTGCAGAAATCACATTTCTGGCTAAACCTTCACTAATGCTTTTGGCTACATCAATAGCATTGATGCCGCTTTCAAATTCTTTTACGCTTCCGTCTGGTAAGGTAATTTGTATCATTTAATTATTAATTTATCAAGGGGCAAAGATATTAGAAAACTCCCGTAGAAACAATACAAAAAATTAAGGAATCCTTAAGCTTTTCTCATTGTTAACTTTAATCCCGAAAGAAGAGTGATAGCAAGTTGAATGCCCAGTAGCACATAAATGAATTTTGGAATTGGAATTGGGTCTCCTGTTGCATAACTGTGTAAACCGGTTAAATAGTAGTTTACACCAAAAGAAGTCATAATAATAGACCAAAAAGCAAAGATGCTTGCTGTGTTTAAAACAAATTGATTGTTTAGCTTAGGAATAAATCGCAAATGCAAAACAATAGCATAGATAATAATGCTTATCAACGCCCAAGTTTCTTTTGGGTCCCAAGCCCAATAACGACCCCATGATTCATTGGCCCAAACTCCACCTAAAAAAGTTCCTACGGCTAAAACAAACAAGCCAATAGTCATAGACATTTCGTTGATATAAGTTAGCTCTTTAATTCTGCTCTCAACAGCAATGTGATTGCGAGAGTTCTTGATGAGCATTAATATTAGCGACATAATTCCTAAAACGGCTGATAGCGCCAAAGGAGCGTAGCTACTTACAATTGTAGCAACATGTATTTTTAACCAGTATGATTTTAATACAGGCATCAAATTGGTAATCTCAGGATTAAGCCAATCTAAGTAACTTACAAATAAAAGAGCTCCGGCAAATAAAGTAGCTAAAGGAAGAGTAAAATCTGATTTTCTAAATGTAAGAATACCACTGAGCAGTAAACACCAAGCAACAAATACCAACATTTCATATCCATTACTCCAAGGAGCGTGCTCAGCAACATACCAGCGTAAAATAAGGTTAGCGGTAAATACAATAAAAGAAATTAGTGAAATAAGAACCAGGCAATTCCACAAAAACATTAGTAACTTGGAATTGGTAAAAATCTTAGCAATAGCTATAATTAGCAAGATAAAACCAGCTGTAAAGAGAATTTGAAACAACCAAAAATTCAGATTGATCTTATTGTACCATATCTCTGCTTCAATTTGATTATTAGAAGGGATCACATCTTTGGCTAATACCTTTTGATAGGTTTCTATGTATGAAACTTTTTCATTGGCAGACTTCCAGTTTTTTGTAGCGATATCTTTGAAATATACAGGTAGTACAGATTTTGCAAAACTTCTGTCTTCTTCCGTAAAGTCATTGAAATGGTGTGTGTAGCTGTACCATGTGTTATTTGGATCGTTTTTCTTAGGGAAGATCTTTAAATAATTCCCAATAAGGATATTATAGAAAATATTAAAACGCTCATCTACTTTTAAAATCTCTTTGTCAGATTCATTTCTCTCAGCTGGCTTTTTAAGATTGACTTCCTCCACAGCTTTAGAAAGTAAATAATCTCCGGAAGGAGTGAGGAGCTGCTGAAATGATATTAAACTATTTTGATTAGGAATAACATCTTGGAAAATCTCACCGCCTTTTTCTTTATCAATTTTAATAATAGGAACATTTTGCCAGTAATTAGGTAACATGTGAATTCCTAAAAACACCTGATCAGGAGTCAATCGATACTCTTGAATACTATCTGATATGATTAGATAATTTTTTCGAGATAACTTTCGTAAAAACTCGGAAGCTAAAGTATTAATGGGTTTAATTCTTCCATCTAAATCTTGTACAAGTAATCTTCCAAAATACTCAGCATGCAATTCATTAACAGGCTCTATAAATGGTTTTGCATTTTGTTGTGCCTCAATATTTGTAACAGAGAATAGAGCGAGTAAGAGTAGGGGTAAAGCCTGTTTTTGTTTGAGCTTTTTCAATTTTTTACTTAGCATTTTAAATCGAGAAGCTTTGCTAAAGAATGTAAAGAACATACCTAGTGTCATTAGGAAATAACCTAGGTAAGTAATATTTGTTCCTAAATGATCGTAATTGACGGAAAGAACAGTTCCTTTTTCATCTGTATCATAACTGGCCTGAAAAAAACGATACCCTTTATGATCCAAAACATTATTCATAAAGATCCTAAAATCAAATGATTCGTCCTTGTCTTCTACAGTAACCTCACTAGCATAAGATGAAGGACTGCTAGAACCGGGGTAGCGCTCTAATTGAAAATCGTTCAGTTTTACAGAAAAAGGAAGAAGAAAAGGTTTTGCACCATAAGAAAAGGTTAAATCAAGATTTTCCGAACTTAAAGGATGTACTGAGGGTAAGAACCCTTCTCTATATAGGATTGGAACTTGTTGTTGTTTGTTGTGTACAGATACATTAATTAATAAAACATCATCTTTCACTCTGTCATTGTCTTTACTGTTTTCTGCTGAGCTCATAAAATCGATCTTCCCGCTGGGGTGATACTTATTAGGAACAAATGACAAGTCTCCCATTCTGTACAAGGTTTTTAAATGGAATGGGTGTAAGCTGTCTTTCTGAAAAACTCCGGCAGCTTGAGTAGACATCATAAAGTAATCTAGGTTGTTGGGTGCTTTGACAAATAACTGTCCTTCTTTTTCAATGATGCTGACATTTTCTGGTGAAGGGTTTTGAGTTTGAAACTCGATCTGATGATGGTTGTCTACAGATTCAATCTCCCCTTTCTTTAAAAAGACAGTCTGCTTTTCGCTTCCATGAGAGATGACCAATTCTAAAATAGGCTCTCCATTAATAGAGTCATGAAAGATTGTAGGAACAGCATCAGGGATAAATTGATGATAAGAAATATGAATAGGAGTTCCTTTAAAATCTGTTTTTATGGTGAAATCATTATTCTTTAATGTAGAGAAGTTAAGAGCTTTTTCTAAGTGTTTTTTAGACTCCTTATCGTTAATTTCTACTTGGAGGTAGTTTTTATCTGTAATCATTAAGTTTGAAGAAGCGCCTTCACGAATTCTGATGATTCCGGAATAGGAACTATATCTTGTAATTCCGGCACCTATAATAATAACAACAAAAGCAATATGGAATAATAGGATCGCCCACTTTCTGGATTGCAATAATCGATACTTGAAAATGTTTGCAATAAAGCTTAACGCTAGCCCAAGCATAACCAATTCAAACCACCAGGAATCATATATTAAGATCCAAGCAGCAGCTGTACCAAAATCATTTTCAACAAAAGTCGCTGCAGCCATGGCAACAGCAAATACTAATAATAAGGTAAGAGCAAGTCTTGAGGACGAAAAAAGTTTGTATAACAAGTTCAATGAAATCTGTTTTATTGAAAGTACCTTCTACAGAATCCTGTAGAAGATACTTTTATAGATGAAGTAATACTTATTCAGATGCTTTTTTAGAGTTGTATCCGGCTTCTCTTTTTTTAGCTTCTTCTAACCATTTAGGAACTAAGTTCTTTTTAAACTCCTTTTTGTCGTGTTTCATTTTTTCAACATTTAAGCCAATGTATTTCTGTGCTTTTTCTTTTGTTGAAATGTCCGGCATTTTAACAGGAGTGTTATGGCCTAATTCGGCTAACAATCTGGCAAGCTTCAATCGAGTATCTTGTATCTTGATCAATCCGGTACCCAATACTCTAGCGGTTTCTACAGGAGAGTGGAAAGAAGCTCCGTGAGCTGCTGCTGCATAATCCCATCTCCATTGAGCATGACGAAGACCTTTTAAAATATCTTTCATTTGTTCTTTGGTAGCTCCTAATTCCCATGCTTTACCTGCTTCTACATGACCTTTTACTAATAGAGACTCTAGTTGCAAACGAATTTCAGTAGACTTTTTCTGGCGCTCAAATACGTTGTTCTTTAATTTATCAGCATCTTCTCTATGGCAAACCTGACAAGCATTGGCAACATTATTTAAAGGAGATTGTATATGGTGATCTGTGAACTTTTGACCACCCTCACTTTTATAAGGCATATGACAATCTGCACAAGAAACACCTCTGTCTGCATGAACCCCTGTTAAATAAGTTTCATATCCCGGGTGTTGGGCTTTCAACATAGGAGCTTTACTTATTTTATGAGTCCAATCAGCAAAATCGATTTCATCGTAGTATTTTTCCATGGCCTCTACACTCATACCGTTTTTCCAAGGGAATACTAAATAAGGAGTTCCTTCTTTACCGGGCATCTTCTTATTAAAATAGTATTCAACGTGACATTGAGCACAAACCAAAGAACGCATTTCCTGATGAGTTGCTTTATTGATGTCTTTACCCATAGCATCAAAAGCTTCTATAAGAGCAGGTCGTGTAATAGTTAGCTTCATGGTCTTAGAATCATGACAATCAGCACATCCAATAGCATTCACAACTTCCGGTCCTTTATCAGCCCATTTTCCCTGATAGAATTCAGTGATTCCGTTTTCATTCATTAATCTAGGAACATCAGGACTTTTACAAGTCCAACAAGTCGAAGGCATTGGTCCATCACCATCACCTTTAGGAGCTCCGGTTCTTAAGCTATTATGCAAATCTTCAATTGCATAATAATGTCCTCTTCCTTGATTGTAATCTTTGGAGAAACCGTATCCTGCCCATAGAACTACTAAGTTAGGATCTTCTTCTAGCATGTCTCTCATGACAGAACCTCCTTGATAGGTGGCAAAATTGGTTTCAGAAGTTTGCAAGAAAGATTGGTATTCTCTAGGGAAGTTTTTTCCCCACTCCTCATTTCTAGGTTCGTTTTCGTTAATCTCTACTTGTGGAAGGTACTTGTATTTAGATTCGTTCTTACGGTTAATAATACTGGAAGCTAAAAGGCCTAATAGAAAGACGACAATTGCTGTTACTACGAATAAGACTTTGTTTTTCATTTAAATTGAGTTAATAGGGTAGTACAAATTTTATTTATTGTTCATTTTATTTTGTAACCATGTTGGAATTACAACATCGACCTGATCGGTAGGAATAGGAGCAATGTTATTCTTAACAGTAGATATACCATGAATAGAGCCATGAGGAACTTCTTGATGACAACTCCAACATTTTCTTTCGGTTCTATTTTCTCGGTGATCCTCTATATAGCCATCATATTTAGTCTGTGTTACATTTTGAATATGGCATCGAATACAGTTGTCTTGAACAACTTCTTCTGAAGCTTCTCTCATAAACATTACTTCGGGCTCCTTTCGTAAAGTGAAAATTGTAGCATGAAATAATCCATCTTTTGCTTTGAAGTAATATTTATTGAGAGTGTTGTTATGCGGCACATGACAATCATTACATGTAGTCCATTGTCTATGGGAGCTATGCATCCAACTATTATATACAGGAGTCATCACGTGACAATTGACACATGCCTGTGGGTTGTCGGACATATAAGAGACTACTTCCGATTCTTTCGCCATAAATGCACCTAGTCCAACAATAACTGCAATAAAAAAAACAGCTACTTTTCTCCAGCGAGATTTTTTAGAGGGTAATAATTTGGGTGTTGACTTCAAAGCTTACTGTTTTATCAAATGAGAATATCTACATTATATATATCTAAATAGTATTTAGCTGCTGTAAAAGTATATTGGACTTATGTTCTAAAAAATGATAAAAATCATGTTTGATAAAGATGTTTGCAATGGATAATCTGCCAATTTGAAATAAAGTTAAAGTGTAACTGCCCTCTAATGAATTGATTGGGTGATTAGGAGAAAAAAAATGTAATTTTTTTACCAAAAAGTTTGTTTAGAAGCTAGATGTTGTACTATCTTTGCCGTCCGTTTCGGCGGGGAGTTCATTGA
>NZ_JBHULH010000013.1:0-2432 GCF_042684245.1 Pseudotenacibaculum haliotis
TTCTTACTCAACACCAAAGATGCTGAGATTCTTGGAACATTAGACCCTACTCAATACAACGTTAGCTATCATACAACACTTACAGGTGCACAAACAGATAGTTCTACCGATGTGATCGATAAAGCCAATCCATATACCAATGCAACTGTAAACACACAACAAGTATTCGTTCGTGTGGAGAATGTAGATAATGTAGATTGTAATGATACATCTCTATCGTTTAACTTAATCGTAAGTGCCTTACCAACCATCACTGCTGCTGTTGAACTACAACAGTGTGATAATGATACCGATGGGTTCTCTGTCTTTAATCTAAATGAGGCTGCTACAGACATCTCTACCAATTACATGAACGAGACCTTTATCTTCTATGAAACACTAGCTGATGCACAATCAGGCAACAGTCCGATTCCTAACCCTACTACTTATACCAATCAAGTAGTAACCACTGATATGGTTTGGGCTCGTGCCATTAGTGCTTTTGGTTGTTATAGAATTGCCGAAGTAACACTTACTGTGTCTACTACAGGGATTCCTTCTACCTTCCAACGTGTCTTTAACGTCTGTGATGATTATTTAGATATCAACGGAGATGATAATGCGAACAATGATGATACTGATGGAGTAACTACTTTTGACTTTAGCTCTGTTTCTGCTGAAGTTCGTGCACTGTTCCCTCCTACACAACAGTTAACCATAACTTACTATCGTAATGAAGCCGATGCTTTGGCTGAAGAAGATCCTATTGCAGACCCGTCTAACTATAGAAACATCGGATACCCTAACTCACAAGGAATCTACGTACGTGTAGATAGCGATCTAGACAATGACTGCCTTGGGTTTGGTGTTCACATTACATTAAATGTAGACCCTGTACCGGTAGCCAATGCTGTAAATAACCTTGAGCTTTGTGATAACTTAGATGATGGTGATGGATTTAACGGAATTGTACAGACTTTTAATTTAGATGATCAAACGCCTATTATCTTAGGAACACAAGATCCTGCTGATTATACAGTTACCTATCACACATCGGCTGCTGATGCCAACTCTGGTAACAGTCCTATTACAACAACAAACATGTACGAGAACATTGTGCCTAACTCACAAACGATCTATGTACGTGTTACCAACAATACAACAAACTGTTTTACAGATCATACAACATTTGATCTGATTGTAAATCCACTACCTGTGGCTAACTTTGTAGAAGACCTTGAGATTTGTGATGACGATTCTGATGGATCGGCTCAAAACGGATTCTCTCAAAGTTTTAACTTGCATGATCAAACTCCGGGAATCTTAGGTACACAAGACCCTAATCAGTTTACGGTAAGTTATCACGCTTCTCTGGCTAATGCTCAAAATGGAATATTACCTTTAGGTGGAACGGTAGACAATCCGCTTCCTTTTGCCAACTCTGTACCATTCTCTCAGATCATCTATGTGCGTGTCTTTAACTCGGCTACACAGTGTGCCAACGGAATCTCTAACTTTAATGTTATTGTAAATCCTGAGCCTACTACAGATCACGTATCTAACTTATCCTATTGTGATGATGATGCCGATGGTGATGACACCAATGGATTTGTTCAAAATATTGATCTAGACAGTCAGATTCCGGGAATCTTAGGTGCTTCTCAGGATGAGGATGACTTTACAGTAACTTTCCACGAAACACAAATGGATGCTACTTCTGGAGACAACCCTCTATCGAGTCCGTATTCCAATACCATTGCCAATCAACAAACTATTTATGTAAGAGTCGTTAATGACGATACAGGATGTGTCAATGATGACTTTACCTTTGAGGTGATTGTAAACCCTCTACCGGATTTTACAGTAACGTCTCCTCAGATCGTGTGTCTTAATGGACCTCCTCTTACTATTGGCGTAGAAAACCCCGGTGCTATCTATGATTATGTATGGACAGATCCTTCTGGAAATACCATCATAGGATCACAGATCACTATTACCTCGGGTGGATTGTATACCGTAACGGCTACAACTACTGATGGAACAGGATGTACTAGAACACGTGAGATACAAGTAAACGAATCTATCATTGCCACAATCACAGAAAATGATGTGACCATTGTAGATGATTCTGAGAACAACTCTATTACCATTGATCCTACCAACTTAGGAATCGGAGATTATGAGTATGCACTTACGGATGAGAATGGTGTGGTGACACATCCATATCAAGACGATCCTATGTTTGAAAACTTAGAAGGTGGATTCTATACCATCTTAGTGCGTGATAAGAATGGTTGTGGAATTGCTACTTTACAAGTCTCTGTGGTAGAGTTCCCGAAGTTCTTTACACCTAACAATGATGGGATCAACGATACATGGGCTATCAAAGGAGCTAACTCAACATTCTTCCCTTCTTCACAGATCAATATCTTTAATCGTTTTGGGAAAGTAGT
>NZ_JBHULH010000014.1:0-5465 GCF_042684245.1 Pseudotenacibaculum haliotis
AGAAGTTTGTTTAGGGGTTTGAGTTTTTTTTTTGAGGCGTAAAAAAAATCGAAAAAAAATCAAAAAAGTTATTGCGAATAAAAAAATAGTTTTTACATTTGCACCCGCTTTGAGAAACAAGCGAAGTTCACAAGAAATTTTGGAATAATTTTTAGATAAAAAATTAGCGAGTTCGATTCTCGTGTTTCTACAAGATTTAATTGGATTTAGGGTTGAAACAGGACCTGTTAAGAAGATTAGAGAGTTCATTGAAAATATTGAAATTGACAGCGTAAACAAAGAGTAGAATAAACCATTCCTAATTTGGAAATTCTTTTGAAACTTATTCATATATATTATTAAAAATATACGATGAAGAGTTTGATCCTGGCTCAGGATGAACGCTAGCGGCAGGCTTAACACATGCAAGTCGAGGGGTAACAGGGATTGCTTGCAATCCGCTGACGACCGGCGCACGGGTGCGTAACGCGTATAGAACCTACCTTTTACAGAGGGATAGCCTTTAGAAATGAAGATTAATACCTCATGGTATTGTGAAGTGGCATCACTTTATAATTAAAGATTTATCGGTAAAAGATGGCTATGCGTTCTATTAGCTAGATGGTAAGGTAACGGCTTACCATGGCAACGATAGATAGGGGCCCTGAGAGGGGGATCCCCCACACTGGTACTGAGACACGGACCAGACTCCTACGGGAGGCAGCAGTGAGGAATATTGGTCAATGGAGGCAACTCTGAACCAGCCATGCCGCGTGCAGGAAGACTGCCCTATGGGTTGTAAACTGCTTTTATACGGGAAGAAACATCTCCACGTGTGGAGACTTGACGGTACCGTAAGAATAAGCACCGGCTAACTCCGTGCCAGCAGCCGCGGTAATACGGAGGGTGCAAGCGTTATCCGGAATCATTGGGTTTAAAGGGTCCGCAGGCGGTCAATTAAGTCAGAGGTGAAATCCTGCAGCTTAACTGTAGAACTGCCTTTGATACTGGTTGACTTGAGTTATACGGAAGTAGATAGAATGTGTAGTGTAGCGGTGAAATGCATAGATATTACACAGAATACCGATTGCGAAGGCAGTCTACTACGTATATACTGACGCTCATGGACGAAAGCGTGGGGAGCGAACAGGATTAGATACCCTGGTAGTCCACGCCGTAAACGATGGACACTAGTTGTTGGAATTATTCAGTGACTAAGCGAAAGTGATAAGTGTCCCACCTGGGGAGTACGATCGCAAGATTGAAACTCAAAGGAATTGACGGGGGCCCGCACAAGCGGTGGAGCATGTGGTTTAATTCGATGATACGCGAGGAACCTTACCAGGGCTTAAATGTAGTGGGACAGGTCTAGAGATAGACTTTTCTTCGGACTCATTACAAGGTGCTGCATGGTTGTCGTCAGCTCGTGCCGTGAGGTGTCAGGTTAAGTCCTATAACGAGCGCAACCCTTGTCGTTAGTTGCCAGCAAGTAAAGTTGGGGACTCTAGCGAGACTGCCGGTGCAAACCGTGAGGAAGGTGGGGATGACGTCAAATCATCACGGCCCTTACGTCCTGGGCTACACACGTGCTACAATGGTATAGACAATGAGCAGCCACTACGCGAGTAGGAGCGAATCTACAAACTATATCACAGTTCGGATCGGAGTCTGCAACTCGACTCCGTGAAGCTGGAATCGCTAGTAATCGGATATCAGCCATGATCCGGTGAATACGTTCCCGGGCCTTGTACACACCGCCCGTCAAGCCATGGAAGCTGGGGGTGCCTGAAGTCGGTCACCGCAAGGAGCCGCCTAGGGTAAAACTAGTAACTAGGGCTAAGTCGTAACAAGGTAGCCGTACCGGAAGGTGCGGCTGGAACACCTCCTTTCTAGAGAAAGATGGTGAGTTACAAAAGGGGTTTTTATTTTACTCTTTGCTGTTAATTTTAAAAAAGAAAGACTAAGATCTTTAGTTCAAGATAAAAGATATAGGATTAGTTCTATATCTGACTGTCTGAGACAGTCTTGTAGCTCAGCTGGTTAGAGCGCTACACTGATAATGTAGAGGTCGGCAGTTCGAGCCTGCCCAAGACTACTAAGTTTATATAGATAAGATTTTAGTTAAGGAAATTCTAGAAGTTGAGTGATGATGAGTGACAAGTCGCTCGGATTACTCTAAAGCTAGAGATAGCCAAGGGGAATTAGCTCAGCTGGCTAGAGCGCTTGCCTTGCACGCAAGAGGTCACCGGTTCGACTCCGGTATTCTCCACAACAAAGTTCATTGACATATTGGTAAAAATGATATCGTAAAGAATCAAGATAGAGAAGTTTAGAAATAAACTTACAGCTATATTTTAAAAATTAAAAGAGCTCGTTCTGATAGAAATATCAGGCAAAAAGTACAATAAGTTAAGTAAGGGCGTATGGCGGATGCCTAGGCTCTCAGAGGCGATGAAGGACGTGATAAGCTGCGAAAAGTTACGGGGAGAAGCACATATTTTATGATCCGTAAATATCCGAATGGGGCAACCCACTATGTTGAAGGCATAGTATCCGAAAGGAGGCAAACCCGGAGAACTGAAACATCTAAGTACCCGGAGGAAGAGAAAACAAAAGTGATTCCGTTAGTAGTGGCGAGCGAACGCGGATTAGCCCAAACCAGTATTGTTACGGCAATGCTGGGGTTGTAGGACCACGATATTCGATGCTAATTGAACTGGAACTGTTTGGAAAGACAGACCAAAGAGGGTGATAGTCCCGTACAGGTAAGAGAAGTTATTGATAGTGGTATCCTGAGTAGTGCGGGGCACGTGGAACCCTGTATGAATCTGCCAGGACCATCTGGTAAGGCTAAATACTCCTGAGAGACCGATAGTGAACTAGTACCGTGAGGGAAAGGTGAAAAGAACCCTAAGTAAGGGAGTGAAAGAGAACCTGAAACCGTACGCTTACAAGCGGTCGGAGCCCGTTTACCGGGTGACGGCGTGCCTTTTGCATAATGAGCCTACGAGTTACTGTTTCTAGCAAGGTTAAGTGTTTAAGACACGGAGCCGTAGCGAAAGCGAGTCTGAATAGGGCGCCATAGTTAGTAGTAGTAGACGCGAAACCGAGTGATCTACCCATGGGCAGGTTGAAGCTGTGGTAACACACAGTGGAGGACCGAACCAGTTGACGTTGAAAAGTCTTTGGATGACCTGTGGGTAGGGGTGAAAGGCCAATCAAACTCGGAAATAGCTCGTACTCCCCGAAATGCATTTAGGTGCAGCGTTGAGTAAAAGTTTTATAGAGGTAGAGCTACTGATTGGATGCGGGGGCTTCACCGCCTACCAATTCCTGACAAACTCCGAATGCTATAAAATGTTTCTCAGCAGTGAGGGCATGGGTGCTAAGGTCCATGTCCGAGAGGGAAAGAACCCAGACCATCAGCTAAGGTCCCCAAATATATACTAAGTTGAATAAACGAGGTTTGACTGCCCAGACAGCTAGGATGTTGGCTTGGAAGCAGCCATTCATTTAAAGAGTGCGTAACAGCTCACTAGTCGAGCGGTCGAGCATGGATAATAATCGGGCATAAGTATATTACCGAAGCTATGGACTTGTAAAAGTGGTAGGGGAGCATTGTAGTTGTGTAGAAGGTGAACTGTGAGGTTTGCTGGAACGGCTACAAAAGAAAATGTAGGCATAAGTAACGATAAAGGGGGCGAGAAACCCCCTCACCGAAAGACTAAGGTTTCCTCAGCGATGCTAATCAGCTGAGGGTTAGTCGGGACCTAAGGCGAACCCGAAGGGGGTAGTCGATGGACAACAGGTTAATATTCCTGTACTTCTTATAATTGCGATGGGGTGACGGAGTGATGAAAGCACCGCGGACTGACGGAATAGTTCGTTAAAGTATTTAGGTATAGGGCCAGATTAAGAGTTAGGCTTTGCTGAGATACGATAGTACCACAAAGCTTCGGCAGCGTGGATAGTGTGCCTAAGGGCTTCCAAGAAAAACCTCTAAGCTTCAGATTATAAGAACCCGTACCGTAAACCGACACAGGTAGTTGGGATGAGAATTCTAAGGTGCTCGAGAGATTCATGGCTAAGGAACTAGGCAAAATTGACCTGTAACTTCGGGAGAAAGGTCGCCCCACTCCGGTGGGGCCGCAGTGAAAAGGTCCAGGCGACTGTTTATCAAAAACACAGGGCTTTGCTAAATTGAAAGATGATGTATAAGGCCTGACACCTGCCCGGTGCTGGAAGGTTAAGTGGAGGGTTTAGCTTCGGCGAAGATCTGAAATGAAGCCCCAGTAAACGGCGGCCGTAACTATAACGGTCCTAAGGTAGCGAAATTCCTTGTCGGGTAAGTTCCGACCTGCACGAATGGTGCAACGATCTGGACACTGTCTCGGCCATGAGCTCGGTGAAATTGTAGTATCGGTGAAGATGCCGATTACCCGCAGCGGGACGAAAAGACCCCGTGAACCTTTACTATAGCTTAGTATTGACTTTGGATAAGTAATGTGTAGGATAGGTGGGAGACTTTGAAGCGGCGTCGCTAGGCGTTGTGGAGTCAACCTTGAAATACCACCCTTTGCTTATCTAGAGCCTAACTCAGAGATGAGGACAGTGCTTGGTGGGTAGTTTGACTGGGGTGGTCGCCTCCAAAAGAGTAACGGAGGCTTCTAAAGGTACCCTCAGCACGCTTGGTAACCGTGCGTAGAGTGCAATGGCATAAGGGTGCTTGACTGAGAGACCTACAAGTCGATCAGGTTGGAAACAAGAGCATAGTGATCCGGTGGTTCCGCATGGAAGGGCCATCGCTCAAAGGATAAAAGGTACTCCGGGGATAACAGGCTGATCTCCCCCAAGAGCTCACATCGACGGGGGGGTTTGGCACCTCGATGTCGGCTCGTCACATCCTGGGGCTGGAGAAGGTCCCAAGGGTTGGGCTGTTCGCCCATTAAAGTGGCACGCGAGCTGGGTTCAGAACGTCGTGAGACAGTTCGGTCTCTATCTGCTGTGGGCGTTAGAAATTTGCGTGGATCTGACTCTAGTACGAGAGGACCGAGTTGGACGAACCTCTAGTGTACCAGTTGTCTCGCCAGGGGCACTGCTGGGTAGCTACGTTCGGAAGGGATAAGCGCTGAAAGCATATAAGCGCGAAACCCACCACAAGATGAGATTTCTTTAAAGGGTCGTTGGAGATGACAACGTTGATAGGCTATAGGTGTAAGTGCAGTAATGTATGTAGCCGAGTAGTACTAATAACCCATAGACTTATGTACGTCGACTTCCCCTCCTAGTGAGGGGAGGCACTCTTTTTAACAAAAGATTTTTATGATATTATTTTTACCTAATATGTTAACATATACGGTCTTTATAAGACTGGATCTCTTATCAAGTAAGAGATTAAAAGCTTAGGGTGGTTATAGCATTGGGGCTCACCTCTTCCCATCCCGAACAGAGAAGTTAAGCCCAATAGCGCCGATGGTACTGCAATT